>NZ_JBIWAQ010000009.1:0-245888 GCF_044760155.1 Kitasatospora sp. NPDC098652
GATGGTACTGCAGGGGGGACCCTGTGGGAGAGTAGGACGCCGCCGAACAATCATTCAGAGAAGGCCCACCCGGGTTACCGGGTGGGCCTTTTCGCATTTCCGGGGAGGATTTCAGAGCTTCCGCTTGAATCCGATGTGCGAGGCCGTGAAGCCGAGTCGCTCGTAGAACCGGTGCGCATCCGTGCGGGTCGCGTCCGAGGTGAGTTGGACGAGGTCGGCGCCGAGTTCGCGGGAGCGCTCGACGGCCCACTCGATCAGTTCGGTGCCGAGTCCGCTGCCGCGTTCCTCGGCGTGGATGCGGACGGCCTCGATGATCGTGCGGGTGGAGCCGGCCCGGGAGAGGCCCGGGATCACCGTGAGCTGGAGGGTGCCGACGACGCGGCCGGCGCGTTCGGCGACGACCAGGTGCTGGTGCGGGTCGTGGTCGATGCGGGTGAAGGCGGTGCGGTAGGGGGTGAGGTCGTCGGGGCTCTCGCGGGTGGCGCCCAGCGGGTCGTCCGCGAGCATGGCCACGATCGCCGGCAGATCGCCCTCGCCGGCCCGTCGGATCGTCAGAACAGCCGTTTCAGTCATGATCAGAGGATAAGGAGGCTCCAGAGGATCCGGCGGGTCCGATCTACGCCCGTAGCGTGCCTCCAGGGCCCGCTACGACCCACCACGGTCCGATGCCGGGTCACTCCCCGGGCCCGGCGCTGGTGATGACGGCGAAGACGGCGCCGTGCGGGTCCAGCAGCTGGGCGAGCCGGCCGACCCCGTGGAGGTCCATGGCCGGGATCCGGACCTTCGCGCCGAGCCGGTCGGCGATGGCGAGGCTGGCGTCCACGTTGGGGACCTCGAAGTAGGGGAGCCAGTGCGAGCCGGTGCCGCGGGCGGTGTGCTCGGGGCTGAGTTGGAGGATCCCGCCGTGTGCGTCGTCGGTGCCGCCGCCGACCGGGGTGAGCACGGTGTAGAGCGCCTCGCCGAGCGGGACGTCCTGTTCCTGCCAGCCGAAGACCGTGCGGTAGAAGGCCTTGGCCCGTTCCGCGTCGACGCTGTAGCACTCGGCCCAGCAGAGGCTGACCTGCTCGTTGACGACGTCCAGGCCGCGGGTGTGGTGCGGCTGCCAGACCGCGAAGTCGGCGCCGGTCGGGTCGGTGTAGCCGGCCATCCGGCCCGCGGTGAAGACGTCGAAGGGGGTGAACCGGACGCGCCCGCCCGCCTGTTGGACCAGGTCGGTGGTGCGGTCGGCGTCCTCGGTGGCGAAGTAGAGGGTCCAGGCGGGGAGTGCGCCCTCCTCGGTGAGCGGGCCGAGGGCGGCGACGGTGCGGCCGTCGAGCTGGAAGAAGCCGTAGCCGCCGGCTTCGGGGCCGGCCGAGTCGAAGGTCCAGCCGAACAGGGTGGAGTAGAAGTCGACGGAGGCCCGGGTGTCGGGGCTGCCCAGGTCGAGCCAGTTGGGGGCACCGGGGCGGAAGTCGGTGTTGAGCATGGCGGCACTGCTCCTCGGACGGGTCCCGTACGGGCGCGGGCGCGGTCGACGACCCCCTGGACCCTTTCAGCCTGGCACCTCGGTCGGGGCGGTGCACGGTGGGTCCGGCGGGCGGTCCGGAGCTGTCCGCGCGGGGCGGTACGGTGCGTAACGGAATGGTCCACCCGTACCGGTCGAAGGGGGCTCCGGTGGGCAAGCAGGCGCAGTCGGGGCAGGAGGTGCCCCGCCAGCTCGCGCAGGTCGAGGGCGTGCTGGAGCGGATCACCTACGCCAATGAGGAGACCGGCTACACGGTGGCCCGGGTGGACACCGGCCGGGGCGGGAACGACCTGCTGACGGTGGTGGGCGCGCTGTTGGGGGCGCAGGTCGGGGAGTCGCTGCGGCTGCACGGGCGGTGGGGCTCGCACCCGCAGTACGGGCGGCAGTTCATGGTGGAGAACTACACCACGGTGCTGCCCGCGACGGTCCAGGGCATCCAGCGGTACCTGGGGTCGGGGCTGATCAAGGGGATCGGGCCGCGGTTCGCCGAGCGGATCGTCGAGCGCTTCGGGGTGGACACCCTGGAGGTGATCGAGAACGAGCCGGGCCGGCTGATCGAGGTGCCGGGGCTGGGGCCGAAGCGGACCAAGAAGATCGCCGCGGCCTGGGAGGAGCAGAAGGCCATCAAGGAGGTGATGGTCTTCCTCCAGGGGGTCGGGGTGTCGACCTCGCTGGCGGTGCGGATCTACAAGCAGTACGGGGACGCCTCGATCGGGGTGGTCCGCAACGAGCCGTACAAGCTGGCCTCGGACGTCTGGGGGATCGGCTTCCTGACGGCGGACCGGATCGCCCAGGCGGTGGGCATCCCGCACGACAGTCCGGAGCGGGTGAAGGCGGGCCTGCAGTACGCGCTGTCGCAGAGCACCGACCAGGGGCACTGCTACCTGCCGGAGGAGCGGCTGATCGCGGACGGCGTGAAGCTGTTGCAGGTGGACGTGGGGCTGGTGATCGACTGCCTGGCGGAGCTGGTCGCGGCGGAGGGGGTGGTGCGCGAGACGGTGCCGGGGGAGGCGGGCGAGCCGATCACCGCGGTGTACCTGGTGCCGTTCCACCGGGCGGAGATCTCGCTGGCCAACCAGCTGTTGCGGCTGCTGCGTTCGGACTCCGACCGGCTGCCGTGGTCGGCGGACGTGGACTGGCCGGTGGCGCTGGAGTGGCTGGCCCGGCGGACCGGGGCGGCGCTGGCGCCGGAGCAGGAGCAGTCGGTGCGGCTGGCGCTGACCGAGAAGGTCGCGGTGCTGACGGGTGGTCCGGGCTGCGGCAAGTCGTTCACGGTGAAGTCGATCGTGACGATGGCGCTGGCCAAGCGGGCGAAGGTGGTGCTGGCGGCGCCGACCGGGCGGGCGGCCAAGCGGCTGGCGGAGCTGACCGGGGCGGAGGCCTCGACGGTGCACCGACTGCTGGAGCTGAAGCCGGGCGGTGACGCCGCGTACGACCGGGACCGGCCGTTGGACGCGGACCTGGTGGTGGTGGACGAGGCCTCGATGCTGGATCTGATCCTGGCGAACAAGCTGGTCAAGGCGGTGCCGCCGGGCGCCCACCTGCTGTTCGTGGGGGACGTGGACCAGCTGCCCTCGGTGGGGGCCGGCGAGGTGCTGCGGGATCTGCTGGCCGAGGACGGGCCGATCCCCTCGGTGCGGCTGACCCGGATCTTCCGGCAGGCGCAGCAGTCGGGCGTGGTGACCAACGCGCACCGGATCAACGAGGGGAAGCCGCCGTTGACGGAGGGTCTGGCGGACTTCTTCCTGTTCGTGGAGGACGACACCGAGCGGGCGGCCGGTCTGACGGTGGACGTGGTGGCCCGTCGGATCCCGCAGAAGTTCGGCTACGACCCGCGCCGGGACGTCCAGGTGCTGGCGCCGATGCACCGGGGCCCGGCGGGGGCGGGGAACCTGAACACCCTGTTGCAGGGGGCGGTGACGCCGGCCCGGGAGGGTCTGGCGGAGCGGCGTTTCGGCGGGCGGACCTTCCGGGTGGGGGACAAGGTCACCCAGATCCGCAACAACTACGACAAGGGGCGGAACGGGGTCTTCAACGGCACAGTGGGAGTGGTGACCGCCCTCAGCGTGGACGACCAGCGGTTGACGGTGCTCACCGACGAGGACGAGGAGGTGTCGTACGACTTCGACGAGCTGGACGAGCTGGCCCACGCCTACGCGGTGACCATCCACCGCTCGCAGGGCAGCGAGTACCCGGTGGTGGTGATTCCGGTCACTATGTCCGCTTGGACGATGCTCCAGCGGAATCTGCTCTACACCGCTGTGACCAGGGCGAGGAAACTCGTGGTGCTGGTCGGGTCACGGAAGGCGATCGCGCAGGCTGTGAGGGCCGTCAGTGCAGGTCGGCGGCACGCCGCGCTGGATCATCGACTTGCTTCTGGATGATTATCCAACAGGATGGTTGCCTCTAATGTTCTCTTGACGTGAAGAGATTTACGGAAGAGCCTAGGGTGGTGCCGATCTTGTCCGGTTCGTACCGGCAGGGGCAGAAGGTTTTGTAGGGGCGGGCCCTTCCGGGCCACCCCGGGTGCGCGGCTGTCCTCCGGATGGGGGATGGTAGAGACAGTCAGGGCACCTTGGAAGAGGATTCATTTCGTCGGTGAGGAAGACGTGAGCGACAACTCGGTAGTACTGCGGTACCAGGACGGCGAGTACGAGTACCCCGTCGTCGAGAGCACTGCGGGCAACTCCGGCTTCGACATCTCGAAGCTGCTCCCGCAGACCGGCCTGGTCACCCTGGACAACGGCTTCGGTAACACCGCCGCGTACAAGTCCGCGATCACCTTCGTGGACGGCGACAACGGCATCCTGCGGTACCGCGGCTACCCGATCGAGCAGCTCGCAGCACAGGGCGGCTTCATCGAGACCGCGTACCTCCTGATCAACGGCGAACTGCCCAACGCGGACCAGCTGGCGGAGTTCAACCGCGAGATCACCCAGCACACGCTGCTGCACGAGGACGTCAAGCGCTTCTTCCAGGGCTTCCCGCGGGACGCCCACCCGATGGCCATGCTGTCCTCGGTGGTCGGTGCGCTCTCCACGTTCTACCCGGAGAGCCACAACCCCTTCGACGCGGCCCAGCGCCACCTGTCGACCGTCCGCCTGCTGGCCAAGCTGCCGACGATCGCCGCGTACGCGTACAAGAAGGCGATGGGCCAGCCCTTCGTCTACCCGCGCAACGACCTGAGCTACGTCGAGAACTTCCTGCGGATGACCTTCGCCGTCCCCGCCGAGGACTACGAGCTCAACCCGGTCGTCGTCAACGCCCTGGACAAGCTGCTCATCCTGCACGCGGACCACGAGCAGAACTGCTCCACCTCCACCGTGCGCCTGGTCGGCTCCAGCCACGCCAACCTGTTCGCCTCGATCTCGGCGGGCATCTCGGCGCTGTGGGGCCCGCTGCACGGCGGCGCCAACCAGGCCGTCCTGGAGATGCTGGAGAGCATCCAGAAGGACGGCGGCGACGTCGACGCGTTCATCACGAAGGTGAAGAACAAGGAAGCCGGCGTCAAGCTGATGGGCTTCGGCCACCGCGTCTACAAGGCCTTCGACCCGCGCGCCGCGCAGGTCAAGCTGCTGGCGCACGAGGTCCTCGGCCAGCTCGGCAAGAGCGACGAGCTGCTGGAGATCGCGCTCAAGCTGGAGGAGCACGCCCTCAAGGACGACTTCTTCATCTCGCGCAAGCTGTACCCGAACGTGGACTTCTACACCGGCCTGATCTACCGCGCCATGGGCTTCCCGACCAGCATGTTCACCGTGCTGTTCGCCCTCGGCCGGCTGCCGGGCTGGATCGCCCACTGGCACGAGATGATCAACGACCCGACCAGCCGGATCGGCCGCCCGCGCCAGATCTACACCGGCACCGCGATCCGCGACTACGTCGAGCTCGACCAGCGCTGACGTCGCACCGCACCGAAAGGGGCCCGGCCGCTGCTGAGCGGCCGGGCCCCTTCGCGTCCTCACCCGCAGGCCGGAAGGCCTGCGGGCGGGGACGGAACCGTACGGCGCACGACTCCGGGGCCGGCCGCGACCGGGGACGGCCGCTCAAAGCGTCCCTGGCCCGCCACAACCCCGGCGCCGTGCGCGAAGGCCGTCGAGAGTTCGACGACCGTTCCCGGGGCCCGCCGGAGCCCCGTCGGCGACAGCCCGCCGGCGGCGCGGGGACACATTGCCGTTGATCGTGCCCCGCCCAGCGGAAAAACTGCCGCACTACCAACCTAAGACGTATCAGGGTGCGAGAAGTTACGCCCGGGGGGTGTGAGCTGCCTCTCGCCACGCTCCGTAGGCGCCTCGTACCGCGCCCATATCACACCTTCCCTCGGGCGAGACGTCACCCTCCCCGCAGTCACGGCAACCGAGCGTGATAGGAATCGTGGCATTCCGGTACGGACCGTCGCGCCCCCTCGTCGCGCGACGGCGGAACTGGGGAGGGAGTGCGCAGATGTCCAGGAACGTCGTCGTCACCGGCGGTGGCACGGGAATCGGGTACGAAGTCGCGCGGCGGTTCGCCGAGGCGGGCGAGCACGTGGTGATCGTCGGTCGGCGCCGGGCCGTCCTGGAGAAGGCCGCGATCGACCTCGGGCCGAACGTCACCCCGCTGGTGTGCGACCTCGCCGACCCGGACGCCGTGGAGGCCGTGCTGGCGGAACTGCCCCAGCGGATCGACGTGCTGGTGAACAACGCCGGCAGCCGGGAGACCGTGGTCGGCGGCGGGCCGCACGCCCTGCTGGCGCGCTGGCGCGGCGACTTCGAGCGCAACGTGCTGACCGTGGTGCTGCTCACCGAGTCGATCCGGGACCGGCTCACCCCGGGTTCCGGCCGGGTCGTCACCATCAGCTCCATCGCCGCCCTGCGCGGGGCCGGCTCGTACGGTGCGGCGAAGGCCTCGCTGCACGCCTGGAACCACTTCCTGGCCGCGCAGTTGGGCACCTCGGGGATCACCGCCAACATCGTCGCGCCGGGCACGGTGGCCGGCACCGAGTTCTTCGGGCCGCGGCTGGACGAGGCCGAGGTGGCCCGCCGGGCGGCGCGCACGCTGCTCGGCCGGATCGGCGAGACCGGGGAGGTGGCGGCTGCGGTCACCTTCCTCGCCTCGCCGGAGGCCGGGTTCATCACCGGCGAGATCCTGCACTGCAACGGCGGGGAACTGCTGGGGCGTTGAGGCGTTGAGATGTGACGCGGGGCCCGGACCGTCCTCGGTCCGGGCCCCGCGTCGCGTTGTCCGGCGTCCGGTGGCCGGCGTCCGGGCGGGCTCAGGCGGCCCGGAAGCGGCGCAGCCGGAGGCTGTTGCCGACCACGAAGAGCGAGGAGCAGGCCATCGCGGCCCCGGCGATCATCGGGTTCAGCAGTCCGGCGGCGGCCAGCGGGATCGCCGCGACGTTGTAGCCGAAGGCCCAGCAGAGGTTGCCCCGGATGGTGGCGAGGGTCCTGCGGCTGAGCCGGACGGCGTCCGCGGCGGCACGCAGGTCGCCGCGGACCAGGGTGAG
Source organism: Kitasatospora sp. NPDC098652 (assembly GCF_044760155.1). NCBI lineage: Bacteria > Bacillati > Actinomycetota > Actinomycetes > Kitasatosporales > Streptomycetaceae > Kitasatospora > Kitasatospora sp. NPDC098652. The sequence goes on from NZ_JBIWAQ010000009.1 coordinate 6,990, forward strand.
GTCGCCGGCCTCGATCGCGGCGTCGGTGCCGGTGCCCATCGCCAGGCCCAGGTCGGCCTGGGCGAGCGCGGCCGCGTCGTTGACGCCGTCGCCGACCATCGCCACGACCCTGCCCTCGGCCTGGAGCCGGCGGACCGTCGCCACCTTGTCCTCGGGCAGCACCTCGGCGATGACGTCCTGCGGTGCGATGCCGAGCTCGGCGGCCACCGCCTCCGCCACCGTGCGGTTGTCGCCGGTCAGCAGCACCGGGGTCAGGCCCAGGGCCCGCAGCTTGGTGACGGCCTCGACGCTGGTCGGCCTGAGCGAGTCCGCCACCTCCAGGACGGCCCGGGCCTCGCCGTCCCAGCCGACCGCGACCGCGGTGCGGCCGGCCGACTCGGCGGCGGCCACGGCGCGGGCCAGGGCGGGCGGCAGGGGCTGGGCGAGGCCCGCCAGCACGGCCGCGCGCCCGGCCGTGACCGTACGGCCGTCCACGACGCCCCGCACGCCCCGGCCGGGCAGGTTGCGGAAGTCCCGGACCGGCGGCAGCCCGCCGAGGCGGTCGGCGGCGGTGGCGGCGATCGCCCGGGCGATCGGGTGCTCGGAGGCGTGCTCCAGGGCGCCGGCCAGGCGGAGCACCTCGGCCTCGGTGACCTCCTCGGCGGTGTGCACGGCGAGCAGGGTCATCCGGCCGGTGGTGACGGTGCCGGTCTTGTCCAGGACGACGGTGTCGACCCTGCGGGTGGTCTCCAGCACCTCGGGGCCCTTGATCAGGATGCCGAGCTGGGCGCCGCGGCCGGTGCCGACCAGTAGGGCGGTCGGGGTGGCCAGGCCCAGGGCGCACGGGCAGGCGATGATCAGCACGGCCACGGCGGAGGTGAACGCCGCGGTGGGGCTGTCGGTGGCCAGCAGCCGGCCGACCAGGGTGGCCAGGGCGATCAGGATGACCACCGGGACGAAGACCGCGGAGATCCGGTCGGCCAGGCGCTGGGCGGCGGCCTTGCCGTTCTGGGCCTCCTCGACCAGCTTGGCCATCCGGGCCAGCCGGGTGTCCGCGCCGACCTTGGTCGCCTCGACCACCAGCCGGCCGCCCGCGTTGACGGTGGCGCCGGTGACGGCGTCCCCGACCCCGACCTCGACCGGGACGGATTCGCCGGTGAGCATCGAGGCGTCCACGGCGGAACTGCCCTCGACCACCGTGCCGTCGGTGGCGACCTTCTCGCCGGGGCGGACCAGGAAGCGGGTGCCGACGGTCAGTTGCTCCACCGGCAGCCGGACCTCGCGTCCGCCCCGGAGCACGGTCACGTCCTTGGCGCCGAGGTCCAGCAGGGCGCGCAGGGCCGCGCCGGCCCGGCGCTTGGCGCGGGCCTCGAGGTGGCGGCCGAGCAGGATCAGCACGGTGACGGCGGCCGCGGTCTCCAGGTAGAGGCTGGCGGCGGGGTCGGTGTCGCCGACCGTGAGCGAGAACGCGTGGTGCATGCCGGGCAGGCCGGCGTGGCCCAGGAAGAGGGACCAGCAGGACCAGCCGAAGGCGGCCAGGGTGCCGAGCGAGACCAGGGTGTCCATGGTCGCGGCACCGTGCTTGAGGTTGGTCCAGGCGGCGCGGTGGAAGGGCAGGCCGCCGTAGCAGACGACCGGGCCGGTGAGGGCGAAGGCCAGCCACTGCCAGTCGGTGAACTGCAGGGCGGGGACCATCGAGAGCAGCACCACGGGGATGCCGAGCAGGGCGCTGATCAGCAGGCGCTCGCGCAGCGGGTCGGCGGCGGGGTGGCCGGCCTGGGCGTGGCGGTCGCCGGGTGCGGGGTCGGAGCCGGGATCGGGGGTGGTGGGGGCCGGGGGCGGTGGGAGCTCGGCGGTGTAGCCGGTCCGCTCGACGGTCTCGATCAGCTCCTCGACCGTGACGCCGGGGCCGAAGTCGACCCGGGCTTTCTCGGTGGCGAAGTTGACCGTGGCCTCGACGCCGTCCATCCGGTTGAGCTTCTTCTCGATCCGGGCGGCGCAGGAGGCGCAGGTCATCCCGCCGATCGACAGCTCGACCCGGCCCGGTGCCCCGATGCCGGGGGCGGAGGTGGTCATGCGGAGGGCTCCTTGGACGTGGTGGCGGGGGCCTGGGCGGGCCCCCGCCGTACCGGGGTGGCTCAGGCGGCGGGGCCGACCAGCTCGTAGCCGGCCTCGTCGATCGCGGCGCGGACCTGCTCCTCCGCCAGCGGGACGGCGGAGGAGACCGTTACGGTACCGGCCTGGGCGTCGGCGGCGACCTCGGTGACACCGGTCAGCGCGGACAGCTCCTCGCTGATCGCCTTCTCGCAGTGGCCGCAGCTCATGCCGGACACGGTGTAGGTGATGGTGCTGGACATCGGGGCCTCCTGGAGGTCGGTGCGGGTGCTGGATCTCCTGCTCTCCAGCTCTTCGAACACCATACCCCTCTGGGGTATTTCCCGGCGGGGTGGGTGACGCGGATCGCATTGAACTTTATGACAAATCGGGCAATAGGGACGGATGGGGTGGATGGGAGTGAGGTGGATGGGGGTGAGGGTGGTGGGTGGTTCGGGGCCGTGATCGTCCCTTATGTTCGATATGTGTTTCCGATCCGCCGTGCCCAGTCGCCCTCGGCCCCCTTTGACGCCGGGCTGTCACCGGACCGGCGGCGCGGCGCCCTGATGGCCGCCGACCTCCAGGACGTGCCGTTTCGGTGGCGGGCCGCCCCGGCGCTGCTCGCCGTCCTGCTGGTCGCACTCGCGGACCTCCTCTCCGGCAAGGACCGGTACCTCGCACCGCTGATGACCGTCGTCCCGGCCATCGCCGCGCTCACCCTCAAGCCCGGCGAACTGCTCGCCGTCTGCGCGCTCGGGCTGCTCGCCGTCTTCGGGCTCAGCCACTACGACCAGGTCGACAACATCAACGACGCCCGCTTCCTCTACGGTGCGATGGTCAGCTATCTGGTTCTGACGCTGTTCTCGGCCTGGGTCGCCAAGATCCGGATGCGGCGCGCGGCCGCCTTCGCGGCGGTCAGCTCCGTCGCCGAGGCCGCCCAGCGGGCCCTGCTGCGGCTGCCCGGGCCGGCCGTCGGGCCGCTGCGGCTCGCCGTGCGGTACGTGTCCGCGGCGGACGCCTCACGGATCGGCGGAGACCTCTACTCGGTGCTGGAGACGCCGCACGGCACCCGGGTCGCGGTCGGGGACGTCCGGGGCAAGGGGCTGGCCGCCGTCCAGACCGCGGCGGTGGTGCTCGGCGCGTTCCGCGAGGCCGCGTACGACGAGGCCGGGCTGCGGGGGGTCGCCTCGCGGATCGAGGCCAGTGTCGAGCGGCACGTGCCGGACGGCGAGTTCACCACGGCGCTGTTCGCCGAGTTCCGGCGGCCCGGGGAGATGGAGCTGCTCCAGTACGGGCACGTGGCGCCGATCCGGGTCGACGGTGACGGGCACGCGCATGTGCTCGACGCGCCGGACCCGTGGGTGCCGCTGGGCCTCGGGCGGCTGGCGGCGGGGGAGCCGACCACCTGGGGGCAGCCGTTCGGGGCGGAGGACGTGCTGGTGCTGTACACGGACGGGGTGATCGAGGCGCGGCACCGCAGGAGCGGGGAGTTCTATCCGTTGGCGGAGCGGGTCGGGCCGCTGGTGCGGGGAGCTGGGCGCTCGGCGGGGGAGTTGGAGGCGGCGGTGGGGCGGGTGTATGCGGATCTGCTGGCGCATGCGGGTGGGGAGTTGCGGGATGACGCGTTGTTGTTGCTGATTGCGTGGACGGACTGACGGGGGGCCGCTGCGCGGGGCTGGGGTGGGGGGTGGGCTTTCGGGAGGGTGGGTGGGTCCGGGGGCGGTTCCGGGGGTGGGCGCTCCGGGGGCTGGATGATTTTCCGACCGCCGACTCTGTGGGCACATGGCCAGGCGCCGTTGGCGGTCTGAAAATCACCCGTCACGCCCCTCTCCGCACCCACCCCCTCCACCGCCCCCTCCCGCAGCGCGTCCCTCTCGCCTGGGCGGGTGGGGGGGAGGGGGGTGGTGGAGGGGGGTGGGTTGGTGCGGGTGGGGTGGGGTGGGGTGGGGTGGGGTGGGGTGGGGTGGGGTTTTGGCGCCCGTGGGGTGGTTAGTGGGTGGTGGTGGTTTGGGCGAGGGTGCGGAAGAGGAGGGCGGTGGAGGTGGCTCCGGGGTCCTGGTGGCCGGTGCTGCGGTCGCCCAGGTAGGAGGCGCGGCCCTTGCGGGCGCGGAGGGGGATGGTGGCGAGGGCGCCTTGTTCGGCGGCTTCGGCGGCGGCTGCGGTGGCTTCGGGGAGGTCGGCGCCGGTGGCGGCGGCGGTGCGGAGGGCGGTTACGGCGGGGGTCCAGGCGTCCACGATGGTTTTGTCGCCGGGGGTGGCCTTGCCGAGGATGCGGATCGCGTCCAGGCCGGCGGCCAGGGCCTCGGCGAGGGTGGTGGGGTCGGCGGGGCCGGGGAGGGCGGCGCCGATGGCGCGGAAGGCCTTGCCGTAGAGGGGGCCGGAGGCGCCGCCGACCTTGGAGATGAGGGTGGTGCCGGTCTTGGTGAGGACGGCGCCGGGGCTGTCGGGCCGGAGGCCGTCCAGGGCGGTGAGGGCGGCGGTGAAGCCGCGGTGGAGGTTGCTGCCGTGGTCGCCGTCGCCGATCGCCGAGTCCAGGTCGGTGAGTCGGGCCTCCTCCTGCTCGACGGCCGCGGCGATCGCGCGGATCCAGGCCTCGGCGAGGGTGGTGTCGAAGTCCATGCCGGCTCCGTTCAGGCGCGCTTGAGGGCGGGGGTGTCGACGGGGGCGTCCCAGAGGTCCAGCAGTTGGGGGTCGGCCTTGGTGAGGGTGAGCGAGAAGCCCGCCATGTCGAGGCTGGTGACGTAGTTGCCGACCAGGCTGCGGGCCACCGTGATGCCGTGCTCGGCGAGCCGGGCCGCGACCTCGCCGTAGACCACGTACAGCTCCAGCAGCGGGGTCGCGCCCATGCCGTTGAGCAGGGCGATCACCTTGTCGCCCGGGGTCAGGTGGTGGTCGGCGAGGATGGTCTCGACCACCTCGGCGGCCAGTTCGCGGGCGGGGCGGAGCTTCTCGCGGCGGCGGCCGGGCTCGCCGTGGATGCCGACGCCGACCTCGATCTCGTCCTCGGGCAGGTCGAAGCCGGGCTTGCCGGCGGCCGGGACGGTGGCGGCGGTGAGCGCGATCGCGAAGGAGCGGGAGGCGGCGTTGACCCGCTCGCCGAGGGCGGCGACCTCGTCCAGGGCGGCGCCGCGTTCGGCGAGCGCCCCGGCCGTCTTCTCGACCAGGACGGTCGCGCCGGTGCCGCGGCGGCCGGCTGTCCAGGTGGAGTCCTCGACCGCGACGTCGTCGTTGACCAGGACGGTGCGGACCTCCAGGCCCTCCTCGGCGGCGAGTTCGGCGGCGAGCTCGAAGTTCAGCACGTCGCCGGTGTAGTTCTTGACGACGAAGACGACGCCGGAGCCGTTCTCCACGGCCTTCGCGGCGGCCAGCATCTGGTCCGGGACGGGGGAGGTGAACACCTCGCCGGGGCAGGCGGCGTCGAGCATGCCGGGGCCGACGAAGCCGCCGTGCAGCGGCTCGTGGCCGGAGCCGCCGCCGGAGATCAACGCGACCTTGGGGCCGGCCGGGCGGGAGGCTCGGGTGATCACCCGGTTGGGGATGTCCACCGCCAGCTCGGGGTGGGCGGCGGCGACTCCGGCCAGGGCGTCCGCCAGGACGCTCTCCGGGGTGTTGATCAGCTTCTTCACTTCGCTCCCTTGGGTGACCGCGGGTGGACGCAACAGCCTGGGGCCGACGCTACGCCAGACGGGGGGTCGGGGCACGGGGTGCGACACGCGCGGTTCCGCTCACCCTTCCGGAGCAGTGGGGCGGGCCGTAGGGTCGGGCGCATGAGTGGACGGGTGGGCATCGTTCTGGTTTCGCACAGTGCCAAGTTGGCCGAGGGGCTGCGCGAGCTGCTCGGCGAACTCGCCCCGGACGGTGTGCGGGTGGTGGTCGCGGCCGGGACGGAGGACGGCGGGCTCGGCACCAGCTACGAGCTGATCGCCGGGGCGGTCGCGGAGGCGGACGGCGGGGCCGGGGTGGTGGTGCTGCCGGACCTCGGCAGTTCGGTGCTGACCGCGGTGACCGTGCTGGAGGACGAGCCCAGGCCGGGGGTGCGGCTGGTGGACGCGCCGTTCGTGGAGGGTGCGGTGGCCGCCGTCGTCACCGCCTCGACCGGGGCGGGGCTGGCCGAGGTGGTCGCGGCGGCGGAGGAGGCGCGTTCCTTCCGCAAGCTGTAGCGGCGGTCACTTGGCGTCGGCGTAGCAGTCCACCACCGCGGTGCTGAGCGGGAAGCGCACCGGGGTGTCGCCGAAGACCAGCCGCCGGGCCTCGTCGGCGGACTCGGCGACGGCGGCGGCCACCTGCTCGGCCAGGTTGGCCGGGGTGTGCACGATCACCTCGTCGTGCTGGAAGAACACCAGGTGCGGGCGGTCCGCCGGGCCGGGCACGGGCAGTTCGCCCAGCCGTCGGCGCAGCGCCGCCAGCAGGGCGAGCGCCCAGTCCGCGGCGCTGGCCTGGATGACGAAGTTGCGGGTGAACCGGCCGCGGGCGCGGGCGGTGCGGCCGCCGGTCTCGCCGCCCGCGTCGGCCTCGGTGAGGTCGAGGAAGGCGGCGGAGGCCGGCGGGCAGACCCGGCCCAGCCGGGAGGTGACCACGCCGCCGTCCTCACCGGTGCGGGCGGCCGCCTCGACGTAGCCCATCGCGGCCGGGTAGCGCCGGCGCAGGGTGTTCAGCAGCGGGCCGATGTCGCCGCTGGTCTGCCCGTACATGGCACCGAGCAGGCCGAGCTTGGCCTTGTCGCGGTCGCCCTGGAAGGCCTGGGCGGCGAGCGACTCGTAGAGGTCGCCGCCGGCCGCGGTGCGGGCCAGCCCGGCGTCCTGGGAGAGCGCGGCGAGCACCCGAGGCTCCAGCTGGGCGGCGTCGGCGACCACCAGCAGCCAGCCCGGGTCGGCGACCACGGCGCGGCGCAGGATGCGCGGGATCTGCAGGGCGCCGCCGCCGCGGCTGGCCCAGCGGCCGGAGACCACGCCGCCGACCACGTACTCGGGCCGGAAGCGGCCGCCGCGGGCCCAGGCGTCCTGCCAGGCCCAGCCGTGGGCGACGTGGATCCGGGCCAGCTCCTTGTAGCGGACCAGCAGCCGGGCGGCCGGGTGGTCGATCTCCTTGAGCTCCCAGGAGCGGGTGGAGCCGAGCTGGATGCCGGCCTCGGCGAAGGCGCGCAGCACCTGGGTGTGCGAGTCGGGGTTGAACGGCTTGGCGCCGAGGGCCTGTTGGAGTTCGACGGCGAGGTCGGCGAGCACCCGGGGCTGGGTGCCGGGGACGGCCGGGCGGGGGCCGAGCAGGTCGGTGAGCAGCCGGTCGTGGACGTCGGAGCGCCAGGGCAGGCCGTCGTGGGCGATCTCGGCGGCCACCAGGGCGCCGGCCGACTCGGCGGCGGCCAGCAGCCGGAAGCGCTGGCGGGCGGACGGGTCGGCGATGGCGGCGATCCGCCGCTGCTGCTCGGCGTGCACGGCCACCACGGCGGCCAGTGGGTCGGCGCCGGGCGGCAGTTGCAGCCGGTCGGGGGCGAACAGGGTGTCCTGGCCGTCGTCCGCGTCGGACAGGCCGGGTTCGGGCAGGTCCTCCGGGACGGGCCGGCCGTGCAGCCGGGACCAGGCGGCGCCGAGCGAGCGCGGCGCGCCGAAGCGGCCCTCGTGGCCCAGCAGCAGCGCCTCGACCAGCCGGAGGTCGTGGCAGCGGGCGAGCCGGTCGGGCAGCCGGGGCAGCAGCGGGGCGTACCCGGAGTCGGCGGCGGCCCAGACCCAGCGCGGGTGGGCGGCGGACTCCAGGGCGGCGACGGCCGCGGCGAGGTCGCGGACGGCCTCCGGCGGGCCGAGCGGCCGGCCGGCGTCGTCGAGCGGCTGGAGGCGGCCGCCGGGGCCGTGCTGGTCGGGCACGAGGGCGGTTCTGGGGGCCACGGCGGGTGTCTCCTCTCCTGGGGCGCGTCCTGGCGGTGCTGCGGTGCTGCGGTGCTGCGGTGGGCCGGGGGTGCGGGTCGGGTGTGCGGGTGGGGCGCGGGTGTGCGGACCGGGGGTCCGCGCGGTCGACGTTAACGGGTGGGTCTGACAACGATGACCTGGGGTGTATGGGCACGCGGGAGGACACCGCGTAGGGTCGGCAGAATGACCGAGAACCCGTTCTTCGCGGCCAGCCCCCTGGTCTACGAACTGCCTCCCTACGCCGAGATCCGGGAGGAGCACTACCTGCCCGCGTACGAGCGCGGAACGGCCGAGCAGCTGGCCGAGATCGCGGCGATCACCGACGACCGGTCCGAGCCGACCTTCGAGAACACCCTGGTGGCCCTGGAGCGCTCCGGTGAGCTGCTGCGCCGGGTGGACGCGGTGTTCCGCAACCAGTCCTCCTCCGACACCACCGAGCTGCTGGACGAGGTGGAGGCGAAGGTCAGCCCGCTGCTCGCGGCCCACCACGACGCGATCCACCTGGACCGGCGGCTGTTCGCCCGGATCGAGGCGCTGTACGAGGACCGGGCCGCCCTGGGGCTGGACCCGGAGTCGCTGCGGCTGCTGGAGCGCTGGTACACCGCGTTCGTCCGCTCCGGTGCCCGGCTGGGCCCGGCCGAGCAGGACCGGCTGCGTGAGCTGAACGCCGAACTCGCCACGCTGGGAACGACGTTCCAGCAGAACGTGAACGCCGCCACCCGCGCCGCCGCGCTGGTCGTGGACACCGCCGAGGAGCTGGCCGGGCTGTCCGAGGGCGCGATCGCCGGTGCGGCCGAGAACGCCCGGGTGCTCGGCCACGAGGGCCGGTACGTGCTCAGCCTCAAGAGCAGCTCCGGCCAGCCCGAGCTGGCCCAGCTGGCCGACCGCTCGGTGCGCGAGCGGCTGCTGGCCGCCTCGCTCGGCCGGGCCGGCGCGGAGAACGGCCCGCTGGCGATCCGGATGGCGGGGCTGCGCGCCGAGCGGGCCGCGCTGCTGGGCTTCCCGAACCACGCCGCCTACGTCGTCGCGGACGAGACGGCCGGGACGGTCGAGGCGGTCTCCGGGCTGCTCTCCCGGCTGGTGGAACCGGCCGTGGCGAACGCCCGCCGGGAGGCCGCCGAGCTGGCCGCGGTGGCGGCCGCGGACGGCGTCGAGGAGCTCGCCGCGCACGACTGGGCGTACTACTCGGAGAAGGTGCGCCAGGCCTCCTACCAGGTGGACACCGCCGCGCTGCGCCCGTACTTCGAGCTGGAGCGGGTGTTGGTGGACGGCGTGTTCTTCGCCGCCGGGCTCGCGTACGGGATCACCTTCACCGAGCGGCCGGAGCTGACGGCGCACCACCCGGACGCCCGGGTCTTCGAGGTGTTCGAGGAGGACGGCACCGCGCTGGGCCTGTTCATCGGGGACTTCCACGCCCGGGCGTCCAAGCGCGGCGGCGCCTGGATGGACGAGCTGGTGGGCCAGTCCGGGCTGACCGGGCGGCGGCCGGTGGTGCTGAACACCCTCAACGTCCCGCGCCCGGCGCCGGGCGAGCCGGCGCTGCTGAGCTGGGACGAGGTACGCACCCTGTTCCACGAGTTCGGGCACGCGCTGCACGGGCTGTTCTCGGACGTGCGGTACCCGCTGTTCGCGGGCACCGCCGTGCCGCGGGACTTCGTGGAGTTCCCCTCGCAGGTCAACGAGATGTGGATGGTCCGGCCCGAGGTGCTGGCCAACTACGCCCGCCACCACGTCACCGGGGAGCCGCTGCCGGCCGAGCTGGTCGAGCGGATGACCGCGGCCGAGCGGTTCGGGGAGGGCTTCCGGACGGTGGAGTACCTCGCGGCGACGCTGCTGGACTGGGCCTGGCACACCCTGCCGCAGGGCCACCGGGTCGAGGACGCCGAGGAGTTCGAGGCGCGGGTGCTGGCGGAGGCCGGTCTCGCGGTGCCGGCGATCCCGCCGCGCTACCGCACGCCGTACTTCCAGCACATCTTCTCCAGCGGCTACAGCGCCGGGTACTACGCGTACATCTGGTCGGAGGTGCTGGACGCGGACACCGTGCGGTGGTTCGAGACGAACGGGCGGTCGGTGCGGGACAGCGGTGAGCTGTTCCGGCGCGAGCTGCTGGCGCGCGGGTTCGGCCGGGACCCGCTGGAGTCCTTCCGCGCGGTGGTCGGGCGGGCGCCGGAGACCGCGCCGCTGCTGGAGCGCCGCGGTCTGGGCTAGTCACGTGGTCTGGGCTAGTCGCGCGGTCCGGGCCGGTCACGCGGTCCGGGCCGGTCGCGCGGTCCGGGCCGGTCAGCGTGGGGTGAGCGTGACCGTCACGGGTGTGCCCGGGCGGGCGTGCGGGAGCCGGATCCGTACGGTTCCCGCGCGGCCGTCCGCGGGCTGCTCGACCTCGACCCGGGCGTCGGCGGGGGAGACGGCGACCCGGGCGCCGCGCGGGAACGCGGCGGGAGGCAGGACGAGTTCGCCGGTGCGGCCGCTGCCGTCGGCCGTCCAGCGCACGGTGGTGGCGCCCGCGGCGCCCCCGGGGGTGGTCCGGACGTCGGTGCCGGGGACGGCCGCCGGGTACGGGCCGAAGGCGGGGCCGTCGCCGGGGGCCGGGCGGCCGGCCGGGTCGAGGGCGCAGTAGCCGCCGGTGCCCCGGCACCAGTACCACATCGTCCAGCCCTCGGCGAAGCCGTCCATCGCGGCGACCTGCCGGCGGACCAGCAGGGTGTTGCCGGGGGTGCGGGAGTCGGGCGGCCCCCACTCGCCGACCAGTACGGGCAGGTGGTGGGCGGCCGGGTAGCCGGTGATCGCGGCGGTGTACTGCTCGACGAAGCCGTCGGCGGGGTTCCAGTCGGCGCCGTTCTCCACCGCGGTGTCGTAGAAGTGCGGGGCGTAGCCGAGCCGGGGCGCGCCGGGGCGGGGGTCGGTGAAGCCGGGGAGGGCGGTGGGCACGCCCTGGCCGACCAGCACGGTCGGTTCGACGAACAGCCAGGCGCGGGAGTCGGCCCGGCGGACGGCGGCGATCAGGCGGCGGTACATGTCGGCGAGCCGGCCCTGTTCCAGGGTGGCGGAGGCGGCGGCGAGCACGGCCGGGTCGGTCGGGTCGCCGTCCACCGGGCCGAACGGCTCGTTGAACAGGTCGTAGCCCAACAGGGAGCGGTGGCCGCGCAGTTCGCGGGCGAGCCGGGTGTAGAAGTCGGCCTGCCAGGCGCGCAGGTCGGGGTCGTCGTAGAGGTGGCGGAAGGCGGCCTGGACGGCGGGCTGGAAGTAGCCGGCGAACCAGTCCTTCGGGTCGGGGGTGAACGGCAGGCCGTCGTCGCGGGTGGCCCAGCGCGGGATGCCGTTGGTGCCGCCGCCGAACTGCGGCCCGTAGACGTCCTGGTGGAAGTCGACCAGGACGAGCAGGCCGAGGCGGTCGGCCCGGTCGAGGAGCGCCTGGATCCGGTGCAGTTCGGCGGGGTCGAGGCGGCCGCGTTCGGGCTCCAGCCTGGTCCAGGAGACCGGCAGCCGGACCAGGCTGAACCCCTGGGCGGCGAGGGAGTCGAGGTCGGCCGGGGTGGCCTCGGCGTACTTGTCGAGGTTGAAGCCGCGCAGTTGGAGGCGGCGGCCCTGGTCGTCGGTGAGGGCGGTACGGCCGTCCGGGCCGGTGGCCGTGCCGGTGGGGAAGCGGGTCGGGTGGCCGCCGTGGGCGGTGGCCGGGGCGGCGCCGCCGAGGGCGGCGGTGGCGGCGAGCAGCAGGGCGACGGCGGTGCGGCGCAGGCGCATCGGGGACCTCGCACGGCGGGGGGTGGGGGCCCGATGATGCCCGTGGCCGCCGGGCCGGCACAAGGGTCGTGCGCGGCCGGGGTCGGTGCAACTGCCCTGGGAGGACGACGGGTTCAGTCGCCGTTCGGTTCGGCGGGGGTGGGCGGCAGGATGGCGGTGGGCAGGTCCGCGGCGGCGGCGAGCCGGCCCCACAGCAGGTCGGCCAGGGCCTGCACCATGCGGGTGCGCGTGCAGGGTCTGGTCTCCAGCCACCAGTCGCCGGCGGCCAGCACCATGCCGGTGATGCCCCGGCCCCAGGCCTCGGCGAGCAGGTCGCGGTCGGCGCCGAGGTCGACCTGGTTCTGCACGGCGCGGGTGATCTCCTCGGCGATCTGCCGCAGTGCGGGGGCGAGGGCGTTGCCCGCGCCGCTGGGGTCGCCGGGCTCGGGGTGGGTGAGCAGCCGGTAGACCTGGGGGCGGGCCTCGATCCCGGCGAGGTAGGTGTCCAGGACGTGTTCGACCCGGTCGCGGCGTTCCAGCGGTTCGGCCAGGGCGGCCCGGACGGCGGCCAGCAGGCCGCTGGTGTGGCGCTCGGTCAGTGCCCTGATCAGGCCGGTCCGGTCGCCGAAGTGGCGGTAGAGGATCGGCTTGGTGATGCCGGCCTCGGCGGCGATGGCGTTCATGCTGGCGCTCGGCCCCTCGCGCTGGATGACCCGGTCGGCGGCGTTGAGCAGCTGCTCGCGGCGGGGCTCTCGGGACATGCGCTGCTCCTCGGGATTCTGGGTGGCCTGGGCGTTGACACCGGTTACCAATCAGTAGCAGACTCCGACCATGTTACCCGGGGTAACACCCCGGTGGGTCGCATCGGGCGGCCGTGAACCCTGCGTCGTCACCCCTTCTGCGGAGGCTCCCCCATGAGCAGCACGTTCTCGCTGGACCCGGGCGCGGACCAGCTCGCCGTACGCGACTGGCTGCACGGCTTCGCCGCCGACGTGATCCGCCCCGCCGCGGCCGAGTGGGACGAGCGGGAGGAGACCCCCTGGCCGGTCATCCAGGAGGCCGCCAAGCTGGGCATCTACTCGCTGGACTTCTACGCCCAGCAGTACTTCGACCCCTCCGGCGTCGGCATCCCGATCGCCATGGAGGAGCTGTTCTGGGGCGACGCGGGCATCGGGCTGGCCATCGTCGGCACCACGCTGGCCGCCGTCGCGGTGCTCGCCAACGGCACCGACGAGCAGATCGGCACCTGGACCCCGCAGATGTTCGGCACCCCCGACGACGTCAAGGTGGCCGCCTTCTGCTCCTCCGAGCCGGACGCCGGCTCCGACGTGGGCGCGCTGCGCACCCGGGCCGTGTACGACGAGGCCAAGGACGAGTGGGTGCTCAACGGCACCAAGACCTGGGCCACCAACGGCGGGATCGCCGCCGTGCACGTCGTGGTGGCCAGCGTGGACCCGGAGCTGGGCACCCGCGGGCACGCCTCCTTCGTCGTCCCGCCGGGCACCCCCGGGCTGAGCCAGGGCCAGAAGTTCAAGAAGCACGGCATCCGCGCCTCGCACACCGCCGAGGTGGTGCTGGACGGCGTCCGGGTGCCCGGCAGCTGCCTGCTCGGCGGCAAGGAGAAGCTGGACGAGCGGCTGGCCCGGGCCCGGGAGGGCGTCAAGCGGGCGGGCGGCCGGGGCAATGCGGCGATGGCCACCTTCGAGGCCTCCCGCCCGGCCGTCGGGGCGCAGGCGATCGGCATCGCCCGGGCCGCGTACGAGGTCGCGCTGGACTACGCGAAGACCCGGGAGCAGTTCGGCCGCCCGATCATCGACAACCAGGGCGTGGCCTTCCAGCTCGCCGACATGCGGACCCGGATCGACGCGGCCCGGCTGCTGGTCTGGCGGGCGTCCTGGATGGCCGCCAACAACCAGCCGTTCACCGCGGCCGAGGGCTCGATGTCCAAGCTGTACGCGGGCGAGACGGCCAAGTTCGTCACCGCGCAGGCGATGCAGATCCTCGGCGGCAACGGCTTCACCCGGGAGTACCCGGTGGAGCGGATGCACCGGGACAGCGCGATCTACTCGATCTTCGAGGGGACCAGCGAGATCCAGCGGCTGGTGATCGCCCGGGCGGTCTCGGGGATGCCGATCCGCTAGCCGGGGACGGGCCGGGACTGCCGGGCCTGACTACCGGACCGGGACTGCCGGACCGGGACTGCCGGGCCGGGACTGCCGGGCCGGGACTGCCGGGCCGGACCGGCGGGCCCGATGGTCGGGCCTGGCTATCGGGCCAGCCAGAAGGTCAGCCCGGCGGAGAGGGAGCCGACCACCGCGCCGACGATCGTCTGCGCGGTGGTGTGGTCCCGCAGCACCACCCGGGACCAGCCGATCACCGCGACCAGCGGGTAGAGCAGCAGCCACAGCGGGCCGAGCGCGATGCCGAGGCAGGCCACCGCGCCGGCCGCCACGGCGGTGTGCACGGAGACCTTCCACCAGACGGTGATCACCAGGATCGGCACCAGCGAGGCGAACATCGCCGCCACCATCGCGGTGAGGTCGCGCGGGGCGTGCGCCAGGATCATCACCGCGAAGCTGACGGCGACCGAGCCCATGATGAACGGGATGACGGTCAGCCGGCGCTGCCGGTGGCCGACGTGGCGGTCCTCCAGGGTGCCCTTGCGGATGCCGCGCTGGATGAACAGGGTCGGGATGACGGCCGCGAACAGTGCGGCGAAGGCGGCCCAGCCGAGGCCGGACCAGCCGTAGCGCAGGCCGCCGATCAGCAGGCAGACCGCGATGATCACGTTCTTCGGCTCGACGCCGTCGGTGACCCGGCGGGCCCAGGTCGTCCGGCTGGTGGGGGCGGTCGTGGCCTCGGTGGTCATCGGGGTGGGTGCTCCGGGTGGGGAAGGGCGGTCGACGGCTCGGCGTCGGTCCGATGATCGTACGTGAGTCGGCGGTGCTGCCGTCCGTGCGGAGGGCCCGCCGGGTTGCGGCTCAGAACCGCGCCGGGCGGCCCGCCAGGAACGCGGCCAGCCCCTCGTGCACGTCCGAGGCCTCCCGCGAGCGCCGCTCCCAGGGCTCCAGCGCCTCGGCCGCCCGCTCCGCCGGGACGGCCAGCGCGGCCTTCACCGCGCCGATCGTCTGGGTCGAGCGGGTGGTCAGCAGCCGGGCGAACTCCAGCGCGGCGGCGTCCAGTTCGGCGTCCGGCAGGACCCGCTCGGCGAGGCCCAGCGGCAGCGCGTCCCGGCCGCGCACCAACTCGCCGGAGAACAGCAGGTACTTGGCCCGGGCCGGGCCCACCAGCCGGGCCAGCCGCAGGGTCGGCACCGCCGGGTAGACCACACCGAGCTTGGCCGGGGTGATCCCCAGCCGGGCGTCCTCGGCGACGAAGCGCAGGTCGCAGGCGACGGCCAGCTGGCAGCCGCCGCCCACGCAGGCGCCGTGCACCACGGCGAGGGTCGGGTGCGGGAAGGCCGCGAGCGCCTCCTCGGCGGCCACGTTGACCGCGTGGTACGCGTCCGCGCGCTGCGGATCGCCGTACACCTCGGCGAGTTCGGTGATGTCCGCGCCCGCGCTGAAGGTGTTCCCGGCGCCGGTCAGCAGCAGGGCCCGTACGCCCGGCTGCTCGGCGAGCCGGTCCAGCACCTCGGGCAGCGCCCGCCAGATCGCCAGGGTCACCGCGTTGCGGCGGTGCGGGCGGGCGAACTCCAGGACGGCGACGCCGTCCTCGCCGACGTACGCGTTCAGGCCCTCGGCCCGGGTGGGCAGGGCGGAGCGGTCCCGCGTGAGCAGTGGCTGGTCCATGCGCACCTCCGGCGTCGGTCGTGGTGCGCTCACTCTCTCAGGCCGGTCCGGCGTTCTTTCGGGCCGGGCCGGTCCGGTCCTCGGTCAGGCGGCGCCTGCGCCCGGTCGGGCCGGTCCGGCGCAGTACGTGCCGAGGCCGTGTTCGACCACGGCGAAGGCGCGCCGGGCCTCGTCGAGGGCGCCGGGCAGGGCGTCGGCGGCGCGCTCGTCGGCCAGCATCCGCAGGTGGTTGCCGGCGATCAGGGTGAGCCGGACGGCGAGCAGCTGGGCGGCGGCGACCCGGGCGGTCAGCTCGTCATGGGCCGGGTCCTGCCGGCGCAGCTCGTCGGCGAGCAGGCTCTGGGCGCGCCGGTCGAAGGCCGAGGTGGCGCGCAGGGCCAGCGACGGGGTGGCGTGGATCAGCCGGATCACGTCCAGCACCACCGCGTCGTCGTTCAGGCCGGTGGCCGGGTCCAGGCGCTCCAGGGCGGCCAGGAAGTGCTCGCGCAGCGCCGTCACCGCCGAGGTGCCCGGGGCGCGGTCGCGCACCACCCGGGCGGGCTCGTCGAGGTGCTGCTCCACCGGCCCGAGGACCAGGTCCTCCTTGGTCGGGAAGTAGTTGAACACGGTCATCTTGGAGACCTCGGCGGCGGCCGCGATCTCGGCCACCGAGACCTGGTCGAAGCCCCGTTCGACGAACAGGCCGATGGCCGTGCGGAAGATCCGGCCGCCGGTCTGGATCTTCTTGCGCTCGCGCAGCGGGAGGGCGTCGAGGTCGCGGTCGGGGCCGAGGTCCAAGCCGTGGTGGGTCGCCATGCGAAGACTGTACCAGGATCAAAGCTAGACCGAGGAGAAAGATGTGCCGGGATGAAAGATTGGTCTGGATGAAGAATTGACTCGGTCCAAAACGCCTGCCATGGTTGGTGCCGAGCCCGCCGGACCGCACCGGTCGGGGCCGACTCCACACACCCGGGGGGACTTCCCGATGGCAACCGCTGCCCCGCACACACCCGGCCCGGCCGGATCCACCCTGATGACCACCGCCCAGCGCCAACTCGCCATGCTGCTCTGCCTGGTGACGATCGTGCTGGCCGTGCTCGACTCCAACATCGTCTCGGCGGCCACCGTGCCGATCGTCCGCGACCTCGACCCGGTCCACGGCGTCGACCGGCTGCCCTGGATGGTCAGCGCCTTCTCGCTGGCGGCCACCGCGCTGCTCCCGCTCTACGGCAAGCTCTGCGATGTGTACGGCGCCAAGCGGGTGCTGCTCGGCGCGGTCGGCACCTTCCTGTTCGGCTCGGTGCTCTGCGGGGCCGCGCAGTCGATGGGCGAACTGATCGCCTTCCGGGCCGTCCAGGGCATCGGCGGCGGCGGGCTGATGAGCGTGACCATGGTGGTGATGGCCCAGCTCCAGGATCCGGAGGAGCGCAAGGGCGGCAAGGGCGGTGCGATGGGCGGCATCGTCGCCGGGCTCGGCATGGCGATCGGCCCGCTGGTCGGCGCGCTGTTCACCGACCACCTCGGCTGGCGCTGGATCTTCTACGTCAACGTGCCGCTCGGCCTGCTCGTCCTGGCCGGCTTCGCCCTGGTGGTCAAGCTGCCGCGCAACCTCGGCCGGCGCGGCCTGGACTTCCTCGGCGCCACCCTGGCCGGCGCCTTCGCCACCGGGCTGCTGCTGGTCACCGAGTGGGGCGGCAGGGACTACTCCTGGACGTCCCCGATGATCCTCGGGCTCTGCGCCGCCACCCTGGCCTCGCTCGGACTCTTCCTGTGGCGCCAGGCCACCGCCGCCGAGCCGGTGCTCCCGCTCTCGCTGTTCCGGATCCCGGTGGTGCGGATCGGCTTCGCGGTCCAGGGCCTGGTCGGGACGGGCATGGTGGGCGCGATCGTCTACGTGATGCTCTACCTGCAGATCGCCCGGGGGGTCGCCCCGACCACGGCCAGCCTCTTCCTGATGCCGATGGCCGCCGGGATGACCGGCGTCGGCCTGCTCGCCACCCGGCTGATCGCCCGCGGCCACCGGCCGCGCACCTTCCTGATCGTCGGCTCGGGCGTCTCGGTGCTCGCCCTGGCCCTGCTCGGGCTCAGCGGCCCGGACACCCCGCTGTGGGCGGTGGGCGCCGAACTCGCCCTGCTCGGGGCCGGGTTCGGGCAGCTGATCGGGCAGCTGATCACCATGGTGCAGGACACCGCCCCGCGCGAGCAGCTCGGCGTCGCGACCACCGGCGTCCGGTTCTTCCAGACCCTCGGCAACGCGCTCGGCGCGGCGCTCTTCGGCACGGTGCTGGCCCGGGTGTTCGAGGCCGGTGAGCCCGGACGCTCCCTCTCCGCGGTGCGCACGCTGACCGGTGCGGCCCGGGAGCACGCGCTGCGGAGCTTCACGGACGCCGTGGACGTGGTCTTCCTGTCGGCGGGCGGGGTGATGGTCGTGGTGCTGCTGCTGGCGCTGCGGCTGCGTACGGCGGAGCAGGCTGCGGAAATCGAGGCCGGGGAGGCCGGGGAAGTGCCCGCGGCGGTCGACGGCCCGGTGCTGGCGGCCTGAGCGGGCCACTGGAGGCCGGCGGGGAGCCCGGCGCGGGGCCCGGTGGACCCACGGGGGTGTCCACCGGGCCCCGCTGCGGCTTTCCCGTACGGGTGCGGAGGAGGGCCCGCGGCCGTCAGGCCTCGGTGGCGGTGTGCTCCGAGGCCAGGATCGCCCAGATCTCCTTGTCGTGGCGGACGCCGTTGTGCAGGAACCACTCCCGCAGCACGCCCTCCCGCTGCATCCCGACCCGCTGGGCCACCGCCCGGCTGCGGGCGTTGGCGGCCGAGCACCACCATTCGGCGCGGTGCAGGCCGCGGGTGGTGAAGGCGTAGTCGAGCAGTCGGCGGACGGCGGCGGTGATCAGCCCGCCGCCCTCGCCGGCCGGCTCGGTCCAGGCGCCGATCTCGCAGTTGCCGCTCCGGGTGTCGAAGTGCACGAACATCACGCCGCCGACCAGCGTGCCGTCGCGCCAGATGCCGTAGATCCGGCTGGAGTCGGCGGCCTGGCCGTCGGCGTAGCGCTGCAGGGTGGCGCGGGCCGAGTCCAGGTCGGTGGTGCGGGTGGCCCACGGGATCCACGGGTCGGTGTGGGCGCGGGCGCGGTCGATGTGGGCCAGGAACTCGGGGGCCTGCCAGGGCTCCAGCGGGCGCAGTTCGGCGTTCTCGGCGAGCGGGACGGAAAACACGGGCGGGCCTCTCGGGGTGGTGCGACGGGTGTGGGGGCGGGTGTGCGACGGGCCTGTGACGGGTGTGCGGTGGGCTGTTCGGATCATTCATAACAAACGTTTGGTATGTACGATAGCCCCCCATGACGCCAGCCCGTGGAGACCATGACGCCCGCCGCTCGGAAGTCTCCGAGGGGGTGTGGCGGGTGCTCTCCGCCAAGGGTTTCGAGGGGCTGACGCTGCGCGCGGTGGCGGCCGAACTGGGCGCCTCCACCGGGCTGCTGACGCACTACTTCCCGAACAAGCGGGCGCTGCTGAGCCACGCCCTGGAGGAGCTCGACCGCCGCTCCGCCGCCCGGCCCCGGCGGCTGGCCCCCGCCGACGGCACCCCGCCGCCGCCCGAGGGGCTGGCCCGACTGCGGGCCGCGCTGCTCGACGTGCTGCCGCTGGACGAGGCCACCGAGTCCGGCAACCGGATCTGGGTCAGCTCCTGGGACGTCGCCCTGGCGGACCCGGAGCTGGCGGCCGCGCACGCCGGGCGCTACGCCCGGTCGCGGGTGGCGCTCACGGCGCACGTGGCGGACGCCCAGCGGCTCGGCGAGCTCCCGGCCGGCGCCGATCCCGCCGGGCTCGCGGCGGGTGCGCAGGCCTTCGTGCTGGGGCTGGTGGTGCAGTCGCTGTTCGCCCCGGCGGAGTTCCCGGCGGAACGGCAGATCGCGCTGCTCGACGCCTATCTGGCGGGGCTGGCCGGTTAGTCCGACCTGGCCGGCGGAAGTTCGGGCGGAGGCCCGCGTCAGTTCGGCCGGGGGCTCGCGGCAGTTCGGCCGTGGGCCGGGTTCCGGCCGCGCGGGCAGCGGCGTCCCGGGCGTCTCTGTCCGGCTTTTGTCGGATTTCGCCGGTCGGCCGTTCGGGCGGCTGTTTCGTTCAAGGGTGGGGGATTCGCCCGGAATTCCGGTTTTCCGCCCGACCGGCTTTCGTGGCGGCCATGACACGCATTGTCACGGGTTATGCGCGGTGGGTGCTGGATTACCCGGAGGTGATAAACGGCCACGGAAAGTACGCACGGGCGCGATGGCCTGCGGAAATTCGCAGGTGGCGCCCCCAGCAGGATTCGAACCTGCGACCTACCGCTTAGAAGGCGGGTGCTCTATCCGCTGAGCTATGGGGGCGGGACGGACGGCGCCCTGGCGGGCGTGACCGTGGCCGGGATCGGGCGACGAGCGCTGGGCGCGCGCGTTGTCCGGCCCCGTACCTGAGGGTGGGGGTGGGGGTTGGTGGGCCCTCGCCCTGTCGGGGACAGGATAAGGGTGTCCAGTTCCTCGGCCGGTGTGACGACACCGTCGTTGGTGTGTCGGTTCGGTGGAGCGGTCCGATAATCGCAGGTGGAGACCGTGTGTGCAGCGGTCTGGCACTGTTCCGGGCCGGACGTTGTGCAGTCGTTACGGGGCTGCCTCCCCACCCGTTATGGATTCGACACGGAGAATGTCCCGCCGCCGGTGCGGGTGGGGGCTCCTATTCGGCTCGCTCCGGCGTGATGACGTGCGCGGACGGCCAGGCTCGGGTGTTCCGCCGCGTCGCGGAGGCGGCCGCGATCTGCCCGTTTGTTGTCATGAGCGCGAAGAGATGCTACCCGAGCGGTGTGCGAAGGCCGAAATTCACCCCTGTGAGTGACGGCCGTTTTTCACCCTGCCGATCGGCCTACTAGTTGTCCACAGGATTTCCGAACCTAGTGGTCGTGATTTCTTCCGGGCCGCACTCTGAACTCGCACCGCTCGATTCCGTGCGGTGCGTCGGCGAGAACGGAGAGTGCGCTGTGAACGAGGTTCAGGTGACGGTGGTGGGCAATGTCGCGACCGAGGTGAGCTACGGGGAAACCGCCGGCGGGGTGCCGATGGCGAACTTCCTCCTCGGCTGCACCGAGCGGCGGTACGACCGCGAGCGGGCCTGCTGGGCGGACGGCGAGACGCAGTGGCTGAGGGTGACGGCCTGGCGGGCGCTCGCGGTGAACCTGATCGGCTCGCTGGCCAAGGGGGAGCCGGTGCTGGTGACGGGTCGGCTGCGGGTGCGGGAGTGGACGGAAGGGGAGGTGAAGCGCAGTCGGGCCGAGATCGACGCCCGGTCGATCGGACACGACCTCACCCGGGGTACCACGGCGTTCCGTTGGGCGGCGGGTGTGCGCGGGCAGCCGTCGGGCGCGGCGGGGCCGCCCGGCGCGAAGCCCGCGGGCGAGTCGGTGCCCGGGTGGATCGCCGACGCGCTGGAGTCGCGCCGGGCTTCGGCGGTGGCCGCGGTGCCCGCCCGGCCGGAGCCGTCGCCTGGTGCGCGGGCGCTGACGGGGCAGCAGGGCGAGGTGTCCGAGGGGGAGCGGGGAGGTGAAGACCGGGCGCTGCTGGGCTGACCGGTCGATGACCTTCCCTGTCGACAAATATGTTGATCGAGAACGTCGTTGTGCCCGCACGCGCAATCTCGTCCGGATAACGGAAAGTCGCGCGGAGATTCTGTCGATGCGTCAGCTTGTGTGGAACCTGAGGGGGTTGATAACGATCCAGATACGGAATCGTCCTGATTTCGCATGGGGGTTTCGGGGCCTCCGGGGCTCAATAGGATTCACTTGGTTCACACCCGCAGCAGTGCCACAGGGGGCACGCGCGGCACGGCAAGTCGGCGGGCTGCCCACTCGGTGCAAGCCCGCTCCGGAGGGATCCCAGATGTTCAAGCGGCAGGGGCGGAGTCTGTCCCGCATAACCACTGTCATGCTCACGACCAGCGTTGCACTGGGCGGAGGCCTGTTCGCGGCCGGCGCGGCGGTCGCGGCCGACGCCCCGGCCTCGGGCGTGACCGCGATCGTCCAGCGGGACATGTTCGGCGAGCGGGTCGACGTCGAGGGCAAGGAGAGCGTCGACGCGGGCCTGTTCACCCTCAAGACGACCTCCGGCGAGCTGCTGCAGACCTACTGCATCGACTTCGACAACCCGGTGTACCTGGACAGCAAGGCCAAGTACCACGAGGCCGACTGGTCCGCGAGCTCCCTCAACGGCAACGCGAACGCCCCCAAGATCCGCTGGATCCTGGAGAACTCGTACCCGCAGGTGCCGATCGACGCGCTGCGCAAGGCGATCGGCGACAACGAGCTCTCGGAGAAGGACGCCGCGGCGGGCACCCAGTCCGCGATCTGGAAGTTCTCGGACGACAAGACCGCGACCCCGCGCAACGAGCACGCCAAGAAGCTGCGCGACTACCTCACGGGCGACGCCAACAAGGGCGTCGCGGCCGAGCCGAAGCCCTCGCTGACCCTCACCCCGGACTCCGTCTCCGGCAAGTCCGGCGCCAAGCTCGGCCCGTTCGTGCTGAACACCAGCGCCAACGAGGTCAAGCTCGCCGTCTCCGGCGACGCCGCCGACAAGATCAAGGTGCTGGACAAGGACGGCAAGCCGGTCAACGGCACGCTGGCCGGCCCGGTCGCCAAGGACACCCAGCTGTTCCTGGACGTCCCCGGCGGCACCCCGGACGGCAAGGCCGTGCTCAAGGCCACCGCCGACACCACCGTCCTCAGCGGCCGGGTCTTCATGAGCGGCCTGGACGACCAGGGCAACCACAGCCAGACCATGATCCTGGCCGGCTCCAAGAAGCTCAGCGCCGCGGCCGCGGGCCAGGCCACCTGGAAGCAGGCCCAGGGCCCGATCGTCGACAGCTCCGCCAAGGAGGAGTGCGCCAACGGCGGTGTGCGCGTCTCCGTCACCAACACCGGTGACCAGCCGGCCGAGGTGACCGTGCAGCCGGGCCAGAAGATCACCGTGCAGCCCGGCAAGACCGAGACCGTGCTGGTCAAGGTCGCCGAGAAGACCAAGTACGACATCACCGTCACCGGCCCGAACGGCTACTCCAAGAAGTTCTCCGGCGTCCTCGACTGCAAGACCGGCGTGACCCCGACCGGGGCCCCGACCACCCCGGCCGCCACCGGCACCGGCACCGCCACCCCCTCGGGCACCCCGAGCTCCGGTGCCGCCCAGCCGGCCCCGTCGACCACCAGCGCCGCCCCGGGCACCGGTGGCCTGGCCCAGACCGGTGCCAATGACTCCACCCCGATCCTCGCCGCCGTCGCCGGTGGCCTGGTCGTGGCCGGTGGCGCCGCGGTCTTCGTCCTGCGCCGCCGTGGCCGTCACGGTCGCACCACCGCCTGAACCGTACGAACCGCCTGAGCGGTGCTCCGGGAGGCACTGACCTCCCGGAGCCCTGAACGAGCGGAACCCGGCCCGGCTCCCCGCACCAGCTGCGGGGAGCCGGGCCTTCGCGCTTCCCGGCCCCGGCCCGGTACGGCCGCACCGGTATCCGCCGCACCGGTACGGACACCCCCGGCGCGGCGGATACCCCGGTGGGGTCATCCCGGCGGTTCGGGGCTCCCGGCCGGGTGCGGCACAATGGAACGCTGCAAGACGAATACTCCCGACGACGCCGGAGCGATCTCACGTGGCGGAATACATCTACACGATGCGCAAGGTGCGCAAGGCGCACGGAGACAAGGTCATCCTTGACGACGTGACGCTCAGCTTCCTCCCCGGGGCGAAGATCGGCGTCGTGGGCCCCAACGGTGCCGGTAAGTCCACCGTGCTGAAGATGATGGCCGGCCTGGAGCACCCCTCCAACGGCGACGCCTTCCTTTCGCCCGGCTACACCGTCGGCATGCTCCTCCAGGAGCCCCCGCTCGACGAGACCAAGACGGTCCTGGAGAACGTCCAGGACGGCGTCAAGGAGATCAAGGGCAAGCTCGACCGCTTCAACGAGATCGCCGAGCTGATGGCGACCGACTACTCGGACGCGCTGCTCGACGAGATGGGCAAGCTCCAGGAGGAGCTGGACCACGCCGAGGCCTGGGACCTGGACGCCCAGCTGGAGCAGGCCATGGACGCCCTGGGCTGCCCGCCCGGCGACTGGCCGGTCACCAAGCTCTCCGGTGGCGAGAAGCGCCGCGTGGCGCTCTGCAAGCTGCTGCTGGAGGCCCCCGACCTGCTGCTGCTCGACGAGCCCACCAACCACCTGGACGCCGAGTCGGTGAACTGGCTGGAGCAGCACCTGGAGAAGTACAAGGGCACCGTCGTGGCCGTCACCCACGACCGGTACTTCCTGGACAACGTCGCCCAGTGGATCCTGGAGCTCGACCGCGGCCGCGCCTACCCGTACGAGGGCAACTACTCCACCTACCTGGAGACCAAGCAGTCCCGTCTCAAGGTCGAGGGCCAGAAGGACGCCAAGCGCGCCAAGCGGCTCAAGGAAGAGCTGGAGTGGGTCCGCTCCAACGCCAAGGGCCGCCAGGCCAAGTCCAAGGCCCGCCTCGCCCGTTACGAGGAGATGGCGGCCGAGGCCGACAAGATGCGGAAGCTGGACTTCGAGGAGATCCAGATCCCGCCGGGCCCGCGCCTGGGCAACGTCGTCATCGAGGTCGAGAACCTCAACAAGGCCTTCGGCGAGAAGATCCTGATCGACGACCTCAGCTTCACCCTGCCGCGCAACGGCATCGTCGGCATCATCGGCCCGAACGGCGCCGGCAAGACCACCCTGTTCAAGATGCTCCAGGACCTGGAGACCCCGGACAGCGGCACGGTCAAGGTCGGCGACACCGTCAAGATCAGCTACGTCGACCAGACCCGCTCCAACATCGACCCGAAGAAGACCCTCTGGGAGGTCGTCTCCGACGGTCTGGACTGGATCAACGTCGGCCAGGTCGAGATGCCGTCCCGCGCCTACGTGTCGGCCTTCGGCTTCAAGGGCCCGGACCAGCAGAAGCCGGCCGGCGTGCTCTCCGGCGGTGAGCGCAACCGCCTGAACCTGGCGCTCACCCTCAAGCAGGGCGGCAACCTGCTGCTCCTCGACGAGCCCACCAACGACCTCGACGTCGAGACGCTCTCCTCGCTGGAGAACGCCCTGCTGGAGTTCCCCGGCTGCGCCGTGGTCATCTCCCACGACCGCTGGTTCCTGGACCGAGTGGCCACCCACATCCTCGCCTACGAGGGCGAGAGCAAGTGGTTCTGGTTCGAGGGCAACTTCGAGTCGTACGAGAAGAACAAGATCGAGCGACTGGGCGCCGACGCCGCCCGTCCGCACCGGGCCACGTACAAGAAGCTGACCCGAGGCTGACACCCAGCTGTCACAACGGCCCGGCAGACTGCCCCCCGGGGCGGCCTGCCGGGCCGCGGCCCGTCACCGAGGTTCGGCGGCGGGCGACCGGACACCGAGGAGAACACCCGTGGCTCGCCACATCTACGCCTGCCCGCTGCGCTGGTCCGACATGGACGCCTTCGGCCACGTCAACAACGTGGTCTTCCTGCGCTACCTGGAGGAGGCCCGGATCGACTTCATGTTCACCCAGGCCGCCGAGGCCGGCGCCGGGGAGTTCGCGGGCGGCTCGGTGGTGGCCCGCCACGAGATCGACTACAAGCGCCCGCTGGTGCACCGGCCGGAGCCGGTCACCGTGGAGACCCGGGTGACGCACATCGGCAGCGCCTCGCTGACCGTCTCCTACGACATCAAGGACGTCCACGAGGACGGCTCCGAGACGGTGTACGTCCGGGCCTCCACCGTGGTGGTGCCCTACGACCTGGCCGCGGGCCGGCCGCGCCGGATCTCGCCGGTGGAGCGGGAGTTCCTCTCCCGGTTCATGGACGAGGCCCCGGTCGGCGCGGCAGTCTGAAAGTCCCTGGACCTCCGAACCGATTCGAGCTGAGCAGCGTTGACCGTCACCGCCCGCCTCGCCCTGACCGACACCGGTGAGGCCGCCGACCTCTCCGCCTTCCTGCTGCGCCTGCTGCGCTTCGACAAGGCGGCGGCCGTGCGGCTGCAGGCGGTCGACCCGGCCGCGGCGGACGGCGGGCTGTCGGCGGACGGCGTGCTGGCGGTCTTCGGACGGCTGCCGCTGGGCGAGTCCGGCGTGCTGGCGATCCGCACCGCCCGGCTGGACGGCCTGGACGAGCCGGTGGACCTGACCGTCTCCGCGGGCCAGTTGCTGGACGGCGTGGACGCCGACTCGGGCGCCGTCGCGCTGCCCGCGCCGGTGACCGGTCCGGCCTGGGCCGGGCTGCTGCCGCCGCGGGTCGGCTGGCGGCCGGTCGGGACCCCGCCGGCGGCCGAGGTGTGCCGCGAACTGATGGCGGCGGTGCGGGAGTTCCGCGAGCGCAGTGAGGCCGTCCCGGCGCACCACCGCACCCGCGCGGTGCTGGACCGGCTGGCGGATGAGGTGTGGTCCCGCCCGGTCGCGGTGCTGCCGGAGCTTCCGCTGCGCGCCGTGCACGCCTCGTACCGGATCGGTTTCCTGAGCCCCGAGGCGCCGCTCTCGGTGCACCGGGCGGGCGGCTGGCTGCGGTTGAGCTCCCCGGTGGGCTCGGTGGTGGTACGGACCGCGGCCGCGCCGGGCGCGGGGCTGGGCCTCAGCCCGCTGCGCTAGCGACCGCTCAGCCCGGGGTGTTGATCATCGAGGCGGCGGCGTAGGTGAGGTAGTCCAGCAGCTGCCGCTCGTGCTCGGCGGGCAGTTCCAGGCTCGCCACGGCGGCCCGCATGTGGGTGAGCCAGGCGTCGTGGGCGGCCTTGTCGACCTTGAACGGGGCGTGCCGCATCCGCAGCCGCGGGTGACCGCGCCGGTCGCTGTAGGTGCGCGGGCCGCCCCAGTACTGCATCAGGAACAGCGCCATCCGCTCCTCGGCCGGGCCGAGGTCCTCCTCGGGGTACATCGGCCGCAGCAACTCGTCCTCGGCGATGCCCTCGTAGAAGCGGCGGGTCAGGCGCCGGAAGGTGGCCTCACCACCGACCTGCTCGAAGAAGGTCTCCTCGCTGAACGTGCCTCGTCCGATCTCTGTCACCCGACCATGGTCGCAGACGCCGACGGGGTCGTACACCGGGACCAAAGGCGTACGACCGCGTCGGGGTTCAACGACGTTCAGCGACGTTCAGCGACGTCCACCGACGTTCAGTGACGTCCGGCGACGGCTACGCGTCCTCCCACTTGAACAGCTTCCAGGCGATGCCGGTGAACACGGCCGCGAAGAGCAGCAGTCCGCCCATGGCGGGCAGGGCGTCCATGACGCCGCCGCCGCGGGTCAGCACCGACTGGGCGGCCGACACCAGGTGCTTGAGCGGCATGACCTGGGAGACGGTCCTCAACCAGCCCGGGGCGCCGTCCAACGGGAAGAACGAGCCGGACAGGAAGGACATCGGCAGCACGATGAGCTGCGAGATGCCGTTCGCGGCCTCCTCGGTCCTGGCGACCGAACCGGCCAGCAGGCCGATCGACATGAAGGCGAGCGTCGCGCAGCCCACCAGCGGCAGGATCAGCCACCAGTTGCCGGTGAGCTTGAGCCCGAAGAAGCTCGTCGCGACGATCAGGAAGGCGGTGGTCTGGAGGAAGGCGGTCACCAGCGAGACCACGATCCGGGAGCTGACCACCGCGCCGGCGCTGACCGGGGCCAGTCGCAGGCGCCGCAGCACCTTGGACTTGCGCCAGCCGACCAGGGTCAGCGAGGCGCCGAAGACCGCGCCGGTGGCGACGGCCCAGCCGAGCAGGCCGGGGGTGAGGAACTGGATCGGCTTGAGCGACTGGTCCTCGACCTGCTGGGAGTCCAGCACGTAGGCGGCCGGCTGGTGGGTGGCGGCCTGGTTGGCGCTCTGGACGATCGAGTTGAGGATGCCCTGGACCGCGCCGGCCTTGACCTGGTCGGCGGCGGTGTAGCGCAGCTCCACCTTGCCGTCCGGGCCCTGCTCGATCATCGCGTCGAAGTCGCCCTTGCGGACCTTCTCCAGCGTGCCGGCCTCGTCGTCGGTCCTGGTGATGCTGAGGACCTTGTCCAGGCCGGCCCGCTGGTCGCCCTGGATCGAGTCGAACAGCTTGACCGCGCCGACCTGGGCGACCTTGGCGTGCGGGCTGGAGGAGCCCTTGGAGACGGAGCCGAAGAAGACCAGGAAGACCAGCGGGAACAGCAGGATGAAGAAGGTCGCGGTGCGGTCGCGCTTCATCCCGAGCAGCATCGCGCGGGACAGGCTCCAGAACGCGCTGACCCGCTCCCGCCCGTCGGCGGAGCCGGTCGAACCGCCGCGCTGGGCGGGGACCTTCGGCTCGGTGGAGGTGCTGGTCATGCGCGGAACTCCCGTCCGGTCAGCTGGAGGAAGACGTCCTCCAGGGTGGCACCGCGCACTTCGAGGCCGCGCAGCGCGTTCTGCTCGGCGAGGACGCTGAGCACCGGGGCGGGAAGGCGGGTGGAGACGGAGAGCGAGACGGTGTCGTCCTCCAGCTGGGCGATGTCGGCGCCGGCCGCGGCCAGCAGTTCGCGGGCCCGCTCGACCGGCAGCTGGCCGGAGGCCACGCTGATCCGGACGGTGTCGTCGATCTCGCGGATCAGCGCCGCCGGGGCGCCGGTGTGCAGGACCTTGCCGTGGTCCATGATCGAGACCCGGTCGCAGAGCACCTCGGCCTCGTCCAGGTAGTGGGTGGTCAGGACGACGGTGCGGCCCTCGGCGTTGATGTCCCGCAGCAGGTCCCAGAGGTTGCGGCGGGCCTGCGGGTCGAGGCCGGCGGTGGGCTCGTCCAGGAAGACGAGCTCCGGGTCGTGCGCCAGGGCGCAGGCGATCGACAGGCGCTGGGCCTGGCCGCCGGACATCTGGTCGGTGAGGGTCGCCGCCTTGTCCGAGAGTCCGACCCGCTCCAGCATCGCATCGGCCCGCTTGGGGCCGACCCCGTAGAACGACGCGAAGGTGTGGATCGTCTCCCGGGCGGTCAGCTTCCGGAAGAAGGCGGAGGCCTGGAACTGCACGCCGATGCGCGGCAGCAGCTTCGGGTTGCGCGGCCAGGGGGCCATCCCCAGCAGCTCGACCCGGCCCTCGTCGGGCTTGCGGACCCCTTCCAGGATCTCCATGGTGGTGGTCTTCCCGGCCCCGTTGGGACCGAGGATCCCGTAGAACTCGCCGGCCTCGACGGTGAGCGACACCCCGTCGACGGCCTGCACATCCCCGTACCGCTGGCGGATGCCGTCAGCGGATATAGCAGCAGTCATGAAGCCAGAGAATAGGGCTCACGGGGCGTCTTGTGCACACCGTGGACGGGAATTTGTGGATTCCCTGAGGAAGGCAGGAAAAAAGCCGGGCCGGGCGAAATACGAATTCCGCCCGGCCCGGCCGGAGTTGCCCCTGACGGACGCTCAAGGTGCAGGTCAGGCGCGGTGCACCGTGATCGTCGTCCAGGCGCCGATGTGGATCCGGTCGCCGTCTCCCAGGGGGACTGCGGTGTTCGGGGAGATCGGTTCCTCGCCCCCGTTCACGGTGGTTCCGTTGGTCGATCCCTGGTCCACCAGAACCCAGCTGCCGTCCGCCTGTTCGGCGAGCAGCGCGTGCTGGTGCGAGGCGCCCGGGTCCTCCGGCGGCACCGACAGGTCGATCTCCGGGACGGTGCCCCGGTGCTGGCTGCGCCGGCCGATCCGCAGCTGGCCGCGGCCGGTCAGCGGGATCCGGCGCTCGGGGCAGTACGGCGGGAAGAACAGGCCGGCCGCCTCGGGGCCGCTGCGGGCCATCATGTCGGTGAAGTAGTCGCGGTCGGCCGAGACCACCGCGATCCAGTTGGCGCGCACCGGTTCGGCCGGGGCGGGCTCCGGCCGGGCGCCGGGCTGGGGCTGCGGCGGGGCCAGGTGGAAGGACGTGCCGAAGTCGCCGCCGCGGGTGTTCGGGCCGGGGCCGGCGGGCTGGGCGTACACCGGGCCGGAGTCCTCGCGGACCGGGGCCTCCGGGAAGGCGCCTTCGGGCGGCGGGTAGCCGTAGGTGTGGGGGTACTCCGGCTGCTGCTGGTACTCCGGGGCCTGCGGCTGGTGGGGTTGGTGGGGTTGGTGGGGCTGGGGCTGCGGGGCCGGGGCGCCGCCGTAGGCCGCCGGGATGTTCAGCGGCGGGGGCTGGGCCGGGCCGGGCGCGGGCGCGCCGCCGGCCGGCGCCTGGCGGCCGGGGGGCGTGGACAGCTCGTAGTCGTAGCCGCACTCCTCGCAGAACCGCCCGGTCTGCGGGCTGCGGCAGATCGGGCAGACGGCCAGGCCCTCGGTGAGTCCGGGGGTGCCCGGCGGCGGGTAGCCGCCGGGCGGCGGGTACGCCCCGGGCGGGGGCGGCGGCACGGACCCCGGCGGGGCCGGCGGGGGCGGCGGCGCGCCGAAGCCGGCACCGCCGTGCTGCGGGTGTCCGGCGGGCGCTCCGGGCGCGCCCGGGTAGCCCCCGTGGGCGCCGGGCGCCGGGACCGGTGGGGTCATCGGGAAGCCGCAGAAGTCGCACCAGTCCTCGGCCTGCGACTCGTGGCCCCTCGGGCAGATCGGCATCAGGTCCCCCTCGTTTCGGGCCGGTGCGGTGCGGCTTCGCGCCGGGCGGCCGGCCCGATCACGTCTACAGCGGTCACTTCGCGGTCACTTCTTCACACGTACCGTCTTGGTCGACCGGGTCTCAAGGGTCATCGAGTCGGCCTCGCTCACGTTCTTACGGAACCGAACCGTACCCTCCTTCGGGTCCACCACGTCCACCACCTTCTGCAGCAGCTTGAAGGTGCCCTCGTTGCCGGTCGCGTGGGCGATCCGGACGGCGGCGCCGAGCTTGGCGGTGGCGGTGTCGACGTCGCCGGAGCGGTGGGCCTCCAGGCCCTCCTGGATGGAGGAGGCCAGCTCGGCCTGCCCGGTGTAGTGGGCGACCTGGGGGCTGATCCGGGTCGAGGAGGCGAGGTCGTCCGTCCAGACGGCCTTCACCAGGCCCTGGCTGAGCACCTCGGGGGTGCCGCCGCCGACCTGCGGGGGCAGCACCAGGCTGATCCGGGCGGCGAGCATCTCGTTGCCGACCGAGGCGGCCGGGACCTCGACGCAGACGTGGTAGTCGCGGCTCTCGTCGCCCCAGGAGCCGGTGGGGTAGTCGCCCGCCCGCGGACCGGCCTCGGCCCGGCGGCCGGTGAGGTCCTCGACGGCGGGGGCGACCTGCTTGACGAACTTCACGGCGGCGTTGGCCGGGGTCCAGATCCGCAGCGCGACGTCGGCGACCTGCTTGCCCATCGCGCCGGTCATCATCGAGCGGAAGTCCTCGGCGAGGCCGGAGGGCTCGGCGACGATGTCGGTGGTGCCGAGCAGCGCGGAGGAGATCTTGCGCAGCTCGTCGATCCGCCAGTCGGTGCCGACGCCGCGGCAGTCGGCGGTGAAGTGCCCGGTGACCCGCTCGATGGTGCGGGCGAGGTCCTCGGCGGACTCGTGCTCGTTGTTGCCGTCGGTGAGCAGGATGGCGTGCCGGATGGCGATGTCGCGGCGGGTGAGGAAGAGCTTGTCGGCCTTGGCCAGCCAGGTGCCCATGGCGGTGCCGCCGGCCGCGGTGAGGCGGCGCAGCGACTCCTTGGCCTGCTCCCGGGTGACCGCCGAGGCGGTGGCCAGGGTGCCGTCGCCGGGGTAGATGTCGCGGGCCTCGTGGGTGCCGGCGACGACGGCGAAGGCGGTGCCGTCGCGCAGGGCGTCGATGGCGGCGGCGGTGGCCTCGCGGGCGCCGTTGATCTTGGTCTTGGGATAGTCCATCGAGCCCGAGCAGTCGACCAGGATCACCACGGCCGCGTTGGCGTCGCCGCCCTGCGGACCGGCGTCGGCGAGCCCGAGCGGGCGGCCGCCGGAGGTGCCGCCGCCGGTGGAGGTGACGGTGACGATGGCGTTGACCTCGCGGGCGCCGTCGGCCAGGTACTCGTTCTGGAAGATCTCCACGTCGAACCTGGGCAGGTTCGGCTTCGCCAGTGTTGCCATGGGGCGGTGGCTCCCGTCGGGTGAGGGGTGGATGTGATCAGGTCGGTGGGGCGGGCCGGCGGACGGGGCCGTCGGTCCGGTCGCGCGGAACCGGTCAGGCCGTCGGCGGGTGCGGCGGCTGCGGCGGAACGGGCGGGACGGGCGGGGCGACGGGGGGTGCGGGCGGCGCCGGCGGGACGGCCGGGGCCGGAGCCGGAACCGGAGTCGCGGCCGGGGGCAGCGGGGCGGCGGCGGAGCCGATCACCGGGAGGTCCGGCAGGGTCGGGTCGTGGTCCTCGTAGTCGTCGTCGTTCCCGGCGGCGGCCGCCGGCCTGATGACCTTGAGGTCCAGCGCGGTCGGCGTCTCCACGATCTCCGCCAGCGCGGCGGCGGACGGTTCGATCGGCAGCACGGCGACCGTGATGTTGTCGTGCCCGCCGGCCGCGACCGCGAACTTGACCAGGGTCTGGGCCGCCAGGAGCGGTTCGGTGCGGGCGTCCGGGCGGACGAAGTAGGCCAGGTCGGTGGCCGCCTCGGCGTAGTTCCACAGCCCGTCGGTGCAGATCAGCAGCACCCCGGGGACGTGCGGGGTGAAGTCGAGGGTGTGCGGCACGACCTCCTCGGCGTCGGCGCCGAGCCAGCCGGTGATCGCGTGGGCGCGCGGGTCGGCGTAGGCCTCGGCCTCGCCCATCAGCCCGGCCTCGACCATCCGGGCGGCCCAGGAGTCGTCCTGGGTGAGCCGGAAGGGTTCGGCGCCGGCCCGGTCGTCCGGGATCCAGTAGGCCCGGGTGTCGCCCACCCAGCCGATGGTGACCCGGCCGCCTGCCGCGATCGCGCTGACGTAGGTGCAGGCGGGCGCGTTGACGTCGGGCCTGGTCGGGCCGGCGCCGTCGGTGGCGAGGTCGGCGACGGCCTTGGCGGCGTCCGCGATCGCCGTGCGCATCGCGCCCTCCGGGTCGCGGCCGGCCTCCAGGGAGGTCAGCAGCGACTCGGAGGCGGCGTCGACGGCGGTCTCCGAGGCCTCGTCCGGGCGGTCGGAGGAGGAGACGCCGTCGCACACCACGGCGACCACGACCGGCTCCCCGCCGGGCAGCGAGGTGGCGGCGACGGTGAAGGAGTCCTCGTTGCGGTGGTGGCGCACGCCGCGGTCGCTGACCCCGGCGACGCCCGCGAGCGCCTTCTCCATGTGGTCGCGCGGGCGCGGCTGGGCGCTCCCGCAGCCTTCGCAGTAACCGTCCTCGGTGACCTGCGCCTGCCCGCAGTTGACGCAGACCGGCCCGCGCTGCGGCGGGACGGCCTCGCCGCGGGCGGCGGCCCAGCTGGCGGGCATCGCGCCCGGGGCCGCCCGGCCGTCCCGGCCGGCCCCGCAGCGCCCGCAGTAGGCGTCGTCAAGGTCCATCGGCTCGGAACAGCTCGGGCACTCGGTCTGCTGCGGCATCGGCTACACCCACGTCCTGGGGCGGGCCCGGTTGGCCCGTTCCACCATCTCGATCCTGGTCTCGGCCCGGTCGGCCAACCGGGCGAGTACCCGATAGGACTGTTCCAGGGCGAAGCGCAGTTCCCGCTCCACGGCGGGACGTCCGAGGACGACCAGGCCGGCGCCCTGCGGAGCGCCGGTCGAGCCGGCGCCGACCCAGTCGAGGGCCGCGCCGAGCACCTCGACCGAGAGCTCCTCGCGGCGGCGGTCGTCCAGGCGCAGCGCCGTCAGCTGGTCGGAGCCGGCCGCGAGGTCGACGGCGAGCGGGTCGGTGGCGGCCCGTTCGCGCAGCCGGGCGCGGACGGCGGCGATCCGGGCGGCGGTGTACTGGCTGGAGGTGGCCGGGACGGACTCCAGCACCCGTACCGCGCCGGGCCGGTCGTCCTCGGCGAGGCGGACCCGGGCCAGGCCGAAGGCGGCGCTGAGGTAGGCCTGGTCGGTGGTCCAGACGAGCCGGTAGAACTCGGCCGCGTCGCCGCCGTCGCCGAGCAGTTCGGCGCAGATGCCGAGGGCGAGCTTGGGGGCGGCCTCGCCGGGGAAGGCGTCGTAGACCGCGTCGAAGGCCTCCGCGGCCGCCCGCAGGCCGGGCTCGGCGGCGGCCCCGTCGGGGGCCTCGGCGCGCCCTTCGGCTCGGGGCGTGGCCCCGACCAGGGCGACCAGGCCGCGGTACCAGACCACCCGCCAGTCGTCCGGGTGGTCCTGCTCCAGCTTCGCGAGCTCCTGCACGGCCGTGCCGTGGCGCCCGAGTTCGAGCAGGGCGCGCAGTTCGCGCAGCCGGCTCTCGACCGAGACGGCGGGGGCGCCGCCGAGGGCGGCGAGCGCCTCCTCGGGGTCGGCGGCGAGCAGGGTGGCGAGGAAGCCGGCGTTGGGGTCGGCCGGGTCGACCCGGGGGACGGGCAGCGCGAGGGCGGCGGCGGCCGGGTCGAGAGCGGCCACCCGGAGCCGGCCGGGCTGCTCGGTGGGCAGCACCAACTCGGTGTCCACGACGCGCAGTTCGGGGCCGAAGAGGGTGGACGGCGCGGGCCGGGGCCGTTCGTCCTGGAGGGCCAGGACCTCCCGCAGCACGCCGGTGAGCTGGTCGGCCATCTCCTCGGCGGAGGAGAACCGGCGGGCCGGGTCCGGGTCGGTGGCGCGGACCAGGAAGCGGTAGTAGGACTCGTACCGGGCGAAGACCTCGACGTCCTCGGGGCCGGGCAGCGAGTCGCGGTAGGTGGTGCTGTAGCCCTGGAAGTCGAAGGTGAGCACCGCGAGGGTGCGGGCCACGGTGTAGAGGTCGGAGGCGGGGGAGGGGCCGTCGGTGGCGATCTCGGGGGCCTGGTAGCCGATGGTGCCGTAGATCGCGCCGTCGTCGTCGAAGCGGCGGACCGCGCCCATGTCGATGATCTTGAGCGTGTCGCCGCTCTGGATCACGTTGTCGATCTTGAAGTCGCAGTAGATCAGGCCCCGGCTGTGCAGGTAGCCCAGGGCCGGCAGTGCCTCCAGGGCGTACGCGATCGCCTGCTCGACCGGCAGCGGCTCGCGCCGGCCGTCCGGGGTGCGGCGGTCGTTGGCGATGTCCTTGAGCGACTTGCCGCCGACGAACTCCATCACGATGTAGCCGTCGGTGGAGCCGGTGCGCAGGTCCGGGTGCTCGGCGAAGTTGATGATCCGGACGATGTTCGGGTGGTCCACCTCGGCCAGGAAGCGCCGCTCGGCGACGGCCGCGGCCAGCGCGTCCTCGTCCCCGGTGTCCAGCAGGCCCTTGAGCACCACCCACTTGTCGTTGACCCGCCGGTCCACCGCCAGGTAGATCCAGCCGAGCCCGCCGTGCGCCAGGCAGCCGACCACCTCGTACTGGCCGCCGACCAGGTCGCCGCGGCGCAGCTTGGGGGTGAAGGAGTACGGCGTGCCGCACTTGGTGCAGAAGCCGTCCGGGCGGCCCGGCCGGCCGTTCTTCTCCCGGCCCACCGGGGCCTCGCACTTGGAGCAGTACCGCTTGCGCTCCGGCACCTCGGGGTTCGCCAGCACCGCCTGCGCCGGGTCGGCCGTCTCCACCGTCGGCACGGTGACCAGGCCGGCGCCCAGCCGGTTGCGGGTGCCCGCGCTGACGCTGCCGCGGGTGGAGCGCACCGAGACCGAGCGGCTGCTGCCGGTGCGGGTCGAGCGGTGCGAGCGGGAGCGGCCGGACATCGACCGGGCGGAGCCGGTGCGGGCCGACAGCGAGCGGATCGAGGCGCTGGGGGCGGAGTCCGGGGTGACCCGGGCGGACGGCAGGTAGGGCTGGGTGACGCCGGTGTCGCCGCCGGGCGGGGTCAGGCCGCACTCGTCGCAGTAGCCGTCCGGGTCGATGGTGCCCGAGCAGTCCCGCGGGCACGGCGAGCCGGGCCCGGCGGTGGTCGGTCCGGCGGTGGTCGGCCCGGTGGCGGTCGGTGGGGCGGCGCCGGCCGCGGCCGGGGGGACCGTGGTGGCCCCCACCGGGGTCAGCCCGCACTCGTCGCAGTAGCCGTCCGCATCGATGGTGCCGTTGCCGGAGCACTCCGGACGCACGCACGTCTCGCCCATCAACCTCAGCCCCCCTGTACCTGTCCGTCGACCGGCGTCTGGCCGGCCGTCCCGTGTGCCTGCGCGCCCTCGGAGGCCTCGGCCTGGGCCGGGCGCAGCGACTGCTGGAAGCGGGCCACCGCGGCGGCCGCCGCCCGCAGGTCGCAGGGCGCGCTCCAGAGCAGCCAGCGCGCCTTCTCGTACCGTTCGATCACTTCCGGGTCCTCGGCGACCCGCATCCGGGCCGCCATCGCCTTGTAGGCGTCCAGCCGGCCGCGCAACTCGGCCCGGACGGCCAGCGGCTGGGTCACCTCGGTCAGCGATTGCCGGGCCCGGGCCAGCTCCTTGGCGGCGGCGTCCTCCAGCGCGTCCAGCAGCGGCGCCAGCCGGCCCCACTGCCCGGCCTGGCGCAGGTCCAGGGCGGTGACGATCCGTTCGCGCAGCGCCGAGGCCGGCCCGGGCACCGCGGGGACGTCGCTGGAGGCTATCTTCGCCAGCACCTCGCCGCGGGCCCGGCGGGCCTCGGCCAGGGTGGCGTCGGCCCGCTGGAGCAGGTCGCCGACGCCCTGGAGGCGCTCCTCGGCGTCGTCGCGCAGCCGCAGCAGGTTCTCCAGCTCCAGCCGGACGCCGTCCAGCGCCCGCCCGGCCCGGTCGAAGCGCTCGGTGTCCACCACCCCGGCGGGGGAGGCGAAGGCCTCGCCGTCCGGGACGGTGCCGCGCTGGGCGGGCACCCGGGCCGGGCGCCACAGGGCCAGCGGGTCCTCGCGGACCTCGGTGCGCAGTTCGGTGAGGTCCCGTTCCAGCCCGGCCAGGTCGTCGCCCAGCGGGTGGCCGCCGGTGCGCACGCCGAGCGAGGCGGCCAGGGTGTGCACCCGGTGCAGTTCGGCCAGCAGCAGGTCGATCCGGGCCGGCAGGGCCGACCAGACCGCGTCGGCGGCGCTGACCACCTCCAGCACGGTGGCGTACCAGGAGTTCATCCGGGCCATCAGGGCGTCCAGGCTGATCCGCTCGACCAGCTTGGCGGGCGCGCCCAGCAGTTGCGGCCCGTCCGGCACGGCGCCGCCCGGGACGGTCACCGCGTCGCCCGTCAGCAGCTCGGTCAGTTCGGCGAGTTCGGGCCCGCCGGGCTTGGCCTTGCGGGCCCGGACGGCGCGGGCCGAGGCGAGCGCCTCGGAGTAGCGGTCGAACAGCGCCCAGAGCAGCGGCAGCCCCTTGCCGGCGACGGACCAGCGCTCCAGGGTGCGGCCGGACAGCTCGGCGCCGTCCAGCAGCCGCAGGCCCGGGTGGTCCTGGAGGGCGAGCAGCGCCGACTCGACCGCGTCCCGCTCCGCGCCGAGGCGCGCGAGCGCGCGGTCCACCTCCTCCCGGCTCAGTACCGGGCCAGCCGATGCCGCCACCGCGGTGTCCTTCCTTCCTCGCGTGCGATCCCGCCGTGTGCGACGTGCGATCCCACGACAACCCCCGTGTCCACCACCGGTCTCCCCGTGGTGATCGTCCCGAACCCTAGCCGGTGGCCGTTCGGGCGGTGCGGGCGCGGGGCGTCAAGACGGCGTCAACGCCCCGCGTCCGCGGTGCTCCCTGCGCGCTGCGGTGCTCGGTACGGCACCGAGCGCTGCGCCCGGTGCGGTGCTCAGCGCGGTGTCCAGTGCTCAGTGCGGGACGGGCCAGTAGTGCTCGGCGTCGTTGAGCATGTACGGCTTCAACCAGCGGTCGTAGCTGCGCCCCCAGTCGCCGCTCGCGTGGTAGTCGGCCAGCACCTGGTTGACCCGCGCGGTGAGGTCCGGGCTGCTCTTGAGCATGGCGACGCCGACCACCTCGGGCTGCACGTCGCCGTCCACGATCCGCACGGTCTGGTCCTGCGCGGCCTGACCGGCCGCCAGGCCGTCGTCCGTCATGGTGGCGTCGACCTTGCCGAGCTGCATCAGGACCAGGCAGTCCAACTGGTTCTCCACCACCGTCAGTCGGGCCTTGGCGTCCTTCCTCGCGCCCTTGGCCGGGTCCATCACGTCGGCGGCCGTCGAGCCCTTGGCGACGCAGACGTTCCTGCCGCCGATCGCCTCGTCCAGGTTCTTCGCCGGGGAGGTCTTCGGCACCAGCACCCGCTGGGAGATGCTGAAGTACGGCTTGGAGAAGGCGACTTGCTCCATCCGCTTGCAGTTGACGGTCATGGTGCGGACGATCAGGTCGACCCGGCCCTTCTGCACCGCGTCGACCCGGTCGGCGGTGGCGACCGGCTTGAGCACCACCTTGTCCGGGTCGCCCATGATGGCGGTGCCGATCGCCCGGGCCAGGTCGATGTCGAAGCCCTCGATCTGGCCGGTGTTCGGGTTGCGGGCGCCCCAGCGGTAGCTGTTCTGGTCGACGCCGATCACCAGGCTGCGCCTGGCCTTGATGGCCTTCACCGCCGGGCCGTCCGCCGAACTCGGCGGCACGCTGCCGTAGATGTCGCAGGAGTCGGACTGGTCCTGGCCCTGCTGGACGGCCTGCGGCGCGCTGGCGGTGGTCGCGGTGGTGGCCCCGGTCGGTGCGGCTCCGGAGGGGCCGCCCCCGCCGAGCACGGCCGCGCAGGCGGCCAGCACGGCCAGTGCGGCGGCGCTCCTGGTCGGTACGGTCGTGGTGCGCATGAGTGTCCGTTCCCCCTCTACCGGTACTCGGCGAGTCGTCGGCCCAGGCCGCGCAGCGCGGCGGCCGCGGCCACCAGGCCGAGCACCGCGGCGGCGCCGGCCGCCAGCCGGAGGTCCCCGGCGGTGCCGTCGGCGTAGGCCGTGAAGCGGGCCTGCTCGGCGTCGGCGGCCTGGGCCAGGGCCCGGTCGGTGGCGTTGAAGGCGGCGTCGGCGGTCTCGGTGGTGTCGGTGGCGGACACCGTCGCGTTCAGGGCGCCCTGGTAGTCGGCGTTGTCGACCTCGGCCGAGCGCGCCTTGCGGTACCGGTCCTGCCAGACGTCGTACTGGTCGGCGGCGGTGGCCAGCGACGGGCCCGCGGCGGCGGGGGCGAGGATCAGCGCGTTGGAGAGCGTGCCCGCCCGGTCGCGCATCGGAGTGCCCTTGCCGGCCGTCCCGGCCAGGCGCTTGGTGACGTCGTCGTACTGGGTGGCGTAGGTGGCGGTGGAGCCGCGCGCGACCAGGTTCAGGTTCTCCGCCAGGCGCGCCGTCAGCACGTCCACCCGGGCCGAGTTGAGGGCCTGGAGCGGGAAGGCCCCCTCGAGGTCGCTCTGCTTCAGCGCCGAGCCGGTGGTCAGCCCGGCCACGGCGAGCCAGAGCGTGCCGGCCAGGACGGCGGCGGTGGCGCCCAGCAGGCCGACGTTGAACACCCGGTTGGTGCGGCGGAACAGGGTCAGCTGCACCCAGCCCAGCGCGGCCAGGGTGAGCACCGCCAGGCCGTACGCGGCCCAGGGGGTCGACCGGGCCGCGGCGTAGTCCGTCACCAGCTCGTGGTTCTCGATGGTGTTCAGCTCGGCGGCGGCCGGCAGCAGGACGGTCTGCATCTGCTCGGAGGCGTACCGCAGGTAGGCGCCGCCGAGCGGGATGCCCTGCCGGTTGTCGGCCCGCGCGGATTCCACCAGACCGGCGTACACCGGGAGTTGCTGGTTCAGCCGGGAGAGGGAGTCCTGGGCCGGGGAGGTCGAGGTGGTCCGGGCGGCGGCCTGGGAGATCAGCTTGGCGGCCTGGGCGAGGTCCTGCTCGTAGCGGGCCCGGACGTCCTTGGGCTCGGCGCCGGCCAGCAGGAAACCGGAGGCCGCGGTGGTGGCGGCGTCGGCCAGTGAGCGGTGGATCTCGGCGGCGTCCCGACTGAGCGGCTGACTGTACGAGACCACCCGGTCGGCGGCCTGCGCCCTGGTCTCCAACTGCCAGGCGGTGAGCCCGCCGAAGGCCACGGTCAGCACCGCGAGCACCACCCCGGCGATCCGCAGCCGCCCCGGGGGCGTGCGGGTGGCCTGGGCCAGCCGGGCGCGCACGCCGCGCTCCGGCGCGGTGGCCCGGGGCCGCCGCGCGGGCGGCGCGGCGCCCGGTCTCGGCGCCGTCGGACCGGGGAACGCCGCTCCCCCGGGTGCCGGTGCGCCCGGGGCCGTCGTCGGTGCGCCGAACGCCGCCGCCCCCGGTGCGGCCGGCGGCGTGCCCGGTCGTGCCGGGAACGCGGCGCCCGGTGCGCCGTTGCCTACTGGTGTCGCCACCCGCCTCATCCTCCCCTGGGGCCGACCCGTCTCCCCGGGCCCGACCGATGGCAGCAGTATGGCCGTGACTCCCTCCGACCACACCTGACTTGCGCCGATCTTGAGCATGTCGTGCACGGTTTCCGCACGTCTCCGTACGCCTTCGCACGCCTCCGTACGTCTCCGCACGTCTTGTGCCGGTTGACACCGGTTGTCCCGGGTTGTCGCCGGTTGGCACCGGTCGGCGCCGGTCGCACCGGCCGGACGGAGAGGTGGCGCCCGCTGCGACGCCCGCCGGGGCCCCCGCGGTTCCGCACCGCGCTGCCGCCGGGCCGGGCACCCCCGTGCTCCGTACCATGGGCCCCATGCGACTGCTTGGAACGATCTCGCCCGACCGCCCGCTGCTCGTCGTCGCGGTCCGCGAGGAGGCCGCCCACCTCGACGACCGGCTGCCCGTGCTGCTCACCGGGATAGGGAAGGTCAACGCCACCGCGGCCCTGGCGACCGTGCTGGCGCGGGGCGAGCTCCCGTCCGAGGTGATCAACCTCGGCACGGCCGGCGCGCTGCGCCCCGGCTGGGAGGGC
Source organism: Kitasatospora sp. NPDC098652 (assembly GCF_044760155.1). Lineage (NCBI taxonomy): Bacteria > Bacillati > Actinomycetota > Actinomycetes > Kitasatosporales > Streptomycetaceae > Kitasatospora > Kitasatospora sp. NPDC098652. The sequence continues at coordinate 47,118 of NZ_JBIWAQ010000009.1, forward strand.
ATGCACCACGTCGTCCAGGTGATCCAGCACGACCTGGACACCGCGGCCCTCCAGCACCTCACCGGCCGCAGCTACGGCGCCCCGCTGATGGTCGGCAAGGGCGAGGGCCCCGTGCTGGCCACCGGCGACCTGTTCGTCGACTCCCCGGAGGCCAAGGAGCGGCTCGCCGGGCACGCCGACCTGGTCGACATGGAGGGCTACGCCGTCGCGGCCGTCGCCCACCGGGCCGGAGTGCCGGTGCGGCTGGTCAAGTACGTCAGCGACGAGGCCGGGGACGGCGCGGCCCGCAGCTGGCAGCAGTCGGTCGACGGCTGCGCCCGGCACCTCGCGGACTGGGTGCGCGCGCAGGGCTGGTGACGGCCTGTCGGGTCGCGGGGCTCTCGGGGCGTCGGTCCGGCTGGCTAGGGTGGCGCGGTGACCGAGAACACCGCGCCCAGCCCGCGCCCCGACGTCCGTCCGCCCTCGCTGAACGCCGATGAGCGGACCACCCTGCTGGCCTTCCTCGACTACCTTCGCGAGGCCGTGATCGGCAAGGTGGCGGGCCTCTCCGACGAGGACGCCCGGCGCCCAGGGGTCGCCTCCGGCACCAGCCTGCTGTGGCTGGTGCGGCACCTGACCGTGGTCGAGCACAACTGGTTCGAGTACGCGTACGGCGGGCTCGGGGAGCCGGCCCAGTCGGCGGACGTCCCGTCGGCGGAGGTCTCCACGGCCTCGGCGGTCGCCGCCTACCGGGACGCGATCGCCCGGGCGAACGCGGTGGTCGCGGCCGCCCCGGACCTCGACCGGCCGGGCGCGCGCTCGCTGCGGCCCGACGCGGTCGAAGGGCCGTCGCTGCGCTGGGTGCTGGTGCACATGATCGAGGAGACCGGGCGGCACGCCGGGCACGCGGACATCATCCGGGAGCAGCTGGACGGTGCCGTCGGGCGGTGAGGCCGGGCGGTGAGGCCGGGGGTGGGAGGCCGGGGGTGGGAGGGCGGTTCGCCCTCCCACCCCCGCCGGTTCATCCGCGGTGGGTCGCCGTCGGTCCCGGAAGGCCGAGAGCGTCAGTCCCGGAAGGCCGAGAGGTCGAAGGCCGCCAGCCGCTCCTGGTCGGCGATCACGTCGATCTCGGTGATCACGCCGGCCACGACGGTGAACGCCATGATCGACAGCGCCCGGCCGTTGTCGCCGATGACCACCGCGCCCGCGGTGCCGTTGACCAGCGCGGGGCGGGCGAACGGCGCCAGCTTGCCCCACATCGCGGCCTGCCCGGCCACCGCCCTGGCGCCGGTGAGCACCATGGTGTGGCGGGCCAGCACGGCGCCGCCGTCCGAACGCAGCACCACGTCCGGGTCCAGCACGGCGACCAGCGCCTCCAGGTCGCCGGTGCGGGAGGCGGCGAAGAAGGCGTCAACGGCCAGCCGCTGACGGCCCGGGTCCCGGTCGGGCGCGGGCTGCGCCTGCACCTTGCGGCGGGCCCGGCTGGCCAGTTGGCGGGTCGCGGCCGAGGTCTTCTCGATCAGCGGGGCGATCTCCTCGAACGGCACCGCGAACAGGTCGTGCAGCACGAAGGCGACCCGCTCGGCGGGCGACAGCGACTCCATCACCACCATCAGGGCCAGGCCGACCGAGTCCGCGAGCATCACCTCCTGCTCCGGGTCGACCACCCCTTCCCGGCGCAGCAGCGGGTCCGGCAGCCGCTCGGGGCCGCTCGCGCCGTCCGGCCCGACCGGCTGGAGCGGCTCCTCCCGGCGGGCGGCGCGGTCGCGCAGCAGGTTCAGGCAGACCCGGGACACCACCGTGGTCAGCCAGCCGCCGAGGTTGGCCACCTCGGCGGTGTCGGTGCGGTCGAACCGCAGCCAGGCGTCCTGGAGCGCGTCCTCGGCCTCGCTGATCGAGCCGAGCATCCGGTAGGCGACCGCGCGCAGGTGCGGGCGGTGCTCCTCGAAGAGCGCGGTCCGGGTAGATCGCTCATCGCTTCCGACTGTTCCGTCCACCGTGTCACATTCCTTCGTCGCCTCGGGTCAGGGCAGCAGGAGCCACCCAACAACGGGGGCGGCGGGGAGATCAACTCCCGGCCAGGGACGAAACGGAGACGATCATGACGAACAACCCGGTACTGGTCACCGGCGGCACCGGCACCCTGGGCCGGCAGGTCGTACCGCTGCTGCGCGCGGCGGGGCGGCCGGTGCGCGTGCTGAGCCGGCGGGGGCGGGCGGCGGAGGACGGCGCGGTCGGGGACGGCGCGGTCGGGGACGGCGCGGTCGGGGACGGCGTGACGTACGTGCGCGGCGACCTGCTCGGCGACGAGGCCGAGGCGGCCGCCCGGCTGGACGAGGCGCTCAGGGGAGTCGGCACCGTGCTGCACCTCGCGGGCGGCCCCAAGGGCGACGACGAGGCCACCCGGCGGCTGGTCGCGGCCGCCCAGCGGGCCGGGGTGCGGCACCTGGTGTACATCTCGGTGATCGGCGCCGACAAGGTGCCGCTCGGCTACTTCCGCGCCAAGCACGCGGCCGAGGAGGCGGTGACCGGCTCGGGCCTGCCGTACACCGTGCTGCGCGCCGCGCAGTTCCACGACCTGGCGTTCGCCGTGGTCGAGAAGATGGCCAAGCTGCCGCTCCTGCCGGCCCCCGGCGGGGTCCGCTGGCAGCCCGTGGACGCGCGCGACGTCGCGGCCCGGCTGGTCGAGTTGGCGCTGGACGGGCCCGCCGGCCTGGTCCCGGACCTGGCCGGGCCGACGGTGTACGAGATGGACGAGCTGACCCGGGCGTACCTGACCGCGCGGGGCCGCAGCCGCCGCCGGCTGCCCGTACGGGTGCCGGGCAAGGTCGGGCGCGCGTACCGGGCGGGGGCGAACCTCACCCTGGCCGGGGCCGAGCACGGGCGGCGCACCTGGGAGGAGTACCTGGCCGAACGGCTGACGGCCTGAGGTGTCCGAGGGGCGCCGTAAGGTGTCCGGCATGTCGTTCCTCGATCGCCTGCGGGCGACCCCCGCCACCGTCGACTACCTGCTCTGGCCCGCGGACTTCTCCCTCGACGCCTACTCGCACGTGGAGGAGGTCGTGCTCGCCTCCGGCGAGGCCCTGGAGGAGGTCGGCAAGTGCAGCGGGGGCGGCACCTACTTCCTCTGCGGCGAGGGCGGCGACGAACGCCCCGTCCTCTACGCCGACTCGGAGGGCGGCGCGGCGCTGCTGGCCGTCGGGCTGGAGGAACTGGTCCGGCTGCTGCTGGCGGTGCCGTGGTGGCAGGACTGCGTGCGGCTGACCGAGGAGGAGAGCGCGGAGGCGGCCGAGGACTACCTGGCCGACGAGCCCGACCTGCTCGCCGACCGGGACGCGGCCGCGGCCGCGATCGGGCTCGAAGTCCCCACCGCGGCCGAGGCCCTGGCCCGCCTGCGCGAGGTCACCCTCGGCCTCGGTCCGTCGTACGTGCTGCTCAACGCCGTGGAGGGCAACGCCTACCGGTCGCTGTTCCGGCTCTGACCCGCGTCGGTGTCACGGGGGCTGCGCGGCCGGGACCAGCCGGTGTCGCGCCCGTCGCCCGGGTTGTTCGCGGTGATCGCCGCAGTGGGCCGGTCGGCCGGTCGGATCGCGATGACGTCCATGATGTGCCTCTCCCCGTAGTCGCATGCGCGCGCTCTGGCTCGCAGAACGCTATGGGTGGCCAGGGCGCTCCGCATCCGTACGGGTACTCAGCCGGGCTGAGTCGATTCGCCGTCCTGCCGGTCAGAGGAGGCGGCGCAGGAGGCGGGACTTGAGGGGGGTGAAGGGCGGGTAGGCGGGGCGGAGGGGGTCGGCGAGGAGGGGCTTGTCGAGGACGGACTTGGTGTGGCTGAAGGTGTCGATGGAGTGGGCGCCGTGGTACCGGCCGAGGCCGCTCTCGCCGACGCCGCCGAAGGGCAGCCCGGGGACGACGATGTGGGCGTTGGGGACGCCGAAGGCGAGGGCGCCGGAGGAGGTCTCGGTGGTGAGGCGGCGCTTGGTGGTGTCGGAGGCGGTGAAGGCGTAGAGGGCGAGGGGCTTGTCGCGGTCGGTGATGAAGGCGATCGCGGCGTCGAGGTCGGGGACGCGGATGATCGGCAGGACGGGGCCGAAGATCTCCTCGCGCATCACCGGGGCGTCCGGGTCGACGTCGGCCAGGACGGTGGGGGCGAGGTAGCGGTCGGCGCGGTGGTGGTCGCCGCCGGTGACGATGCGGCCGTCGGCGAGCAGGGCGGTCAGCCGGTCGAAGTGGCGCTCGTTGACGATGCGGCCGTAGTCGGGGCTCCGCGCCGGGTCGGTGCCGTACATCTCGCGGACGGCGGCCGTGAGTTGGCGCTCGAGTTCGGTGGCGGTGTCGCCGATGGCGAGGACGTAGTCGGGGGCCACGCAGGTCTGGCCGGCGTTCATGAACTTGCCCCAGGCGATCCGGCGGGCGGCGGTGGCGAGGTCGGTGCCGGGCTCGACGACGACCGGGCTCTTGCCGCCCAACTCCAGGGTGACGGGGGTGAGATGGCGGGCGGCGGCGGTCATGACGATGCGGGCGACGGCGCCGTTGCCGGTGTAGAGGATGTGGTCGAAGCGCTGCTCCAGCAGGGCGGTGGTCTCCGGCACGCCGCCCTCGACGACGGCGACGGCCTGCGGGTCGAGGGTGCGGGGCAGCCAGTGGGCGATGGCAGCGGAGGTGGCGGGGGCGAGCTCGCTGGGCTTGACCACCGCGCAGTTGCCCGCGGCGAGCGCGCCGACCAGTGGGGACAGGGCGAGCTGGAGCGGGTAGTTCCACGGGCTGATGATCAGCACGGTGCCCAGGGGTTCGCGGACCGTCCGGGCCCGGGCGGGGAGCAGCGCGAGCGGGACGGGGATGCGGCGCGGGCGTAGCCAGCCGTCGAGGTGGCGCAGGGTGTGGTCGATCTCGTTGACCGTGAAGCCGATCTCGGTGGTGTAGGCCTCGGCGGCGCTCTTGCCGAGGTCGGCGTGGAGGGCGGCCGTGAAGACGGCCTCCTGGTCGACCAGCAGGCGGCGCAGGGCGCGGAGTTGGGCCTTGCGCCAGGCGAGGGGCTTGGTGCGGCCGGTGGCGAAGGCGGCGTGCAGGCGGGTGACGGTCGCGGCGGGGCCTTCGACGGCGGGGCCTTCGACGGCGGGGCCTTCGACGGCGGGGCCGGCGGTGGGGGTGGCTTCGGCGGAGGCGGGCGCGGCTGTGGGCGTGGCTTCGGCAGAGAGGCTCATGCCGTCGAGCATAAACGAAACGAAACGAAACGCTTTCGTTTCTAGTTCTCGGTAGACTTCCGGCATGAGCCGCAGCACCACCCCGCCCAGCCCTGCCAGCCCTGCCGGCGCCGCCGGCCCTGCCGGTGCCGCACCGGCCGCCACCTCGCGCCGGGGGCGTCCCCGCGACGCCGCCCGGGACCGGGCGCTGCTGGACGCCACGCTCGCCGTCCTCGCGGAGAGCGGCTACGGCGGGCTGACCACCGCCGCCGTGGCGGCCCGGGCCGGGGTCTCGACGGCGACCCTCTACCGCCGCTGGTCGTCCAAGGAGGACCTGGTGATCGCCGCCGCCGCGCTGCACGGCGAGAGCTCGTACGAGCAGCCGGACACCGGCGGGCTGGAGGGTGACCTGCGGGTCGTCCTGCGGGACAAGGCGGCGAGCATGACCGGCGAGCCCGGCCGGCTGATCCGCGCCCTGATCGGCGAGGCCGCCCACAACACCGCGCTGGCCGAGGCGCTGGTGACGGCCTTCCTCCGGCCGGTGTACGGCCGGGTCGCGGAGGTCGTCCGGCGGGCCGTCGAGCGCGGTGAGATCCAGGCGCTGGACGGCGTGGACCTGCTCGGCGAGGTGGTGGTCGGACCGGTGATGACCCACTTCCTGCTGACCCCGCAACTGCCCGAGGACGTGGACGAGGCCACCGCCCGGGAGACCGCCGACCGGCTGCTGCCCTTCGCCCTGCGGGCGGTGGGCGGGACGGTCGCGGCGGCCGGGGCGGCCGGGGCGGCCGGGACGGCGGAGAGGCTCGGGCCGTCCGGCTGAGACGCGCCCGGCGGACTCCCGCGACAGGACCCCTGCGAGACTCCGTGGGACCCCGTGGGACCCCGTGAGACCCCGTGAGACCCCGTGAGAAGAGGAGCCCCGATGCCCTGGTTCACGCTCGAACGCTTCGACCCGTCCTTCTTCGACACCGCGCCGCACCGCCACGCGTACGTGCTGGACCTGCCGGTGACGCCGGAGGCGGTCTGGCGCGGGCTCGCCGGGGACGCGCCGCTGTCCTGGTGCCGGGGCCTGGCCGGCGGCCGCTACACCTCGCGGCCCCCGCACGGCGTCGGCACGACCCGCGAGATCACCGCGATGCGACTGCTGCGCCTGCGGGAGGAGTTCGTGCGCTGGGAGGAGGGCTCCCGGCACTCCTTCTGCGTCACCTCGGCGAGCCTGCCGCTGTTCCGGCGCTTCGGCGAGGACTACCTGGTCGAGCCCACCCCGACCGGCACCCGGTTCACCTGGACCTTCGCCTTCGAACCCAACCCGCTGCTGGCCCGCCCGGCCGCGCTGACGGACCTGCCGAACCGGTCCTTCCTGGGGAGCCTGGTCGCGGACACCGAGCGGCACTTCGGTGCGGCCTGACGGGCCGGGTCCGGCTGACACGGGCCTCGGCCGCTGCGGCTCCGGGCTGCTGCGGCTCCGGGCGGGTGCCGCAGGGCACCACCAGCGTGTGCGCGGCGGTGGTGCAGGCCCGTCAGCGGGTGGCGGTGAGGGCCAGGGTGGCGACGGCCAGGGCCAGGTAGCCCGCCGGGAAGTGGAGGTTGTGGAGGACCCGGGTGCGGACGTGGGTCGCCACGGCGCCGACGTAGAACAGCACCAGCTCGACCGCGGCCGCGAGGCCGAGCGGCGGGAGGGCGACCAGGCCGGCCAGCAGGCCGACGGCGCCGGCCAGCTTGAGCGAGGCGAGCCACGGGACCCACTCCGGCTTCACCTTCACCTCGGCCGAATTGGCCAGCACGAAGGGGGCCTTGGCGAAGTCGGCGGCGGCGATTCCGGCGTTGGCGGCGATGGCGAGGACGGTGACGACGAGACAGGCGATGGACATGGCTCCAGCCTCTTCGCGGGCCTTGGCTTGCGTCCAATACCGGCTTCCATAACCTGGTGGAATGGATGTGGACACCCGGCTGCTGCGCACCTTCGCCGCCGTCGCCGAGGACGGCAGCCTGACCCGGGCGGCCGAGCGGCTGTACGTCTCCCAACCCGCGCTGACCAAGCAGGTCCGGCAGTTGGAGAAGCTGCTCGGGGTGCCGCTGTTCGTCCGGTCCCGGGCCGGGATGGCGCTCACCGTGGCCGGGCGGAGCCTCGCCGCGCGGGTGCCGGGCCTGCTGGCCGACTGGGATGCGACGCTGCGCGAGGCCAGGGGCGCGGCCGCCCGGGCGGAGCGGGTGCTGCGGGTGGGCTTCCTGGCCAGCGCCGCCAACGAGGCCACGCCGGGCATCGTCGCCGGGTTCACCGAGCGCAATCCCGGCTGGCGGGTCGAGATGCGGCACACCGCGTGGTCCGACCCGACGGCCGGGCTGGCCGCCGGGGAGGCCGACGTGGCGCTGCTGCGGCTGCCGTTCCCCAGGCAGGAGGGGTGGCGGGTGGCCGAGCTGTTCACCGAGCCGCGGTGGGTCGCGCTGCCCTCGGCGCACCGGCTGGCGACGCTGGAGGTGGTCCCGTTCCGGGAGTTGTGGGACGAGCCCTTCGTCGCGGCCCCCGCCGAGACCGGCGGCTGGCGGGACTACTGGGTCGCCGCCGATGAGCGGGAGGGGCACCCGGTCCGCTTCGGCGCCGTGGTGGAGCACCCGGACGACTGGCTGAGCGCCATCGCCAACGGGTACGGCGTCGCGCTCGCCCCCGCGTCCACGGCCCGCTTCTACGCCCGGCCCGGGATCGCCTACCGGCCGGTGAGCGGGGTCGGCCCGAGCCGGATCGCGGTGGCGTGGGCCGGGGTGGACGACGGGAACCCGGTGGTGCGGGACTTCGTGCGGTGCTGTCTGGCGGCGGCCGATGCGGCTGACGGGACTCCGGTGCCGGAGTGAGCCCCGGAGTGAGCCCGGTCCTGACCCCGGCCCCGAACCCGGAGTCAGGAGAGGGGTGGCAGCCCTCAGCGCCGCCACCCCCCGTTGGCTTCTCGGCACCGGGGCGGTGGTTCATTGAGTCAAACCCCGCCATGGGGTGAAAGCGGGTGGGGATCCGGCCGGGGTTCGGTGGGGTTTCGGTGAGCGTCCCATCGCGCGGTGCCCATTGCGCGGAGCCCATCGCGCGGTGCAGGCGGTCACGGGGAGTCGCTGCGGGACCTCGCGCCGGGGCGTTCCCCGACCCGGGGCGTTCCCCGACCCGGGGCGTTCCCCGAGCCGGGGAACGCCCCAGCGGGTTCAGTGGGCGAGGGCCTGGCGCAGCCGCTTCTTGTCGGGCTTGCCGACGGCGGTGAGTGGGATGGCGTCGACCAGGTGGAGGGCCTCGGGGGCGTAGAGGCGGCCCTTGTTGGCGGTGACGAAGGCGCGGACGTCCTCCAGGTCGGGCTGCCGGCCCGGGGCGGGGACGACGGCGGCGTGGACGTGTTCGGCCTGCTGGTCGTCGCGGACGCCGTAGACGGCGCACTGGGCGATGGCCGGGTGGGTGAGGAGGAGTTCCTCGACCTCGGTGGGGTAGACGTGGCCACCGACGACGATGATCAGGTCCTTGAGGCGGTCGGCGAGGTAGAGGTAGCCGTCGGCGTCGAAGTAGCCGATGTCGCCGGTGTCGAGCCAACCCCCGCGCAGCACCTTGGCGGTGAGCTCGGGCTGCTTCCAGTAGCCGGCCATCAGCGTGCCGGAGCGGACGTGGATCTCGCCCTGCTCCCCGGCGGGCAGCACGGTGCCGTCGGCGGCGCGGACCTCCACCTCCACGTCGGGGAACGGCCGGCCGACCGGGAGCGGGCCGTCCTCGCCGAACCGGGCGTGCTCCTCGGGGGTGAGGTAGGCGATCTTCTGGGCCTCGGACATGCCGTAGAGGCTGACCAGCACCGGGCCGAACACCTTGACGGCCTCGCGGATCCGGGCGGGGGAGGCGGCGCAGCCGCCGTAGGAGAGTCGGCGCAGGCTGGACAGGTCGGTGCGGGCCAGGGCCGGGTGGTCGAGCAGCTGGTAGATCAGCGGGGGCAGCGCCCAGAGGTCGGTGATGCGTTCGCGCTCGATCGCGGCGAGGACCTCACCGGGGTCGAAGGTGCGCTGGAGGACGACGGAGCCGCCGCGCTGGAGCGTCACATCGGCGAGCACGCCCGAGAGGTGGGCGAGCGAGGTGGCGGCGAGCAGCCGGGGCGGCTCCTCGTCCTGGGGGCCCGCGAGGAGGGCGTCGAACATGTCCCGGTAGGGGCCGTGGAGGCTGAGGATGCCCTTGGGGATGCCGGTGGTGCCGCCGGTGTGGCGGATGCCGATGTCGTCGCCGGGGCCGAGGGGGACGGCGGGGTCGGTGGCGGGGTGGACGGCGGAGGCGGCGATCGCGTCCTCGCCGATCCCGGAGCCGCCGGTGCCGCCGGTGCCGCCGGTGCCGTCGGGGCCGGGGCCGGGGCCGGGGCCGAGGGTGAGGACGGTCGGGACGTCGATCAGCGGCAGCAACTCGGCGGCTCCCGCGTACCGTTCGGCGTCGACGAGGAGCACGGTGGTGTCCACGCTGGCCACGATCTCGGCCAGCACGGGGGCGCCCATCCCGTCGTACAGGTTGACCACCCGGGCCCCGGCCAGCCCGGCCGCGTAGCGGGCGGCGAGGGCCTCGGGGGTGTTGCCGGTGAGCAGGGTGACGGTGGTGCCGCGACCGGCGCCACGGGCGACGAGCTCGTGGGCGAGGCGGTAGGCGGTGGCGGCGAAGTCGCCGGCGGTGATCTCGACGCCGTCGGCGGAGGTGATGGCCCGCCGCTCGGGGTGCGAGGCGAGGGACCGGAGGATGAGAGCGGGTCCGCTGACGAACTCCCGGTCACTCATGGCCACTTCTTCCTTGTAGTTTGCAACCATGTCGTCAGGCTAACTCCACCCCCCCGCTACGCACCGGCGATATTTGGCCATGTCCGGTCAGAAGGTAGTCGGTGGACGAAGGACCAGCTCGGTGACCGCCTCCCAGTACTCGTCGGGGGCGGTCACGATGACGTACCCGGACTGGTCGGGGAGGGCGGGGATCAGGGCGCTTCGGCAGCCGAGGCCGTGGTGGATCTCGACCGGGACGGCCGCGCCGTCGAGGCGCAGTACGTCGGTGCTGGTCCGCTCGACGGCCGGGAGCTGCCCGGTGCGCGGGTCGTAGTCGAAGCGGTCCGAATTGGCCAGGAAATTGGCGAGTTGGGACTGTGGGGTGGTGACGGAGCCGATCCGGTGCTCGGGCGGCAGCGGGCGCGAGGTCTGGACGATGGCCAGGAACTCGCGGCCCCGGTGGTAGTTGAGGTCGATGTGGCAGAGGTAGCCGTTCGTGGATTGGCGGCCCACCAGGAAGAACCAGTCGGGCGGGGTATCACGGACGGTGGCGATCCGCTCGCCCCACTCCTCGGCGGCCTCGCGCGGGGTGGGGCGGTGGCGCCGGTGGGCGTCGTGCGGGCGGTCGCTGTAGAACATCGGCACCTCAACTCACTTGGCGGGAAAGTTCGTTGAGCCAGTATGGCGCGGGGGGAGGCGCCGCGTGCGACCCCGTGGTGATCGAGGCCGAGAGTCCGGGGTCAAGGTCCGCCGGGTCACGGGTCTGTCCCAGCGGGGGACGGGCCGGGGGCGGGGGCGTGGTGGGGGCGGGAACCGCTGTTCCGGCTGGGTGGGGGCCCGGCTCCGGCGCTTCGTGGTCGGCCGGTCGTGTAACAGCACTGTCCTGACGGATGGTCGGGCGGAACGGTTCGTCGGGCCGGGTGGTCCTGCTCACCAGAACCCGCCGCTCGTACCGATCCGTGCCGAGCAGCCGCCACCGCCACTGCCACCCGATAACCGAGGAAGTCACGATGCGCGTTCACAAGGCCACCTTCGCCGCCGCCCTGGTCGTCGCCGCCGGCCTGTCGCTCACGGCCTGCGGCCCCAACGACGACACCGGCACCGACCAGGCCAAGCCGACGGCCGCGGCGAGCGTCACCACCGCGCCCACCAAGGCCGCCACGGGTGGCGGTTCGGGCGGCACGACCTCGGGCGGCTCCGCCGGAACCGGTGGGACGGCCCCGAGCGGGAAGGCCACGGCCGGCGGGACGGGCGCCGCCGACGGCGGCAAGGCGGGCGCCAAGTGCCGGACCGACGACCTGACCATCACGGCCGTGGACCGCACCATCGACGGCGACGCCGCCCGTACCGTCGTGGTCGAGTTGAAGAACCACAGCGGCCACGACTGCTCGCTCACCGGGTACGCGGGCGTCGACCTCAAGACCAACGCTGGTTCGCTGTCCGCCCAGCGCTCCGGCGAGCCGGTCGTCGCGGGCGTCGTCAAGAACGGCAAGTCGACGTTCTTCGGCATCAGCTACCCGAACAACACCTCGGGCGGCTCCGGCGTCCGGATCACCGGCCTGGTGGTGACCCCGCCGGACGAGACCAAGTCCGTCACCCTGCCCTGGCCGGGCGCGGGCTCGCTGCCGGTCACGGACGGCTCCGGCTCCCCGGTGAAGATCGGCCCGATGGGCAGCGCGGGCCAGGGCGGCCAGTAGCCCCCCGCCTGGCCGCAGGCTCGCGCCGCCGCATCGGGCCGATCCGGGGCCTCACCGGTCCGCGGTGAGCTTGCCCGCGACGCCCCAGCTCTCCGGCTGGAACTCCTGGACGAAGACGAACACGCTCTCGGCGGGGACCTCCAGGGTCTCCACGAACGCCTTGGTGACCTTCTCGACCAGCTCACGCTTCTGCTCGACGCTGCGCGGGCCCTGCTGGATGGTGACGATCGGCATCTTCGGCTCCTGACCGGGTGTCCTGCCCGGCTCTTCCGCCGGGCTCTTCCGCCGGGTTCTCCGGCTGGGAACAGTCCACCCGATCAGTGCTGTCCGCACCCAGACCCGAATCGCTCTCGTAGCGATCACGAATCCTGATCGTCCCAGGTCGGGGGCGTTCTGCGGCAGGTTTCCAGGAGTAGCCGGGGCACCGGGGCGGAGCGTCGTACGGCGATCGAGGTGGGCAGCGCCAGCGGGGTGCGGCAGGGGCGGAAGGCGACCCGGTGGGTGTTCACCATCCGGGCGTTGGCCGCGTACACCACCGTCCACATCGGGGTGCCGGTGCCGATCGAGGCCAGGGTGTCCTGGAGGGCGCCGTGCGCCGGGCCGAGGACGGGCCGGAAGCCGGCCCGGGCGCAGGCCTCGGTCACCAGGTCCACCAGCGCGGGGTGGTTGGCCCGCTCGGTCAGCCGCAGCGGCAGCTCGGCGAGGTCCGCGAGGTCCACCTCGGCTGCGTCGGCGAGCGGGTGCCGGGCGGGCAGCGCGAGCACCAACTCGTCCGCCCAGACGGGCAGGAAGGGCAGGTCCGGGTTGTGCTCGGCGATCGCCCCGCGGACGAAGGCGGCGTCCAGCCGGCCGTCCGACAGCCGGGCCAGCCGCTCCCGCACCGGGGCGGAGTGCAGTTCCACGCGCACCCCGGGGGCCTGCTGCTGGTAGGCCTCCAGGATCAGGTCGAGCCGCTCGGCGAGCCCGGTGACGGTGCCCAGCCGCAGTACGGCGGGCGCGGCCAGGTCGGCGGCGAGCGCCCGGGCGGCGTCCTCGGCGGCCAGCACGTTCCGGGCGGCGGGCAGGAACCGCTCCCCGGCCGGGGTCAGCCGGACGTACCGGGGCGAACGGTCGAACAGCTCGACCCGCAACTCCCGTTCCAGCCGCCGCACCTGCTGGCTCACCGCCGGCTGCCCGAGCAGCAGCCGCTCGGCCGCCCGGCCGAAGTGCAGTTCCTCGGCGACGGCGACGAAGCAGCGCAGCTGCCGTAGCTCCATGCGGTTCCCCCTGGTGGATCGGTCGTCGCCCCCATCGTCCCAGGCCGGGCCTCGAAGGCGAGGCCGTCCGGGTAGAGCTCCAGCCGCACGCCGTCGTCCTCGTCGTCCTCCAGGGCGGCCGGCCATTCGTCGCGCAGCTGTCGGGCCGCGGCGAGCAGCGGCGGCTGGAACACTTGGGGGCATGACACCGAGCATCGTCGTGCAGTACACCGGGCTCCTGCGGAACAGCTCCCACGATCTCTGGGTGCGGCTGCGCGAGTTGCTGCGCGAGCAGGGGCTCGATCCCGAGGGGACGGTCGTCGTGGACCTTCTCCAGGAAAGCCTCAGTCACGAAGAGGGGCGGGTCATCTCCGCCGACGGCCGGGTCTACGAGTTCAGCCTTTACTACGACCAGGAGCGTGCGGGCGGAGCCCTCGACGCCCACCTGAGCGGGTGGATGGACATCACGGACTCCTGGCAGGGCGGAGCACTGGCGCCACGGACGGAGTTCGCCTTCGCCTGGAAGTCCCGGTCGGCGTGACGGTACGGGAGTGGGAGTCCGCCGGAGGCGGTCGCGGGGCGGGCGGCCGGGTGCTCCGGCCCGCGTGATGTCCGGTTGATCTGCGGGATAAGGCGTGCACCGGAAGTCGGCCGGGCCGACTTCCGGTTCCGCTTCCGGTTTCGGTTCAGGCGCGGCGCCGGCGGTAGTAGGCGACGGTGACGAGCACGAGCAGCGGGCCCCAGAGCAGCAGGGGCGCGTAGCAGGCGTCCATCAGGAGCAGGGCCGGCCCGGTCGGGGCTCCCGGGGCCCCGCCGAAGCCGCCCGCCCGGGGGATCGTCAGCAGCATCACGACGGCCGCGCCGAGCAGCGCCGGGACCACCGCCGCCAGCGGCGCGACCCGCCTTCCCCCGATCAGCGGGAGCCAGCGCGGCACCACCTCGCCCCAGGGCTGCACCAGCCCGAGCGTGAGCAGGGTGAGCCCTTCGGTGCCCAGGCTCATCGCGATGCACATGGCGCTGAACCAGCCGGGGATGTCCAGGCCCGTGGTGTCGAACCCCACCGGTATGCCGACCCCCATCGCGATCCGCCAGACCCCGGACGGTACGGCCGTGAGCGCCGCGACCTGCGCGGCCCGTACCGCCCAGCGGGCGGGCGGTCGGTGCGTCGGGGCAGCGGAGAGGGCGGCGGCGGTCGGCGGGTTCCGGTGGGTGTCCATGTCCATGGCCCCCATGCTGGCGCGCGGCCCGCTGCGCCCGGATCGTGCGCGAGGCCCAACTCCGCTCCCCCGCGCGGGGGATGGGGGACGGCACCCGGTGCGGCGCCCCCGGCACCGTGCCGTACCGCGCTGACGTGCATACTTGCCGGACGATCAGGAGGACGGGGAGGCGATGACGCGGTGAAGCTGGCAGAGGCGCTCGCGCAGCGCGCGGCCGCGGTGCGGCAGGTGGAGCAGCTGCGGGCGCGGGTCGTCGGCAGTGCCCGCTACCAGGAGGGCGAGGAGCCGGCCGAGAGCGCGGCGGAGGTCCTGGCCCAGGCCGGAGAGGTACTGGACGAGCTGGAGCGGCTGATCCGCCAGATCAACCGGACCAACTCCACCGCGCGGATCGAGGGCGGCGGCACCCTCACCGACGCCCTCGCCCGCCGGGACGTCCTGCGGCTGCGCCACTCGGTGATCACCGCGGCCGCCGACGCCGCCTCCGGGCGCGACCAGCGCGGAGCCGTACGGCAGTTGCGGTCCGAGCTCCGGATCCTTGCTGCTCTGCCGGTCGCAGAGCTCCGGGCCCAGGCGGACGCGCTGGCCAAGGAGATCCGCGAGGTGGACACCCTGATCCAGCGCACCAACTGGGAGATCGACCTGATCGAGGACTGACCTCCCGGTCCCATGAGCAGGGTGTGGGAGTAGCAGGTAGTCGTCACGGAGGCGTGCACACACCGCGGGCCGGCGGTCTATCCGGTCCTTGGCGCGTGAAGAGCAACGCAAGGGGTTCGATTCCCCACCCAACAGTGCAGCTCAGCACCGCGTACAGGTGACGGAGCACAGCGCACAGCTCACTACCACGTGCAGATCCGGACGACGAGGGCGGGGTCGGGGCGCCCCACACCCCCAGGCGAGGGCCGTGCGACCCAGCACGGCCCTCGCTGCGTGAGGCCGGTAGGTTCTGGGCGGTGATTACTCAGATCGTCACGCTGGTCGGCGTCCTGCTGGGCGCGCTCACCTCCTTCGTGGCCACCGGGTGGGCCGAGCGGACCAAGCACCAGCGCGCCATGGCCACGCGGTGGGACGAGCGGAAGCTCGACACCTACGTGCAGTACGCGACCTCGGTGAAGGAGATCGACTCGGTCGCCAAGCGGGCCAGGCAGGCCGGGGAGGGGACGGCGGAGCGGGCGGAGTTCCTGGCCACGATGGAGCGGGCCGAGATCCAGCGGTCGGCGCTCTTCGAGACGCTCGTCCTGCTCGCGAGCCCCGGCGCGGTGGAGGCGGCGAAGGCGGTCAACGCCGCGCTGTGGGAGGCCGAGATCGCGGCCCGCGAGCACGCGGGGGAGCCGAACGGCGTCGCCCTGATCGAACTGCTCAACGCCTACCACGCGCAGGCGCGGCTCGACCTCGGCGTCGGTGGCCCGTCCTTCGCCCGATGAGATCTGGCTGCGGGGTGCGGCGCATACTGCACGGCGTGGAACGCGAATCCCTGATCACCATCCTCGAACGCCACGGCACCGACGGCGCCCAGCGGGCCGCGCTGGCCCTGCGGGCCGGTGCCGGCTTCCAGGTGTGGGCCGGCTCGACGGCACCGGCCGGCCAGCTGTTCGCCATCTGGGAGTGGCGGGCCCGATGGATGGCGGAGGACGGGGTCGTCACCGCGAAGGACTTCGAGCAGGGACTGCCGGCCCTTCGGCGCGCGGGGGACACCCCGGTCGCCCTGGGGCGGGTGCAGATGGCCGGTGACTCCCACCTCGTCTTCCTGACCGCCGACTTGGGCGGGTGCGTCGCCGTGCTGTAGCCGCGTGCGATCCCCGGTTGCGCAGGAAGTCGGACGGGCCGACTTCCTGTGCGGGGGAGGTGGGGCTGGGGGAAAACGGGTTGCCCGGGGGCGGGGGCGGGGCTGACGGTGTGGTGTACGGGAAGTCGGACGGGCCGACTTCCGGTGCGGGTGGGGGGTGTTGGGGTGTTCAACCGGATCGAGCTCGTGGTGGAGCAGCAGGGGCGGCGGTGGGTGCCGCTGGTGCGGGTGTGGATCGACGGTGCGGAGGTGGTGGCGGAGGCCGTCGGGGCCGGTGGCCGGGGTCCGTTCGCGGACGAGGTGCTGCCCGCCGAGGGTGACGGCCTCCTGCACGCGACTGCCGATCCCCGGCGGGTGGTGCTGGGCGAACCCGAGTGCACGGGCGGGTGCTGCGGGTTCGTCTCGGTGGTCGTGCGGCGGTGCGGGGGCATCGTGGAGTGGTCCGACTGGGAGGTGCCCTACGAGGCCGCGCGGCTGCCGGACTTCCACTTCGACGCCGATCAGTACGACGCCGAACTGGCCCGGGCCGCACGGCTGCGGCACTGAGCGAGCGCGGTTCTGATCCGGGGGTCGGGGGCGGGTTCGGCGGTGAGGAGTTCGCCGGCGGTGACGAGGGTGGTCCAGTAGCGGATGGGGTCGCCGGTGCTGGGCAGGGGGCGGGCTGCGGTGAGGGAGAGGTAGGCGGCGGTGAGGTTGCCGGTGGTGAACCAGCGGGCGAGGCCGTGCTGGTGGCCGGCGCGGATGCCGCCCATGGCGTCGATGGCGGCCAGGAAGTGCTCGACGACGGCGAGTTCGGTGGGGGTGAGGGCCTTGGGGATGTCGAAGACGCCGAGGGCTTCGAGGAGTTCGCCGGTGTCGGCCTCGGTGCCGGGGCGGGGGTTGGCGAGGAGGGCGTCGTAGCACTCGTTGAGGCGGATGGTGGTCTCGGCGTGGGGGATGGCGAGGGCGAGGCAGACGGCGCGCGCGGCGGGCAGTGGCTTGTGGGTGCGGCGGGCCAGGATCGCGTAGGTCTCGGCGGGGGTGTGGCCGCGGTCGAGGGCGTGCCGGGCGAGGGTGGGGAGTGGAGGCAGCATCGGGGTGTGGGCTTTCAGGCGGCGAGGAGGGTGGGGGAGGGGGCGACGAGCGCCCAGACGAACTTGCCGATGCCGCCGGCCCTCGGGCAGTAACCCCAGCGTTCGGCCAGCTCGTTGACGAGGTAGAGGCCGCGTCCGTGCTCGTCGGTGGTGGTGGGGGTGCGGAGGGAGGGGCGGCCGGTGCCCGCGTCGTGGACTTCGAGGCGGAGGCGGTCGTTGACGAGGGCGAAGCGGATCTCGATGAGGCGGTCGGTGGGGGCGTCGGAGTGCTGGACGGCGTTGGCGAAGAGTTCGCCGAGGAGGAGTTCGGCGATGTCGCGGTAGCGGTCGCCGGTGGGGAGGGCGGCGAGGTAGGCGCGGAGCAAGTACCGGGCCAGGGGGGTGGATTCGGCGCAGGAGTCGAGGCGGGCGGCGAACGCGCGGGGGCGGCGGGAGATGGGCATGGGGGGACCTCGGGAGGGGGCGGAATAGGGGAGCGCGAAAGGCGCGCGCAATCACGCTGTGCACGCGAATGATTGCGTTCTGGTGTCAATCATCGGGGTTGCGGAGGTACGGTGACGCCAGTTAGGCGTGCGGGACGTGCGGTGCACAACTGGGGGCAGTCGTGGCACAGGGAAAGACCAGGCGGGGAGCGACCGTTAGCTCCGCGATCATGTTCGGCGAGGAGCTCAAGTACGCCCGAGAGGCGGCGGGCTGCACCCAGGGGGACGTGGGCAAGCTCCTGCACTGCGATCGGACGGTGATCTCACGGACCGAGAGCGGGAAGCGGAAGCCGACGGTCGAGGAGGTCGGAGAGTTCGACCGGCTCTACGGCACTGGTGACCTGTTGAAGCGGCTGTACGGGCGGGTCGACTGGGATGCGTCAGTCGAGCATCCGGATTGGTTTCAGGAGCAGGCGGATCGTGAGGCCATCGCTGTCGGGTTGCGGGTGTACCAAGACAGCTTGATTCATGGCCTCTTGCAGTGCTACCAGTACGCGCGCGCAATCTTCGAGACTGGTGATGCCGCTGGCAAGCCGGAGGAGATCGAGGAGCTGACCAGGGCTCGACTCAGTCGGCAGAGCCGCTTTATCGTGCCGGATGGGGATGGGCCGCTGTTGATCGTCATTCTCGATGAGAGCGCTATCCGTACGGTTGTCGGTGGGCCGTCGGTGATGCGCCGTCAAATGGAACATCTGTTGCGGGTGGCGCAGCTGCCGAACGTCATCATCCACGTTGCGCCGTTCTCGGGTCGGCGGATGATCATCAAGACGGCTATGGTTTTGCTGGAGCTGCCGGACGGGCAACGCTCGGTGTACTCGGAGAGCCTTGAACAAGGGCACTTGAGCGATGCTCCGGCCACTGTCGTCAAGTACCAGCGTCACTATGATCAGCTCCGTGCCGAATGCCCGTCGGAGTGCGAGTCGCTCCGGCTGATCGCCGATGCGCTGGAGGGTTACAGAGATGATGAGCAACGAGCTCGCCGAAGCCACCTGGCGGAAGAGCAGCTACAGCGGCAACGACGGCGGGGACTGCATCGAGGTGGCCCTCGGATTCCTCCCCAGCGCCGTCCCCGTACGTGACTCCAAGGACCCGCACGGCCCGGTCCTCATCTTCCCCGCCCCGGCCTGGGAGTCCTTCCTCTCGGCCGTCCGGTCCGGGGGCTTTCCCTCGTAGCCCTGAGGTGGTCAGAGGCACCCCTCCAGATGGTCTATAGTTAACCCATCACCCAGATGCGCGGGTGGCGGAATAGGCAGACGCGCTGGATTCAGGTTCCAGTGCCCGAAAGGGCGTGGGGGTTCAACTCCCCCCTCGCGCACAGCGAATGGCCGGTCGATCTTCGGATCGACCGGCCTTCTTGCTTTACGGCACCAGGCGGTCCAGGAGGGCGTCCAGGCCGGTGGCGAACTCCGCTTCCGCGTCGTGGTCCACCAGCAGCGGGGCCAGGGTGCGCAGCAGTGGGTACTCGGTGGCGGGGAGGCGGTGCAGGCCGAGGCGGAGCAGGGGCTCGGGGTCGTCGGGGTTGTCGATCACCTGCCGCTTGTCCACCAGCAGGAAGCCGATCGCCCAGCCGACCACGGTCCGGTAGAGGCGCAGGGTGGCCCGGTCGTCGAGGCCGGCCCGGCTCAGCACCGTCAGCACGAGCTCGTTGAGCTGGAGCATCGAGGCCGGGCGGCGGGCCAGTGGGACGCTGAGCGGGCGGGTGGCCACCAGGGAGAACACCTCCGGGTGGGCGTCGGCGACCCGGTGGAAGGCCCGGGCGACGTGGTGCAGCTGTGCCCGCCAGTCGCCCTCACCCCCGCCCTCGCCCGTCCTGTCGCCCGCCCTCTCGCCCACCTGCTCGTTCACCTCGGCGTAGAAGGCCTCCACCATGCCGTCGAGGAGCGCCTGCTTGCCGTCGGCGTAGCGGTAGAGCGCCATCGGCTCCACGCCCAGGTCGACGGCGAGGCTGCGCATGGTGAGCGCCGCGAGGCCCTCGCGGTCGACCAGGGTGACCGCCGCGCGCAGCACCCGTGGCCTGCTCAGTCGGCCCCGGCCGGACGGCTTCGGCTCGGGGGTCGAGTCGGTTTCCACCAGTGCCCCTCCCGGGCTGCCCTCGGTCTTGACGTCCGCCGTTGCGCGGCACAGGCTGTAAGTATACAAGCGACATTTACGGCAGATACGTATCACCTACGTATACACCACCAAATGAGACATCGGGAGGAGAAATGTCCATCATCAAGATCGAAGTGACCAACGAGAGCACCGTGCTCACCGACCACGAGGTGAGCGCCGTCGTCCCCGCACTCCAGACCCAGGTCCACCGGGACTTCGCCCCGGCGTGGGGGGTCGACGCGGACCTGTCCTTCGTCGCGTCGAGCGCACTCTCCGACAACGCCTGGTGGCTGGTCGTCCTGGACAACTCCGACCAGGCCGGTGCCCTCGGGTACCACGACGTGACCACGAGCTTCCTGCCGATCGGCAAGGTCTTCGCCGCCACCGACAAGCAGTACGGCGAGAACTGGACCGTGACGACCAGCCACGAGCTGCTGGAGATGATCGCGGACCCGGACATCGACCAGGTGGTCTTCGACCAACCGACCGCCAACAAGGGGACGTTGTACTCCATGGAGGTGTGCGACGCCTGCCAGGACGAGAGCTACGCGTACGACATCGCCGGGGTCAAGGTCAGCGACTTCGTCTACCCCGCGTGGTTCCAGTCCGGCCGCCCGGCGAACGGCGCCCGGTTCGACCACGGCAATGCCATCAAGCAGCCGCTCGAACTCCTCAGCGGCGGCTACATCGGGGTCTTCGACGTCTCGGCCGGCACCGGATGGACCCAGAAGACCGCCGCCCTCACCGTCGCCTACCACAGCCGCGCACACGTCGGCAGCCGCCGTGAACGGCGCCGGATCCCGCGCGACCAGTGGCTGCCGAGCAAGCGGCGAAGCTGATGTCCGGCGGCGACGGACTCCAGGCGGTCGAGCACCTGGTGGTGCTGATGCTGGAGAACCGCTCCTTCGACCACATGCTGGGGTTCCTGTACACGGACGAGGGCAACGTCTCCCCGGCCGGCCAGCCGTACGAGGGCCTGACCGGGCAGGAGACCAACCCGGACCAGAACGGCAAGCTCGTCACCGTCCGCCGCATCCGGTCGACGGACCCCCACCCGTACTTCATGCCGGGCGCCAACCCCGGTGAGGGGTACGGCCCGACCAACGCCCAGCTCTTCGGCACACCCAACCCGCCGACGCCGCCGGTCGCCGGGATGCAGGGGTTCGTGACGGACTTCGCGCGGGTGCTGGACCAGCCTCCCCAGCCGAACCACACCGTCCTGCCCGGCACCGTCCCGGCCGACATCATGAGCTGCTTCACCCCGGACACCGTGCCGGTGATCTCCGCGCTGGCCCGCGGCTACGCGGTGTGCGACCACTGGTACAGCTCCGTGCCCACCGAGACCCTGCCGAACCGGGCGTTCTCCTGCGCGGCGACCAGCCAGGGGCACCTGGACGACCACACCCACAACTTCACCTGCCCCAGCATCTTCGGCCGGCTCACCAGTGCCGGGGTGTCGTGGCGGGCCTACGGCTACCACGCCGCGCCGCTGGTCTCCGGGAACTTCCCCGACATCCACGGCGCCTCCGCCGACCACTTCGGCGTCTTCACCGCCTTCCAGGCGGCGGCCGCGGCCGGCACCCTGCCCTCCTTCACCTTCCTCGAACCCAGCTGGGGGGCCACCGGGAACAGCGAACACCCGATCCTCGACGTGGCGTTGGGCGAGCAGCTGATCCGGGACGTCTACCGGGCCCTGCGTGACGGACCGGCACCGGCCTGGGGGAAGACCCTGCTCGTCATCACCTATGACGAACACGGCGGCTGCTACGACCACGTCCCACCGCCCACCACCAGTGCCCCGCCCGGCGACGGCACCATCGGCGAACTCGGCTTCGACTTCAAGCGGTTCGGCGTCCGCGTGCCGACCGTCCTGGTCTCCCCGCTGATCGCCCCCGGCACCGTCTTCCGGTCACCCGACGCCGCCGCGCAGCTGGACCACACCAGCATCCTGCGCACCGTCGAGCGGCGCTGGTCGCTGCCCGCCCTCACCGCGCGCGACGCCGCGGCGGCCGACATCGGGCCCGTGCTCACCCTCGCCGCGCCGCGCACCGACGACGTCCTCGCGGGCGTCACCGCACCGGCCTCGGCGGCCGTCAACCCCGTCGCCGGAGAGGTCACCCACCTCCAGCAGGTCTACGCCGACCTCGTCGCCCGGCGGCTCATCCCGCCCGGCGCGGTCGCCGCGGCCACCGCAGCCACCGGCCCGCCGTCCGGCGGCTGAGCTCCACGGCTACGGCGAACGGCCGGGCGGTCCCCGGACCGCCCGGCCGTGTCACTGCGCCCTGGCTGCGGCCGCAGAACGTCCGGGCATCGCCACCACCGCCACCCCCACCACCACTGCCACCCCCCACCGGCCCCGCACCTGGGCGGTGAGGGGCCGGGGCCGGGACTGTCGGAGGGGGGTGGCACACTCCCCGCCATGAAGATGATCGAAGCGATCGAAGCCGTCCTGCGGGCGCACCACGGGGAGGACGAGCCCGGCTTCCTGGGCGAGTTCACGCCGGCCGGGCGGCTGGCGAGCCGCGGGCAGGTCGCGGTCTGCGGTCTCGACGGCCGGGACCACTACACGTTCAATGTCATCGCCGACGGGCTGCACGAGGTGTACCTCGCGTACGACTGGGACGACGGGCGGGGCGCCACCGTCTCCGCGGTCGCGCTGGTCGCCGCCGGTACCGGCCCCGAGGCGCTGGTGGACGCGGACTGGGAGCAGGCCTCCGACGACGTCAACGAGCTGAGCTACAGCGCGTCGGCGATCTACTCCGCCACCCCGGACAACCTGGCGATCGGCGGGGCCCTGCGCCGGACTGCCGGGTTCGCCGAGGCGGCGGACCCGGCGGCCCACGCCGCCGCCGAGTTCGAGGCCCAGCGGGCGGCCGGCTCCCGGAGCCCGGTGCTCGACGTCCTGGTCGACCCGGCGAGCAGCGCGAACGCCCTGGTCTTCCCCACCTGCGACTTCACCTCGGGCAGCATCCTGGTCGGGCGGGACGCGAGCGGTGCGGGCGTCGGGATCATCTGGTGCCACTTCGACGGGTGATCCGCGAGGGGCTACCGGGGCGGGCGGCGGATCAGCGTTTGCCCGCCGTGCAGGCCCGGGTGCGGCCCTTGCCGTCCTTGACAGGCGCCGGTGCGGCGGGCAGCTTGTCCTGCCGCACCACGGCGTCCAGGCCCTGCTGGACGATGTCGGGCTCGGTGGTGATGGCGGCGGGCGGTTGAGCCTGCCTGCCTCACCCGCCGGTCCGGGCCCCCACTAGGCTGGGTCGGTCGGTCGGCCGACCGGCCGGACGCGCCTGGGGGAGGAAACGGCACGTGACCTTGTCGGAACACGATCCGCGGGAGATCGGCGGATACCTCCTGGAGGGCAGGCTCGGCGCGGGCGGGATGGGCGTCGTCTACCGCGCCCGGTCGGTGTCCGGCCGCCAGGTGGCCGTCAAGGTCATCCGGCCCGAACTGGCCGCCGACGCCGAGTTCCGGGCCCGCTTCCGGCAGGAGGTCACCGCCGCGCGCAAGGTCAGCGGCGCCTTCACCGCGCCCGTCCTCGACGCCGACCCCGAAGCCCCGGCACCCTGGCTGGCCACCCTCTTCGTCCCCGGCCCCTCCCTGGGCGAACGGGTCTCCGGACAGGGCCCGTTGGCCCCGACCGAGGTACGGCGCCTCGCCGCCGGACTCGCCGAGGCGCTCCAGGAGATCCACCGCGTCGGACTGATCCACCGCGACCTCAAGCCCGGCAACGTGCTGCTCGCCGAGGACGGGCCGCGCGTCATCGACTTCGGCATCGCGCGCAGCGCCGGCGAGACCCAGCTCACCAGCACCGGCGTCGCCGTCGGCACCCCGCCGTTCATGGCCCCCGAACAGTTCCGCAACGGCACGGCGACCACGGCCACCGACGTGTTCGCCCTCGGCTCCGTGCTGGCCTTCGCCGCCACCGGGCGTGGCCCCTTCGGCGCGGACTCCTCGCACGCCGTGGGCTTCCGGGTCGTCTACGAGGAGCCGGACCTGGCCGGGCTGGCGCCCGAGCTGTATCCGCTGATCATCGGGTGCCTGGCCAAGGAGCCGGAGCAACGGCCCACGGTGGAGGGGCTGTTGCGGATGACCGGGGAGGGGGCGAGGGGGCGGACGGTCCAGCTGCGGACGGGGCCGGTGGTGCCTGCTGCTGCTCCGGCCTCTGTTGCTGCCCCGGTCGTGCCGACGCCGACGGCCCCCAACCCGGTCGCTCCGGCGCAGGTGCCGACACCGGCGCAGGTGCCGCCGCCGATGGCGCCGACCGTACCGCCGTACCTGCCGACCGCCCCGTCCGCGGCCACCGCCGCCGCCCCCGCCGGCCGACCCCGCCCGCGCAAGGCCCTGCTGGTCGGCGCCGCCGTGGCGGCCGTCGTGGTCGCCGCGGCGGGCACGCTCGGCTACCTCACCTGGCACGACCAGCAGCCGGGTACGGGGCAGGCCGGGCAGACGGGGCAGACCGGCCCGTCCGCCCCCGCCTCCGGCGTCAGCTGCGCCCCGGCCGGACAAGCCGCCATCGGCGTGGACGGAATGGAGGCCGCCCTCGTCGAGCGGTGGACGGCGGACTTCGGCAAGGCCTGCCCGGGCAACCGGCTGACCTACAAGGGCCCTGCGGCCCCCGGCGCCGACGACCCGTTCAAGACCTCCAATGCGACCCTCTTCGCCGACGGCGGGCTCGACGCCGCAGGTTTCGACACCACGCTGACCGAGCAGCAGGCGGTCACGTACGGCAAGCGCTGCGCCACCGGCCAGGTGTCCCAGCTCCCGGTCACCGTGGCCCCCCTCGCGGTCGTCTTCAACGTGCCCGGCGTGGCCGACCTGGTACTCGACGCCCCGACGCTCGCCAAGATCTTCCGGAAGCAGATCCAGGCCTGGAACGACCCGGCGATCAGGGCGCTCAACCCGGCTGCGGTGCTGCCCGGTTCACCGATCGACGTGCGGGTCCCGGCCGGGCTGTCCTGGTCCTCCTACGTGTTCTCCCAGTACCTCGGCAAGGCCGCGCCCGCCGACTGGCCGTACGAGGTGAGCGCGGTCTGGGGCTCCGAGGTGAAGGCCCAGCCGGGGGCGACCGAGGCGAGCATCCCCGGCGCCGTCGCCGGTGCCCAGTGGTCGATCGGCTTCGTCCCGCTGCATGCCGTCGGGAACCTCCACACGGTCCGGGTGCGGACCGGTGACTCCGACGCCGCCCCGAGCACCGCGACCGCCAATGCGATGGCCGCGACCGGCACGGTGGAGACCTCGGGCAGTCGGCTGTCCGTGAAGCTCGACTACCAGAAGCCGGTCAAGGGCGGCTATCCCGTGGTCGGCATCGGCTACCTCGGCTTCTGCGAGCGCGGCGGGAACTCCGCCGTGGTGGCGGGCCTCGCGTCCTACGCGGTCAGCGGCCCGGGCCAGGCGAGCGGCGAGTCGATGAAGTACGGCACGCTGCCCCCGGCGGTCGTCCAGCAGGTGCAGGGGGCACTGGCCGGGCTCCGCGCCCGGTAGCGGAACCGCCCCGCCCCGGAAGGCGGACGCGCGCCCGGTCGGCCACCGCCGCCCGGGCGCGCGAACGGATCCCTCGGGCCGCTACTCCTCGACCCGGACCTTGTCGGCCTGCATGCCCTTCTGGCCCTGGACGGCCTCGAAGGAGACCTTCTGGCCCTCCACCAGGGACTTGAAGCCGGTCGACTCGATCGCCCGGAAATGTACGAACAGGTCGGGGCCGGACTCCGGGCTGATGAACCCGTAGCCCTTCTCGTCGTTGAACCACTTCACGGTGCCGTTCTGGCGGTCGGCCATGCCTACTCCTCGGGTTCGGGGGTGCCGTCGGCGTGATCCTCTCACGGAGGGCGTGCATATCGACACGAAGAGTAACGATTCTGCCCCCTGTGCGCCCGTCGTGAGCCCGGTGGGTGCCCGGCACGGGCCCGGTGCGTGCCGCCGGGGTGGGAGGCCGCCGCGTCCACGCGGGTGGAAGCGACCCGCTCGGGTATCTCCGTTGCGGGGGTGGGGCTTTGCGGCGAGGATCCTGTTCGTGCCCGACTCCTGGTCCGAACTGACGCCCTATCCGAAGATCCCCGCGAGGGGGCGCCCCGACGCGCCCGGCAGCCGGGAGTGGACGGCGGCGGAGAAGGTCCACGGCGCGCACTTCGCCGTGGTCTGCCAGGGCGACACCGTACGGGCCGCCAAGCGGCGTGACCTGCTCGGGGACGAGGACCTCGACGCCTTCTTCGGCGTCAGCCGGATCTGGCCCCGACTGCGCGTCGCGGCGGGCCGGTTCGCGGCGGCGGTACGGGCCGGCCGGGGCCGCGACGCCGTCGTCACCGTGTACGGGGAACTGGCCGGCGGCCGCTATCCCCACCCCGGGGTGCCCGCCGCCCCCGGCGTCGACCCCGTGCAGACGGGGGTCTGGTACGACCCCGGGCTGCGCTGGCTGCCCTTCGACGCCACGGTGGAGACCGCCGACGGCCGCTGCTGGCTCGCCGACCGGGAGCTCCGCTCCGCCGCCGACGCGGCCGGGCTCAGCTGTGCGCCGCTGCTCGCCCGTGGCCCGCTGAACACCCTCCAGGACCTGCCCGCCGCCTTCCCCAGCCGGGTGCCGGCCCTGTTCGGACTGCCCGAGCTCGCCGACAACCTCGCCGAGGGCTACGTCCTCAAACCCGCCGGCGAATGGCGCGAGTCGGGGGCGGCGGCCCGGCCGGTGCTCAAGGTCAAGCAGAAGGCCTTCGCCGAGGACGGGCGCTACGACGGCGCCCGCCCGTATCTCCCCCCGCCCGAGGGTGCCGCCGGTGTCCCCGCCTGGCTGCTGGTCCAGGCCTCCGCCCTGCTCACCCCCACCCGCGCGGCCGCCGCCGTCAGCAAGCTCGGCCCGCGTACGGCCCCGGACGCGGTCGCGGCCGAGATCGCCCAGGACGTCATCGACGAACTCGCCGAAGCCCTCGGCGGCCTGGAGCGGACCACCGCGTCCGCGCTGCGCGACGCCCTCCGGCCCGCCGCCCATGCCCTGGTCCTCTTCGACGCCGAAGACCGGCGCCGGGCTTGAACGTACTGCGCAGGGGGTTCTCGGGGACCGGCTCTTATTGTACTGTCCGTCTAATAAGGCGGGTGGGCGGGAACCCGCAGAGGCAGGCACCAGGAGGCAGCCATGGCTCTCATCCGGCAGACGGCGGCGGACCGGAACGGCCACGGGGTAGCGGAACACGGCCACACGGCGGCCGACGACGACGTCTCGAAGCGGCTGCTGGAGTCGGCCGCCACCCTCTCCTTCGACCCGACGACCGAGATCGACTGGGAGGCGCCCCTCCCCGAGGAGCACTACGGTCTGAATCCCGAGTGGAGCACCCTCTACGGCACCCGGCTGTGGGACGAGATGACCGAGCAGCAGCGGGTCATGCTCACCCGGCACGAGGTCTGCTCGATCATGAACACCGGCATCTGGTTCGAGATGATCCTCCAGCAGATGGTGCTGCGGGACCAGTACCTCAAGAACCCCGCCAACGCCGAGTTCCAGTTCGCGCTCACCGAGATCGCCGACGAGTGCCGCCACTCCATCATGTTCGCCCGCGCCTGCCAGAAGATGGGCGTCCCCGCCTACCGGCCCAACAAGGTGATCGCCCAGGCCGGGCGCGCCTTCAAGGCGCTCGCCAAGGGCGAACTCGCCTACGGCGGCATCCTGGTGGCCGAGGAGGTGCTGGACGTCATGCAGCGCGACTGGATGCGCGGCGAGAACGTCCTGGAGATCGTCCGCGGCACCTCCCGGATCCATGTGGTCGAGGAGTCCCGGCACATGAAGTTCGCCCGGCAGGAGATCCGCGAACGGGTCCGCCACGCGGGCCCGGCCCGGCGCCGCACCTCGGCCACCGGCATCGCGATCGGCGCGTACGTCATCGTCAGCAGCATGGTCCACCCGGGCGTCTACAAGGCCGTCGGGCTGGACGTGGCCCGGGCCCTCGACGAGGTGAAGGGCAACGAGCACCGCAAGGCGATGATGCGCAACAGCTCCCGGCACCTGATGGCGTTCCTCGCCGAGGCCGGGCTGCTCACCAGCCGGTCGGCGGCGATCTACCGCCGCGTGCACATGCTCTGACGATCCGTCACCCACAGCGAGGACCCACCCCGGCCATGGCCTACGCGATCACCCGGACCTGCTGCAACGACGCCTCGTGCGTGTCCGTCTGCCCGGTCAACTGCATCCACCCGACCCCGGAGGAGCCGGAGTTCGGCACCACCGACATGCTGTACATCGACCCGCAGGCGTGCATCGACTGCGGTGCCTGCGCGGACGCCTGCCCGGTCGACGCGGTGTACCCGGTCGACCGGCTGCGCGGGCCGGACGTGGTCTTCGGCGACCTCAACCGCGACTGGTACCGCGACCACCCCAACGACCACGCCTGGGGCGCGCCCAGCTTCCCGCGCAGCCTGCCGGGCGAGCTCGGCACCCTGCGGATCGCCGTGGTCGGCACCGGCCCCTCCGCCGGGTACACCGCCCAGGAACTGCTGCGCTGCACCAGCGCCGAACTCACCATGATCGACCGGCTGCCGGTCACCGGCGGCCTGCTGCGGCACGGCGTCGCCCCCGACCACCAGTCCACCAAGCGGATCGCGGAGAGCTTCGCGAGCGTCTTCCACGACCCGCGGCTGCGGATGCACCTCAACCTGGAGGTCGGCACCGACGTCACCCACGAGGAACTGGCCGCGCACCACCACGCGGTGGTGTACGCGGTCGGCGCGGCCGCCGACCGGCGGCTCGGCGTGCCCGGCGAGGACCTGCCCGGCAGCCTGCCCGCGACCTCCTTCGTCGGCTGGTACAACGCCGACCCGACGGTGCCCGCCGACGCGGTCGAGCTGTCCGCCGAGCGGGTCGTGGTGGTCGGCAACGGCAACGTCGCGGTGGACATCGCCCGCATCCTGCTCACCGACCCCGACCGGCTCGCCGTCACCGACATCGCCGACCACGCCCTGGCCGCGCTGCGCCGCAGCCGGGTCCGGGAGGTCGTGCTGCTGGCCCGGCGCGGTCCCGGGCAGGCGGCCTGGACCGCACCGGAGTTCCTGGCGCTGCGGCGGCTGCCCGGGGTCGAGCTGGTGGTCGAGGACCACCCGCAGGTACGGGCGGCGATCGAGGCGGCCGCGCCGGACTCGCGGGCCGCGCTGCTGGCCGGCCTGCCGCTGGTGCGCACCGGCGAGGGCGCGGAACCGGGGCCGGGCCGGCGGATCGTGCTGCGCTTCCTGTCGACCCCGGTGGAGCTGACCGCGGCGGACGGCCGGGTCGGCGGGCTGACGGTCGAGCGGACGCGGCTGACCGAGGACGGCGAGCCCGACGGGACGACGGGGGAGCGCGAGGCCCTGCGGGCCGGGCTGGTGGTGCGCTCCATCGGGCACCGCGGCGTGCCGCTGCCGGGGCTGCCCTTCGACGAACGGACCGGGACGGTCGCCCGGCGGGGCGGACGGGTCGTCGACCCGGCCACCGGGCGGGCGCTGCCGGGCGCGTACGTGGTCGGCTGGGCCAAGCGCGGGCCGTCCGGCGGGATCGGGGCCAACCGGGCCTGCGCGCGGGAGACGGTGGACGCGCTGCTGGACGACGCGGTGGCCCGGGTGCTGCCGGAACCCCCGGCGGGG
Organism: Kitasatospora sp. NPDC098652; assembly: GCF_044760155.1. Taxonomy (NCBI): domain Bacteria; kingdom Bacillati; phylum Actinomycetota; class Actinomycetes; order Kitasatosporales; family Streptomycetaceae; genus Kitasatospora; species Kitasatospora sp. NPDC098652. Next base: position 76,198 of record NZ_JBIWAQ010000009.1, read on the forward strand.
CGGGCGGAGTTCGAACGCCTGGTGCGGCGGCGCCGGCCGGACGCCGTCGGGTTGAAGGAGCTGCGTGCGGTGGACCGGGCGGAGCGCGAGCGCGGTGCGGCGCAGGGGCGGCCGCGGGTGAAGCTGGCGACGGTGGCGGAGCTGCTGGCGGCGGGGCGGCGGCGGTAGGGCTTTCGGCGGGGCCGTTCACCGGAGGCGGCCCGCGCGGGGTGGACGTGGGGGGATGTGCGGGCGGCCCGCGCGGGGTGGATGTGCGGGGTGGATGTGCGGGCCGCCCGGTTGACGCGAGCGTGACCCGGTGCGCATGGGGCGCGTTGGGTGGATGTGAGTAGTTCTGAGGTGACATCGACCGGTTGGCCCTGGTCGGCCGAAGAAACGATCCTGCACGGTGCGGGGCACCCTCCGGAACCCGGTCCGGAGGTGCCCATCTACACCGAGCTGGCCCGGTTGTGGCAGTCCGAGGGGCGGTCGGTGCCCGGGCTGCCCGATCCGCTCTGGGAGTCGCTGGCCGGCTCCGCCGCCCCGCCGCCGCCGTCGTCGGAGCCCTCCGGGTAGAACTGCCGTGCCCAGCGCCGGAACAACCCGATCGAGCGCTCCCCGGGCACCAGTCGCGGCTGCGCCAGGTACCGCTTGTGGGCCAGCACCGGCCGGTCCTGCTTGACGATCCGTACCGAGGCCTGCAGGGCCAGCCAGGACGCCGCCCGGTCCACGGCCCGCGCCGCCCCGACCCCCGGCACCGGTACGGTGGCGGTCACCGCGAAGCGCACCAGGGTGCGCCAGGGCGCGAGCGGCGTCGGCAGCACCCACACCAGCAACGAGCTGCCCAGCTCCGGCAGTTCGGCCGTCAGCCGCATCATGCCCAGCCCCGCCAGCGTCACCGGCTGGTCCAGGCTCACCGCGCCCAGGCCCGGGAACCGGGTGGTGGTGCGCTGGTGGACGGTGAACAGCGGGCCGTCCGGCTCCGGTGGTGCGGTCTCGCGGGTGTCCAGGCCGTGCAGCACCGAGACGTGCCGGAAGTCCACGCTGTTCTCCATCACCTCCTGCGGATGGGACAGCACCTCCCCGCTCCACCAGGCCAGCGGCCGCACCCCGACCGCGGGCGGCAGCTCCCAGGTGGGTGCGACGCTCTCCGGCCTGCCCTCCGGCCCGCTCTGCGACTCACTGCCCGACTCGCCGCGCCAGACGAACAGTGCGCCGTCCCGCTCGACCAGCCGGCGCCGCGCCAGCTCGCCGCGGAACCGGGTGCCGTCCGGCGAGCCCGTGCAGGAGCCGTCCGGGGCGAAGGCGAAGCCGTGGAACGGACAGACCAGCTCCTCGCCCCGCACCCGCCCGCCCGCGCCGAAGTGCGCGCCCAGGTGCGGACAGTGCGGCCCGATCGCGCGCACCGCGCCCCGGGCCGTCCGGTACAGCACCACGTCCTCGCCCATCAGCCGGGCCGTGCGCACCCGGCCGGGCGGCAGGTCGCGGGAGCGGCCCACGCAGAACCATCCACTCGGGTACGGCAGTGGGGCGGAGTGCTCGGCCATGGCGGTCACCTCGGTGGCTTGACGGCGGTGTGAACGTACCAGGCGATGTGCTCGCGCACCGCGTACATCTCCACGGTGGAACGGAGGTTGAGCCAGCGCGCCGGATCGCCGAGGCGGCGCAGCAGCTCCCATGGCAGCCGGAAGTACGCGTGCACCGCCTCGGTGGTCGGCAGGTAGTACCGCGTCGCGTCCAGGGACTCCTCGACCTCGAAGCCGGCCCCGGCGAGCAGCTGCGGCAGGTTGCCCGCGTGGTAGAGCCGGGCCCCGGTCATCGCCATCGCGTCCAGGTACGGTTCGAGCACGGCCCTTGCCGGTTCGGGGAGTTGGTCCACCGGGCCGGTGCTCATCGGGCCGAGCAGCACCAGCCGCCCGCCCGGGCGCAGCACCCGGTGGAACTCGGCCAGCGCGCGGGCCGGGTGGTAGGAGTGGACGAGCGTCTCCATCGAGTAGGCGCCGTCGAAGTGGCCGTCAGGGAAGGGGAGTTCGTGGTAGTCGCCCCAGCGGAAGTCGGTCCGGTCGGCCAGGGCGGCACGGGCGCTCAGGCGGTGGGCCTCGGCGAGGTGGAAGTCCAGCACGTCGACCCCGGTGACCAGCAGCCCGAAGCGGGTCGCCATCGCCCGGGCCACCACCCCGGCCCCGCAGCCCGCGTCCAGCACCCGTGATCCGGCGGGCAGCGCCAGCTTCCGTCCGAGCACGTCCTCGAGCTGACGCTGGGCCCGCCACAGCCGCCACTTGGACTGGCCGGGCTCCGTCCACCCCCAGTGCCGGGCGTTGCGCGCCACCCGGGTGTAGAACCACCGGCTCCCGGTGCGTCCGTACACCCGGCGCAGCGCGCTGAGATCGAGCTCCTGGGCGACCATGCCGCCACGCTAGCCGCGGGCCCGCCGCCCCTCCCGACGGCGCCACGGGCGGTTGCGCCGCCGGGAGGGTTCGTACGGTCGTCGGACCGGGTGATCAGCTGACCATGGACGGCCCGGCCCTCGCCGAGTCCTGGCAGGCCTGCTGGCAGACCTGTTGGCAGACCCGGCCCCGCCCGGGCCCGCGAGGCCCCGCCCGGGCCCGCGAGGCCCCGCCCGGGCCCGCGAGGCCCCGCCCGGGCCCGCGAGGCGACGGCCCGCGAGGCCTCAGGCCGCGCCCGCCGCGCCGCGCAGGATGCCGCTGCCGTCGCGGCCGCGCAGGGCGAGGGCCGCCGGGAGGACCGCCGCCGGGAGTGCGACGGCGGCGCAGCAGGCCGCCAGCACGCCCATCACCGTCCACGGCAGCACCATCGGCGTCGGGCCGACCAGCGCGGTCAGCGCCGTCCAGGAGCCGCCGACGCTGATCGCCGTGCCGAGCCCGCCCAGCAGGGCGCCGGCCGCCACGCAGAGCAGGGTCTCGACCGCCACCGTGCGCAGCACCTGGCCCCGGGTGGCGCCGGCCAGCCGCAGCAGGGACAGCTCCCGCCGCCGGTCGCCGGTGGTCATCACCAGCGAGTTGGCCAGGGTGATCACCGCGTAGCCGATCGCCAGGCCGAGGATCATCAGCAGGGCGTTCCAGGAGTCCCGCGCGGTGCTGTCGGTGGCGGCCGACCAGACCTGCTCCGGCGTTTCGAGCCGGGCGCCCAGCCCGTCCACGGCCGTCCGCAGGGCGGCGGTGGCCTGTGCCCGGTCGGTGCCGGGCAGCAGCCGCAGGTCGATCCGCTCGGCCAGGGCCGGTCCGCCGACCCCGCCGGTGACGGCGTCGGGGCCGGTCACCCAGGCCTGGACGGCCTCGGCGCCGGTGCCCAGCAGGGCGGCGACCCGCAGCTCCCGCGGGGTGCCGTCGGCCAGCCGGACGGCGATCCGCTCGCCGACCGCGGGCGAGCCCGGCCAGGTGCGGCTGAGTACGACCGAGCCCGGGCCGAGGTCGGCGAGCGAGCCGGCGACGACCGGGAGCCGGTCGACGGCCGCCAGTGCGGCCGGGTCCGCCGTCGCGGCCCGGAAGGACACCAGGGCCTGGCCGCCGTCGATCGGAGCCAGTACGGAGGTCGGGGTGATCACCGCCGCCTGCACCCCGGGGACGGCCCGGACCCGGTCCGCCACGGTCCGGCTCAGCCCGGGGGTGCCGGCCGGCACGACCACCAGGTCGGCGGCGGACAGCTGAGTGCGGGTCTCGGTGACCTGGGCCCGGTCGATGCTGTCGATGCTGCCCACCAGGCACCCGGCGAAGGCGACGATCAGCACCACCGGGGTGGTGGTCGCGGCGGTGCGCCGGAAGGCGGTCAGTGAGCTCTGCCGGGCGGTCGCCCAGACGATGCCGCCGCCGTCCTCGGCGGACCGGCCGCGCAGCCGGGCCACCAGCGCGGGCAGCGCCGTCAGCAGCCGGATCGCCGGCCCGGCCAGCACGGCCGCCAGCAGCACGCAGCCGGCCACGATCGGCAGCAGCAGGGCGAGCGAGTCGGCGACGCTCGCCGCCGCGTCCGGCCAGCTGCGGGCGGTCAGCGCGAGGGCGGCGATCCCGCCGCCGAGCACCAGCAGGCCGCTCGCCCAGCGGAACGCCAGGACGGCGCGCGAGGTCCGCTCGGCGTCCGCCTCCGCGAGCGCCTCGCCGGGGCTGATCAGGCCGGCCTTCACCGAGGAGAACAGCACGCCGGTGATCGCGGTCACCAGCCCGATCGCGCCCGCGACGAGCAGCCCCCACCAGGTGACCGGGACGGTGAACCCGTCCGGCACCAGGTCGTGGTCGACCAGCCAGCGGCCGGCCGGCGCCGCCCCGGCCGCGCCCAGCGCGCATCCGGCGGCGGAGGCCAGCACGCCGACCACCAGCGCCTCGCGGTTGACCAGGGCGCGCAGTTGGCGACGGGTGGCGCCGATCAGCCGCAGCAGCGCGAGTTCGCGGCGGCGCTGGGCGATCGACAGGGCGAAGGTGCCGCCCACCACGAACACCGCGGTGCCGCCGGAGACCGCGGCGGACAGGCCGAGCGGGGTCTGTACGGCGTCCAGCCGGGCGGCGACCTCGGCGTGGTGCGGGTCGGCCTGGCTGCGCTCGGCGCCGGTCAGCACCCGGGCCACGCCGGACCCGCCGTTGGCCGCCACGGCTTGGCGTACGGTGTCGGCGGGGCCGAAGGCGGCCAACACGCCCACGGCGGGGCTGAACTGCGCGGCCCGGGCGTCGGTGAAGAAGACGGCGTGCTCGAAGGTCTCGGCCTCGGTGACGCCGGAGACCGTCGCGGTGTGCGGGCCGTCGGCGGTGACGAACCGGACCGGCCGGCCGATCTGCTCCGGGCGGCCGCCGCCGATCACGACCTGGTCGTCGGTGGCGGGCGCGGCGCCGGCGGTCAGCCGGTAGCCGCCCAGGGCGGCGCTCGACCAGGCGCGGCCGACCTGACCGCGCGGGCCGTCCGCGAGCTGGGCGTAGAAGGTGTGGTCCTCGACCGTACGGCCGGTCGCGGCGACGGCGGCGAGCAGCCCGGCGGGCAGGCCCGGCTGGGCCGGGACCTGGGTCGGCTGGACGTCGCCGCCGCCCGCGGGCGTGAAGTCCACGTTCAGGTCGGCGACCACCAGCACCGGGGCCTCGGCGAAGCGCTGACGCCCCTGGTCCGGGACGCCCACGGTGGCCGAGATGACCAGGATCGAGGTGGCCAGCAGGGCGACGCCGCAGGCCAGCGCGACGAAGCTGCCGACGAAGGAGGCCCAGCGGAGCCGGACGGAGGCGAGGGCGAGGGTCAGCATGCGAGGGCCTCCTCGACGGCGCGGCCACCCGACGTGAGGGCCTCCTCGACGGCGCGGCTACCCGACGCGACGGCCTGGCCCTGCGACGCGTCGGCCTCCAGCGCCGTCATCCGGGCGGCGACCTGCTCGGCCGTGGGCCGCTCCAGCGAGCCGGCCAGCCGGCCGTCCCGGAGGAAGAGCACCCGGTCCGCGTACGAGGCGGCGACCGGGTCGTGGGTGACCATCACCACCGCGCGGCCGGGGTCGTCGGCCATCCCGCGCAGCAGGGTGAGCACCTCGCGGCCGCTGCGGGTGTCCAGGGCGCCGGTCGGCTCGTCGGCGAGCAGCACCGCCGGGCGGGTGATCAGCGCCCGGGCGATGGCGACCCGCTGCTGCTGGCCGCCGGACAGCTCGCCCGGCCGGTGCCCGGCCCGGTCGGCGAGGCCGACGGCGGCCAGCGCGGCGGCCACCTCGGCCGCGGCGGGGCGGCGGCCGGACAGCTTGGCCGGGAGCGCCACGTTCTGCGCCGCGGTCAGCGCGGGCAGCAGGTTGAAGGACTGGAAGACGAAGCCGATCCGCTCCCGGCGCAGGATCGTCAGCTCCTTGTCCCGCAGCCCGCCGAGGACGGCACCGGCCACCCGTACCTCGCCCCGGTCGACGGCCTCCAGCCCGGCGGCGGCGCGCAGCAGCGTCGACTTGCCGGACCCGGACGGCCCCATGACCGCGGTGAAGGTGCCGTAGGGGAGTCCGACGGTCACGTCGTCGAGCCCGACGACGGGTTCGGGCCCGCGCCGGTAGGTCCGGCGGACGGAGCGGAGTTCGACGGCGAGGTCGGTGGCGTTCATGATCCCCATCCCACCGCCTGGGGTGGGGGCGGCTCAATGACCATGGGTTCACTTCCGGGGGTGTAGCCAGCTACACCCCCCTCGGCTACACCCCCTCCGCCCTACACCCCCTCGCACCACCGGCGCTTCAACCGCTCCCAGCGCTCCGCCTGCTCCGCGGTCAGGGTGCCGCGCAGCTCGGCGAGTTTCAGGAGCTGGGCCTCGGCGTCGGCGCCCAGCGGCTGGGCCTCGGCGCGGTAGTGGTCGGTGAGCAGGGCGTCGAGTTCGGGCCGGGTGAGGGCCGGGTCGAGGCGCTGGGCGAGCTTGGCCATGTTGCGGTAGGAGCCCTGGAGCAGGAACGGCGGCTCGGTGCGGGCGCGGTCGTCCTGGGCGGCCGAGTCGAGGTAGGCGCGGTTGACGGCCAGGACGGTGCCGCGCAGATGGAGCAGCCCGGCCAGCACGGCGGTCATCCGCTCGACCTCGGCGGCCGGCCAGGCACCGGTCAGGGTGCCGCCCGGGGTGCCGCCGGCGCGGGCGAGCAGGGTGTCCAGGTCGGCCCGTTCGGCGGTGGCGAGCGGGGCCAGGTGGGGGTTGGCGGGCAGGGAGTTCTCGACGAAGCTGAGCGCGAAGAGGTCCTCCCGGCCGGCCACGGCGTCACCGAGGTTCCAGACGTCGGCCCGGTTGGCGAGCATGTCGGGGAGCCGGAAGAGCCGGCCGGACTCGGTGTACGGGTTGGCGGCCATCACCACGGCGAAGCGCTTGCCGCGCAGGTCCCACTCGCGGGCCTCCCCGTCCGCGACGCCGTCGATCCGGCGCTGGGCGTCGCAGAGCGGGATGAAGCGCTGCAGGAACTCGGGCGAGGTGTGCTGCACGTCGTCCAGGTGGAGCAGCACGTTGTCGCCGGCGTGCAGCGCGAAGTTGAGCTTCTCCAGCTCGCGCCGGGCGGCGGCGTCGGGGGCCTCGGCCGGGTCCAGCGAGGTCACCCGGTGGCCGAGGGCCGGGCCGCTGACCGAGACCAGCAGCAGGCCGAGCCGCTCGGCGAGGTACTCGACCAGGGTGGTCTTGCCGTAGCCGGGCGGGGAGACCAGCAGCAGCAGGCCGCTGCGGTCCACCGGCCCGCCGGGGCCGGCGGTGCCGAGCTGCTTGGCCAGGTTGTCGCCGATCAGCGGCAGGTACACCTGGTCGATCAGCCGGTTGCGGACGAAGCCGTTGAGCGGCGCGGGCCGGTACTGGTCGAGCCGCAGCCGGGTGTGTTCGGCGGCCAGCAGCTCACCGCGCAGCCGCTGGTAGGCGCGGTGTCCGGGGGCGTCGACCGCCTCGAACTCGCTTACCCGGGCGAGCAGTTCGTCCAGGCGGAGGTCCAGGGCGCCGCCGCGCAGGCGGGGGTGGTCGCCGAGCAGCCCGGTCAGCCGGGTGCTGACGGCGCCCTCGGCGGGGCGGCGCGGCAGGGCCGGGCAGAGCAGCACGGCGGCGGCCTCGGCGAGGTCGCCAGGATCGGCGTCGGCGGCGGCCGACTCCAGCCAGGCGGTGGCGAGTTGATGCCGTACGGGCAGCAGGGACGGGTCCTCGGGCAGGGCGGTCAGGGCCTCGGTCAGCCCGGCGGACTCGGGGGCGGCGTGGAACTTCTCCAGCAGCGCGCGGGCCCCGGCCGACTGGGCGAAGGTCGGTGCGGCGAAGGTCGGTGCGGCGGAGGACGGTGCGGCGGCGGCGAGTTCGGCCACCAGGTAGTCCCCGGCGCCCAGGTAGTCCCCGGCGCCCCGGTAGTCCCCGGCGCCCAGGAGTTCCCCACCGGCCGCGCCCGGGGCGGACCCGGTCGGGACGAACTCCGCCACGGCGGCCGACAGTTCGGCCGCCAGCGCGGCCAGCGCCGGCACCGCGCCCCCGTACGCCTGCCGGGCGAGGCCCAGTGAGCGGGCCCGGGTGTGCCAGACCAGCCGTTGCCGTTCGTCCGTGCCGTGCGCCCAGTACAGCTGGGCGGCCGCCCGGGCCGCCGCCGGGTGCCGCAACAGGCCCGCCTCGGCACGGAGTTCGAGCAGGGCGCGGAGCACCAGCGCGGCGTCGTGGTCGTGCACCCCGCGCTGGTAGCCCTCGTCCGGTCGCCGTTCGGCGGCCCGCCGGACGTACTCCAGCAGGTCGCCCTCGGGCTCCCCTGGCTCGGCGGCCAGCAGCAGGCTCGCGGCCAGGTACTCGGCGCGGTAGAGCGCGGGCGTCTCGGAGGGCAGCGGCCGGTCCCAGTACCGCTCGGTGGCGGCGAAGGCCGGGTCGGTGACCGGGGCGCGGTAGTCGGTGCCGGTGAGGGTGAAGGCCGGGCGGCCCCGCCAGGGCAGCAGGGTGAGTTCGGGGCGCTGGGTGGTGACCGTGAAGAGGTGGCGGCCCAGTCGCAGGGTGCCGGGGCCGTCCCCGGCGAGCTCGGCCCGGTCGCGCAGCGCCCGGTGGGCGCGGCCGCGCGCGGCGCGCAGCCGTCCGGTCAGCTCCTCGGCCCGGACCCGGTCGCCGAGGGCGGTCAACTGCCCCGCGAGGTCGCGGAGTTTGACGGCCGTCGGGTCGGCGGCCAGGGCGGCGTCGATCTCGGCGGCGGTGGACAGGGCGGCCAGCCGCCGGTGCAGGGTGTCGAGGATCCGCTCGGCGGAGGCGGCCAGCCGGTCGGCCCGCCCGGCGCGTTCCTCCAGCAGGTGCTGGCGGCGGGCGGTGAGGGCGTCGTGGACCTCGGTGCGGCGTTCGGCGAGCTGTTCGCCGAGTGCCGGGTCGGCGTCGGCGAAGCGGGTCTCCAGCTGCTCGATCCGCAGCAGCAGCCGGCCGAGCCGGTCGTCGCAGGCCTCGGGGGTGTCGGCGGCGGCCAGTGCCGCGGTGACGGCCTGGGCGAGCAGCGCCGTCTCGGCGGCGAACTCGGCGGCGGCCTCGCGGGTACGCAGCTCGCGGCGGCGGACGGTCAGTGTGCTGCGGGCCCGGTTGAGCAGCCCGAGCACGTCGGCGAGCCGGTCCAGGATGGCGGTGCGGGTGGTGGCGTCGGCCAGGTCGAGGGTGCCGACCAGCTCCGAGACGGTCTGCAACGCCTCGCTCTGCGCGGTGAGTTCGAGGCCCAGCGGCTCGGCCTCGGCGGCGGTCGCCAGCGCGGCGCAGCGCTCGGCCAGCTCACCGGCCCGGCGCCGGTGCGGCTCGAAGGCGGTGGGTTCGGCGAGTTGGACCACGGCCCGGTCGGCGGCCTCGGCCAGCCCTTCGGCGAGGTGCTCGGCGAGTGCGTCGATCCGCTCCGGCCGGGCGCGCGGCAGGTCCCGCAGGGCCTCCACCCGGCCCTGGGCGCGGCGCAGCGCGGCCAGCCGGTCGACCCATTCGGCGGCGTCGGCGAGGGTCTCGCCGCGCGCGGTGCGCAGCAGGCCCTCGACGTGCTCGGCGGTCTCCTCGGTGCGAGCGGCGGCGTGCGCGGTGAGCTGGGTGACGGCCTCGTACTCGGCGATCACCTGCCGGGCGGTGTCGCGGATCTCGGCGAGCGGTGCGGCGAGGCCGCCGAGGCCGCTCTGGCCGAGCCAGTGGTGCCGGTCGGCGGTGCGGGTGCAGGCGGCGAGCACGGCGTGGTGCCCGGCCGGGGTGTCGGCGCCGGCGGCGGCCAGCCGGGCGAGGGCGAGGCAGTCGGCCAGGCCGCGGACCAGGTCGGCGTTGCCGATCCGGGCCAGCGGGCCGGTGCCGGGCGGCTGTTCGGCGGCGTGCCGCTCGCTGGTGAAGGGGCTCTGCCAGAGCTGGACGGGGTGCAGCCGGGTGGGGCCGTCCTCGGCCGGGCGCAGCGCGATGAGGGTGCCGTCGTCGAGCAGCGCGTAGCCCTGGCAGGCGAGCGGGGCGGCGGCCTCCTGGCGGACGGAGTTGTACGGCTGGAGCAGCGCCCGGCCGTCGGTGGCGGAGCGGAACTCGTACAGCACGTCCTCGCCGTTGGGGGAGAGGACGGTGCGTTCGTACGCGAGGCCGTCGACCGGCTGGTCGAAGGTGCGTACGGTGCCGTCGGCGAGGTGGCAGCCGCCGGGGAAGGCCACGCCCTGGTCGGCGGGCAGCCGCAGGCAGGCCTGGCCGAGGGCGTCGATCCGGGTGACCCGGCCGGTGGGCAGGTGGACCACCAGGTGCCGGACGGTCTCCTCCTGGTACGGGCGCACCCGCACCAGCAGCAGGGTGGCGAGCCGGGCGTGGGCGACCTGGGCGTCGGCGAGGGTCTGCAGGGCCTCGGCGAGCGGTTCGCGGTGCAGTTCGCGGCCGTCGGGGGTGGTGAGGGTGAGCCGGCCGCCGTCCACGCCGAGGTGGAGTTCCCCGGCGAGGTCGGCGCGCGGTGCGCTGCCGGGGGCGGCGGGCAGCTGGTCGTCGCGGGTGAGCTCGGTCCAGTCGAGCTGCTGGCCGTCGGCGGGGGTGTGGTCGCGTTCGCCGCGGCCGTCCTGGTAGCTGGCGCGGTCGTCGTCGAGGCGCCAGCGCAGCACCCGGACGTCGGCGGCGGCCGGGCCGGTGCGGAACACGGCGAGCAGCCGTCCGCCGACCGGGCGCAGCCGTTCCAGCCGGGCGTCGCGGAAGTAGCGGCGCAGGTCGGTGAGGTCCTGGCGCAGCCGCGGGTCCTCCAGCAGGGCGCCGCCGGTGGGGGAGAGGTCGTCGGGCCGGTGGAGGCCGAGGAGGTCACCGACCTCCTCGGCGCCGTCCGCCGGCTCGGCCGGGCGGGTGCCGAGCAGCAGCAGCCCGCCGACGGCGGTGAGGTCCTGCGGCAGGCAGGCGCGGGCGGTGGTGAGCCGCCCGGTGCCGGTGAGCCGCAGTTCCCCGCCGCCGAACTCCTCGACCCGGCGGGCGTTCAACGCCTGCGCGCGGTCGGCGAGTTCGGCGGCGGCCCGGGCGAGCCGGCCACGCAGGACCTCGTAGCTGCCGGCGTCGGGCCGGGCGTCGTCGAGGGCTTCCACGGTCATGTTCCTCAGCTGCTCGGCGGGGTGGCTACTTGCTGCCGTTCACGGCGGCGCCGGTGAGCGCCCCGATCGGGGTCTCGGCGATGCCCAGCTTCCGCGCCGAGTCGAGCAGTTGGCGCAGCTGCCCGGCCTGCTCGCCGCCGCCGCCGATCAGCTTGAGCAGCAGCGCGGACACCGTCAGGTTCTGCACGTCCGCGGTGGACACCGAGGACAGCACCCGGGTGAGGTCCTGGGTGAAGTCGGCCCGCCCGTCCAGCCAGGGGCCGGCCAGGGCCTGGGCGGTCTGTGAGTGGCCGACGAAGGCGTCCACGCTCTTGCCGGCCGTCACCGACTGCACCAGCCGGTCGAAGAAGACCGAGTCCCCGCCGACGATGTCGATCTTGGCCTTCTCCAGTCCGGCGGCGACCAGCGCGGCCTGCGCCTCGGCGATCTGCCGCTGGGTCTCCAGCCCGGCCAGGCGGACGTCCTTCTCGGCGGCCAGCCGCAGCCGGTACTCCTCGTGCCCGCGCGAGGCCTCGTCCAGCTTGGCCATCGCCGCGGCCTTCTCGGTCAGGCCCTCGGCCTCCGCCTTGAGCTTGGCGCCGACCTCCAGCGCGGTCGCCTTGGCCTTCTCGGTCTGCACCGCGGCCTCGGCGCGGCCGACCTTCTCCACCGCCGCGGCCTCCTGCTCCCGCACCTGCACCCGGGCCAGGCCCTCGGCGGCGGCCTCCGCCCGGACGCCCTCGGCCAGCTTGACCTTGGCGGCCGCGTCCAGCTGGGCGGCCTGCTGCCGGGCCTCGGCCAGCACCAGCGACTCACGGGCCTTGTGCGAGGCGGCCTGCTCGGCGGCCTCGGCGGCCTTGATGTCCTTGACGAGCTTCTCCTGGGCCTCCGCCTCGGCCTGGATGACCACGGCCTTGCGCACCCGCTCGGCCTCCTCGACGGCCCGCAGGGTCTTGACGGCCTCCTCCTGCTCGGCGACGGTGCGCTCGACCGCGACCCGCTCGCGGACCACGTCGGCGACCTCCCGGCGCCGGGACTCGACCTCCTTCTGCTTGGCCATCACGGCGAGTTCGGTCTCCCGCTCGCGGCCGACGACCTCCAGCAGGCGGTCCTTCTCGATCCGCTCGTTCTCCACCGCGATGACCCGCTCGCGGTTCTTCTGCGCCACCGCGACCTCGCGGGCCTGGTTCTCCCGCTGCACCCCGAGCACCTCCTCGGTGCGCAGGAAGGCGGTCTGGGCGTTGAGCCGCTCCTCCTCCTGCACCCGGGCGATCACCGCGTCCTCCTTGGCCCGCAGGGTCTCGATCTCGCGGCGCTGGCGGATCTCGGCGTCGGCCTGGCGGCGCTCCAGCTCCAGGACGGTCTCCCGGGCGTCCACGTTCTGCCGGGTGATCTCCTTCTCCTCGTTGCGCTGGTACTCGTTGGTGCGCACGTGCTCGATCGCGGTCAGCTCGGTGATCTTGCGGATGCCCTGGGCGTCCAGGATGTTGTCGCCGTCCAGCTGGCTCATCGGGGTCTGTTCGAGGTGGTCGATCGCCGCGTCCTCAAGGGTGTAGCCGTTGAGGTCGGTGCCGATGACCGCGATGATCTGGTCCCGGAACTCGTGCCGGTGGGTGTACAGGTCGGTGAAGTCCAGCTGCTTGCCGACGGTCTTGAGCGCCTCGGCGAACTTCGCCGCGAAGAAGTCCTGGATCGCCTGCGGGTCGCTGGCCCGGGCGGTGCCGATCGACTGCGCCACCTTGACGACGTCCTCGACGGTCTTGTTCACCCGGACGAAGAAGGAGATCCGGATGTCCGCCCGGATGTTGTCCCGGCAGATCAGACCGTCCCGGCCGGCCCGGTGGATCTCCACCGTCTTCGCCGTGATGTCCATCAGCTCGGCCTTGTGCAGGACGGGCAGGACGATCGCCCCGGTGAAGGTGACGTCCACGCTCTTGGTGCGGGAGACGATCAGGGCCTTGCCCTGCTCGACCTTCTGGAACAGGCGCCCCACGAAGAGCAGCGCGGCGAGCAGGATGAGCAGCACGACGGCGATGAGTACGCCGAAACCCACGGCGATGGTGTCCATCACGGAGTCCTTTGACGGGATGGTGGTGCGAAGTGGTTGGCGAGGAAACGCGACTGACTTGGCGTCAGAAAGCCGGTGGGGACGGGTCGAACGGCGCGACCAGGAAGTGCTCGCCGTCCGCGTCGTAGTCGTAGATCAGCGCGGTGCGCCCGGCGGTGAGTTCCGGGTCCGCCTGCGGGGTGCGGACCTGCACGGTGGCGGTGGAGCCGTCCTCGGCGGTCACCTCGGCCTGCCCGAAGTCGGCCGTCACCCGGCCGGTGCGGATCACGCAGACCCGGCCGACGAAGTCGCCCCGGGTGACCGGCCGGTCCTCGGGGAACAGCCGCCGCAGCGGCCGGACGAGCACCCGGGTGCCCGCCCAGGAGGCGACCAGCGCGACGACGAACACGCCGCCGCGCGCCGGTGCCCCCGAGGTGAGGACGGTGCCGGCCAGGCTGACGAACCAGGCGAGCGCGACCAGCAGCGACACCGCCACCGTCGCGGGCACCCCGCCCAGCCCCAGCGCGTCCAGCACGCCCCCGTGGTGGCCCGCCCCCTGCCCCCCGTCGGCGGTCCCCCCGCCGGTACCGTGCCCGCCGGACGCCCCGTGGGCCACGTGTCCCCCGACACCGTGCCCCCCGGCACCGTGTCCGACGTGACCCACCGGGCCCCCGTGCCCGGCGTGCCCGGCGTGCCCGGCACCCAGGTGGTGCCCGACGCCGTGCCCCCCGTGCACGGCGTCGAACCCCAGGCCGCCGATCAGCATCAGCAGCCAGTACCCGACGACCACCACCAGCGCGAAGCTGAACAGCGCCGTGGGAAAGGCCAGCGCGGCCGCGAAGAAGTCCCCCGTCCCGGCCATGCCCCCCGCCTTTCCCCCGGCACCGAGCATCGGCGCCGCAGAGATCATGGCAGCGGGCGGGGCGTCCGCACATTGCCAGGATCCGGCAATCTTTACGGCCTTTTGACACCCTGGTACGCGCGCCGCCCGTGACACTGTGACGGTCGGGCAACAGAACGGCCCTGACCAGGTCACCCGGGGTTTCGGCGGGCCGGGAGGCGGGCGGTGGAAGGCCGGGAACAGGCCCTCCGCGGGGGCGCCCTACAGCGGCTGTTCGGGCCAGTTCAGCAACCGCGCCCCCATCGCCGCCGTCTCCAGGGTGAAGCGCTGCAAGGCGTCCGAGGGGTCATAGCCGGTGAGCGCCTTGATCCGCTCCAGGCGGTAGCCGAGGGTGCGCACGCTCAGCCCCAGCCGGCGCGCCGCCTCCGCGTTCACGTACGCCGCCTCCGCCTGCACCGCGATGGTGTCCAGCAGCGGACGGGCCCCGCCGCGCGCCTCGGTCAGCGGGCCGAGCACGCTGCGCACCAGGTCGGCCATGGCTGCCCGGTCGCGCATCAGCACCGGGAACACCAGCAGCTCCTCGGCCCTCAACTGGCAGGCCGGCAGGCCCAGTCGCTGCGCGTAGTCCAGTGCGTCCAGGGCCTCGTCGTAACTGCGCAGCACCCCGCTCGCCCCCGAGTGCCGGCGGCCGGTCGCCACCCGCAGCACCGGCCGGTAGCCGGGCCCGGGGTGCAGCGTCAGCTCGGCGAAGGCCTCCAGCACGGCCCGCTCGGAGTCCGGGGCGATGCACACCAGCCGGCCGTCCTTGCTGGCGAGCAGGACGTCCCGCTCGCCGAACCGCCCGGTCAGCTCCCGCTCCACCCGGTGCAGCATCGGGTGCACGTCCGCGTACCGCTCGTCGCCCACCGCGACCGCCACCGTGTACGCGCCCGCCAGTCGCAGCCCGAACCGCTCCGCGCGCTCGGCGAGCAGCCCCAGGTCGCTCCGCCCGTGCAGCAGGTCGTCGATGAACTCCCGCCGGGCCGCCTCCTCCTGACGGACCGCCAGCCGCTGGGCGCGCTCGTGGCCCTCGCCCAGGGCGGCCAGTGCGGCGTCGGTGGCGGCCAGCACCGCGTCACCGATCCGGCGCAGCTCGCCGACACTGCTCGCGGTGGTCGTCCCCGGCAGGGTCTGCCAGGCCCGCCGGGCCGCCGCCAGGCAGTGCGAGACCACCTCGCGCAGCCCGTAACCGGCCTCGGCGCACTGCTCGCCGAGCCGGCGCAGCGCCTCCAGCTCGTCCCGGCGCAGCAGGCGCCCGGTGCGGGAGGTGTCGGCGAGCAGGGCGAGGTACGCCTCGGCCAGCTCGTTCGGTATGTCGCACTCGTCCGTCTCGTTCACCGTTACTGCCAACCCCCGTGCGGCCTGCGATTTCGGCGCTGAACGCTATCAGGATCCGTACGCCCGGGAACGGTGCCCGCGGGGTTCCGGCGTGACCCGCGGGGCATGCCCTACCGCTCGCGGAAGTGCAGCACGAAGCGCGCGCTGCTGCCGTCGATCCGGCGCCGGACGTACAGCGCCGGGGTCCCGTCAGGGGTGCAGCTGACCCCCTCGCGGACCAGCAGCGGGGTGCCCGCCGGGACACCCAGCAGCTCGGCGTCCGCGAGGTCCGCGCCGATCGCGCCGAAGGCCCGCCAGTCGTACTCCAGCTCCACCCCGGCCGCCCGGGCCAGGTCCAGCACCAGGTTCCCGGCGTGGCCGGGCCGCACCAGCTCGGCGGGCAGCGGACCGAACGGCACCCAGTAGCTGCACGCTGCCCGGGCCCGGCCGCCGAGCCGGATCACCGAGTCCAGCCGGTGCAGCTCGCCCGGCGCCCGGCCCAGCTGGCGGGCCGCCTCCTCGTCCTCGGCCGAGCCGGTCACCGGCGGGGCGGCCACCACGAACTCGCCGTCGCCGCGGTCCCCCTCCGGCACGGCCTCGTGCACGCTGCCCAGGTCGAAGCGCTGGCTGCGCGGGTCCACCGCGATCGAGACCCGGACGGCGGGCGGGCGGACGAAGGTGCCCACGCCCCGGCGGATCTCCACCGCCGCGGCCCGCTCCAGCTCCGCGACGGCCTGCCGCACGGTCAGCCGGTTCACGCCGAACTCGGCGCTCAGCTCCGGCTCGCTCGGCAGCCGGGCGCCCGCGGGGTAGCCGCCCGCGTCGATCCGCTCCTGGAGCCGGCGGGCCAGCCGGCGGTAGACCGGGGTGTTCGGGCCGTCGGGGGGAGTGTTCGTACTGCCGGGGGGAGGGTTCGCGGGAGTGCTCGGGGGGTTCGTCGCCACGGAGCGATCCTACGAAGCCGAGGGCCCCGCCCCGGGTCGCCGTGGCGGGCCGACGGCGGTGGGATGGAGGGGTGCCCCGTACCCGCCGGGGGAATTGGACATCTAGACGTCTAGATGTCCTACTGGACGTTCGGCTCCCCCCGTGTGCGGCTTCACCGAAAGGTCCTCGCATGTCCCTGGTCAACTTCCGCGACTCCGCCGTCCTCAGCGACCCGGAGGGCCTGCGGATCCGCCCCGGCGTGCTGTACCGCTCCGCCCAGCCGTTCCCGGCCGCCGACGAGGCCGTCGTCGCCCAGCTGCGCGCCTGCGACATCCGCACCGTCGTCGACCTGCGCGACCCCCGCGAGACCCGCCCCGACGACTGGGCCGCCGCCGAGGCCGCCGGGATAGCCGTGGTCGCCGCCCCGGTGAACCCGGCCACCGACGCCCTGACTGCCCACATGGCGACCATGACCACCGCCGCCGACCTCGGCGAGTTCTACCTGCTGCTCGCCGAATCCGCCCCCGAGGCCGTCGCCGCCGCCGTCGAGGCCGCCACCCGCCCCGGCGCCGTCCTGCTGCACTGCGCCGCCGGCAAGGACCGCACCGGGCTGCTCACCGCCCTGCTGCTCGACCTCCTCGGCGTGCCCGCCGACCGGATCGTCGAGGACTACGCCCGCACCGCCGAGGCCCTCCCGCAGATCTTCGCCAATCTCGCCGAGCGCCACCGCACCGCCCTCAACGACCGGGGCACCGGCACCCGCGTCACCGACTCCGAGGGCCGCACCCTCGCCATCCCCGCCCCGCTGCTCGAGGCCCCGGCCGAGGCGATGTCCGTCTTCCTCGGCCACGTCCGCACCCGCCACGGCGGCGCGGAGGCCTTCCTCCCCGCCTGTGGTGTCCCGGCCGCCACTCTCGCCGCCTTCCGCGCCAAGGCCGTGGCTCCGGCGGCCTGATCCGGCGATCGCCCGGCGCCCGGCCCCGTCCTGAACGGGGGCCGGGCGCCGGGCGATCCGGACGGGCAGCCGGGGTGCGTCAGACGTCCCGGCGCCGCACCACGACCATCGTCACCGCCACCGCGACGACCGCCCACACCCCCATGGTGATCCAGGAGTCCAGCACGCTCGGCGCCCACTTGCTGATCGTGGTCAACGAGTCGGGGTTCCAGGTGAGCCGGTTGACGGTCTCCAGGGGCAGGTGGGCGCCGATCTCGTGCAGCCACCGGTAGCGGTCCCCGCCGAACATCAGCGGCAGGATGAAGAACAGCAGCACCAGCGACACGATCGAGGCGGTGGCGTGCCGCAGCACCGCGCCCAGCGCCATCCCGATCAGCGCGCAGACCGGCACGATCGCCGCGTAGGCGAGGACGGCCTGCAGGCTGACGCCTTCGGTGATGGAGAGCCCGACGTGCCGGGTGGCCAGCATGGCGTTGGTGGTGAAGAAGGACACCGTCGACACCACGGCTCCCGCCAGGGCGGTGATCCCGCCGATCAGCAGCACCTTGGCGGCGATCACCCCGCGCCGATCGGGCACGGCGGCGAAGGTGGTGCGGATCATGCCGGTGGTGTACTCGCCGAACACGGTGATCGCCCCGAGGCTGCCGGCGGCGATCGCCATCACGTAGCCGGCGATGTTGCTCAGGCCGTGGTATAGCGGGTCGTACTTGTACGGTGGCAGGCCGGGTACCGGCGCCGGCGGGTGGTCGATGTACGTCAGGTCGGAGTGGACGGCGTTCAGGTTGATCCCGATCGCCACCAGCGAGGCGAGCGCCAGCACCCAGTACGTCGACCGCAGCGAGCGCAGTTTGATCCACTCGGCGGCGAGCAGGTCGGTGAACCGGGGCGCCGGGTCCACCGAGCGGGCGCTCTCCGTGCGGGTCAGGGTCATGGTGCTCATCGGGCCTCTCCAGCCAGGTACTCGACGCTGTCGGCGGTCAGGGACATGAACGCCGACTCCAGGGACGACGTCCGGGTGGCGACTTCGTGCAGCACCACCCCGTGGCGCCGGGCGAGTTCACCGATCCGCTCGGCGGGCATGCCGGTGACGATCGCGAACTGCGGCTCCACCTGGTCTACTTCGGCGCCCTCGGCGCGCAGGGCATCGGTCAGCAGGGAGAGTTGCGGCGTCCGCACGGTCACGCTGGACTCCGCGTACCGGGCCGAGAACTCGGCGAGGCTCTCGTCGGCGATCAGCCGTCCGCGCCCGATCACCACCAGCCGGTCCGCGGTGTGCTCCATCTCGGCCATCATGTGGCTGGAGACGAAGACCGTCCGCCCCTCGTCCGCGAGCCGCCGGAACAGCCCGCGCACCCAAAGCACGCCATCGGGGTCCAGCCCGTTCAGCGGTTCGTCGAAGAGCAGCACGGGCGGGTCGCCGAGCAGGGCCCCGGCGATGCCCAGGCGCTGCTTCATGCCCAGCGAGTAGCCGCCGATCCGCCGGTCCGCGGCCTTGCCGAGGCCGACCTCGGCGAGCACCTCGTCGACCCGCCCGAGCGGGATCCGGTTGCTGCGGGCGAGCGCCGACAGGTGGGCCCGGGCGCTGCGGCCGCCGTGCACGTCCCCGGCGTCCAGCAGGGCGCCGACGTGCCGCAGGCCGCGCGGTCGGCCGGCGAAGGGCACCCCGTCGACGGTGACGCTCCCCGCGGTGGGGGTGTTGAGGCCCAGGATCATCCTCAGCGTGGTGGACTTGCCCGCGCCGTTGGGTCCGAGGAAGCCGGTGACGGTGCCCGGCCGGACGGTGAAGGTCAACTGGTCGACGGCCGTGGTGGCGCCGTACCGCTTGGTCAGTCGCTCGATCTCGATCACGGGGACAACGGTGCCGGTCAGGGCCGTACTCGGGCATCGGGCGGCGGGCCACAACCGGGAGCGGCCGCCCCCGCCCCGGGGATTACGCCCGCGGGCCGATGCGCCGCCCGACGGACCGCCACTACCATCGGGTCATGATCATCGAACCCCGCCCGCCGCTGCTCAGGCGCCTGCCCGCGGGCGTGTGGGTGGCGGCGTTCTGGACGACCATCGTGGTGTTCCGGTTCTTCACCCGGGACGACGAGGCGCGCCTCCTCTTCGAGTACCACGGCAACGTCGAGGACATGCCCCTGGTGGTCACGGCCGTGGTCACCACCCTGGTGGCCTTCCTGCTGGTCCGGCTGCCGCTGGCGGCGGTCGCGGCCGCGCTGGTGGGCGGCGTCTTCTCGCTCGGGATGTGGACCGTCCCGGAGACGGCGCCGCTGCAGTTCCTGATCGCCGAGGCGGCGGTCGGCTACTGCGTGGTCACCCGCTCCCGGACGGTCTCGGCGATCGCGGTGTCGATGCCGCTGACCGTGCTCGCCACCCTGTTCGCCTGGGGCGCCGTCAACGGACAGGCCGTGAACCCGTACGCCTACCTCGGCCTCGCCGCGACCGTCCTGATCGCCTGGCTGATCGGCAACACCGTCCGCCAGAGCCGCGCCCACACCGAGGCGCTGCGCGGGCGCGCCGCCGAGCAGGCCGTCACCGCCGAACGGCTGCGGATCGCCCGCGAGTTGCACGACATGGTGGCCCACAACATCGGCATCATCGCGATCCAGGCGGGCATGGGCAGCCGGGTCATGGACACCCAGCCCGCCGAGACCCGCAACGCGCTGAACGCCATCGAGGCGACCAGCCGGGAGACCCTGGCCGGGCTGCGCCGGATGCTGGGCGCGCTGCGGCAGGGCGAGGGGGAGTCCGCGCCGCTCGAAGTGGCGCCCGGGCTCGACGAGTTGGACCGGATGCGGGAGAAGGCGGCCGGCGCCGGGGTGCGGGTCGCGCTCACCCGCAGCGGCGAAGCCCGGGCGCTGCCGCCCGAGGTGGACCTCGCCGCCTACCGGATCGTCCAGGAGTCGGTCACCAACGTGGTCAAGCACTCCGGCACCCGGGACTGCCACGTCACCGTCGAGTACGCGCCCGAGCACCTCGCCGTCACCGTCGTCGACCTCGGCGCCGGTACGCCCACGGCCACCCCCGGCACCGGCTACGGCCTGGCCGGGATGCGCGAGCGGGTCGCCCTGCTGGACGGCGAGTTCAGCGCCGGTCCGCGCCCCGGCGGCGGCTTCCGGGTGGCCGCCCTGCTGCCGCTCCCGGCCGTGCCCGCGGGAAGCCCCGAACCGACCCCCCTGGAGGTGGGACCGTGATCCGCGTCGTCCTGGTCGACGACCAGCCGCTCATCCGCACCGGCCTGCGCGTGCTCATCGCCGACGCCCCCGACCTGGAGGTGGTCGGCGAGGCCGGCAACGGCGCCGAGGCCGTCGAACTGGTCGCCCGACTGCGCCCGGACGTCGCCGTGATGGACATCCGGATGCCCGGCATGGACGGCATCGAGGCCACCCGCCGGATCCTCGCCGACCCGGACCTGCCCACCCACGTCCTGGTCCTGACCACCTTCGACGACGACGACTACGTGTACGGCGCGCTGCGCGCCGGGGCGAGCGGCTTCCTGGTCAAGGACCTCGCCCTGGAGACCATCCTGGACGGCGTCCGGGTGGTCGCCGCCGGGGACGCCCTGCTCGCGCCGGGGATCACCCGCCGGCTGATTGGGGAGTTCGCCGCCCGCCCGGACGCCGCCGCCCGGCCGCGGAAGTCCGCCGAGGGCATCACCGGGCGCGAACGTGAGGTGCTCACCCTGGTCGGCCGGGGCCTGTCCAACACGGAGATCGCCGAGGAGCTCACCATCAGCGTGGCCACCGCCAAGGCGCACGTCGCCCGGCTGTTCACCAAGCTGGACGCCCGGGACCGGGTCCACCTGGTCATCCAGGCCTACGAGTTCGGGCTGGTCGCGCCCTCGTCCTGACCGCGCCCTTGTCCTGACCGCGTGGACAGCGCGAAGCGGACAGCGCGAAGCGCCGGAGCGGGCCCGCACAGCCCGCCCCGGCGCTTCCCCGTACCGGATCGTCAGGGCACAAGACCCCTCCGGCCCGTTCGATCCGTCGGTCCCGTCAGCTCCCGAGCTGCCCCACGCTGCTCGGGGGACGGCGCTTGGAGGTGTTCAGGTGCCGTCGCCCGGGTTCCGTCGCCCGGGTGGCGTCGGTCAGTGGACGATCGCGTGCGAGATCTGGCACCCGCTGACCGCGTTCGACCAGGTCCCCTGCATCGCGAACGAGCCGGTCGCGAAGGCCACGTTCTGCGAGCCGCCGGTGCCGCCGACGCCCTTCCAGGCGCACTTGTCGGCGTTCTCCGCGCCCGAGGAGTCGGTCCAGCCGCCGGCCGGGTTCTGGTCGGTGACCGTCTCCGAGTACTCGTGGCCGAAGACCATGGTCACGCCGTCCAGCAGGCCCGCGCTGCCGCTGTTGACGTAGTTCTGGCCGCAGGAGGTGCCCATGTCGGTCACGTACGGGTCGTTGCTGAACGCCACGTCGCCGTAGGGGGAGGTGGCCGCGCCGCCGGTCAGCGTGGTGTCGCCGTTCCAGTCGTGCCAGGCGCAGAAGTTGCCGGTCGAGGTGTTGAAGCCGTCCGGGTGGGTGCCGGTCGGCGAGAGCACCACGTACTGCGCGTTGCGGTTGGCGGCCGCGGTGGTGTTGCCGAAGTGCCCGGCGGCCTTGATGGCCTCGTTGGCGATCTGGTTGCCGGTGGCCTGGCCCGGGGCGGCGGCGGAGTTGTCCACCCAGACGCCGGCCAGCGCGCCGCCGGTCGGGTAGCCGACGTGCCCGGTGGAGCCGCACGTGGTGGCACCCTTGGCGACGCCCTCGCAGTACTGGGTCATGACGCCGGACCAGGTCTCGTTGTTGGTGCCGAGGCCCTTGAACAGCTGCTGGGCCCGGACGGCCTCGCCGGACGGGTCACCGGACAGAGTGGTGTAGCCGTTGGCGTCGGTGCCCGCGGTGCCCCACTGGGAGCCCCAGAAGATCACGTACACCTTCGGGGCGCCGGTGGTGACGCCGATGCCGTCGACCCCGCCGCCGAACTTCAGGTTGGTGGTGCGGCTCGCGGCCGCGGAGGCGGCGTTGGCGTGCTCGGCGGCCTCCTTGGTCGGGACGCTGCCGTGCCGGTACGGGTGGGACTGCCCGGCGAACTCGCTGCCCGGCTGGTCGGCCTGGGCGGCCGGGGCGGTGACGAAGCCGGCGGCGGCCAGGGCCAGCGCGCTGAGCCCGGTCAGGGCCCGGACCCGTGCCCGGCGGGAGGTGGGGGAGATGCCCATCGTGAGGGTTCCTCTCTCATGCCGACCGCACACCGGTGGGGGCGCGGCGACAGCGTGGGGGGACAAATGGGGAGGAGCGACGACGGCAGGCCGGTGTCCACCGACCGCCCGTCAGGGAGGCTCGGTGAAACGGGGATGGGGGACCGGTTCACTGCCGACGGCGGGAAGCAAAGCACCGCCGCGGAAACCGGGTCAACGATGCCGGGAGTAAGACCAGCCCCAAGGGCGGCCCCGGATCCGGTATTGAACGTCAAAAATCCGCAGCTGATTGGTTGTTGACGTACTTGACGAAGACATGTCTCAACAGTTGAAAAGGCCTTCTACACCGTATGGCGGCACGGTCCCCGCCCGGCTCAGCGCTGCGCGCCCTCGACCTCCGCGTCTTCCGCGCCCTGGGCGTCCGAGCCCTGGACGTCCGCGCCCTGGACGTCCGTGTCCTGGACCTCCGTGATGCGCATGATCCGCCCGTGCGAGTCCAGCACCACGTCGTAGGCGTTGCCGTGGCAGCCGTACGGGTCGGCCGGGTCGCGTTCGGCCAGGCAGTCGTTGAGGTGGGTGACCAGTTCGTCCAGGTGGACGGGTCTCGCGCTCTGCCCGCGCGGACGGTCGACCAGGGTGGCGGCGACGCCGGCCGCCGCGAAGCCGTAGTGGACGGGGGAGCCGGTGGCCTCGTAGCGGGGCGGGGTGCAGGCGAACCGGGCGGGCTGGGCGGTGAGTTCGGCCGGGCCGGCGGCGACCACGATCAGCACCTGGTGGCCGGGCCGCAGGGCGGGCGCGGTGCACTCCGGGGCGGGCGCGCCCGGGGCGGCGACGGTGCCGGAGGTGGCGTCGGTGGCCGTGTCGTAGGCCTCCTCGTCGGCGAAGTCGTCGGCGAGGTCGTCGGCGTCGTCCAGCAGGGAGTCGTCCAGGCCCTCGTCGGAGAGGGCCGCGGCCGAGGAGGCGGCGGCCACCGTCGGGCGGGAGTCCGCGGGGGTGCAACCGGTGAGGCCGGCCAGGGCGAGCCCGGTCAGGGCGGCGGCAGCGAGGAGGAAGCGGGGCACGGCCATGGCACAAGTCTCCCCGGGCGGCGGCGGTGGTCGTTACCCGGGTACCACGAGCGGCGCGCGCGGTGCGGTTCCCGCCCCCGACGGACGTGCGGATCCGGCGGGGACGGGAGGTCCAGGGTGAGCAGAGGGGAGCCGAGGGGAGCAGGGGGGAGCAGAGGGGAACAGGCGTCAGACCGCGACCGCCGGCTGCGCCTCGTACGCCCCGCGCACCCGCGCCTGCACGGCCGGGCCCACGCCCAGGTGGTCCAGCCCGAGCAGCGCGGCGCCCAGCACCGGCGGCGCGACGACCACCCGAGGTTCGGCCAGCGGCGCGGCCCGGGCCAGCCGCTCCTTGAGGTTGTCGAGCAGCAGCGGCTGCCGGGAGGCGAGCACCCCGCCGCCGAGCACCACCGGGGTGGCGGAGTCCAGCAGTTCCAGCCGGCCGAGGGCGACCACGGCCAGCCGGACGATCTCGTCGGCCTGCCGGTCGATCAGCCCCCGGGCGACGGCGTCCCCGTCGTTCGCGACCGCGAACAGCACCCGGACGATCTCGTGCAGCCGGGCGGCCGGCAGGTGCCCGAGGTGGACGGCCTCGGCGACGGCCCCGGCGCTGGGCAGGCCGAAGTGCTCGGCGATGGCCCGGGCGAGGCCGGTGGGCCCGCCGCGCCCGTCCTCGGCGCGGACGGCGTGCCACATGCTGCTGGTGGCCAGTCCGCCGCCGCCGCCCCAGTCGCCGGTGAGCTCGCCGAGCGCCGGGAAGCGGGCGGTGCGCCCGTCCGGCAGCAGCCCGACGCAGTTGATCCCGGCGCCGCAGACCACCGCGACCCCGCGCGGGCCGTCGGTGCCGGCCCGCAGCAGGCCGAAGGTGTCGTTGACGACGGTGTTGCTGAGCCCCCACGGGTGCGATTCCAGGGCGGTGCGCAGCGCCTCCTCCTCCACCGGCAGGTCGGCGTTGGCCAGGCAGGCGCTGACGTGGCTGGTCAGCACGCCGTGGAAGGACGGGAAGCCGGCCGCCGCGGCGGCCTCCTCGACCAGCGGGGCGAGGCCCGCCACCGCTGCCGCGCCGCCGATCTTCTGCGGGGCGAAGCCGCCGCCGCGGGCCGTGCCGCGGACGCTGCCGTCGGCGCCGATCAGGGCGACGTCGGTCTTGGAGTTGCCCGCGTCGATGGCGAGGACGCCGGGCAGGAGTGGTTCGGGCTGGTGGGTCATCAGGTCCCCGCGGCTCGTACGTGGCCCGGCCGCAAGCCCCGGCCGGGGGCCAGGCCCTTGGGGCCCGGCGAGAGGCGAGGCCTGTCTTCGAACTCCCGCCTGCGGGGCGACGCTCCCCCAGCCTTCGGCCGGGAGGTACCCCCAGTGCACGCACCTCGCCGCGTTGTCGTCGGTCGCCAATGCGCTGCATTGGGCTCCCTCCTCCGCCTTGCGATGCACGCACCCCAACGCCGCCCCGCCCGCCCTCCGGGCGAACGACGGGAGTTCGAAGACAGGCCTCAGGCCCAGGAGAGGTGCTCGCGGTTGTGGGCGAGCAGCCGGTCCGTGAGCCGGTCGGCGAGTTCGATCTGGCCGACCAGCGGGTGGGCGAGCAGGGCGTCGAAGACCCGGTCGCGGCCGCCGCGCTGGGCGGCGTCGAGGGCGAGGTGCTCGTACGAGGTGACGGCGGCGATCAGCCCGGCGAACAGCGGCTCGACCGGCCGCTGCGGCAGCGGCCGCACGCCGCGGGCGTCCACCTCGGCGGGCACCTCGATGACGGCGTCGTCCGGCAGGAACGGCAGCACCCCGTCGTTGCGGGTGTTGACGACCTGGACGGAGGTCCCGCCGCCGGTGCCGAGCAGCGCGGCGATCAGCTGGACGGCGGCCTCCGAGTAGAAGGCCCCGCCGCGCTGCCCGAGCAGCTCCGGCTTGGTGTCGAGGGCCGGGTCGGCGTACAGCTCCAGCAACTGCCGTTCGATCTCGGCGACCTGGGCGGCCCGCGAGCCCTGCGCCCTGAGCTCCTCGACCACCGCGTCGTGCTGGTAGAAGTACCGCAGGTAGTAGGAGGGCACCACGCCGAGCCGCTGCACGAAGGCCTGCGGCAGGTGGAGGTCCTCGGCGATCTCCTTGCCGAAGTCCCGCAGCAGCTCCGGCAGCACCTCGCGGCCGCCGGCGGCGCCCGGGCCGTCCAGCAGGGTGACCCCGCGCTCCCAGGTGAGGTGGTTGAGCCCGACGTGGTCCAGCCGGACCAGCTCCGGGTCCACCCCCAGGTGCCCGGCGAACTTGCGCTGGAAGCCGATGGCGACGTTGCACAGCCCGACGGCCTTGTGCCCGGCGCTCTGCAGGGCCCGGGTGACGATGCCGACCGGGTTGGTGAAGTCGACGATCCAGGCGTCCGGGTTGGCCCGGCGGACCTGCTCGGCGATGTCCAGGACGACCGGCACGGTGCGCAGCGCCTTGGCCAGCCCGCCCGCGCCGGTGGTCTCCTGGCCGACGCAGCCGCACTCCAGCGGCCAGGTCTCGTCCCGGTTCCGCGCGGCCTGGCCGCCGACCCGCAGCTGGAGCAGGACGGCGTCGGCGTCGGCGACGCCCGCCGTCAGATCGGTGGTGACGGTGACGGTGGCGGAGTGCCCCTGCTTGGCGAAGATCCGCCGGGCCAGCCCGCCGATCAGTTCCAGCCGTTCGGCGGCCGGGTCGATCAGGACCAGTTCGCCGATCGGCAGGGTGTCGCGCAGCCGGGCGAAGCCGTCGATCAGCTCCGGGGTGTACGTCGACCCGCCGCCGACGATTGCCAACTTGAGTGCGGACATCAGCCCTTGACCCCTGTCAGTGTCACGCCTTCGATGAAGGCCTTCTGTGCGAAGAAGAAGAGGACGATCACCGGCGCCATCACCAGCAGGGTGGCGGCCATGGTGAGGTTCCAGTTGGTGTGGTGGGCGGCCTTGAACGACTCCAGGCCGTAACTGAGCGTCCAGGCGTCGTGGTTGTTGCTGGCGTAGATCTGCGGGCCGAAGTAGTCGTTCCAGCAGTAGAAGAACTGGAACAGGGCGACGGCGGCGATGGCCGGTTTGGCCATCGGCAGCACGACCCGCAGCAGGGTGCGCAGGTCGCCGCAGCCGTCGATCCGGGCGGCCTCCAGGTACTCCTTGGGGATGGTCAGCAGGAACTGGCGCAGCAGGAAGATGGAGAAGGCGTCGCCGAAGGCCATCGGGATGATCAGCGGCCAGAGCGAGCCGCCGAGGCCCAGCTGCTTGGCCCAGAACAGGTACATCGGGATGACGGTGACCTGCGGCGGCAGCATCATCATCGCGATGACGGCCATCAGGGCCAGGTTGCGGCCGCGGAAGCGGAACTTGGCGAGCGCGTAGGCGACCGGCAGGCTGGAGACGACGGTCAGCAGGGTGCCGGCGCCGGCGTACACCAGGGTGTTGCGCCACCAGGTGAGGAAGCCGGGGGTGTTCCAGACCTTGGCGTAGTTGCCCCAGTTCCAGGAGGTGGGCCAGTAGTCGGTGGTGAGCGCCTGCTGGTCGTTCATCACCGAGGTGAGGAGGACGAAGACGAAGGGCAGCAGGAAGAACAGTGCGGCGGCGATCGCCAGCGAGTGCACGGCGACCCAGTTGAGCAGGGCGCGGCGCCGGGCGGCCCGGGCCGCGGCGGTGCCCGCGGCGCTGCGGGTGGTCGGCTCGGTCAGGGTGGAGCTGAGAGTCATGTCGGAGTCCTCATCCGTCCGCTAGTCGTCGCTCGCCATGAAGCCGGACCGGCGGCGGAGCAGGACCGAGGTGACGGCCATCGAGATGGCGAACAGCACCAGGGCGACGACGCAGGCCGCGCCGTAGTTGAAGCGCTGGAAGCCGAGGTTGTAGACCATCTGCGGCAGGGTCCAGGTGGAGCCCTGGGGGAACCCGGGCTCGAACTGCTGGCCGGAGTTGCCGGCGATGCCGCTGGCGACCTTCCCGGCGACGTACGCCTGGGTGTAGTACTGCATGGTCTGGATGACCCCGGTGACCACCGCGAACATGATGATCGGGGAGATGTTCGGCAGCGTGACGTACCGGAACCGCTGGAACGGGCCGGCGCCGTCCAGTTCGGCCGCCTCGTACTGCTCCTTGGGGACGTCCAGCAGCGAGGCCATGAAGATGACCATCAGGTCGCCGATGCCCCACATGGCGAGCAGGGTGAGCGCGGGCTTGGACCAGTCCGGGTCGGCGAACCAGCCGGGCTGCGGCAGGCCGAGTTCGCCGAGCAGGTGGTTGAGCGGGCCGGTGCCGGGGTTGAGCAGGAAGGCGAAGGCCACCGTGGCGGCCACCGGCGGGGCCAGGTACGGCAGGTAGAAGGCGGTGCGGAAGAAGCCGGCGCCGGTCTTCACCTTGGTGATCAGCATGCCGATGCCGAGGCCGAAGGCGACCCGCAGGGTGACCATCACCAGCACCAGCCACAGGGTGTTGCGCAGGCCCTGCCAGAAGGTCGGCAGCTGGTTGAGGACGTAGTCCCAGTTCTTGAGGCCGTTGAAGGTCGGCGTGCCGAAGCCGTTGTACTGGGTGAAGGAGAAGTAGGCGGTGGAGACGAGCGGGTAGACGAAGAAGACGCTGAACCCGATCAGCCAGGGGGAGAGGAAGGCCAGGGTGCGGGCCGCCTCCCGGCGGCGCTTCCGGCGCAGCAGGTGCTGCGTGGAGGGCGCCGCCGGGTCGGCCGTCCCGGCCCCCTTGCGGGTGCCGAACGCGAGTGACATGGGGAGCTCCGTGGACCGTTCCCGTTACTTCGCCTGGGCGATGTCGGTGTCGATCTGCTTGGCGGTGGCGGCGAGACCCGCCTTGAGGTCGGTCTGCTTGCCGGACTCGTAGTCGTAGCCCAGGTTCTGCAGCGAGACGATGTAGCCACCGCCGTTGACGCTGGCCGGGGTGGTGCCCGAGTTGGGGTTCTTGGCGACGTCCAGGAAGGTCTTGAAGTTCGGGTCGCTGACCAGCTTCGGCGAGTTCAGCGCGTCGAAGGTGCTCGGCACGTTGTGGATCGCGTTGGCGAAGTTGACCACGGCATCGGTGTCGGTGGTCAGGAACTTCACGAACTCCCAGGCCGCGGCCTGCTTCTTGCTGGTGCTGGCGATGCCGACGATGGTGCCGGTCTGGTAGCCGCGGCCGTAGGTGTCGGCCTGGTCGTCCGGCACCGGGAAGGGGGCGGTGGCCCAGTCGAAGTCGGGCTTGTTCTCGGCGAGCGAGGCGGTCCGCCACTCACCGTCGATGGCCATCGCGACCTGGCCGGTGTGGAAGGGGTTCTTGGCGCTGAACTCCTCGCCGAAGGTGGCGCGGTACCGGTCCAGCTTGGTGTAGCCGCCGAGCTGGTCGACCATGCCCTTCTGCCAGTCGAGCATCGCGGCGACCTTGGGGTCGGCGGCGAGGTTCGACTTGCCGTCGGCGCCGAAGTAGGTGGCGCCGTACTGGCCGAGGAAGTGCTCGGTGGTGGACTCGTAGCCGTGGTACAGCGGCATGAAGCCGAGCTGCTTGTACGAGTCGCCGTCGGCGATCGTCAGCGCCTTGGCGTCCGCGGCGAACTCGCTGAAGGTCTTCGGCGGGGCGGTGATGCCGGCCGCGGCGAAGGCCTTCTTGTTGTAGTACAGGCCGTACGCGTCGCCGAGCAGCGGCAGCGAGCACTGGTTGCCCTGGAACTGGGTGTAGTTGAGCATCGCGGCCGGGAAGGTCTTGGCCGCGTCGATGCCGCTCTTCTGCAGCTGGGGCTTGAGGTCGACGAACGCCTTGGTCGAGCAGAACATGCCGACGTTGTTGGTGGTGAAGGAGGACACCACGTCCGGCGCGTCGTCCCCGCCGGCCCGCAGGGCCTGGTTGACCTTGTCGTCCGCGACGTTGCCGACCGGCTTGACGTGGATGTTGGGGTGGGCCTTCTCGAAGGCGGCGATGGTGTCGTTGATCGCCTTCACCTCGTTGTCCTGGCTCCAGCCGTGCCAGAAGGTGATGGTGACGTCCTTGCCGCCGGCGGAGTCGTCGGTGCCGCCGGACTCGCTGGAACCGGTGCAGGCGGAGGCGAGCAGGGCCAGCACGGCGCTGCCGGCGACGGCGGCGACGGTGCGGCGGCCTCTGCGGGAGGTGGTGGCGTGCACTTCGAGGTCCTCCTGGGGGTGCGCGGGCAGGCGTCATTGCCTCTGGGCCCGCGTAGGGGTTGGGGGAGAGGTGGGTGCAGGGGGAGCGTCTGTGGGTCTGTCTGTGGGTCTGTCTGTGGGTCTGTCTGTGGGTCGGTCTGCGGGGGGATCAGTGGGTGGATCAGTGGGTGGAGAAGACCGCCTCGCGGGCGTCGGCGAGGGCGCGTTGCAGGGCGCCGTGCAGGACGGGTGAGCCGGACAGGGCACTGCTGCGGACTTCCGGCCGGGCGAGGCAGATCCGGGCCAGTTCGTCCTCGACGAGCGCGCGCAGGCGTTCGCCGCCCGCGCTCGGCACCGCGCCGGAGAGGACCACGAGCTGGGGGTCGACCACGGCGACGATCACGGCCAGCCCGACGGCGAGCCGTCCGGCCAGTGCGGTGAGGAACGCGTCGCCGGCACCCGGGGTCTCCAGGGCCTTGGCGACCGACTCCTCGGCGGTGGGCGCGCCGAGCCCGTGCTCGCGGGCCAGGGTCCGGACGGCGACCGCCCCGACCTGGTCCTGGAAGCCGCCGAACTTGCGGCGGCGGGCGTCCCACTCGACCGGTGAGCCGGGCACCGGCATGTAGCCGACCTCCCCGGCGCCGCCGGTGAAGCCGCGGTGCAGCCGTCCGGCGAGCACGATCGCGGCGCCGACGCCCGCCCCGGCCCAGAGCAGGACGAAGTCCTCGAAGCCCGCCGCCGCGCCGGTGGCCTGCTCGGCGACGGCGGCCAGGTTCACGTCGTTCTCGATCGACACCGGCGCGCCGATCGCCTCGCTCAGCTCCTCGACCAGCCGGGGCGAGTGCCAGCCGGGCAGGTGGGAGGCGTAGTTCAGCTTCCCGGTGACCGGGTCGGGGGCACCGCCGACACCGATCGCCACGGTGCGCAGGCACCCCGCGCCGAGCCCCGCGGCCCGCACCGCCTCGGCGACGGCGGCCGCCACTCTCGGCACGGTCTCGGCGGCCGGGACGCCTCTGGTCGACACGGTGTGCTCGGCCAGCGTGCCGCCGGTGATATCGGCGACGGCGACCCTGATCCCACTGTTGGTGACGTCCAGCCCGGCCACGTACCCGGCGGCCGGATTCACCTGGTACAGCTGCGCGTTGGGCCCCGGCCCACCCTCGGTGGTCCCGACCGGCAGCACCAGCCCGGCCGCCTCCAACCGCGCCAGCAACTGGGACGCCGTCGGCTTGGACAACCCGGTCAGCGCCCCGATCTGGGTCCGGGACAACGGCCCCTTCTCCAGCAGCAGTTCCAGCGCGGCCCGGTCGTTGATGGCCCGCAGGAGGCTCGGAGTGCCGGCGAGGGGCGCCTTGGCAGTGCTCTTGGTCATGCCCGGAATCCTCCCCTCCCGACCGATCGACGTGAACTGTTAGGAAACTTTCCAGTCGCTTGGCACAGGACCGTACGGTCCCCGTCAGCGGAGTGTCAATGGTCGACGCAGCCGAGGATGCCGAAGCGTTACCGGCCGGCCCGCACGAAAAACGGGCGCGGCGGCCTCCTCCGATGAGGAGGCCGCCGCCCCAAGGCTCAGCAGGCCACGTCCTGACACCCGTCGCCGCTTCGGAACACCACTCCACGGCGATGCGCATCGCCTCGGTGATTCACATTCCCGGCCTGCTCCAGACTGTCGACCAGGTACGTGCGCTCGGCAGCAACGCTGTACCGCCTCTGGCTCCGCATGAGGTGGAACATCGGGTGTCGTACCGGATCAAACGACAGGTCGTGATCTATGGCGAGCGGGCGATCCCGCTCACGGCGATTGTCCATGAGGCAGCCCTGCGCATGGGGTTCGGTGGGCCCGCTGTGGCTCGCGCACAGCTCAAGCACCTCATCGAGGTGAGCACGCGTGAGAACGTCTCGGTTCTCGTGATTCCCTTCGGTGCAGGCACGCTTCCCGGCTCCGGGCAATCCATCGTCTACTGCTCCGCTGTCGTGCCCCAGCTTGACACCGTGCAGCTCGACACGTATCACGGCTCCGAGTTCCTTGACGCCACGCACAACTGGTGAAGTACCAAAAGGTTCTGGACCTGATGGAAGCCTGCGCCCTCAGCCCCGCGAAGTCGCGTGACCTCATTGCCCGTATCGAGAAGGAAACCTGAGAGGAAGTGCTGTGTCAGCTCTCAACTGGCAGAAGTCCAGTTACAGTTCCGAGTCGGTCAACTGCGTCTATCTCGCCGTGGCCCCCGACCGCAGCATCAAGCTCCGCGAGAGTGATGACCCCGATGTCATCATCACCACAACGCCCGGCAAGCTCCACGCCCTCCTGCGCGGCATCAAGGAAGGCGAGTTCGACCACCTGACAAGGTAGTTCCTCCTCGGCCGGGCCGCCTGTGCGTATCGAGAGCCGACACGGGAAGTATCGGAGGCCGACCGGGGCGAGCGCGATCAATCGCGCGCCAACCTGGCTACGGCCGTCGCCTGTCCCGCACCATCGCGGTAAGGCGGGGCGACTCGGGTGATGGCTGCTGGGCGTTGATCGCCTGATAGCCCCAGGACTCGTACAGGGCCTGGACCTTGCCGTCCCCGGCGAGCGGGTTGACCAGCAGGGTGACACGGTCCTCGGTCCGGCGGGCCAGGAGCTCATCGTGGATGCGGCGGGCGGTGCCGGTGCCGCGCCAGGGGGTGCGGACGCCGATCTCCTTGATGGCCAGCGCGGGTGTGTCGGTGTAGCCGTCGGGCAAGGGGTCGGTCATGCGCTTCCAGTACCGGTCGCCGGCCTCGACGGTGTTGCCGTAGGCGTACCCCACCGGGACTTCCCCGTCGTAGCCCAGGACGAGTTCGAAGCCGGGCTCGTCGGCGTGCCGGTCGAGGCGTTCGGCGAACGCCTCGACCCGGTAGTTCGCCAGGTGCAGCAGCGGGGCGCGCACGTCCGCGTAGACGTCCAGCAGGTCCTGGCGGGCCTCGCAGGTCAGGTCGGTGTGGTGGCGGAGCTCGATGGTCACGCGGTGGTCCTCCAGGTGTCGTGGGCGTACTCGGCCCAGGTGCGGGCTGGGTTGCTCCCGGCGGCGAGGTCGTGCAGCTTGGTGCCGAAGGCGGTCAGCATGCCGGTGACGCGCGGGTGGGCGGAGACCTCGGCCGGGACCGACATGGCAGTGGCGACGGCGGGTTCGAGGTCACCCTGGCCGAGCTGGGCGTGGGCGAGGCGGACGGTGGTGATCGCCCGGGAGCGCTGCATCGCCCCCCGGCGGAGCGCGATGCTGCGGTGCGCTCGGGCCTCGGCGTCCTCCCAGCTGCCCGCCGAGAGGTAGGCCGCGAGCGCGAGGGAGTCGAGTTCGGACTGGTCGTAGAAGGCCACTATCCACAGCGGGCGGGAGGCTGTGGGGTCCGCTCGGTCGAGGGCTTCCTGCGCGTGGCCGAGGGAGCGTCGGACGGCGTTGGTGTCGCCGGTCAGGCCGTGAATGGCGGCGTGGCGGGCGTGTCCGAGGGAGGCGAACAGCGGGTCGCGGCGGGCGATGGGCAGATTGCGGGCCACGTCGTTGGCGGCGAGTGCGTCGCCGGGGCGGCCGAGGTGCCGGTAGAGGCTGCCGGCGTGGGACCAGATACGGAACTGGATGGAGGAGTCACCGGACATGGCGGCCAAAGAAGCAGCCTTCTGGTGGTGTCGGAGGGCGGCGTCGAAGCGGCGGCCGTCGATGGCGGCCCACATCGCGCTCGACATGAAAGAGGCCGCGCTGGCGTACAGCTGGGCCCTGATCCGCTGGGTCGCGGTGCCGTGCTCCTGGAGGACGAGGGCCTCGTCGGCGAGCTGGCCGGCACGGTTCTCGATGCTGAGCCGGCCGCCGTGGCGGTGGTCGCTGGTGATGACCTCGGCGAAGCGGATCTGCAACTGCTGGATGTCGGTGATCCCGATCCGACGTGGTGCGGCTGCCGCGGTGCTGGTGAGTGCGGCCGCGGCCGTGCCTCCGGCGGCTGCTATGAAGTCGCGTCGCCTCACGTCTTCCTCCGTTGCGCCGTGGGCCCGCCCCATGGGGACGAAGCCCAGTTCCTCGGGCGTGCAGTTGAATACGGCCGTGAGCGCGAGGCGGATCTTCGCCGGCGGCCAACGGGTCTGGCCGGTGAGCCAGTTGTGGACCGTCCGCTCAGATACCGTACCGAGCCTCCCGGTGAGGATCTTGACCTCGGCGTTCATTTCGCGGGCTAACTCTGCCTTCGTCATGCGGCGTTCGGCCATCCGGAGGCGGAGAGCGACGTTTGCCACCATGCGATCAACGTAGCCGCAAAGTCACGTGGTGTGCAGGGGTCGGGTAATGGGACGGTCAAGTTTTCCGGTTCGGCGAGGGCCAGAACGTCTCGCACTTTGCCTCACCGGCCGACAGCTGACGGTCGTTCACTGGATGCGCAACGCTGCGGTCGAGCACCAGCAGGCCGAGGACCAGCCGCCCATGGCGGCCACCGCGCCGGACGCCGAACCGCCCGCCGATTCCCTGTGACCTAGAGAGGAGCGAGCACGATGCACACCTTGGCCCGCTACCGGCGTCGCATAGCCCGCCGCCCGAACGTGGTGGTCGTGCAGCCGGACGGCTTTTGCAACCTCAATTGCACCTACTGCTACCTGCCCGACAGGGACCGGCGGACCCCGATGCCTGTCTCGGTCGCCGAGGCCGTGGCCCACTCGATCGCCGAGTTCGTCGACACTACCTCTCCGGAGCCCATCGAGGTCGTCTGGCACGCGGGCGAGCCACTGGCCGTCGGCCGCCGCCGCTTCGCCGAACTGCTGGCCGCGTTCGAGCCGCTGCGACGGGCCGGGCTCATCGAGCACTCGGTGCAGACCAACGCCGTGCTCGTCACGCCCGCGTGGTGCGACTTCCTGACCGAGTACGGGTTCCGGGTCGGGGTGAGCATTGACGGCCCAGCCGCCCTCAACCGGCAGCGGGTCGACTGGGCAGGACGCCCCGCCTTCGACCGGATCATGAAGGGCATCGGCCGCCTGCGCGAGCACGGCGTTCGGTTCTCCGTGATCGCGGTGGTCAGCGCGGAGAGCGCCGGTGACCCGGAGGGCCTGCTGGACTTCATGGCCGGCCTCGGCTGCCACAGCGTGGGCCTGAACATGGAGGAGACCGAGGGCGTCAATACCGATCGCGCGGTGCCCAGTGCCGAACAGGCCCGCGAGTTCTGGCGCCGCACCATCGCCTGGTCCCGGCAGCACCGCGAGCTGACCGTCCGTGAGGTCGACCGGCTCGGCGGCTACCTGCGGGCCGCCCGCTCGGGCCCCAGTGCCTGGGACGAGCTGCTGATCGACCCGATACCGACCGTTTCCTCCGCCGGGGACGTGGTGCTGCTCTCGCCCGAGCTGGCAGGCATCAAGGACCCGGCGTACGACGACTTCCGGGCCGGGAACGTCCTGGAGCTGAGCATCGGCTCCATGCTGGACCGCGCTCACCACCTGCGCTACGTGCGTGAGTTCTTGACCGGTCTGGACGAGTGCGAGGCCGCCTGCGAGTTCTTCGGCTTCTGCCGGGGAGCCCAGGCCGGCAATCGCTACTTCGAGAACGGCCGTCTGGACACCACCGAGACGAACTACTGCCGCGTGTCCAGGCAGGCCCTTGTCACCGCACTGTCCGATACCGTCCGGAAGGAACAAGCCGCATGACCGTCCTCGAACTGCTGGTCGCCACCGAATCCCCGGTGGTCGCCGACCTCACCGCCGGCTCCGGCATCGACGCCGCGGCCGCCAAGTTCGACAACCGGCCCACCTGGGACAACGCCGGGTCGTCGTTCGACAACCGGCCGACCTGGGACAACTGGTCCAAGAAGAGCAAGTAGCACGCCCAACCCTCGCCGGGCCCGCACCACGCGGTGCGGGCCCGGCCCACCCGAGAGCGGAGCCCGAACAGCGTGGACAGCATCACCTTCGGCCGCGTCACCGTCACCCTGCCCCGCCTGGACGAGCCCGGACTGTACCTGTCCAACGTCACCTCCCTGGACTCCGCCCGGGGCATCGTCCAGGACTTCCAGTACGGCGACGCCGACCTGCGGGACCTGGACCTCACCGACACCAGCCTCATCACCGGCCGCGTCTCCGGGTTGCGGGCCGACCGCGTCCAGCTCGACCAAGTCCGGCTGGACTCCGTCGAGTTCGACACCTGTGACCTGGCCACCGCCCGCATCGGCGACAGCAAGCTGTCCCGCGTCGTCTTCCGCAACTGCAAGATCATGGGGGCCAACCTCACCGGCCTGACCCTGGACAACGTGCTCTTCGAGAACTGCAAGCTCGACTACGCCGGCTTCGAGCAGGTCCGGGCCACCGGTCCGGTCGTGTTCTCCAAGTGCGTGCTGACCGAAGCCTCATTCACCGGCTGCGACCTGAGCGGGGCCGTCCTGGACGCGTGCACGCTGCGGCTGGCCGAGTTCGGCCGAGGCAAGTACCAGGGCCTGGACCTGCGCGGCAACGACCTGACCATGGTGCGGGGCGTCGCCAACCTTGCCAAGGTGATCATCGACCGGGCCCAGCAGGCCGAGCTCGCCGAGGCCCTGATCGCGGAACTGGACGTGACCTTCGGCGACACGCTCGACGAGCGCCGGTGATCTGAACCGGGAGGAGCCCGGGATTGAACCTCGCCATCGCCCACACCGACCTCGCCGCCCTGATCGAGCGGTGCGAGGTCACCGGCATCCGGCTCGCCAGTGGAGAGCGGGAGTACGAGACAGGGGCCGTCCTGCCGGCCGGCCCCTGGCAACCCCTGACCGTCGGCCTGGCCGCGCGGCTCAGGCCGACCGCCCACACCGCCGACAGCACGCTGGTGGAGCTGGTGAAGCTCCCGGACGGCCCGGCGCCGACCAGCCTGGCCGCCCTCGCCGATCCGCTCGGTGACCCGGACGCCGTCTACCTCGGCCAGGCCGCCAGCCCCGCCAAGGCCCTCACCACCACCCCGAACTACCAGGACGGCCGCCGCATCGGACTGCACGTCGACAACTGGGACAAGCTCGATTACCAGACCAAACACACCGGCCGCCGACGCCTGTGCTTCAACCTCGGTCCCGGCACCCGCTACATCCTGCTCGGTGACCTCGACATCCGGGCGATCTGCCGCACCCTCTACCACGACCCCGAGAACCGGTACCCGCACACCGACGACCTGCGAGCGTACGCCGCCGGTCACCAGCCGCTCAGGTGCTTCCGCCTCCGCCTCGATCCGGGCGAGGGCTACATCGCGCCCACCGAGCTGCTGCCCCACGACGGCTCGACCGAGGAACAAGCCAAGCCCTCCACCGCCGCATTCTGGTTGGGCCACTGGCCTCGCGGAGTGCTGCCGACGCTCGTTTGATCGGCACCGAACGACGGAGGGTCACGTGCTTGATCACCTCATCACTCACGACGACAGCCCTCGCCAAGGAGGACGCCGAGCTGGTCGAGTCCACGCAGGCCGCCCTCGCCCGGGTGGAGATGCTGATCGGCAAGGCCGACGCATCGGCGGCAGGCGGCGCGGAACCGAGCCAGTGGAGCGGCCAGTGGACCTCATGGCTCCAGTCCCGCACCACGGCCAGGACGCCGGCCCGATGGGCAGAGGATTTCTCCAACCTCCGGGACGCCGTGCGCGAGCTTCGGCTTCCGCGCGCGTGATCAGGCCCTGCGCACGCTCACGAACCTCCCGCCGGTCCCTCGGTAGGGCGAGCGCCCCCGCCGGACCGCTACGGCTTGGCCAGGTCGTCCGTCGGCGGCTTCGGGAGGGGGATGGGCTCGGCCGCGCGGTAGCGGGGGGAGGTGGGGTCGGAGAGGGCGGAGGGCGGGGCGGGCTCCGCGGCGGTGATCGAGACGCCGGTGGCGACCGCGGCGGCCTCCTCCTTGACCTTGATCCCGGCCAGGTCGAAGGCCGTCTTGAGCCGCTGGCGCAGCGCCCGGGAGACCAGCGGCGCCTTGCCCGGCGCCGTGCGGGCCTCGATCCGGACCACCACCGAGTCGGCCGCCACCGACTCCACGCCGAGGATCGAGACCGGCGCCCAGACCACCTCGTCGTACGGGGCCTCCTTGGACAGCCCCTCGGCGGTCTCCTGGATCAGGTCCTCGACCTGCTGCAGGTCCTCCTTGTACCCGACCTGCACGTCCACCGAGGCGGTCGCCCAGCCCTGGCTCATGTTGGCGATCCGCTTCACCTCGCCGTTGCGGATGTACCAGATCTCGCCGTTGGCCCCGCGCAGCTTGGTCACCCGCAGGCCGACCTCCAGCACGGTGCCGGTGGCCACCCCGGTGTCGATCTCGTCGCCGACGCCGTACTGGTCCTCCATGATCATGAAGACCCCGGAGAGGAAGTCCGTGACCAGGTTGCGGGCGCCGAAACCGATCGCCACACCGGCCACACCGGCGCTCGCCAGCAGCGGTGCCAGGTTCATCCCGAGCGCGGAGAGCACCATCAGCGCGGCCGTGCCCAGGATGGTGAAGGAGGCCAGGCTGCGCAGCACCGAGCCGATCGCCTCCGAGCGCTGCTGCCGCCGCTCCGGGTTGACCACCCCGTGGTTGGCCAGCAGCCCGCCGAGCCGGCTCTCCTCCCGGTGCTGGTCGTGGCTGCGCGCCATCCGCGCTATCAGCTGGGTGATCAGCTTGTTCACCATGGCCCGCAGCACCAGGGCCAGCACGATGATGAGGACGATCCGCAGGCCCCCGGCCAGCCAGCCCTGCCAGTGGGTGTCGAACCAGCTGGCCGCCTGCTTGGTGGTGTCGGTGACCTCCTGCGCGCTGGTGGGGATGCGCAGGTCCGGCAGCTGCGGTGTGGTGGCGGAGGGGGCCGGCGTCGGGGTGGAGAGCGTCGAGGACGCGTCGGTCGGACCGGTGGCGCCGGAGCGGAACACGTGCGGGACCTTCCTTGCAGGGGGCGTGACCCGGTCCCGCGCCGCACGAGCGGCCCGCGGACCGTGCGCGCCAGCCTATCGGGCGCCGAACACCAGCCCGGACACGCCGACGGGCGTGCGGCCCGCCCCGGACGCCCCGTCAACGCCCCGGTGCGCTCCCTCCGGGCACCGCCCCGGCACCCTCCCCCCGCCGCCCCCGACCACCCCCGCACCACCGGCCCCACCTCCCCGCGCCACCCCGCACCACCGGCCCCACCTCCCCCGAACGGCCGCGCCCCGCCCGCCGTACGGCCCCCGGGGTTGCTCCGAGCGGCCGAGCCGCACTCCCCCGGCGGTCCGCCCGCCCCGCCGCGCCCCGCCCCGGCAGCGCCGGGGTGCAAGTGGACCTTCCCCCGGGCATACCGGGTACTACGGGGTATGACGGAGACCACACCCGGAGTTCACGTCAGGTCCGTTACACAGGAGTGGTGGCGCCGTACGAAGGCGTAAGGCGACACTGGGGGAGATCACGCACTCGTTGCGCGATCCAACCGCTCGTCCCGGCGCGAGCCACGCGCCGCAGGCGTCCAAGGAGGCATCCGTGCCGCATGTCCTGGTCCTCAACGCGTCCTACGAGCCACTCGGCGTCGTATCGATGCGCCGCGCACTCATCCTGGTCCTCAACCACAAGGCGGTCAGCCTGGAGGACTCGGGAGTCACTCTGCACAGCGCCACCAGCGCCCTTCCGGCGCCGTCCGTCGTCCGCCTGACCCGCTTCGTACGGGTCCCGTTCTGCGGGCCCGTCCCGCTCACCCGCCGGGCGCTGTTCGCCCGGGACCACGGCCGCTGCGTCTACTGCGGGGCCGCCGCAACCAGCGTCGACCACGTCATCCCGCGCAGCCGGGGCGGCCAGCACCGGTGGGACAACGTGGTGGCGGCCTGCCGCCGCTGCAACCACACCAAGGCCGACCGCCACCTGACCGAGCTCGGCTGGCGGATGAAACGCCCACCGGCACCGCCCAGCGGCCTCGCCTGGCGGATCATCGGCACCGGGATCAAGGACCCGCGCTGGCGGCCCTACCTGGAGCCGTACGGCGGCGGTGACCAACTGCGCGCCCCCCAGTGGGGCGAGTACGAGCACCACGACCATACGGAGACCCACTCCGTCCCGATCGGCCGGGCGCACGTCGCCCACCCCGCCCCCGTCCGCCGCGGCGAGCAGCCCGAACCGCTCTCCGCCTGACCCCCGCACCACAAGGGCCCGCCCGTCACACCGTCGGTACGCGCCTCATGGGCCGCCGCGCCCCCCGCGAAGGGGAGCCCGGCGGCCCGCCGCGTTCACTGCTCGGGAGGCACCGCCGGCGTCCCCGGCCGGCCCGCCGGTGCCACCGCCGGCGTCCCCGGCTGCGCCCCGGGCGTTCACTGCTTGGGAGGCACCGCCGGCGTCCCCGGCTGCGCCCCGGGCTGGCCCGCCGGGGCCACCGGCGCGGTCGGCGGCTGCGGCGGAGCGGCCGGCGCCGTGACGGCGTACAGCTCGATCCCGTACAGCGAGTAGCCGAACTTGGTGGCCCGCGCCACGCCCTGCATCCGGACGTACCGGACGTTCGAGGCGTCGAAGCGCACCGTCTCGTCCCCGCCCTTGCCGTTGTCGACCGTCGCGGCATCCGTCCAGCTACTGCCGTCCGAGGAGACCTGGATCTTGTACGAGGAGGCGTACGCGGACTGCCAGTGCAGCACCGCCGCGCCCAGGTGGACGGCCTGCGGCAGCGCCAGCTGCACCCAGGCGTCGTCCTTGGCCGGCGAGGACCAGCGGGTCTTCGGGTCGCCGTCGGCGACCGCCGAGGCCGGGAAGTTCGGGGTCTCGTCGCCCGAGGAGGAGGCCTGGGAGCCGGGCGCCAGGTCCGGCCCGCCGGTCGGCGGCACCACGTGGACCTGCAGCACCTGCTTCACGGTGGTGCCGCCCGCCACGTAGGACACCGGCACCTGGTACGTCCCGGAGGGCGTGCCCGGTGCGGCGGTGACCAGCAGCGGCACGCCCACCCGGCCGCCGCGCGGCACGGTGACCGGGCCGGCCGGGGTGACGGAGAGCCCCTTGGCGGCGGCCGGCACCTCGACCCGCAGGTCGCCGGTGGTGCCCTCGGGGCGGCCGGCCTCCACGGTGGCCTGGGTCCTGGCGGGCGCGGCGGCGCCGGTGACCACGTCCAGGGCCGGGTCGGCGAGGCTCAGCCGGGCCGCCGGGGTGTCCGCGTACCAGGGGATGACCTGGTTGACCACCGGCGGGTCGCCGCCGGGCTTCCAGGTGATCCGGAACGCGTCGGCGACCTGCCCGCCGGCCGCCAGCTCGTTGTAGCCGGGCTGGACGACGCCGATGTCCGTCCAGCTGCCGTCGGCCCGGCGCACCGCGACGGTGGCGGAGGCGTGCACGTTGGGGTCGGTGAGGACGGTCAGCCGGTCCAGCGGGCGGGCCGCGCCGAGCTCGACGGTGAGCGGCTCGTCCTGCGCGGTGGGCGGCTTGGCGGCGCGGTACGCGGTGTCCGGGTTGCCGTCCAGGACGGCGGCGGCCGAGGAGCCGGGCAGCGCGGCGGGGCCGCCGGTGACGTTGGCCGGGGACTCGTCGGGGGCGGTGACGGTGAACTCGCGCACCGCGACGGCGGTCTTCTGGGCGGCGGTGGCCCGCAGCCGCACCGCCCGCACCACGGTGCCGGGCGGCAGCTGGGCGCTGACCGTCTTCTGGTTCTTCACCACGGCGAGCTGCTGCCAGCCGCCCGCGCCGGTGCTGTACTCCAGCACGCCGTCGCGGATGTAGTCGTCCACGGCGGTCCGGGCGTCGGGGCCGCTGCCCCAGCCGCCCATCAGCACGGTGACGCCGCTGATCGGCCGCCCGGCGCCGAGGTCGACGCCGACGGAGTCGCCGGGCTGCGGGGGAGCGGAGCTCCAGTAGAAGGTGTCGGCCTGGCCGTCGGTCATCAGCGCGGGCAGGTGGTCCTGCGCGGTGCCCATGCTGGTGGTGGGGGTGACCCCGCCGCTGACCACGCCGGACCAGTTGTCGGCGGCGCGCACGGCCCGGTCCAGGAAGGGCGCGAGCACCCCCGCGCCGATGGTCGCCGGGGCCTGGGCGAGCTGGGCGCGCAGCCGGTTGAGCTGCACCCGGGCCTTCCAGGCGGCCGCGCCGTCGCCGCCGTGCTGGGCCAGCAGCATGTCGAGGGCGGCCTGCCCGGCCAGCCCGTAGTCGCGCAGCGGGCCGAGCCAGGGGCCGGCCTCGGCGGCCAGCTGGGCGGTGGCGTCGGTGCCGGCCAGGGTCTGCTGGGCGCCGGCCATGGCGGCGAAGGCGTCCCGCAGCGGGCCCGCGGCCGCTATCAGCTTGGCGAGGTCCGGGGCGGCGCCGGAGGTGGGTTCGGCGTTGGCCCAGAACTGGTCGAGCAGCGGCTGGAGGTAGCCGGACTCCTGCTTGGACAGCGGGGAGGAGGTGCTGTTGCCGGCCAGCGCCCGGACGGCGGCCAGGGCCGAGCCGGCGGGGGTGGCGTTGGCGCCGGTCGGCCCGGCCAGCGAGCGTACGGCCGCCTGCCAGGAGTCCTCGGGCTTGTAGCCGGTCGGGTTCCAGGCGAAGTCGCCGGCCGTGGCGAGGGCTATCCGGGAGGCCACCGGCTGCTGCATGGCGCCGGTCAGCAGCACCGCGGAGCGGGTCGCCACCTCGGGCTCGCGGCCGGTGTAGGCGCCGAGGAAGAGCCGGTCCGGGCTGGCGTCGTTGACCGGGTAGTTGTCCATGGTGACCAGCGGATGCCCGTACAGGCTGCCGGTGTCGGAGGCCTGGGCGCCGGTGATCTTCTCCGGGATCGCCCCGCCGCCGCTCCAGGCGACCTGCACGCCGCCGGGCAGCGCGTCGGCCAGGGCCTTGCGGTAGGGCGTGGAGCCCTGCTTGTGGTACTCGGTGGGGACGATCGACAGCGGCGCCAGCCCGGGGTTCCTGGCGATCAGCCGGTCCTGGACCTTCTTGACCAGCGCGGCCTGCGCCTTGGCGGCGGCGGCCGGGCCGCGGCCGTACTCGTCCTGGTCGTCGTCGCAGTGCCACTCGTCGTAGCTGACGTCCAGGAACTGGAGCTGGAACGCGGTGAAGCCGAGCTTGCGCAGCCCGTCCAGCTTGGCGACCAGGGCGTCGACGTCCTTGTCGGAGCTGAAGCAGAGGGACTGCCCGGGGTCGATCGCGTAGCCGAGGGTGACGTGGTTCTGCCGGGCCCGGTCGCCGAGTTCGCGCAGCTCGGACTGCTGGTTGGCGGGGTACGGGTCGCGCCAGCGGCTGAGCCGGAACGGGTCGTCGCCCGGGGCGTAGAGGTAGAAGTTCTGCTTGGAGCGGCCCAGGAAGTCCACCTGGTCGAGCCGCTGCTGGGCGGTCCACGGGGTGCCGTAGAAGGCCTCCGCGGTGCCGCGCACCGGCGCGCCGCTGGGCCAGTCCCGCAGGGTGATGCCGGGCAGGCCGAGTCCGGCCGCGCCCGGGCCCTGGCCCTGACCGGCCGGTACGGCGGCGAGCAGCTGGCGCAGGCTCTGCGCGGCGTAGAAGGTGCCGGTCGCGTCGGCGCCCGCGAGCACCACCGCGCCGTACGTGCCGCCGCCCTGGGCGGGCAGCTGGCCGACGGACAGCACGTAGCCGCCGGGCGGCATGCCCGCGGTGGACGGCGCGGCGCCGTCCTTGCCGCCGGCCGCGGCCGCGAGCTGGCGCAGCGTCCGGTCGGTCTCGCCCTCGGCGCCCTCGGCGGGCCCGCCGATGTACACCACCAGCGAGCCGGCGGCGGGGGTGCCGCCGTCGGCCTGCGGGGTCAGCGCGGTGGCCCCGGCGACGGTCATCACCTCGCGGACGGCGTCCACCGCCCCCCGGTCCACCTTGGGCGCGGTCACCAGCGTCACGGCGCTCGGCACGGTGACGGCCCGTCCGGCCACGGTCTGCTCCTGCGGGCGCGGGAACACCTGGGGGTCCGTCACGCTGCCCAGCGGCGTCTGGGGCGCGCTGCTCACCACGTCCGGCCCGGGGGCCGCCGCGTACGCCACCGAGGGCATCGGCCCGGCCAGCAGCCCGCCGACCACCGCCGCGGTCACCACCCCGGCCGCGATCTGCATGGTCCGCCGCCCCGGCCGCCCGGCCGCGCGCTCCGCCCGCACCGACGCCAGCAGCGGCTCCGTCCCCTTGAGATCGGCGATCAGCCGGTCCGCGGTCCGCGGCACCAGCTGACGGCACGTCCGCGCCGTCGCCCGCCGGGCCGCCAGCGCCGTCGGATGGTCCAGCACCTCGCGCAGCACCGGACTCTGCTCCAACTGCTGACGCAGCCGCCGCCCGGCCACCACGGACACACGGGCTTGCACAGGGGCCTCCTCGCCAGGCCTGGACCACAATGCGAGCAACCCCACCAGCTACCCGAACCGGTGTCAACGTCACCGACTGGTATGACAGCTTTGCCCCGATTCATCCGCCTGTCGGCCCTGCCCCTGACACCACTCCGGGCCCGTCCCGCCAGGTGGCGGAACGGGCCCGAGGTGCGGCGATCAGGACACGGAGTCAGGAACGCGGGGGCGCGGGCAGCACCGCCGTCCGCAGGTTCGGGACGGACCACTGGTGGTTGGGTCCGAGCTGGTCGAGCTGGCAGTCCCAGAGCCCGAGCCGGGTGCCGTTGTCCGTGCGCCCGCTCGGGA
Source organism: Kitasatospora sp. NPDC098652 (assembly GCF_044760155.1). NCBI lineage: Bacteria > Bacillati > Actinomycetota > Actinomycetes > Kitasatosporales > Streptomycetaceae > Kitasatospora > Kitasatospora sp. NPDC098652. The sequence goes on from NZ_JBIWAQ010000009.1 coordinate 120,001, forward strand.
GGTCGAGGCAGCGGCCGGACGCCGGGTGGTACAGCACCTCGTTCGCGAGCGGGATCCACTTCTGCGCGGCGGTGCCGTCACAGGTGCGGTACTCCATCGGCGTGCCGTTGCCCGTACCGGCGTTCGCCGGGGCGATGCACCCGTTCATGACCCGGACGGTGCCGTCACCGCCCAGCGAGAACTGCTGGGCGGTGCTGCCGTTGCAGTCCCAGAGCTGGATCGGGGTGCCGTTGGCGGTGCCGAAGTTGCTGTCGTCGACACACTTGTTGCCGTCGACGCGCGAGCGGATGACACTCGCGGCGCCCGGCGCCGTGGGCGCCACCGCGAACGGGTAGGCAGCGGTGCTGCTGATGCTCCCGTCGAAGCTGTCCGTCGGCTTGGACTGGTACTTGTACCGGCCCAGCACGAACGGTCCCGAGGGCGGCGGGCTGGTGCTCGCCCGGTGGTAGCCGGTCGTGGCGAGCACGCCGTCCACGTACAGCGACATGGCGCCGGTGTCCGCGTTGTAGGAGGCGGTGAGCCGGGTCCACACGCCGGGCCGGAAGTAGGCGGAGGCGTTCCTGGTGTCCGTGTAGTCGTACGACCAGCTGTCGTCGTCGCTGACCGACAGGGCGAACGCCCAGAAGCCGTACTTGGCGTCGGCGTACAGGATGAAGTTGCTGCTGTGCACGGTGTCCTGGCTGGCGACGATGCCGCCCTTCGGGCCGGTCCTGGCCCAGGTGGAGACCGTGAAGCTCTTGCGGGCGTCCACCACCGGGCGCGACATCGTGACGGTCGAGCCGGCTCCGGGGCTGAAAGCGCCCACGGTGGCGGCGCGGCCGTCCACGGTGTCCTGCACCCAACTCACGCCCACAGCCGTGCCGTCGGCCTTCTTCTGGCCGTCCTTGACGGTGTTGCCGCCGTCGGGCGCGGCCAGCCAGTTGCCGATCGGGCGGTTGAGGTTGCCGAGCACGACCGGCGTGGTCTCCAGACCGGTCACGGTCGGGCCGCTGTTGACGTCCGCCGCCTTGGTGCCGACGCCGGCCCAGGCGACCAACTGGTTGTTGGTGTCGACGGCCCAGAGGTCCGGGACGCCGTCACCCGTCACGTCGCCGTTGGAGCCGACCCTCGGGTACAGCTTGGCGTCGACACCGTTGGCCAGCCAGCCCTTGGTGGGTTCGGAGAACGCGGAGGCGTCGAAGGTGCCCTGGGCGGCGCCCTTGGCCAGCTGGTAGGCGTGGATGGTGCCGTCCCACTTCGAACGGCCCCAGACGGTGGGGATGTTGGTGCCCTTGGTCGGGCCGGGGGTGATCAGGTCGTAGGAGTCCCAGGCCTGGCTCTGGGAGAGCAGAATGGCGGGGCCGTCGAGCTGCTTGACGTTGTACGACAGGTTGAGCCACAGCCGGCTCTTCTCGACGAACAACAGGGAGGAACGGGGCAGACCGGCCGTGGCGGTGCCCGGCCTGTCGGGCGTGTCGCCGAAGGGGGAACCGAATGCGGCTATCTGGGTCACCGCGGACCAGTCGGCGCCGTTGCCGTAGGCCGCGCAGTCGATCGGGGTGCCGTCCGGCAGGGTGCAGGTCCGGCTCTTGGTCAGGGTGGTCGCCGCCTGGCCGTCGAGGTGTCCTGCGATGTCGTCGTTCGGGTACAGGGAGAGGAACGGGCTGCCGGGAGCGTGGGCGACCAGGTCGTCCACGTTCCGATCGCTGAACGAACCCCGGTGGGTGATCTGGGCCGTGCTCCAGTCCTGGTTGTCGGCCGCTCCCGGCGCCGAGGCCGGCTTGGTGTTCGGGGCCGCGTACGGATCGGCGTTCGCGCCGACCAGGCGCAGCGAGCCGGTGCCGTCCGGCAGCAGGACATCGGTCTTGCGGTCACCGTCGATGTCGCCCATGACCGGGTCGCCGGCGGCCGGGTTGCTCGGCACGAAGTAGGTGTAGGCGACCGGCTGCGACATGTTGCCGGCGTTGTCCTGGGTCTGCAGGTAGAGGAAGTTGGTCCCCCAGTGCCAGGGGGTGTACTTCAACGGGAAGCTGCCGTTGCCGTCCATCTTGACGATGTTGCCGCCGTCGTTGCAGCCCCACCCGGTGGCCGCGGCCTGGATCGGGTCGGTGGTCCAGCGGGCGCAGGCCAGGCCGGACGAGCGGCCGCCGTTGGCCGGGGCCGGGTCGGTGCCGGTCAGGGTGAAGACGCCCTCCTGGCCGACGAGCTTGGGGTGCCCGCCCAGGGTGCCGGACTCGGGGAAGTCGGTGGAGGTGACGCGGGCGGTCGGCGGGGTGCGGTCGATGCGCAGGAAGCACATCGCGCTGTTGCTGCTGTCGAGCGTGCCGTCGCCGGTGTGGGCGAGCCAGCCGTACTGGTGACCGTCGATCAGCGAGCCGACGCTCACGTTCCGGCGGCCCGAACTGGCGGCCCAGCCGGTCTCGTAGGTCTTCGACGAGCCGTGGTCGTCGTCGTCCCAGATCTTGAACGTGGTCCAGAGCTGCTCACCGGTCGGCGACCAGGTGTCGGCGGCCAGGTTGATGTCGGTGTTGATCCCGACCCACCCGGGGTTCTCCCAAGGGTTCGTGGTGCCGGGGGTCTGGCACTGGTCGTACGCCGCGTCGCGGGCGAAGCCCGGTGTCGGGCTGGTGCCCGGGCTGCCGACGTGCGGGGCGAAGTCGTAGGTGACGACGATGTGCGGGTTGTTGGCGAACCGCTCGCGGAGGAACTTGTTGCCCTCGTCGTCGGGGGCGAACAGGAAGGTCCAGCCGCCCCAGTGCTCGCGCGCGGCCTGGGCCATCTGACCGGTGACGTCGTACTCGACGCCGCCCTCGCCCTTGATCCAGTTCATCCCTACCTTGGCGCAGTTGCCGAGCTCGGAGCAGGGCTGGGCGTTCCAGGTCGTCCACTGGTTGATCGGGTTGCTGGTGCCCGAGCCGGTCGAGTAGAGGCCCATCGGGGACGGGGTCGAGGGGCTGGACGAGGCCGCGACGGTGGCGTAGAGCTTGGCGCTCTGTACGGCCGAGTCCCAGAAGACCGAGTTCAGGCCGACCTGGAAGTACGCCCGCTCCCTGCCCTCCTTCGTGCAGCGGTTGTTGGTGTCGATGTAGCCGCAGTAGCCGGCGGCCGGCTTGTCCTGGCCGTACTGGGTGCCGTTGTACTCGCGGTTGTCGGGGTAGGCCCACTGCACCTGGGCCCAGGCCTGGGCGCCGTTGTCGACGCTGGGGTTCCAGCCCGGGTCGATGAACCACGGGCCGGTGCCCTGACCGAGGACCGAGGCATCCGGAACCAGGTCGATGCCGCCACCGCTGACGGTGGTGGCGATCGGTGCGGTCCTCGCGTCGGGGCCCGGTGCCTTGCTGCTGGATCCCGGCACGGCCGGGGCGTCCTCCGCCGACGGGGCGGCGGCCGCGAGCTTGCTCCGGGTCTTCGGCTGGGCCGCCGGGGCAGGTGTGCCGGCGGCCGTGCTGGAGTCCCACAGGACCGGTACGGGTGCGGTGAATCGGGCCTTGCCGGCTGCGTCCTCGGCCGTCAGGTTGCCGTTGGCGTCGGCCTTGACGGTCAGGCCGTCGGTGGCGGTGTCGAGGTGCAGCTTCGTGATCTTCGGGTCGGTCGCCGCCTTCGCGCTGCGGACGATCAGGACCTGGCGCCAGCCGCCGGCGGTGGTGGCGCTCAGCTCCAGGTCGACGTCGGGCAGGACGGAGCGGTAGAGCGCGCTGTCGCCGCTGAGTTCGGGCTTCGGCAGGTCGAACGGCGCCTTGACCGACAGCTTCCTGCCGTCCGCCGTCGTCATGGTCGCCAGGGGGCCGCTGCCGCCGCCGGAGAAGGTGAGCGCGGAGGGGACGGCGGCCGGGGCGAGCGTCCCGTCCGGGTTGGCCCGGAGCGTCGCGTCGACCGGTCGCCAGCTGCCGTCTGCGTTCTTGACCCGCTCCACCACCGGGGTGGAGTCGGTGGCCAGGGTGCCGTCCGGGTTGGCGGTGGTCCGGCTGCTGCCCGTGGTCAACGCGTCGACGACGGTGGGCTTTCCGGTGCTCTTCGCCGTCGCCTGGGCCGCGCGGATCGCGGCGACCTGCGCCGCCCGGGGGTCGGAGCCGTCCTTGGCGGGCGGGGTCGGCGTCGTCGGCCAGGAGGGGTCGGCGGGACCGTGGTTGCGATCGGCCGGGGCCGCGGCCGCGATGGTCGGCACGGTCAGCAGACCCGTGCCGAGGGAGAGTGCGGCGGTGCAGGCGAGCGGGAGCAGGGCGGCGCCGAATGTCCGCTTTCTCACTGTTCGTCGGCGAATTGCAGAAGAGGGAGGTTGTGGCCTCGACATGAAGAACCCGTCGTAGAAGAAGGTGTGAGCAGAGGTCAGCCGCACGCTGCCTTCACAATCGCTCCGCCGTCAAAGCTATTTGTCGACAGCTCGTCCGAGTTGTCGGGCTGGTTCCACATTGCTCTCCGTGTGACTCTCGTCACGCGATGGGATTTTAGCCTTTCCCTACCTTGGGTTGGTCGTATGCGCCTAAGGTTCCGGGGGCTTGGGCCGTTGGGGTCGGTCCGCTTAAAGGCTTGGCAATCCGTGGGGGGATCAAGTGCCGCGTCGCTTCCGTCTGTTCACCCGAACACGCAGTTCCCGGCTCGCCACGGCGGCCGCCCTGGCCGTGTGCATGTCCGTGGTCACGCTCCCGTCGGTTCAAGCGGTCGCCAAGGCCGCCGCCCCGCCCGAGGTCTGGGTGCCGCCGAATACTCCGGTGCCGGACGTCCACCCGGTGAAGGGCACGAACGGCAAGCCCGCGGGCCACACGCCCGACCCGGGCAAGAAGTGGTCGCCACCAGCCGACTCCAGTCCACCATCGGGGAGAGCGACCGCCGTGCTCGGCGGCGCTGGAGTCGCCGGCAAGGCCGCCATGGCACCGGCGGCCGCCGATGCGTCGCCGACCGCCCTGCCGTCCCAGCCGGTCCAGGCGGGCTCCCTGCCGGTCTGGATCGCGCCCGTCGCGGGCGCCGAGAGCGCCGCCAAGTCCGCGGCCGCGGCTCCGGCGAACGATGCCCCTGCCGCCGCGCCCACCCTCCAGGTCGACCTGGCGGACCAGGGCCGGACCAAGGCCGCAGGCGTCAACGGCGCCCTGCTCGCCCTCACCGACACCGGCGCGGGCAGCCGGGCCGACCGGGTGCAGATCGGGATCGACATCCAGGCCTGGGCGAAGAACGCGGGCGCCAACTGGGGCTCCCGCGCCCGGATCGTCCAGCTGCCCGGGTGCGCGCTGACGACTCCCGGCGCCGCCGGTTGCACCACCCGTACCCCGGTCCGGTCCCAGCACGACGAGGCCACCGGCCGGCTGACCGTCGAGGTCGACGTTCCGCAGTCGACCGCCACCAAGTCCTCCGTTGCCAAGTCCTTCTCCGCCGGGGCGTTCGACAGCCCGGCGGCCGGTTCCTCCTCGAGCGTCGCGCTCGCCGTGGAGGCGGACGCCAAGGGCAGCAGCGGTGACTTCACCGCATCGCCGATCACCCCGTCCGCCTCCTGGCAGGCCGGTGCGAACGCGGGCAACTTCACCTACGGCTACACCGTCGAGCTGCCCTCCGCGCTGGCGGGTGCGGCGCCGGCGGTCTCGCTGGGCTACGACTCCTCCGCCGTGGACGGCAAGACCGCCTCCACCAATGCCCAGCCGTCCTGGATCGGCGACGGCTGGGAGTGGCACCCGGGTTCCATCGTCCGTGGCTACAAGAGCTGCAAGGACGCCGGGGTCGAAGGCTCCGGCGACCAGTGCTGGGGCGGTGACCTGCTCCAGCTCTCGCTCGCGGGCCACGCGGGCCAGCTGGTCAAGGACGACAAGTCCTGCGAGTGGCACCTCCAGGGCGAGGACGGCACCAAGGTCGAGCGGCTGACCGGCCAGAGCAACGGCGCCTGGAACGGCGAGGCCTGGCGGATCACCACCGGCGACGGCACCCAGTACTACTTCGGCGCCAACCACCTGCCCGGCGGCGACGGCAGCGACCAGGCCAGCAACTCCGTCTCCACCGTGCCGATCTACTGGCCCGGCGGGCAGGACCCGTGCCTCAAGGACGGCTCCCCGGCCACCAAGACCTGGAACCAGATGGGCTGGCAGTGGTCGCTGGACTACGTCGTCGACCCGCACCAGAACCTGATCACCTACCGGTACGACCAGGAGCAGAACTACTACGTCCAGGGCGGCGGCCAGAACAACGGCAACGGCCCCAGGACCCAGTACCAGCGCGCCAGTTACCCGACCTGGGTCGGTTACGGCCAGCGCCTGCCCGACCAGATCGCCGCCAAGGGCAAGGCCAACCCCGCCGCCCAGGTGTGGTTCCGTACGGCGGAGCGCTGCCTGCCGGACAGCGCCTTCTCCTGCGACCCGGCCCAGCGGAACAAGGCCAACGCCAAGCGCTGGCCGGACACCCCGATCGACCAGAACTGCGACGCGACCGGCGACTGCACCGTCTCCTCGCCCACCTTCTGGACCACCAAGCGGCTCACCAGGATCGACACCGAGGTCTGGACCGGTGGCTCATACCGCCAGGTCGACTCCTTCGCCCTCAACCAGTCCTTCCAGGACCCGGGTGACGGCACCTCGCCGTCGCTGTGGCTCGACTCCGTCCAGCGCACCGGTACCAACAACCGCACGCCCATCACCCTGCCCGCGGTGTCCTTCCAGCCGCAGCAGATCGCCAACCGCGTGGCGGGCAAGATCGTCCGCCCGGACGGCACCTCGGCCTCGATCGAGCCGTACAACCGCCCGCGCATCCAGAAGATCACCACCGAGACCGGTGGTCTGATCAACGTCGTCTACCGCCCCGCCGAGTGCTCCAGGGAAGCCGGCGGCACGATGCCGGCGTCCGAGGACAGCAACACCATGGCCTGCATGCCGGTCAAGTGGTACCTGCCCGGCCAGAGTGACCCGGACCCGGTCAACGACTGGTTCAACAAGATCATCGTGCAGTCGGTGACCCAGGAGGACTCGGTCGCCGGCGGCAACCCGATCGGCGTCACCAACTACGTGTACGGCGGCGGCGCGGCCTGGCACCGCAACGACTCCGAGATGCCCAACCCCAAGGCGCGCACCTGGGACCAGTTCCGCGGCTACGCCACGGTCACCACCCTCACCGGTAGCGGCAGCGACGTCGAGGCACCGCGTACCAAGTCGGTGGCCACCTTCCTCCGGGGCATGGACGGCGACGTCCTTGCCAACGGATCCACCCGCCAGGTGACCGTCACGGACGTCCACGGCGGAACGATCAAGGACGAGAACGTCCTGGCCGGCTACATCCGCGACTCCGCCAACTACAACGGTGAGTCGGGAGAGCTCCTCTCCACCACGGTCTCCGACCCGTGGATGGGACCGATCACGGCCACCCGCAGCCAATCCGGCGGGATGCCCGCGATCACTGCCCGGGCTGTGAACTCCCTCAAGGTGACCGACCGCGAGAAGCTGGCCAACGGCTGGCGCACCCGTGAGCGTTCCACAACCTACGACTCGACGCCGTTCGCCCGTCCGCTCACGGTCTACGACAACGGGGATCTGGCCCACCCCGAGCAACTGCTCTGCACCTCCTTCGAGTACGCCACCCGCCCCGGCGGCGCCGCCACGCAGCTTGCCTCGCACACCCTCGTCCTCAAGGGCGCCTGCGGGCAGCCGGCGAACAGGGACAACACGGTCTCCGACACCCGGGCCTACTTCGACGGCCTGCCGCTCGGCCAGGCCGGCGCCAAGTCGGAGCAGACCTCGACCGAGGTCCTGGAGCGGTACGACGCCAACGGCCAGCCGGTCTACCGGACGACCGGCCGGGCGAGCTTCGACGCCTACGGCCGGGTCGTCAGCACCGTCGACCCGACCCGCACCGACGCCGCCCACCAGACCGGCGCCGAGACCAAGACCGCCTACTCCCCGGCCACCGGCCAGCTGCCGACCCAGGTCACCCACACCAATCCGATGGGCTGGCAGACCGTCAGCACCCTGGACGTCGGCCGCGGCTCGCCACTGAAGATCAAGGACGAGAACGGCCGGATCAGCGAGCAGGACTTCGACGCCCTCGGCCGAGCGGTCGCGGCCTGGAGCCCGGGCAACGACCGGACCAAGAACCCGGACCGCCCGAACCGCAAGTTCTCCTACGCGGTCAACGGCACCAACGCGCCCTCGCAGGTGCTCAGTCAGGCCCTGATGGGCAGCCTCAAGCTCTACACCTCCAGCTACACCATCTACGACGGCCTCGGTCGCGTCCGGCAGACCCAGGCGACCCCGCCCTCGGGCGCCACCGGCCGCATGATCACCGACGCGCTGTTCGACTCGCACGGCTGGCAGACCAAGACCAGCGCCGCCTACTACAACGACCAGGCCCAGCCCAGCGGACAGCTCTTCCTGCCCAACGGCGGGGTGCAGCCGGACAGCAAGATCCCCGCACAGACCGTCCAGAAGTTCGACGGCATGGGCCGCACCGTCGACTCCGTCTTCCAGTCGTACGGCGTCGAGCAGTGGCGCACCCACACCGACTTCGTCGGCGCCGACGAGGTCCGGGTGACCCCACCGGCCGGTGGCTTCGCCAGCGCGACCGTGTCGGACGCCCGCGGCAACACCGTGGCGCTGCGCCAGTACAAGTCCAACACCCCGACCGGCGCGTACGACGAGACCACCTACGGCTACTCGCCGGAGGGCAAGGAGCTCTGGCGCAAGGACGCGGCCGGCAACACCTGGTCGTACGAGTACGACCTGCTCGGCCGCCCGGTGAAGACCACCGACCCCGACTCGGGTACCGGTACGACCTCCTACGACGACAGCAAGAACCTGGTCACCGCCACGGACTCGCGGGGCAAGAGCGCGACCACCGTCACCGACCTGCTCGGCCGCACCACCGCGGCCTACGAGGGCGGGGCGGTCGACCCGGCCAAGCAGGTCGCCGGTTGGACGTACGACAACCTCGCCCTGGGCAAGCCGACCTCCACGACCCGCTATGTCGGTGGCGTGAACGGTGCCGCCTACAAGTCGGAGATCACCGGCTATGACATCGGCTACCGCGAACTCGGCGCCAAGACCACCATCCCGGCGGTCGAGGGCGGCCTGGCCGGTGTCTACCAGACTGACAACACCTACGACGAGGGCGGCCGCCTGACGGCCACGGTCCTTCCGGCCGTGGCCGGGATGGCCCGGGAGACGCTGAGGTTCGCCCCTGACGACGTCGGCAACTTCGGCGGCCTGTCCGGCGCCTTCGGCCTGGCTGCGCCCAAGACCTATGTGGCCGACGTCCGTTACGACCCCTATGGCCGGCCGTTCCGCACCACGGTGGGCGGCGCCGGTACCCAGGTCGTCGCCACGATGGTCATCGACGACGCCACCGGGCGGGTCACCCGCTCGATCGTCGACAAGCAGACCGCCACCACCGCCCACGTCGACTCGGTCGACTACACGTACAACCCGCTGGGCCAGGTCACCTCGGCCCGCAACGCGCAGGACGGCCAGGTCGCCGACCTGCAGTGCTTCACCCACGACTACCTCGGCCGCCTCACCCAGGCCTGGACCGACACCGGCACCCAGACCACCAAGCCGCAGCCGAGCGTGCCCGGCATCGGCGCCTGCACCAACTCCGACGGCCCGTCCGTCGGTGCCGCGCCGAGCGTCGGCGGTCCGGCCCCGTACTGGCAGCAGTACGAGTACGACCTCATCGGCAACCGCACCAAGCTGGTCCAGAAGGACGTCACCGGTAACACCGCCAAGGACGTCACCACCACCCAGACCTTCGGCACGGGCCCCAACACCCCGTCCACCGACCCGAAGACGGGCGGCGGCACGGGCGGTCCGCACGCGCTGATGAAGTCCACCCGGACCGGCCCGGCCGGCACCGGGGTGACCTCGTACACCTACGACGCGGCCGGCAACACCACCGCGATCACGGACACCCCGGGCACCAGGACGCTGACCTGGAATGCCCAGGGCAAGCTCGACCAGATCACCGGCACCGGCGAGAACGGCGCCACCAGCTATCTGTACGACGTGTCGGGCAACCAGCTGATCCGCCGTGACCTCGGCAAGACCACGCTCAACGTGGGCGCGGACCAGATCACCCTGGACACCGCGACCGGGGCGATCACCGCGGTCCGCAGCTACTCGGCCCCCAACGGCCTGTCCATCACCCGCACCATGACCAGCGGCAACTCCACGCTCGCCTACCAGAGCGCGGACCCGCACGGCACCAACGGTGTCCAGTTCGACGCGGGGACCCTCGCCCACGTCCGCCGCCCCACCGACCCGTTCGGCAACGACCGCGGCACCCAGCCTGCGGCAGGCGTCTGGGCCGGCGACAAGGGCTTCGTCGGCGGCACCAAGGAGAAGGCCACCGGCTTCACCCTCCTCGGCGCCCGCGAGTACGACCCCAAGACGGGCCGCTTCATCAGCCCCGACCCCATCACCGACCCCGGCGATCCGCAGCAGTGGAACGCCTACGCGTACGCCAACAACAGCCCCATCAACAAGTCCGACGCCAACGGCCTGCGCGTCGACTGCAACCAGGAAACGGAGTGCACCGGCTGGTACGGGGACTCCAACGGCAACCTCACCGACATCGACCACGTCGCCCCGAAGCGGAAGCTCCCCACGGCACCGCCCACCCCGGCGGAGCAGCACGCGAAGGACGCCCTCGACGACGCGAACAAGATCGTCAACGAGAACAAGCGCAAGCGCGATGAACTCGTGCACAAGGTGGTCGACATCGTCGGCGACCTGATCGGCTTCAACGACGCCCGCGACTGCTTCACCAAGGGCGACGTGATGGCCTGCATCAACACCGCCCTCAACACCCTGCCCTGGGGCAAGATCTTCAAGGCCATCAAGGTGGGCATCCAGGCCCTGAAGATCTACAAGGAGATCAACAGGATCTACGACGCCATCAGGGGTGGCGAACGCGCAGCGAAGGAAGCCGAAGCCGCCTACGTCACCGCCAAGACCGCCGCATCGGAGGCCCGAGCGGCCGAAGCGGCAGCAGCCAAGGCAGCCGAAGAAAAAGCAGCAAAAGAATCAGCGGCCGACGCGGCAGGAACTTCGGAAAAGTCCGTAGCCAAGGAAGCCGACGACTCGGCGGGCGCCAGCTGCCCGATCCGTCGGAACAGCTTCCCGACCGGCACCCAGGTGTTGATGGGCGACGGGACGCTCAAGTCGATCGAGGACATCCACGAGGGCGACGTCGTCATGGCGACCGACCCCCAGACCGGCGAGACCCGCCCCGAAACCGTCACCGCCACCATCACCACCCCCGACGACAAGGACTTCACCGACCTCACCCTCACCGACGACGCCAACCCCCGCGGCCCCCCGGCCGCCGACCAGTCGAAGATCACCTCCACCCACCACCACCCCTACTGGAGCGAGACCCGCCAGCAGTGGGTCGACGCCGGCGAACTCACCCAGGGCGAAAAGCTCCGCCAGCCCGACGGCACCACCCTCACCATCCAGTCCGTCCGCAACTACCCCTACGCCGTCACCACCCACAACCTCACCGTCAGCCTGCTCCACACGTACTATGTGCTGGCAGGCGCGACGCCAGTACTTGTTCATAACTGCGATGAGGGGCACGCGGACGTCTATTTCGATGATGTCGAGGGGCACGCCTCGATCGCGGTTACGCATGAAGGAAATACGGTCCACAGCGATGCTGGCTGGAGGGCAAATTCTGGAGACCACTCTGTTGCTGCCATCCGTCCTGAAGGCGCCTCGCATGCGCCTGGAACAATTGTTGTCAGGGTTCCGCTTCCAAATGCCGAAAGGGCGCAACATGCCCAGAGGGCCATGGATGACTTCAGTCTGGGGCCCTATGACAGGAATACAAACAATTGCGTGACCTACTGTGCTCGAATCCTTGAGATTGGCGGATTCAAGGTGCCCGCAGAGGATTCACAGAATATTGCAGGATGGCTGCTAAATTCTTCGTATCCACAGAGGAGGCTGTAGATTTGGCTGCTAGCGGTTGGGAATCGCTCAAAGGAAAGCCAATGAAGTGGGAAGCTCCGGATAGGCTGCGGTCTCCAACGGCTTCGGCGACGATTAATCTCGCTGTTCAGATGATGGGCAGCAATATGATCGGCAACGAACTCATTGAGGTTGTTGCAGGATTTGTCTCCGCCAAGGCGCGAGTTGAACTGTGGGCGAGTCGCAGTCGGCCGCCGCTGACGCTTGAGCAGAACTTTGCTGTGGGGCAGGCCGCCTCGGATGCGCTGCGAATCGTCTATGAATCTTGGGTTGTGTATGAGCGGGCATACAATTCGACTGGTGGGAAGATCTTTCGGCTGGAGAAGGAGGCGAGTGCTCTCATTCTTGCGCTTCGGGAGGCTACGGCCATTCTCACGCGGGTGAGGGAAGAGGGTGGAGGAGATGCAGTGCCTAAGTAAGGCGTATGCAGGAGAAGGTGAGCCGGGAATCCGATGCGGGACCATGTCCACGGTGCATGTGGGCGATACGCCCAAGGGTGATCACGGTGCACCTGCCTCCCCTTGCAAGGCATGCTGGCGGGTGATGGATGGCTTGGGGGTGAATTACTAGTGAGCGGCGAACCTGCGGACTTTACCTCCCGATTGAATCCGGCAACAGTTTCTTGCCCTGCGGCTGGTCGGCTGGTACCCCGGGCGACATGTCGACGTGTCCTCCGATATCCAGTCCCTGGAGGCACAGGGGTACATCCCGCGTCCAGTGGCAATCGACTTTCTCGAATCCTTCCGTGGCCTCAAGGTTTGGACCAGCCCGTGAGGACGGGCCAAAATTCATCAACGGTAAACCGTTTTCGGTCGACACCGTGGGGGTCGGCAGCAGGCATGAGGAAGAATCCTTGGCGATCGGCTCAGCCATCGGCGGCACCTGGTTTTCCTGTCGGCTGATGGCTCAGCTATTCGCATATCTTCATGCGGCAGGACGGCGCTCTGGCTGCTTACGCGAATGGCCTGATCTGGAGTATCGGAAACACCTTACGAGGGCTTGGACCTCATGGTGAGTGTGGATCGCCCGCTGATCTGCGTTCATGCGCCTAGGGGGGGATGAAGCCGTGGCCCAAGTAGGACTCACGTCCCACTGCCGCTCGGCGAGTTGGCCTGATGCGCGGCGTCGCGGCTGCTCCCAGCCTTCGAGTTCTTCTTCTTCAAGATCTCCAGGAGACGAAAACCCAGTTCCGGTATTGGCAGTTCTACGGGGAATTTTCTAAAAGCGCTAGCGGCCCCGCCGGAGTCGTCCGGTGGGGCCGCTGGGGTGTTTGACGGCAGTAGTTGACGGCAACGTCAGTGGACGGGTGCTGCACAAATGGTGGTTCGTCGCCGTCGTCGGATCGGGTGGCGGGCACGGCGGGGTCGCGGAGGGCGTTGCAGAGGAGGTCGATGGCGTCGCGCTGGAGGCGGAGCCGGACGTGGGCGTGGGCGTACACGGTCGCGGTGACGCCGATGTGGGTGTGACCCAACAGCTCCTTGATGACGACGAGTTCGAAGCCCTGTTCCAGGAGGAGGGTCGAGCACGTCCGTCAGCAGAGGTACGGCACGCAGAGGGCGCCGCAGCTCGGTGTATACGCGGGCTTCCATGACTTGAAGTTCCCCGGCGTCCATCCAGTACAGGTACGACGGCGATTCGGTGCCGGCCGAGTCCTCGGCCAGGGCTTGGCCAGCCTGCCCGCGAGCGGTCATCGCCGGGCGGTCCTGACCGGCCCGGGTGTGTGCCCATGCCACGCGGTCCAGGTAGAACGCGCGAGCCTTGGGCGGGCCTCCGCACCGGCTTCCTCCACAGCGGCATTGGTCAGATGCACCGCGTCCGCCGTACGTCCGGTGTGCTGCACACCCCCGTGGTGGAGTAGTGGCGGGTGCGGGTGGAGAAGTGGCCTCGGAAGCCGAGCATGTGGGCCCACTGGCGCAGGCGGAGGTGGGTGTGCTGGGGCCGGGGTCCGAGGTGCCAGGCGGTGTGGATCATGCGGCGGGCGTGGTCGGTGAGGTCGTGCTGGGCGAGTTCGGCGAGGAAGCACAGTCGGCGGTCGAGGGTGCCGGTGGTGGTTTCGGCGCCCTTGGTGGCGTACTTGGCGATGTAGGCGGCGACGTAGCGGTCGGTGACGGGGGCGTCGCCGGTGAAGTCGATGCTGCGGATCGCGCGGGCGTCGATCTGCCGCCCGAACCGGAACACCGTGGACTCCGACGGCTTCACCCCGTCGGTTTCCCCGGATGCGAAGCGGTGCTGGTGCCGGACGCGGGCCCGCTGGTGGGGCCGGTGGGTCCGTCGATGCGGATGACGGTGTGGAAGTGGATCTGGCCGCGCTTTTGGTGTTCGGCGACCTCGGCGTAGGAGAGCGTGGCGTGGTGGCGCAGGGTGCGTTGGGTGAGTCCGGCGGCGTTGGCGATTTCACGGCGCATGTGGGTGGTGAAGCGGGCCCACAGGGCGGGCGCGTGGGCGTTCCACAGCACCGCGCCGGTGTAGTCGTACCGCTGCGGGTTCAGCGGGGTGCCGAGGAGTGGGTCGCCGTCGGCGTGCCGGGTGCCGCAGGCGCAGGGGGTGGCACCGGGCTGGTTGTGGACGGGACCGAAGCCGGGGGCGGTGAGGGTGGCGAAGACGCGGGGATGGGTGGCGACGCTGGTGGGGATTGTCTTGCCGCCGCGCAGTCCGGCGGCGATGAGCTGGTAGGTGTCGTAGCGGTAGACGGTCGAGCAGGCCGGGCAGCGGGTGGTGCGGCGGTTGCCGCACCGCAGCAGGAGTTCGCCGGCGGTCAGGTGGCGGGTGTCGAGGTGGTCGAGGATCTGGCCGGTGGTGGCGTCGAGGCGGGTGCGGTGTCCAGTCATGCGGATCGGGCGGGCGCAGCCGCCCAGTGAGCCGATCTGGCGGGCCAGGGGCGCGAGGTAACCGGCGGCGGCGAGCTTGGCCAACCGGGCCGTCAGCCGCGCCCGGCGTTCCAGCGCCGAGTCCCTGTGCGCGGACGTGTCGGCGCCCCTAACGAGCGCCGGTGCGGCGAACGCCCCGTTAGCCGGAGCGGAGGTGGTTGCGGGGGAGAGGAGTTGGAGCAGCGCGGGCATGGGGACAGACCTCCGGCGGGAGTCGGGAGAAGAGGAGAGGTGAACCGAGTGGCCGGCGCGCGAGGGAACGGCGGGCGTGGGAGGTGGGCCGGGGGCGTCTGGCCTGGTCAGCGGTGGTGTTCACCGGCGGTGCGTGAAGGTGGCATCGCTTCAAGGGCGCATTCAAGTGCATCCCTCCTCATCTGTTTCGGTGGGCGGTTCGGATGCGGGTACTGTGGCCTGGTTTTCCGGTTTGGACGGGCCGGGTTTCGGTGGTAGTGGCGCAGAGAGGGCGGGGTGACCTGCGGTGACGGTGGGGCGGCGGGGGCGTAGACCGGCGGGCGGCACGGTGCTGCTGACGTTCGAGGTGATCGCCGAGGCGCTGCGGGAGCGGATCCGCTCCGGTGGGCTGGAGCCGGGGGATGCGCTGCCGACGCAGGCCGTGTTGATGGCGGAGTACGGGGCCTCCAGCCTGTCCGTGCAGAAGGCCATGGCCCTGCTGAAGCAGGACGGTTACGCGATCTCCCGGCCCGGCAAGGGAGCCTTCGTCGCCCACCCTGACGCCGACGCCAACGAAGACCCCGGCAGCCTGGACGTGGGGAGCGCGCCCGTCGGCGGCCTAGTGGCCCGCGTGGAGGCGCTGGAACAGGCACTGGCCGAGGCCGTCGGGCAGATCGCCGACTTCCGCACCCGCGTCGAGGCTGTGGAGCTGGGCGGCACGCACCAGGGTTGACCTGGGGATACTCCGCTCCACGGTCACTGGATCGGGTGAGATACCCGACCCTCGACACGTCGTGCACGTGGCGCGGATGGGGTCAGCTCGGGACCAGGGCCTGGCCGGGCGGTGGTCGTGTCGACGCCTGGGGTGCCGGGGAGGCAGACTGGCCGGGGAGTCGTAGAGGCAGGGAGGTGGCCATGTCGGTGCAGTCGGTCCACATGGAAGGCGCTGGCGAGCGGGTGCCGCGCAACGCCGAGGGGATTGCGGCGGCGTTGTCCGGGGCGCGGCGGATGGAGTTCTACCGCGAGCTGCTGGCGGCGGCGCCGCAGGAGGCGGAGGCGGTGCTGCGGCACTGGTGGTGCGAGGCGGTGCTCGACGCCGACCAGGCGCGCGGCGACCAGCTCACCGCTGCCGCCCTCGCTGGCACGCTGCCCCTGCGAAGCGTGGCCGACGCGGTCGAGGCCCGGCGTGCGGCAGAGCTGCCCGTTGAGTGACTCCGGGGTGCCGTACGACGAAGGCGAGGACGGGGTGGACGACGATGAGTGGCCCTGCTACCTGTCCCGGAGGTCGAGGCTCTGTTGCAAGACCCCGCCGTGACCGGCGAGGTCTTCAGCGCCATCATCTCCGCCACCGTACGGATCAACACCACCCGCGGCCTGGTCCCCGGCAGCACGGCCTCCGAGCGATGGCCCCAGCAGCGACGGATGCCGCTCGGGTCCGGCGGCTCCCTCGGCGTCGCCGAGTACGTCATCGTCGCCGACGCCCCCGAACCCCACTGCGTCGTCACCCGCGTCCAGCTCTACTGACCAGCCACCCCACCCAGGCACGCTCCCAACCCTCGACGCCGACCGCAGGCGTGCGTCCAGATTTTCTCTAGAGGTTCAAGGCGGGCTCCGCCCGTTGGAGCTGGCCCGACGTCGCCGACCGACCCAGACCGGACCAGCACCGGTGGCCCTCGCGGATGTCGGCGGTCAGCGGTCAGCCGGGTCGTGGGCGGGTTCGACCGGTGCCCGATGGGAGCAAGTTGTGGGGTAAGCGGTGCTTACCCCTGGGCCGACCAGGGCCGGAGCAAGTTGTGTCCTATGGACTCCTTGCCCGCGTCGCGGAGCAAGTTGTCGTCTGCGACCGTCCTACGGTCGGATCGCGGGCACAGGGTCGGCCAGGGGTCCGACCCTCCGTTTCCACCGCCGGGCCCGCCGAGGGCGGTGTCCGACGCGGCCCCGGCTCCGCAGCGCAGGCTCCCCGCCGACCGCTCCTGTGCCGAGCGACCACACCGTGCGCCAGCCCGCCGAGTGCCGAGACGCCCGCAAGCAGCAGTCCGAACTCGCCCCCGCGCGATCGGGACGATCAGGACGCCAGCAGCTCGGCGACTTCGGGAACGTCGCGGAACGCTCGCAACCGGTCCAGCACGATCCGTGCGCGCTCGGTGGTGCGTTCGCTGCTGCTCTGCCCCAGGGAGACCATCCGGCCAGCGGTCCCGGCTGCGGCCTCGGGCTCGTTGGCGTCGGCGTAGGCCACGGCCAGCCAGGACACGTACAGCGCCAACTCCCTCGCGTGACTGGCGTCGTAACGACCCAGGGACGTCCGTCAGCAGCGGTACGGCACGAAGCGGCCGGTGCAGCTCGGTGTAGACGGCCTTCGCCGGCGCCTCGGAACCGGCCTCCTCGACGGCGGCGGTAGCCAGGTCGACCGCGTCGCGGGGGCGTCCGGTGTTGCTCCACTGGTAGGCCAGTGAGCCCGCCACGTTTCCCGACAGCACGCCGTCCCCGGCGGCGCGGGCGGCATTGATCCCGAGCCGGTAGATCCGCTCCGCCTCGGCATGCTCGCCCGCATCGGATGCGACCCAACCGGCGATCTGCGCCAACTCGCCAATCGCCCGCAGCAGTTCACGGCCCACCTGGTCGGTGTGGGTGCCCTCGCGGTAGAGCGTGACCGCCGCCCGCCGCCCGCCGCCCGCCGCCCGCCGCCCGCAGCAGCCCGCATGGCCGGGGCGATCGAGTCCTTGCCGTAGACCACGTCGTCCGCCAGCCGCAGGCCGTGCACCCGCTGAGCCAGGTCGGCAACCCGCTGGTCGTCACCAACTACGTCTACGGCGGCGGCGCGGCCTGGCACCGCAACGACTCCGAGATGCCCAACCCCAAGGCGCGCACCTGGGACCAGTTCCGCGGCTACGCCACGGTCACCACCCTCACCGGTAGCGGCAGCGACGTCGAGGCACCGCGTACCAAGTCGGTGGCCACCTTCCTCCGGGGCATGGACGGCGACGTCCTTGCCAACGGATCCACCCGCCAGGTGACCGTCACGGACGTCCACGGCGGAACGATCAAGGACGAGAACGTCCTGGCCGGCTACATCCGCGACTCCGCCAACTACAACGGTGAGTCGGGAGAGCTCCTCTCCACCACGGTCTCCGACCCGTGGATGGGACCGATCACGGCCACCCGCAGCCAATCCGGCGGGATGCCCGCGATCACTGCCCGGGCTGTGAACTCCCTCAAGGTGACCGACCGCGAGAAGCTGGCCAACGGCTGGCGCACCCGTGAGCGTTCCACCACCTACGACTCGACGCCGTTCGCCCGTCCGCTCACGGTCTACGACAACGGGGATCTGGCCCACCCCGAGCAACTGCTCTGCACCTCCTTCGAGTACGCCACCCGCCCCGGCGGCGCCGCCACGCAGCTTGCCTCGCACACCCTCGTCCTCAAGGGCGCCTGCGGGCAGCCGGCGAACAGGGACAACACGGTCTCCGACACCCGGGCCTACTTCGACGGCCTGCCGCTCGGCCAGGCCGGCGCCAAGTCGGAGCAGACCTCGACCGAGGTCCTGGAGCGGTACGACGCCAACGGCCAGCCGGTCTACCGGACGACCGGCCGGGCGAGCTTCGACGCCTACGGCCGGGTCGTCAGCACCGTCGACCCGACCCGCACCGACGCCACCCACCAGACCGGCGCCGAGACCAAGACCGCCTACTCCCCGGCCACCGGCCAACTGCCGACCCAGGTCACCCACACCAATCCGATGGGCTGGCAGACCGTCAGCACCCTGGAGTGGTCCTGATGGCGGACGGCACCACGAAGGCCAGTGAAGTCCACGACGGTGACGTCGTGATGGCAACCGATCCCCAGACCGGCGAAACCCGCCCCGAAACCGTCACGGCCACCATCACGACCCCCGACGACAAGGACTTCACCGACCTCACCCTCACCGACGACGCCAACCCCCGCGGCCCGCCCGCGGCCGACCAGGCGAAGATCACCTCCACCCACCACCACCCCTACTGGAGCGAGACCCGCAACCAGTGGGTCGACGCCGGCGACCTCACCCCGGGCGAACAGCTCCGCCAGCCCGACGGCACCACCCGGACCATCAAGTCCGTCCGCAACTACGCCTACGCCACCACCACCCACAACCTCACCGTCAACCTGCTCCACACGTACTATGTGCTGGCCGGGCAGACTCCGGTCCTAGTTCACAACTGTGAATCCCTGAACCTGGGATCGGGCGACAACCCAATGTCCGGTGCCGTGAACGTGGACCTCAAGGAAAATCCGGGCGTCGATGTGGTTGCGAACGCTGGTGCACTCCCATTCCGTGATGGATCGTTCACCAGCGTTCATTCTATCAATCCGTATGGTTTCCAGCCGGTGTCTGCGGAGACGGCCCGTGTCATGAGGCCCGGTGGAATTCTTATGGTCACAGGCGCCAAGTCCAATAAATGGAGGAAAGCCAGCGCCGATGCGATTCAGGAGGCAGGATTCGAGTTGGTCTCAGTCGGGGAATTGGCGCCGGAACATGCATTCGGAGTGATGAGGCGGGCTGACGGTGGGGAAATTCCAGCCGGCGCTCGTTTTGAGACTAGGATCTACAGGAGGCTTTGACAGTGAACATCGAGGATCTAATGGAGTATCTGGTGGAGCATAGAGCGCCGGGACTTCCGCCCGGCTACATCTCCGAACAGCTGCTGTCGTTGACATGGATTCTCGATGCCGAAGGCGGGAAGATATTTGAGGTCGGAAAGAGGTGGATCAATTCCGGCGACGAATTTCGGGTCGCAGTCGCGCTCGGCCTGGATGAGGCCTTCCTGGTTGGATCCTGGGACGAGCTGGTTCAATTGGCGGCGTCGTTGAAGGAGAGGTTCCCATCGCTCTCGGCCATGATTGACGATTGGCTTGAGGGTTCCAGACGGTCCTACGGTCGATAGCGAAGGAAGCCGACGCGGACCTCGTCCGTCAATAGAGTGTCGCGTATGGTTCCACCGATCCAGCGCTCATTGAGCGTGGGTTGGTGGGGTCCGGTTCGGTCTTCCGAACCGGACCCCACGTCATTCTGGGTGGAGCTGTCGTGGGTGTCGCTCCTTCCGGACCACTTCTTGCGGCGGGGCATCGCGGAAGTTCTAGGTCGATGGACCGATAGGCAGGGGTGGGCTATCGCCAACTTTGTCCGGATCATGTCGCGATGAGAAACGCCGGCGAACTCACCCCCGTGAACACCTCCGCCAGCCCGACGGCACCACCCCACCATCCAGTCCGTCCGCAACTACCCCTACGCCGTCACTACCCACAACGCACCGTCAACCTGCTCCGCACCTACTACGTTTCCCCCAGGCAGGCAAGGGGTGGGAGTTCTCGGCAAGATGCGAAGGGAGCTGGCTGGCTGATGCCGGATGATGAGGGGATGGGAGAACGAAGTGAAGGAACCGATGGAGGAAGATCACGAATTCCTTCCGGCAGGCGAATCGCTCCGTCAGGCGGTGAGGGGTGTCGATGTCGGACCGTGGGACGTAACGGAAAAGGATCGGTGGGAAGCGGATCTCATCGACCTCGGTGGCTTGATGATTCCTCGCGAGCCAGGTGTCACGATCGAATTCAGTAGCGTGCCGTCCAGAGGTCTGGTCGGAGTTGCTGCCAGAAAAGGGCGTGAGGTGGCACTGCAGCTTCAGGCCTTCCATGCCACCGCGCAGGATCCGTGGGCAAGGTCTCGCGATCAGTTTGAGGCCAACGTGCGGCAGCTCGGCGGACAGTCGCGGGCCTGGACGGGCCGAGCCGGAATCGAACTCAGGTGTGAGGTTCCGGTGATAGAGCCGTCCGGTCGGGCTGGAACGCAGACTATTCGCGTGCTCGGCTGCGGTGGGCCGGGCTGGCTGCTCCGGGGAATCGTGAGCGGGAAGGGTGCCAGGGCGGAGAGTCGCGACGGGTGGGCCTATGACTTCTTCGAGCGGACTGTGGTGGTTCCGTCCTACGGGCAGGTGTCTGCGGCGATGTTGTCTCCGGCTGGGTTCGCCGGTCTGAGGCCGACTGCCGACAACCAGCCGATCCCGCTGCGCAGGCCCGACTGACGAGAGTGCCCGCACTCGTGTCGCACAGCGTGATCGAGGTGTCACCCGGGTAGGACTGGGCTGTCCTACCCGGGCGTTGCCGAGACATCGCAGGAGCCGCGAGTGGCCGCTTACCACGACAGTGACGGAGCCGACGGACGGAAGGTCCCCGCGCAGGACGCGCCGCCGCCGCCCGCCGAACTGGTCGCGCTGGCACGGGCGTACGGGGTGGACACCCGGTACCCGGGGGCCGGTGGGCAGACGGTGGGGGCGCGGACGCTGGTGGCCGTGCTGGGGGCGCTGGGGGTGGCGGCCGGGTCGCCGGAGGAGGTGCGGGAGGCGCTGGAGCGCCACCGGGCCGAGCAGCGGGAGCGGTTGCTGCCGCCCTGCGTCGTGGTCCGGCAGGGCCGCCGCACCGCGCTGGACGTGCCGGCCGACGCCCGGCTGCACGTGGAGCTGGAGGACGGCGGCAGTTGGGAGCTGTCGCGCGGTCACTCGCACTGGCTGCCCGCCGACCTGCCGCTGGGCCGGCACACCCTCACCGCGGAGAGCAACAGCAGGAAGGAGCGGTCCGCGCTGATCGTCGCCCCCCAGCAGCTGCCCCGACTCCCCGGCCGCAGCTGGGGGTTCCTCACCCAGCTGTACTCCGTGCTGTCCGACCGCTCCTGGGGCATGGGTGACCTCGGGGACCTCGCCGAACTCGCCCAGTGGGCCGGCGCGGAACTCGGCGCGGGCTTCGTGCAGCTCAACCCGCTGCACCAGGCCCTGCCCCCGACGCCCGGCACCCCCTCCGACCCGTCCCCGTACCGCCCCTCCTCCCGCCGCTTCGCCGACCCGGTGCACCTGCGGATCGAGGCCGTCCCCGAGTACGCCTACCTGACGGCAGCACAACGGACGGAAACGGACGACCTCGTCCACCGCGCCGCCCGGCTGCGCGACGAGGTCCTCGCCCATGACGGCCTGGTCGACCGGGACGCCGTCTGGGCCCTCAAGCGCGAGGCCCTCCAGCTCCTCCACGAAGTCCCGCGCGGCCCCGGCCGCCAGGCCGGCTACGAGGCGTTCCAGCGCCGCGAGGGGGAGTGGCTGCGCCGCCACGCCCTCTGGAACGCGATCGCCGAGGTGCACGGCGCCGACTGGCACCACTGGCCGAAGGGCCTGCGTCACCCGAACGGCCCACAGATCGACCAGGCCGCCAAGGAGCTCGAACCGAGCGTCGAGTTCCACCGCTGGCTCGCCTGGCAGGTCGACCAGCAGCTCGCCGCCGCCCAGCGCGCCGCCCGCGACGCGGGCATGCCGGTCGGCCTGGTCCACGACCTCGCCGTCGGCGTCCACCCGGACGGCGCCGACGCCTGGGCGCTCCAGGACGTACTGGCCGGCGGCATCTCGACCGGCGCCCCGCCGGACGCCTTCAACGCCCACGGCCAGGACTGGGGCCTGCCGCCCTGGCGCCCGGACGCCCTGGCGAAGGCCGGCTACGCCCCGTACGCGGAACTCCTGCGCGCCGCCGCCCGCCACGCGGGCGCGCTCCGCATCGACCACGTGATGGGCCTGTTCCGCCTCTGGTGGGTGCCCGAGGGCCATCCCCCCACCGAGGGCGCCTACGTCCGCTACGACGCCGAGGCGATGCTCGGCGTGCTGGCCCTGGAGGCGCACCGGGCCGGCACCGCCGTGATCGGCGAGGACCTGGGCACGGTCGAGCCGGGCGTGCGCGAGGAACTGGCGGCCCGGGGCATCCTCGGCACCTCCGTGCTCTGGTTCGAACGGGACTGGCAGTCCGACGGCGGCATCCTGCCCCCCGACCGCTGGCGCCCCGGCTGCCTGGCCACCCTCACCACCCACGACCTGCCCAGCACCGCCGCCCGGCTCTCCGGCGAGCACGTCGAGCTGCGCCACCGCCTGGGCCTGCTGGCCCGCCCGCTCGCGGAGGAGCAGCAGGAGGCCGCCGACGAGCTGGCGGCCTGGCGGGCCGAACTGACCGCCCTCGGCCTGCTCGCCCCCGACGAGCCGCTTTCCATGCCCGCCCTGTACCGCTTCCTCGGCCGGACCCCGGCCGAGCTGGTCGGCGTCTGGCTGCCGGACCTGGTCGGCGACCCGCGCCCGCAGAACCTGCCCGGCACCTGGGACCAGTACCCGAACTGGCGCCTGCCGGTCGCCGACGGCACGGGCGCCCCGGTCACCCTGGAACGCCTCGCCGCGGCCCCCACCGCCCGCCTGCTCGGCCGGCTGTTGGCCGCCGCCCAGCCCCCCAGCCCCCCGACCGCCAGGACCCCCTGACCAGGAACCCGGATCCCGCAAGCGGAACCCACAGCACCACCCCGACGCGCGCCCTCCCGTAAGCGGCGGGTAAGTTGGAATCGTGGACAAGAGGAACGCTTTGCGAGCCGGCGCGGTCTCCGCAACGGTCACGCTGATGATGCTGCTGTCGTCGCCCGCCATGGCCCTCACCAGGGACGACGGCGACGACCCGGGTACCGGCCTGAGTGCCGGCCAGACCATCGGCCTGTACGTGCTGATCCCGCTCGCCGTGTTCGTCGTCATCGCGGCCTTCGCGGGTCTGCCGTACGGCAAGAAGAAGAAGTAACCGCGAGGAACCGCCGCGTCCACCGAGGACACGCAACAGGTCCACCAGGACCCGCAGGAACCCCGAAGGGGCGCCGGACGATCCGTCCGGCGCCCCTTCGGGCATTCAGCGGCAGGAAGCAGGCACCGAGCAGCAGGCCCCGGCCTCAGCGCGCCCCGGCCTCAGCGGCCCCCGACCTCAGCGGGCCGCCCCGGCCGCCTTGTCGACCGCCTGGGCCTTGAGCGCGCGCTCGATCCCGGCCCGCGACTCGACGACCTGACGGCGCAGCGCCGGCGCCGGCTCGGCCGAGGCCAGCCAGGCGTCCGTGGCGGCGAGCGTCTCCTGCGACACCTGGAGCGCCGGGTACAGCCCGACGATGATCTGCTGCGAGATCTCGTGGCTGCGGGTCTCCCAGATGCCCTTCACCGCGGCGAAGTACTTCTCCGCGTACGGCGCCAGCAGCTCCCGCTGGTCCGACTGCTGGAAGCCCGCGATCACGGCCTCCTGCACGTAGTTGGTGAGCTTGTCCGACTCCACCACCGAGGCCCAGGCCGCGGCCTTGGCCTCCGCGGTCGGGCGGGCGGAGCGGCAGCTGGCCGCGTGCTCCTGGCCGGCCGCGGTGTTGTCCCGCTCCAGCTCCGCGACGATCGCGGCCTCGTCGGCGCGGCCGGTGGCGGACAGCCGGGCGAGCAGCGCCCAGCGCAGCTCGGTGTCCACGGCGAGGCCCTTGAGCTCGACCGAGCCGTCCAGCAGCCCGGCCAGCAGGTCGAGCTGAGCGTCCGTACGGGCGACCGAGGCGAAGGTGCGGGCCCAGGCCAGCTGGTGGTCGCTGCCGGGCGCGGCGGCGCGCAGGTGCTCCTCGGCGGCGGCGGCCCAGCGGAGCAGGCCCTGCTCGCGCCAGTCCGGGTCGGTGTAGGAGTCCAGGGCCAGCTTGACCTGGCGCTGCACGGACTGGACGACGCCGATGTCGCTCTCCCGGCCGATGCCGGACAGGGCCAGCGACAGGTAGTCCCGGGCGGCCAGTTCGCCGTCGCGGGTCATGTCCCAGGCGGAGGCCCAGCACAGCGCGCGCGGCAGCGACTCGGTGAAGCCGCCGAGGTGCTCGGTGACGACGGCCATCGAGTCCTCGTCCAGCCGGATCTTGGCGTACGACAGGTCGTCGTCGTTGAGCAGCACGACGGCCGGGCGGTGGCGGCCGACCAGCTCCGGCACCTCGGTGCGCGGGCCGTCGACGTCCAGCTCGATCCGGTCCGTCCGCACCAGCGAACCGTCGACCAGCTCGTAGAACCCGATCGCGATCCGGTGCGGCCGCAGCACGGCCTCGCCCTTGGCGCCGGCCGGCAGCGCGGGCGCCTCCTGCAGCACGGTGAAGGACTCGATCTCACCGTCCGTGTTCAGCACCACCGACGGGCGCAGCACGTTGATGCCGGCGGTCTCCAGCCAGGACTTGGACCAGGCCTTGAGGTCGCGCCCGCTCGCCTCCTCCAGCGCCCCGAGCAGGTCACTCAAGCGCGTGTTGCCCCAGGCGTGCCGCTTGAAGTAGGCGCGCACGCCCTCGAAGAAGGCGTCCTGGCCGACGTACGCCACCAGCTGCTTGAGCACCGAGGCACCCTTGGCGTAGGTGATGCCGTCGAAGTTGACCTGGACGTCCTCCAGGTCGTTGATCTCCGCCATGATCGGGTGGGTCGAGGGCAGCTGGTCCTGCCGGTAGGCCCAGGTCTTCATCTGGTTGGCGAAGGTGGTCCAGGACTGCGGCCACTTGGAGCCGGGGGCCTCGGCCTGGCAGACGGCCTCGGCGAAGGTCGCGAAGGACTCGTTGAGCCAGAGGTCGTTCCACCACTCCATGGTGACGAGGTCGCCGAACCACATGTGGGCGAGCTCGTGCAGGATCGTCGCGGCGCGCGCCTCGTACGCGGCGTCGGTGACCTTGGAGCGGAACACGTACTGGTCGCGCAGGGTGACGGCGCCCGCGTTCTCCATCGCGCCGGCGTTGAACTCCGGGACGAAGAGCTGGTCGTACTTGGGGAACGGGTACGGGAAGTCGAACTTCGCCTGGAAGTAGTCGAAGCCCTGCTTGGTGACCTCGAAGATCGCCTCGGCGTCCAGGAACTCGCGCAGCGAGGGGCGGCAGTACACGGCCAGCGGCACGCGCTGCTCGCCGTTCTCGTAGGTGTCGAAGACCCCGACGTACGGGCCGGCCACGAGCGCGGTGATGTAGCTGGAGATCCGGCCGGTGGGCTCGAACTCCCAGACCTGGGTGGCGCCTTCGCCGACCGGCTCGGGGGTGGGCGAGTTGGACACCACGACCCAGCCGGTGGGGGCCGTCACGGTGAACCTGAACGTGGCCTTGAGGTCGGGCTGTTCGAAGTTCGCGTAGACCCGCCGGGCGTCCGGCACCTCGAACTGGGTGTACAGGTAGGTCTCGCCGTCGACCGGGTCGACGAACCGGTGCAGGCCCTCCCCGGTGTTGCTGTAGGCGCAGTTGGCGACGACCCGCAGCTCGTTCTCGGCCGCCAGGCCGGGCAGCGGGATGCGGCTGTCGGCGAAGCTCGCCGGGTCGAGGGCCGTGCCGTTGAGGGTGATCTCCTCGACGCTCGGGGCGACGAGGTCGATGAAGCTGTCGGCGCCGGGGGTCGTCGCGGAGAACCGGACCACGGTCGTGGACCGGAAGGTACCGCCCTCGCGGGCCGAGCCGAGGTCGAGCTCGATGTCGTACGCGTCCACCCGGATGAGGTCGGCCCGGGTGCGGGCCTCGTCGCGGGTCAGGTTGGTGCCGGGCACTCGCTGCGCTCCTTCGTCAGGCTGATGGACCGAATCCTCGCATGCCCGACGAGCGGCCCGACCGGAAATCCGGACCGGAAATCCGGACCGGAAATCCCGACCGCAGAGCGGGGGCGGGGCGGGGCGGGCCCGGGCCCACCGGCCCCGACCCGCCCCGCCCCACCCTCACCGACCGGAGTGCGTCACTTCCGCCACTTGGTCAGCGGACCGTCGGTGTTGGTGTACCGGCGGAACGCGTACACCGCGTTGCCGTCGTCCGAGACGAAGTACACCGACGTGCTCATGCTGATGTCGAACTTCCCGTTCGCGTTCGCGACGGTGCCGATGTCGGTCATCGACCCGTCGGTCGGCGAGAGCGTCACCAGCCGGGACGGCTTGTCGTAGCCCTGGGAGACCAGGGCGCGCACCTTGCCGTCCTTGTCGGTGCCGGTGACGAGCCGGATGTCGCTGCCGCTGCCCGAACCGGGGCTGGCCGCCCACAGGCGCTTGCCGGTGTTCAGGTCGTAGGCGTTGATGGCCGGCTTGGTCGGGTTGACCTGGACGTACAGGGTGCTGCCGCTCACCACGTTGCGGGTGAAGGCGGTGTCCTGGCCGGAGAGGCGCAGGCTGTCCGAGCCGGCCTCCTTGACGGACATCTGGTTGCCCGGCTTGTTGTCCTTGTCGAACGGCAGGATGTAGTCGCCGTTCGGGCCGTTGGTGATCAGCAGGACCAGCGGCTTGTCCTGGACGACCGAGTCGACCTGCTCGATCGTGCCGGTCAGGGTGACCGGGGAGCTCACGGGCTTGCCGGAGTCGGCGTTCACGATGACCAGTTGCGACTTCGGGCCGCTGGTCAGGTAGCAGCGGTCGCTGATCGCGATCTGGCCGCCGGCCGCGCGGGCCCGCATGGTGCAGTCCTTGTCCCGGGGCTGGTACTGCCAGGCGGGCTGGCCGTTGGAGATGTTCAGCCCGGCCACCGCGTTGCCGCCGACGGCGACGACGTTGTCGGTGACGCTCAGGGTCGGCTGGGACAGCCGGTCGGCGGTGGCCTTGACGGTCCACAGCAGCTTGCCCGAGGTGAGGTCCACGGCGCCGATGGTGGAGCAGTCGTAGTCACCGGTGTTGAAGGCGACGGCGGCGACGTTCTTGGAGTTGGAGGAGTACGACGCGCTGCACACCTCCTTGCTGCCGGACGGCACCGGGATGTTCCAGGCCTGCTTGCCGTCGGTCAGGTTGTAGGCCTTGACGCCGTCGCTGTCGACGCGGACGGCGTACTTGTCGGTGCCCCAGATGCCGAGCAGCTGGTTGGTGGCATCGGTGTTGGAGGGCGTCGGGGCGTTCCAGGCGACGTTGAACGTGGCCTTGCCGTCCGGCGCGGGCACCGGCGCGACGCTGTTCCCGCCGTTGTCGCCGTTGTCGCCGCCGACGGTGCTGGTGCCGCCCGAGTTCGCCACCGGGCCGGGGCCCGGGTCCGGCTTGGGGTCGGGCTTGAGCAGCACGACCAGCCCGATCACGATGGCGATCGCCAGCACACCGCCGATGATCCCGCCCCAGAGCATGACGGGGTTGCGCTGCTTCGGAGGCGCCGGCACCGGCGCACCGGGGTAGTAGCCCGGCTGCTGCTGGTAGTTGTAGCCACCGCCGTAGCCCTGCCCCGCGTCCGCCCCGGGGTAGCCCCCACCGGGCACCGGGTCGTACGGGCCGACCGGCGCACCCGCCGGAGGATGGGCCGGCATCCCGGCCGCCGTCGGCGCGTACGCGGCGTAGTCGGCTCCACCCGCGGGGGGCTGGGCCGGGGGCGCCGGGGGTGCCGGGGGCATCGGAGGCTGGGCCGGCGGCCCGCCCTGCCCCGGAACCGCCGAGCCGTCGAGCTGGGTCATCTGGTCCGCGACGGCGGCGGGGTCCACACCGCCCGCCGGCCGCCCGAACGAAACGCCCCGATTGCCCTGCGGGCCGCTGCCGGATGCATCGCCTGCACCCGGCGTAGGGTGATCCCCTGCCATCTGATTCCCCGTCATGTCTGGATGCGTCCCCCTGCCGGTACCGACCGCGGCCCGGTGGGACGGGTGAGATTGGGCACCATGCTAGTGGCGGCCGGTTTTCGCCCGCTCCCAGGACCGCCCGATCCGGGCCTCCGCCCCCGCACCGCGCAACACCTTCACCCCCCGGTCACCCGGCCCCCACGCCCCCGCCCGCCCCGGGCCCGCGCAGCGGCCACCCAGGCCCCACGCCCCCGGCCACCCCGGCCCCCACCCGGCACCCCCACCCCGGCACCCCCCGACCCGTACCCTTCAGGAGTTGAAGGGGACACCCGGCGGAGGGTTCCCCACCCTGGGAGGGTGGATCATGTCGACGGACACACCGGGCTCACAGTCGTCCCTGCACCGGGCGAACCTGGAACGGGTGCTCCGCGCGGTACGGATGGCCGGTTCGCTCACCCAGGCCGAGATCGCCCGCGGCACCGGCCTCTCCGCGGCCACCGTCTCCAACATCGTGCGGGAACTGAAGGAGAGCGGCACCGTCGTGGTCGCCGACACCTCCTCCGGCGGCCGCCGCGCCCGCAGCGTCTCGCTCAGCGGTGACGCGGGCATCGTGGTCGGCATCGACTTCGGCCACACCCACCTCCGGGTGGCCGTCGGCAACCTCGCCCACCGGGTGCTGGCCGAGGAGAGCGCCCCGATCGACGTGGACGTCTCGGCCGCGCAGGGCTTCGACCGCGCCGAGGCGATGGTGGCGCGCCTCCTCGCCCAGGCCGGCTTCCGGCCCGAGAAGGTGATCGGCGTGGGCCTCGGCGTCCCCGGCCCGATCGACGTGGAGACCGGCGCGCTGGGCTCGACCGCGATCCTGCCGGGCTGGACGGGCATCGCCCCGGGCCGGGAGCTGGGGGAGCGGCTCGGCATGCCGGTGCACGTGGACAACGACGCCAACCTGGGCGCGCTGGGCGAGCTGGTCTGGGGGGCCGGCCGCGGCCTGAGCGACCTCGCGTACATCAAGATCGCCAGCGGGGTCGGTGCCGGCCTGGTGGTCAACGGCCAGATCTACCGGGGTCCGGGCGGCACCGCGGGTGAGATCGGGCACATCACCCTGGACGAGGCGGGCCCGGTCTGCCGCTGCGGCAACCGGGGCTGCCTGGAGACCTTCGTCGGCTCCCGCTACCTGCTGTCGCTGCTCACCTCGACCCTCGGCCCGGACCTCACCCTGCCCCGGGTGGTGGAGCTGGCCCACCAGGGCGATCTGGGCTGCCGCCGGGTGATCGCCGACGCCGGCCGCCAGATCGGTACGGGCGTGGCGACCCTGTGCAACCTGCTCAACCCGCGCCGGGTGATCCTGGGCGGCGACCTCGCCGAGGCCGGTGAGCTGGTGCTGGCCCCGATCCGCGACTCGGTGGCCCGCTACGCGATCCCCAGCGCGGCCCGTCAGCTGTCGGTGGTCCCCGGCACCCTGGGCGGCCGCGCCGAGGTGCTGGGCGCGCTGGCCCTGGTGATGAGCGAGATGGGCGAGTCCGGGGCCCTCGGCCGACACTGAGGCCGCCCGGCCCGGGGCCGGCACCGACCGCCGCCCGGCCCGTTCGCCCGTCCGGCCGCAACCGGTGGAGAACACCCGTTCGTCAATGAGGATTGACCCGCGTCCCCCGACCGACCTCCCGGAATGGCGGTAACCGGTCGACGGCACCGGGCGCGCCGCTCGGCGTCCGTGTAGCGGACATTAGACTCGACCGGTCGGTACCGGCCGCGACCACCGGCCTGCCGCCGGACCGGGCAGCGACGCCCGTCGGACCGTCCGTGGTCCGCGAACACTGAACGAGGAGGAACGGGTGGCCCTGCTGACCCGCATTCGGGGACCGCGCGATCTCGACCGGCTCACGCCCGGACAGCTGGCCGCACTGGCCCAGGAGATCCGGACCTTCCTGGTGACCGAGGTCTCCAAGACGGGCGGCCACCTCGGCCCCAACCTCGGCGTGGTCGAGCTGACCATGGCGCTGCACCGGGTCTTCGACTCCCCGCGCGACCGCATCCTCTTCGACACCGGCCACCAGAGCTACGTCCACAAGCTGCTCACCGGCCGCCAGGACTTCTCCCGGTTGAAGATGAGCGGCGGCCTGTCCGGCTACCCCTCGCGCGCCGAGTCCGAGCACGACGTGATCGAGAACTCGCACGCCTCCACGGTCCTCTCGTACGCGGACGGCCTGGCCAAGGCCAACAAGATCCAGGGCAGGACGGACCCGGTCGTCGCCGTGATCGGTGACGGCGCGCTCACCGGCGGCATGGCCTGGGAGGCGCTGAACAACATCGCCGACGCCAAGGACCTGCCCGTCGTCATCGTCGTCAACGACAACGAGCGCTCCTACTCGCCGACCATCGGCGGCCTCGCCAACCACCTCGCCACCCTGCGCACCACCCAGGGCTACGAGCGCTTCCTGTCCTGGGGCAAGGACGCCCTCCAGCGCACCCCGGTGGTCGGCCAGCAGCTGTTCGAGACGCTGCACGGCGCCAAGAAGGGCCTCAAGGACTTCATCGCCCCGCAGGGCATGTTCGAGGACCTCGGCCTCAAGTACATCGGCCCGATCGACGGCCACGACCTGACCGCCCTGGAGTCCGCGCTGACCAAGGCGCGCGGCTTCGGCGGCCCGGTGATCGTGCACTGCCTCACCGAGAAGGGCCGCGGCTACCACGCCGCCGAGAACAACGACGAGGACCGCTTCCACGCCGTCGGCGTGATCCACCCGGACACCGGCCTGCCGGTCAAGAACTCGGGCAAGGACTGGACCTCGGTCTTCGGCGAGGAGATGGTCGCGCTCGGCCACGAGCGCGAGGACATCGTGGCGATCACCGCCGCGATGCTCCACCCGGTCGGCCTGGCGCCGTTCGCCAAGGAGTTCCCGGACCGCATCTTCGACGTCGGCATCGCCGAGCAGCACGCCGTCACCAGCGCCGCCGGCCTGGCCACCAACGGGCTGCACCCGGTGTTCGCGGTCTACGCGACCTTCCTCAACCGGGCCTTCGACCAGGTCCTGATGGACGTGGCGCTGCACAAGCTGGGCGTCACCTTCGTGCTGGACCGGGCCGGTGTCACCGGCACGGACGGCGCCTCGCACAACGGCATGTGGGACATGTCGATCCTCCAGGTCGTCCCGGGCCTGCGGCTGGCCGCCCCGCGCGACGCCGACCAGGTCCGCGCCCAGCTGCGCGAGGCCGTCCAGGTCAAGGACGCCCCGACGGTGGTGCGCTACTCCAAGGGCTCGGTCGGCCCGGCCGTCGCCGCGGTCGGCCGGGTCGGCGGCATGGACGTGCTGCGCGCCGCCGGGGAGCCCTCCGGCGCTCACCGCGCGGACGTGCTGATCGTCTCGGTCGGCGCGATGGCCCCGACCAGCCTGGAGGTGGCCGACCTGCTGGCCGCCCGGGGCGTCACCGCCACCGTGGTGGACCCGCGCTGGGTCAAGCCGGTGGACCCGGCCCTGCCGGGCCTGGCCGCCGAGCACCGGGTGGTCGTCACGATCGAGGACAACGGCCGGGTGGGCGGCGTCGGCGCGGCCGTCGCACAGGCGCTGCGGGACGCGGACGTGGACCTGCCGGTGCGCGACTTCGGCATCCCGCAGGAGTTCCTGGACCACGCCAGCCGGAACGAGATCCTGGCCGAGATCGGCCTGACCGCCCCCGCCATCGCCGAGAAGGTGGGCGCCCTGGTCGCCAAGCTGGAGCCGGCGCCGGTCGAGGCCTGAGACGCCCCGGCGGAACGGGCCGGCCGCCCGCTGCCCCGTTCCGCCGACGGCCGATTGTCGTACCGCCCGACGACCGATTGTCGTAACGACGTAACAGTTCGTCGCGGGACGAGCTGACAATCGCACTGAATGGCGGGACCGGCGCTCTCCGCGCCGTTCCCGCCCGGTAGGTTGTCAACCGTGCCCACCCCCACCCGCCTCCGCGTCGACGGACTGGTCGACCGCCTGCCCGCGCGCGCCCGTACCCACATCCGGCAGGGGTACTGGACGAGGCTGGTGCCGCTGCTCACCCTGGTCGCGGTGGCCACCCACATCCCGTCCTTCGCCCGGCCCGTGTGGAGCCCGGACGAGGGCTTCCTGGCCACCCAGGCCCGGATGCTCGCGGACGGCGGGGTGCTCTACGACACCGTGGTGGACCGCAAGCCGCCGCTGCTCCCCTGGCTCTACCAGGCCTGCTTCGCCGTCTTCGGCTCCGCCTCGCTCTGGCCGCTGCGCACCCTCGCGGTGGGGGCCCACCTGGTCACCGCGATCCTGCTGGCCTCGATCGCCCGCGGCCGCTGGGGCAACCGGGCCGGGGCCGGCGCCGGACTGCTCTACCTGCTGGTCTCCATCGGGCTCTCCCCGGAGGACACCCAGGCGGCGACCTTCGAGGTCTTCATGCTGCCCGCGATGGTGGCCGCCTTCCGGTACGCCGAGCGCCGCCGCTGGCTGGCCGCGGGCATCGCGGTCGCGCTCTGCTCGCTGACCAAGCAGACCGGCGGCGCGGTGCTGCTGCCGGTGCTCTGGATGCTCCTCCAGGACGCCCGCCGGCGCGGGGTGCGCTGGCCGCCCGCCCTGTTCAAGATCGGGTTCGGCTTCGCGGTGCCGATAGCGCTGGTGGCGGTCATCCTCACCAAGCCCAAGGGCTTCCTCTTCTGGGTGGTCACCGGCAGCGGCGACTACGCCTCCTTCGGCGGCGCCTGGCTGCAGATGCTCGGCCGGGCCTTCGGCAACCTCGGCATCCTGGCCGCGGCGGGCCTCGGCTTCCTGTTCCCGGTCGGCCGCCGGCTCTGGTTCAAGTACCGCCACCGCCCGCTGCCGGTGGCGGGCGAGGAGCACGGCTCGACCACCGACCTGTGGGTCTGGCTGCTCTCCTCGGCCGTCGCGGTCAGCGTGGGCTTCCACTTCTTCGGCCACTACTACCTCCAGCTGATGCCCCCGCTGGTGCTGCTGGGCACCGGGGCGGTCGCCACCTCGGCGATCCGCTGGAAGCCCGTCCTGGTGTACACCACGGTCGCCGCCACGGTCTTCTGGGGCCTGGCGCTGGCCTGGCCGGGGGAGCAGATGAGCCGCAACACCGAGGTCGCCACCGCGGTCGCCGCCCAGACCACCCCCAAGGACACCGTGCTGGTCTGGGGCATGCACCCCGAGCTGTACTGGCTGGCCGACCGCAAGCCCGCGAGCCGCTACCTGACCGCCGGCTTCCTCACCAACTACAGCGGCGGCAAGGACGGCAGCGGCAACGTCGGCGAGCAGTTCAGCGTCAACAACGCCTGGCAGACCTTCGACAAGGAGCTCGCCAACGGCCTGCCCGAGGTCTTCGTGGACGACTCCGGCGTCGCCCCGTACCAGCCGGTGCTGGTCCCGCGGATCGAGAACCTGCTGGACACCCACTACGAGATGATCGGCGTCATCGGCGACACCGTCGTCTACCGCCTCAAGCACTGAGACCCGACACCACGTACGAGCGGAGCCCCCGGCGACCAGGTCGCCGGGGGCTCCGCTCGTACCGCTACGCCTTACGCGGGCACCGAGGCCACGCCGGGGGCGAGGAACTTCTTGCCGTTCACCCGCTCCGAGACGCCCTCACGGTCCAGGTACGGGGTGATCCCGCCCAGGTGGAAGGGCCAGCCGGCACCGGTGATCATGCAGAGGTCGATGTCCTGGGCCTCGCCGACGACACCCTCCTCCAGCATCAGGCCGATCTCCTGGGCCACGGCCTCCAGGGAGCGGTTCAGGACCTGCTCCTCGGTGAGCACCGTGTCGCCGAAGGTCAGCAGCTCCAGCACCTCGGGGTCCAGCACCTGCTTGCCGTCCACCCAGGTGTAGAAGCCGCGCTTGCCGGCCTTGACCACCTTGCCGAGGTTCTCGGAGACGGTGAACCGCTCCGGGAAGGCGCCGGCCAGGGTCTCCGAGACGTGCAGGGCGATGGCCGGGCCGACCAGCTCCAGCAGCACGATCGGGGACATCGGCAGGCCGAGCGGCTCGACGGCCTTCTCGACGCTGGCGATCGGGGTGCCCTCGTCGATGATGTTCTGGATCTCGCCCATGAAGCGGGTCAGGATCCGGTTCACCACGAACGCCGGGGCGTCCTTGCAGAGCACCGAGGTCTTCTTGAGCTTCTTCGACATGGCGAAGGCGGTGGCCAGCGACGCGTCGTCGGTCCGCTCGCCGCGGACGATCTCCAGCAGCGGCAGGATCGCGACCGGGTTGAAGAAGTGGAAGCCGACGACCCGCTCGGGGTGCTGGAGCTTCGAGGCCATCTCGGTGACCGACAGCGAGGAGGTGTTGGTCGCCAGCACGCAGGTCGGCGAGACCACGGCCTCCAGGTCCGCGAAGACGGTCTGCTTGACGCCCATCTCCTCGAACACGGCCTCGATCACGAAGTCCGCGTCGCCGAAGGCCACGGCCTTGTCCAGCGAGCCGCTGACCAGGCCCTTGAGGCGGTTGGCCTTGTCCTGGCCGATCCGGCCCTTGCCGAGCAGCTTGTCGATCTCGGCGTGGACGTAGCCGACGCCCTTGTCGATGCGCTCCTGGTCGATGTCGGTGAGGACCACCGGCACCTCCAGACGGCGGGCGAACAGCAGCGCCAGCTGCGAGGCCATCAGGCCGGCGCCGACGATGCCGACCTTGTTGACCGGGCGGGCCAGCGACTTGTCCGGCGCGCCGAACGGGCGCTTGGCCCGGCGCTGCACCAGGTTGAAGGCGTAGATGCCGCTGCGCAGCTCGCCGCTCATGATGAGGTCGGCCAGGGCCGCGTCCTCGGCGTCGAAGCCGGCCTGGAGGCTGGCCTTGTCGGCGAGGTCGGCGTCCTTGACGGCGGCGATGATGTCCAGCGCCTTGTAGGCGGCCGGGGCGGCGCCGTGCACCTTGCCGTCGGCGACCATGCGGCCCCAGAGGACGGCGTCGTCCCAGGCCTTGCCGCGGTCGATCGCCTCGCGCTCGACGACGACGTCGCCCTTGAGGACCTTGGCGGCCCACAGCAGCGACTGCTCCAGGAAGTCGGCCGGCTCGAAGATCGCGTCGGCGATCCCCAGCTCGAACACGTCCTTGCCCTTGAGCTGCTTGTTCTGGTTCATCGAGTTCTCGATGATGACCTTGACGGCCTTACCGGCACCGATCAGGTTCGGCAGGATGGTGCAGCCGCCCCAGCCGGGGACGAGGCCGAGGAAGACCTCGGGCAGCGAGAAGGCCGGAACGCCCGCGGACACCGTGCGGTAGTCGCAGTGCAGGCCGACCTCGACGCCGCCGCCCATGGCCGCGCCGTTGTAGAAGGCGAAGGTCGGGACGGGCAGCGCGGCGATCCGCTTGAAGACCTCGTGGCCGCCCTTGCCGATGGCCAGCGCGTCGGCGTGCTGCTTGAGCAGCTCGACGCCCTTGAGGTCGGCGCCCACGGCGAAGATGAACGGCTTGCCGGTGATCGCGGCGCCGACGATCCTGCCCTCGGCCGCCTCGGCCTCGACCTGGTCCAGCGCCTCGGACAGCTTGAGCAGCGAGCCCGGGCCGAAGGTGGTCGGCTTGGTGTGGTCGAAGCCGTTGTCGAGGGTGATCATGGCCAGCTTGCCGGCCTGCAGCGGCAGGTCCAGGTGGCGCACGTGCGCGGTCGTGACGACCTCGCCCGGGAACAGCTCGGCGCCCTGCTGGAGCAGCTCAGTGGTGTTGCTCATGCTCACTTACCACCCTCGACCTGAGACGACTTTTCCGCTCCGCTCCAATGCGGGTTCTCCCAGATGACGGTGCCGCCCATGCCGAAGCCGATGCACATGGTGGTCAGGCCGTAGCGGACGTCCGGGCGCTGCTCGAAGCGGCGGGCCAGCTGGTTCATCAGGCGCACGCCCGAGGAGGCCAGCGGGTGGCCGAAGGCGATCGCGCCGCCGAACGGGTTGACCCGCTCGTCGTCGTCCGCGATGCCGTAGTGGTCCAGGAAGGACAGCACCTGGACGGCGAAGGCCTCGTTGACCTCGAAGGCCTGGATGTCGTCGATGGTCAGACCGGCCTTGGCCAGCGCCTTCTCGGTGGCCGGCACCGGGCCGATGCCCATGACCTCGGGCTCGACGCCCGCGAAGGCGTAGGAGACCAGGCGCATCTTGACCGGGAGGCCGAGCTCCTCGGCGACGTCCTCGGCGGCCAGCAGCGAGGCGGTGGCACCGTCGTTCAGACCGGCCGAGTTGCCCGCGGTGATGTTGCCGTGCGGGCGGAACGGGGTCTTGAGGCCGGCCAGCGACTCCATCGTGGTGCCCGGGCGCAGCGGCTCGTCCACGGTGGCCAGGCCCCAGCCGGTCTCGCCGACCTCGGGGTTGGTGTTGCGGATCGTGATCGGCACCAGGTCGGGCTGGATGTCGCCGTTGGCGTACGCCTTGGCGGCCTTCTCCTGGGAGCGCACGGCGTAGGCGTCGCAGCGCTCCTTGGTGATGTGCGGGAAGCGGTCGTGCAGGTTCTCCGCGGTCATGCCCATGAACAGGGCGGACTCGTCGACCAGCTTCTCCGAGACGAAGCGCGGGTTCGGGTCCACGCCCTCGCCCATCGGGTGGCGGCCCATGTGCTCGACGCCGCCGGCCACGACCACGTCGTACGCGCCGAAGGCGATGCCGCCGGCGGTGGTGGTCACGGCGGTCAGGGCGCCGGCGCACATGCGGTCGATCGCGTAACCCGGGACGGACTTCGGCAGGCCGGACAGCAGGGCGGCGGTGCGCCCGATGGTCAGACCCTGGTCGCCGATCTGCGTGGTGGCCGCGATGGCGACCTCGTCGATGCGCTCGACGGGCAGGTTCGGGTTACGGCGCACGAGCTCCCGGATGCACTTGACGACGAGGTCGTCGGCGCGGGTCTCGTGGTAGATGCCCTTCGGGCCGGCCTTGCCGAACGGGGTGCGGACGCCATCGACGAAGACGACGTCCCTCGCGGTACGAGGCACGGGGGCTCTCCTCCCAGGGACCAACATTTCGGGTGTGCAGGCTGCCGCCGGAAGATCCCGAGCGGCGCCGCGTCAGAGTCATGCTACCGGTCGGTAACCAACCTGCCCAGGCCCCTCGGAGGGTTCTGACCATGTGTCCCGCGACACGTCCGGCACCACTGCGACCAGGAAGGCTCCCCGGGAACGCGGTGAGGGGGCGCCGTCCGTGCGGACGGCGCCCCCTCACGGGAGACGGGCGGCGGAGCCGGGGCCGCGCGGGCCCGGGCGCTCCGGCCGGATCAGGCCTCGGCGGTGGCGGCGGTGCCAGCTGTGGCGGCCGCGGCGAAGGCGGCGGCCACCACCGGCGCCACCAGGTCGACCTGCCACTGCCGGGCGCCGAGCCGGCGCAGCGCGGCGGCCACGCCGTCGCCGCTCAGGTCGGCCGGCGGCTCCCAGGAGACCCGGCGCACCAGGTCCGGGGTGATCAGGTTCTCGGCGGGCAGGCGGTGGCGCTCGGCCAGCTCGCTGACCGCGGCGCGGGCACCGGAGAGCCGGGCGGCCGCGACCGGGTCCTTCTCCGCCCAGGCCCGCGGCGGCGGCGGCCCGTCGTGCGGGGCGGCGGCCGGGGGCAGCTGGTTCTCCGGGACCTCCCGGCCGCGCTGCACGGCCGCCAGCCACTGGTCCAGCTGGCGCCGGTGCAGCCGCGGGCCGAAGCCCTGGACGGCCTGGAGCGCGGCGATGTTCAGCGGCATGGCCAGCGCGGCGTTGACGATCGCGGCGTCCGAGAGCACCCGGCCGGGGGAGACGTCGCGCTCCTGGGCCATCCGGTCGCGGGTCAGCCACAGCTCGCGCACCACGGCCAGCTGGCGGCGCCGGCGGACCTTGTGCAGCTGCGAGGTGCGCCGCCACGGGTCGGTGCGCGGGGCCGGGCGGGGCGCGGCGGCGATCGCGGCGAACTCCTCCAGGGCCCAGTCGAGCTTGCCCTGGGCGTCCAGCTCCTGTTCGAGTGCGTCACGCAGCTCGACCAGCACCTCGACGTCCAGAGCGGCGTAGCGCAGCCAGGGCTCGGGCAGCGGGCGGGTGGACCAGTCGACCGCCGAGTGCTCCTTGGCCAGGCTCAGCCCGAGCACGTTCTCGGTCATCGGCCCCAGGCCGACCCGGGCGAAGCCGGCGATCCGCCCGGCCAGCTCGGTGTCGAACAGACGGGTCGGTCTCATGCCCACCTCGGCGAGGCAGGGCAGGTCCTGGGTGGCGGCGTGCACCACCCATTCGGCGTCCGCGATGGCGGCGCTCAGTCCGCTGAGATCGGGGCAGGCGATCGGGTCGATCAGCGCCGAGCCGGCGCCCGCGCGGCGCAGCTGGATGAGGTACGCCCGTTGCCCGTAGCGGTAACCGGAGGCGCGCTCGGCGTCGACGGCGACAGGTCCGGTGCCCGCGGCGAAGGCGGCGACGACGGCTGCCAGCGCCTGCTCGTCCGCCACGACGGGCGGGATCCCCTCCTTCGGTTCGAGGAGCGGGACCGGGGCTGCTTCTTCTGGGATGGCTGCTACGGCGTCGGTCACCCACCAAGGGTACGACGGTCGCCGGAACTGGGAGTGTTGTCGGACTGGTCAGACTGCTGATCGCCCGCCCGCCCGTTCGTCCGCCCAGCCACCCGCCCGGCCACCCGACCGGCTGCCCGGGCGCCCGGCTGACGGACCGCCGGGCCCGGCCCCCCGGGTGCCGCCGGACGAGCGTACGGCGGCCCAGGAGGAACGTTCCTCCTGGGCCGCCGACGGTTCGCGGAGCCGTTCGGCCCCGCCCGGGCTCAGTGGATGATGCCGGTGCGCAGCGCGACCGCGACCATCCCGGCGCGGTCGCCGGTGCCGAGCTTGCGGGCGATCCGGGCCAGGTGGCTCTTCACGGTGAGCGCGGACAGGCCCATCGCGACGCCGATCGCCTTGTTCGACTGGCCCTCGGCGACCAGCCGCAGCACCTCGACCTCGCGGCCGGACAGCTCGCGGTAGGCGGTCTGCTGCGGGCCGGGCGCCCCGGGGGCACCCGGTGCGCCCGGGGCTCCGGCGGCACCCGGCATGCCCGGCATCCCGGGGCGGCGCATCCGGCCGGCCAGCCCGGCGGCACCGAGCGGCAGGCCCGGGCGGCCGGGCATCGCGACGTTGGTGCGGGTGCCGGTGACCACGTAGCCCTTGACGCCGCCCGCGAGCGCGCTGCGGACCGCGCCGATGTCGTCGGCGGCGGACAGGGCCAGGCCGTTGGGCCAGCCGGCGGCGCGGGTCTCGGCGAGGATGGTCAGTCCGGAGCCGTCCGGCAGGTGGACGTCGGCGACGCAGATGTCGCGCGGGGTGGAGACCCGGGGGCGGGCCTCGGCGATCGAGGACACCTCGATCACGTCGCGGACGCCGAGCGCCCAGAGGTGGCGGGTGACGGTGTTTCGGACGCGGGGATCGGCGATGACCACCATGGCGGTGGGCTTGGTCGGGCGGTAGGCGACCACGTTTGCGGGGTGCTCAAGAAGGACCGACACCAGGCCTCCTGCGGGGAGTGGCGGACGGAACCCCGAGGGGGCGGTCGGAGTGTTCCGCGTTCGGAAAGGGTCACAGTCTGCTTCGGCAGCTACCGTGCCCGGCTTTAGCGAAAGATCACGATCTAGTGAGTAACAATACGGACAAATCGCGCATATGACTGATGCGACATGCCTGGAATTCGTACAAAATCGATCAGATCCGTGACAGATCGATCGACTTTGAACAGGTAATTGACGCAGAGCGGGGCCGAAGTCACACTCCGTCAGCCCTGGGGGTGGCGTCGGGGCAGGCGGTGCCCTCCGGCCCCGACGCCACCCTTCAGTGCGACCGGGGGCGTCGCCGGGCGGGCATCGGGACCACTCCACCGAGTGACGTGACCTCGGCCGGCGGCGGGGACGGGTTGGCCGGCGGCAGCCCGGCGCTGATGCAGAGCAGGTCGCCCCAGGCCGCCAGGTGCCGCTCGAACCGGCCGTCGGCCGGCGTCCAGGAGGCCCGGATCTCGATCTCGGTCGCGGCGGGGCGGTCCGCCAGGCCGCCGAAGTACTGCGAGGCGCAGCGGGTCACCGTGCCGGACGGCTCCGCGTACCCGGCGCCGTGCGCCTGCAGCGCGTCCAGCAGCCAGGCCCAGCCGACCTCGGAGAGCATCGGGTCGCCGGCCATCTCCGGCTCCAGCTCCGCCCGGGTCATCGTGACCACCCGGAACTCCCCGTTCCAGGCCTCCTGCCCGGCCGGGTCGTACAGCAGGACCAGCCGGCCGTCGGCCAACTCCTCGTCGTCCACCTCCACGGTGGCGGTCAGCGCGAAGGCGTACGGGGCCAGCCGGCGCGGGGCCGGTGCGGGGGAGAGCTGGAGCTCCGGCCGCAGCCGCGCCCCGTCGAGGGCCTCCACGGCGGCCCGGAACTCGCTCGGCGCCCCCTCCCGACCCGTTCCGCCACCTGTTCCGCCACCCTGTGCGGGGTGCCCGCCGACCGCTGCCATGCCCCGAAGACTAGGTCGAAGACCCGGGTTATCGCCGCAACTTCCGTCCGAGCGGCGTGCCGGAACGGCAAACCGGCCAGATCTTGGAGGAACCGACGAGACCGCCCGGGAAGTGCGCCCCCGG
Source organism: Kitasatospora sp. NPDC098652 (assembly GCF_044760155.1). Classification (NCBI taxonomy): domain Bacteria; kingdom Bacillati; phylum Actinomycetota; class Actinomycetes; order Kitasatosporales; family Streptomycetaceae; genus Kitasatospora; species Kitasatospora sp. NPDC098652. The sequence continues at coordinate 160,798 of NZ_JBIWAQ010000009.1, forward strand.
GCGCATGCGAAGATTTGACCCGTGAGCGAGACTACGGCAGACCCGACGGCGGCCACCCTCGACGGCCGAAGCACCCCCGCGCGCCGCGGCGCCGCGCACGACTCCGCGTTCCTGCGCGCCTGCCGGCACGAGCCGGTGCCGCACACGCCGGTGTGGTTCATGCGCCAGGCGGGCCGCTCGCTGCCCGAGTACCTGAAGGTCCGCGAGGGCATCCCCATGCTGGAGTCCTGCATGCGGCCCGAGCTGGTCAAGGAGATCACCCTCCAGCCGGTTCGCCGGCACAAGGTGGACGCGGCGATCTTCTTCAGCGACATCGTGGTGCCGCTCAAGGCCGTCGGCGTCGACGTGGACATCAAGCCCGGCATCGGCCCGGTCATCGCCGACCCGATCCGCACCTTCGAGGACCTCAACCGGCTGCGGCCGCTGGAGCCCGACGACGTCCCCTACGTCACCGAGGCCGTCGGCCTGCTGGTCGACGAGCTCGGCGGGACCCCGCTGATCGGCTTCGCGGGCGCGCCGTACACGCTCGCCAGCTACCTGATCGAGGGCGGGCCCTCCAAGAACCACGAGAACACCAAGGCCATGATGTACGGGCAGCCCGAGCTCTGGGCCGCCCTGCTGGACCGCCTCGCCGACATCACCTCCGCCTTCCTCAAGGTGCAGATCGAGGCCGGTGCCTCCGCGGTCCAGCTGTTCGACTCCTGGGTCGGCGCGCTCGCCCCGGACGACTACCGCCGCTCGGTGATGCCCGCCAGCACCAAGGTCTTCGACGCCGTCGCCCACTACGGCGTGCCGCGGATCCACTTCGGCGTCGGCACCGGCGAGCTGCTCGGGCTGATGGGCCAGGCCGGCGCGGACATCGTCGGCGTCGACTGGCGGGTGCCGCTGAACGTCGCCGCCGAGCGGGTCGGCCCCGGCAAGAGCCTCCAGGGCAACCTCGACCCGGCGGTGCTGTACGCGCCCACCAAGGTCGTCGAGACCAAGGCCCGCGAGGTGCTGCACGCCGCCCAGGCGCTCGGCACCAGCGGCCACATCTTCAACCTCGGCCACGGCGTGATGCCGTCCATGGACCCGGACGCGCTCAGCCGCCTGGTCTCCTTCGTGCACGAGGCCAGCGCGCGCTGACGCGTCGGGCTGCGGCGGCGGGCCGGACCCGGGCCATCCGGTGGTGACCTCGATCCCCGCCCGCCGCAGCAGCGCCGCCGTCACCCCGGCCCCGCGCCGCAGCTCCCCGGTGAACGTCCCGTCGTACACCTGCCCGCAGCCGCACGACGGACTGCGCGCCATCAGCAGCGCTCGCCGCGCGCCCGCCGCCTCGGCCGCCGCCGGCGCCGCCCGGGCACCGGACACGGACGACTTCGCCCGCCCGTCGTAGCGGCAGGGGATTCCGGCCAGGCACGTACTCACCACGATCGGGTCCATGGCGCACAGACCGAGCAGCGGCTCTCCGCGCCTCGGGACTCGCTATCTTGGGGGCATGAGTGAGCTGCCGGACTGGATGTACGCGCCCAGAGCCGAGGGCTGGTTCGCCGACGACCTCGACCACCTGCCGCAGGCGCCACGTCACACCGAACTGATCGACGGAGCACTGGTCTTCATGATGTCTGCTCAGCGTTCGTGGCACGGTCGGGTCGTGAGGAGGCTGACCACCGCGCTGGAGAGGTTGGTGCCGGATGGGATGCTGGCCGAGAACGAGATGGCGATCAAGCTCGACCGGCGCAACCGGCCGGAACCGGACGTGGTGGTTGCGACGGCAAAGTACGACCCCGATCGCACCTGGCACGACGTGGCCGACGTGCAGCTCGTTGTCGAGGTCGTCTCGCCGGAGTCCGCTCACCGTGACCGTACGGTCAAGGTCCGCAAGTACGCCGAGGCCGGGATCCCGCACTACTGGGTGGTCGAGGAGGAGGACGGCGAGCCGGTCGTGCACGCCTACGAGCTGGATGTCCCGACCTCGGCCTATGTGGCTGTCGGGATCTTCCGGGGGGAGCTCGAACGGTCGGTGCCGTTCCCGATCACGATCGATCTGAGCACGCTGGCTGATTGAGGCCTTCGTGTAAGGACCTGCGAGACTGCGAGCATGTCGGATGCACAGGTCGTCGTCGTCGGTGGTGGGATCGCGGGGCTGGCTGCGGCCGCCTTCCTGAGCGGGGCGGCCGGGGGGCCGGCGCGGGCGCGGGTGATAGTGCTCGAGGCGTCGGGGCGGGTCGGCGGGAAGCTGTGGGGCGGCGAGGTCGGCGGGGTCCGGGTGGACCTCGGGGCCGAGTCGGTGCTGGCGCGGCGGCCGGAGGCGGTCGAGCTGGCCCGGGCCGTCGGGCTGGGGGAACAGCTGGAGCCGCCGACCGGCGCGAAGGCGGCGATCTGGACCAGGGGCGCGCTGCGACCGCTGCCGGGCGGGCAGGTGATGGGCGTCCCGGGCGACCTGGAGGCGCTGGCCGCCTCCGGGGTGCTCAGCGCCGAGGGGCTGGAGCGGGCCCGGCACGAGCGGGCCGGCGAGGTCGGGGAGGACGTCGCGATCGGCCGCTACGTCGCCGACCGGCTGGGCCAGGAGGTGGTGGACCGGCTGGTGGAGCCGCTGCTGGGCGGCGTCTACGCCGGTCGCGCCGAGGAGATCTCGCTGCGCGCCGCCGTGCCGCAGCTGCTGCCGATCGCCCGGGGCGGCGGCTCGCTGGTCGAGGGCGTGCACGCGCTGGCGTCCCGGCCGCAGGTGGTCGGCACCCCGGTGTTCCAGGGCCTGCGCGGCGGCCTCGGCACCCTGCCGGAGGCGGTGGCCGCGGCCTGCGTGCGGGCGGGTGTGGACCTGCGCACCGACACCCCGGTGGAGGAGCTGCGCCGCACCCCCGAGGGCTGGCGGGTGGTGGCCGGCGGCGAGGTGCTGACCGCCGACGCCGTGGTGCTGGCCGTCCCGGCGCCGGCCGCGGCCCGGCTGCTGCGGGCGGACGCCCCGGCGGCGGCCGCCGAGCTGGACACCGTCGAGTACGCGGGCATGGCCCTGGTGACGCTGGCGTTCCGCCGCGCCGACCTGCCCGAGCCGCCGACCGGCAGCGGCTTCCTGGTGCCGCCGGTGGACGGCCGCCGGATCAAGGCCTCGACCTTCTCCTCCAACAAGTGGGGCTGGCTGGACCGTTCCGCCCCGGACGCCTTCCTGCTGCGCACCTCGCTGGGCCGCCACCGCGAGGACCAGGTGCTGGAGCTGCCGGACGAGGAGCTGGTGGCCCGCTCGCTGGCGGACCTGGAGGAGGCGGTCGGCCTGACCGCCCGGCCGTACGACACCTTCGTGTCGCGCTTCACGGCGGGCCTGCCGCAGTACCCGGTGGGCCACCCGGAGCGGGTGGCCCGGGTGCGGGCGGCGGTGCGGGCGGTGGGCGGCCTGGCGCTGTGCGGCGCCGCGTACGACGGGGTGGGGATCCCGGCCTGCATCGCTTCGGCGGCCGCCGCGGTGGCGGCCGTCGGCGAGCACATCGACAGACCGTCGACCCCGGCGACCGGGGACGGTTCCACGGAGAGGACAATGGGCGCATGACTGAGAGCGTTGAGCGGGAGCCCGAGCAGCGGCCCGAGAAGAAGAAGGCACGCGACCTGAACCAGGTCATCCGCTACACCATGTGGTCGGTGTTCAAGCTCAAGGGCGCCCTGCCCGAGGACCGCACCGCCCTCGCCGCCGAGGTGGACGAGCTGTTCGCGCAGCTGGACGCCAAGGACGTGACGATCCGCGGCACCTACGACGTGTCCGGGCTGCGCGCGGACGCCGACCTGATGATCTGGTGGCACGCCGAGGACTCGGACGACCTCCAGGAGGCGTACAACCGCTTCCGCCGCACCGGCCTGGGCCGCCAGCTGGAGCCGGTCTGGTCCAACATGGCCCTGCACCGCCCGGCCGAGTTCAACAAGTCGCACATCCCGGCCTTCCTCGCCGACGAGCGCCCGCGCGACTACGTCTGCGTGTACCCCTTCGTCCGCTCCTACGAGTGGTACCTGCTGCCGGACGCCGAGCGGCGCGCGATGCTCGCCGAGCACGGCCAGATGGCCCGCGGCTACCCGGACGTGCGGGCCAACACGGTGGCCTCGTTCGCGCTCGGCGACTACGAGTGGCTGCTCGCCTTCGAGGCGGACGAGCTGCACCGGATCGTCGACCTGATGCGCGACCTGCGCCCCTCCCGGGCCCGGCTGCACGTCCGCGAGGAGGTGCCGTTCTTCACCGGCCGCCGCAAGCCGGTGAGCGAGCTGCTGAACGGCCTGGTCTGACCCGCGCCGCACCGGAGGCCGGCTCCCCCCGCTCGGGCGGGGAGCCGGCCTCCGGCGTTCGTGCGGTTCGGCCGCGGTTCAGCCGCGGTGCGGGCGCAGGGCGGCGCGCAGGCGGGCGTCGGGGAGCACGGCGGGGCCGTTCATCGCGACGGCGGTGAGCAGTTCGCGCTCCTCGTCGTCGGCGAGGCCGCGCTGGCGGGCCGGGCGGACCTCGCGCAGCACCTCCTGGCCGGTCGGGGAGGCCCAGCGGGTGTACGGGTAGACGTCGACCCGGGCCATCAGCAGGGTGCCCGCGGTGAGCACCAGCGGCAGCGAGAACCAGGCGAACGGGGCGAGGGTGTCACCGCCGGTGAAGCCGCTGAGCGAGACCGCGGCGGCGAGCAGCACCACCGTCAGCAGCATCGCGTGCCGGACCTGGCGCACCGCCACCACGGTGTTGCGCTGGACCAGGGCCGGGGTGGCCAGGCCGGCCAGCGCCAGCCGGGCGCCGATCTCCAGCACGGTGGGGTGCTCGCCCATCGCCCGGCGCAGCTCGTCGGTACGGCACTGGCCCTCGGGGCCGACGGTGGCGATCACCGCCCGTTCCAGCCGGCTGCGGCCCCTGGGGTCGACCACGGTGGTCCAGCCGGTGTGGGCGAGGTGCAGGCGGCCGCGGCCGGCCATCAGGACCAGGGCGAGTTCGACCACCCGGTCCGGGCCGCCGGCCAGGTAGGCCGTCTCGTACAGTCCGATGCCGACGGCCTCCGGTGGGCGCAGCCCGTCCTGGTCGGCGAGGGCATCGGCGGTGGCGGTCATCCGCACCAGCCGGAGGCAGGACAGCACCGCCGCGACACAGGCCGGTATCAGGAACAGCAACCACATGGGCTTGTTCTATGCCTGGGGCCCCGGCGCGGGGAACGGCTTCCCGGGGCGCGATACCGAACTGTGACGTCAGGAGCCGCCGCAGCTGCTCCCGCAGCTCGACCCGCAGCTGGAGGAGGAACCGCAGCTGGAGTGCGAGGAGCCGCAGCTGCTGGAGTGCGAGGAACCGCACGAGGAGTGGTGCGAGGAGCCGCAGGAGTGGTGGTGGGTGGAGCCGGAGCCGGCGGAGCCGCACGAGGCGGTGGCGGCGGCGCCACAGGAGGAACCGCTCGACGAGGAGTTGCTCGACGAGGAGTTGCTCGACGAGGAGTTGCCAGCCGAGGACCCGCTCGACGAGGACGACGAGGAGAAGAAGGACGAGGACGCCTGGGCCTGTCGCACCGCCTCGTCCTCGGCCGCCGCGGCCAGCATCGCGGCCTCCAGCTCCTGGTTGTCCAGCGCGGCCGCGGCCAGGCCGCCGAGGGCGACCGCGCCCAGCATCGCGCCGCCCGTCAGCCGGGGGGAGACACCGGAGCCGGGCGTCCACGGGGTGCCGCCCCGCATCAGCGCGAGCTGGCGGTGCCCGGCCGGGGTGACCCGGCCGTCGGCCGGGCGGGTGGCGAGCAGGGTGACGGCGCCGAGGAGCAGCAGCAGGCCGGGGTACCAGAGGTTGGGGCGGTCGTAGAGGGCGGCGCCGTCGTCCAGCAGCAGGGCGAGCCCGGCGAAGACCACGACGTCGAGCATCGCCAGCCAGAGCAGCCGCCGTGCCACGCGGGCCCGGTGCAGCCGTTCCGGACGGCGCATCAGGCCGCGGTCGGCGAGCCGGTCGCCGATCTCCTGGACGGCGGCGGAGCGCGTCACCGTGCGGCGCAGCGCGCCGAGTTCCCGGCTGCCGGTCGGGCCGACGGCGTCGTGCACGGCCTGGTCGACCGCGTCGTACGGCCGGGCGCCGGTGAGGGTGACCAGTCCGGCGCGGTTGATCACGACCTGCTCGCCGAGGTGCATCCGGATCAGCGCGGTGTCGAAGACCCGGCCCGGGCCGCCGGCCAGGAAGGCGGTGTCCAGCAGAGGCAGGCCGCGGCCGGGCAGGCCCTGCGGGCGGGGCACGTGGGTGACCCGCTGCCGGGCCTGGGAGGCGTACAGTGCGGCCGCGACCAGCAGGAGGGCCGGGATCAGGAAGTAGCTGTTGTGCCACATGGGCGGTTCCCCCGAGTGAGACGTCGGATCAGTGGCCGCGCAGGGCCCGGCGCAGCCTGGCGAGTGGGCCGGGCGGCGGCTCGGGCGCCGGGTGGAGCCACTGCTCCAGGGCGCGGCGGTGGTCGGCGGCGGACGGGCCGCCGTCGGTGAGCACCCACGCGGCGAAGGCCCGGGCGTCGGCGTGGTAGCCGCCGGTCTGCGGGTGGGTGCGGGCGTAGGCGAGGAAGAGCGGCCCGTACTGCGCCCCGAGCAGGCGGGGCAGGTCGGGGGCGACCTTCGCGGTGGTGTCGCGCCGCTTGGCGGCGAGGCCGGTGGACTGGGCGCGGACCTGGTCCGGGTCGAAGCCGGGCGGGACGGGCCCGCCGGCCACCAGGGCGGCCAGCAGTTCCGTCTGGCGCCGGGCCAGGCGCTCCCGGGCGCTGTCGGTGGCGCACTCGGTGCGGTCACCGGTCGCGTCCTCGGCGCCGGCGGGCCCGGTCGGCTCGACGCGGTCCAGGTCGGGCGTCATCGGGTGCTCCCCTCCAGCACCCGACGGATGGCGTCCAGTTCACCGGCCAGTTCGGAGGGCGGCGGGAAGTCGGCGTCCCGTTCCAGCAGGACGCCGGGCGGTTCGACCCGCGCGCAGAGTTCGGCCAGGACCTCCAGCACCGGTTCGGTGACGGGGTGGGCGTGGGTGTCGTGCCACACGCCGTCGACCAGGGTGCCGCCGGCGACGTGCACGTAGGCGAGCGCCTCCAGCGGCAGGCGGTCGAGCTCGGCGGCCGGGTCGGTGCCGAGGTTGACCCGGTTGGTGTGCAGGTTGGCCACGTCGATCAGCAGTCGGACGCCGGTCCGCGCGACGAGTTCGGCGAGGAACTCGCCCTCGGTGAACTCGTCGTCGGGCCAGGCGAGTTGGGCGGCGATGTTCTCCAGGGCGAGCGGCACCGGGAGCTGGTCCTGGGCGATCCGGACGTTCTCGGCGATCACCCGCAGCGAGTCCCGGGTGCGCGGGACGGGCAGCAGGTGGCCGGCCTCCAGGCCGCCGGCCCGGACGAAGGCCAGGTGCTCGGTGACCAGCGGGGAGCCGAGCGCGAGCGCCGTTCCGGCGAGCCGGCCGAGCCGGCCCCGGTCCGGCCGGTCGGCGCCGCCGAGGCCGAGGCCGACGCCGTGCGGGACGACGGTGACGCCGCGTTCGCGCAGGACGGTGAGCGAGGTGGGCAGGTGGTCGGCGCAGACGTTCTCGGCGACCACCTCGACCCAGTCCAGGCCGGGCTGGCGCTCGACCACGGTGTCGATCTCGCTGCGCCAGCCGAGGCCGACGCCGAGCCGGGGCGCGGCGGTGTCCACGGCGGCGGTGTCCACCGTGGCGGTGGCGGTGGCAGTAGGGGCGGCGGAGCCGGGCAGGTCCAGGGCAGGGGAGGTCATCGGTTCGCCCCCTTCGGAGGGCCGGGTGGAGAGGCCGTCGGGCGGTGCGGGCGTCGTCGCCAGGACCGCGCGGCCGTGTTGCTGAGGATGTCCCCGGGCGGGGTGGCTGCCAAGCCTCACCCGGTCTTCTCAGAGCATTATTTGAGCTTGCCGTCCAGGTGATCGAGGACTCCGGCCCCCCGTCCGGGGCGACTCCGCAGCTGGGCGGCCCGCGGGAAATTCGGAGGCGGTCGCGGGTGGTCGCGGATAGCGTGCGAATCCATGACTGATACCGAACTGACGATCCGAGACTTCCGCCCCGCCGACGCCGAGGCGGTGGCGGCCGCCCACCGGGCCGGCCGCGAGCACCTGGTGATGAGCGCCGAGACGCTGCTCTGGATGAACGCCCGGACCAATCCCGAGGAGCACTTCCGCACCTTCGTCGCCGAGTTGGACGGCCGGGTGGTCGGCGCGGTGCGCTGCGGACTGGTGCTCGGGACGACGACCACCGGCGTCGGCTACGCCAACGGAAGCGTGCTGCCGGAGTTCCGGCGGCGCGGCGCGGCCACCGCTCTGCTGGCCGCGGCCGAGCGGCACCTGACCGCCCACGGGGTGGCCGAACTGCACACCTGGCTGGACGACGAGCCCGCCGCCCTGGCCTTCGGCACCGCCCGGGGCTACCAGCTGGGGCGCGAAGCCCACTTCGGCGGGCGGGACCTGACCCTCCCGCTGCCGTCGGCGCCGGCGCGCCCGGCCGGCGTCGAGCTGCGCCCGGCCACCGACTGGGCGGACGATCCGCGCCCGCTGTTCCTGGTGGAGGCGGACGCGATCCGGGACGAGCCCGGCGAGGTGGTGATGGACGCCCTGGACTACGAGGAGTGGCTGCGCGGCGACTGGGCCCGGCCGGACCTCGACCTCGGGCTGACGGTGGTCGCCGTGGTGGACGGCGAGCCGGTGGCCCTCACCTTGGCGCAGACCGACGGGGTGGACCGCTACTGGTCCGGGTTCACCGCCTGCCGCCGGGAGTTCCGCGGCCGCGGGCTGGCCAAGCTGGCCAAGCTGGAGTCGCTGCGGCGCGCGGCCGCGGCGGGCCACCGCCGCGCGTACACCAGCAACGACGCCACCAACGCGCCGATGCTGGCGATCAATGCCTGGCTGGGGTACGAGCGCTGCGCGGGGGAGCGCAGGGGGATCAAGCGCCTGGGGTGACCGGGGGGCGCGCGGGCCCGAGCCCCCGATTTGCCGCGAAGGGGGGTATTTCCGGCCACGGACGGGGACATGACCAGGGCGCACAGTTCGTGGTCGAGTCTTCCCCCGGGGGATCATATGGAGATCCTGCTCCAGGTGCTGATCGCATCGGTTCCGGCCGTGATCGGTTTCCTCGCGGCCCGTTCCCTCGCCCGCACCATGCTGTTCCTCCGCTACGGCTTCCTGCGGGCGCTGCTGGCGCCGTACGGGCGGGTGCAGATCGTCATCCCGAGCCTGGAGGTGGCGGAGTTCGCCTTCACCTCGGACGGCTGCCAACTGACCAGCCGCGGGCCGAAGAACGTGCTGTTCGTGCCGATGGCCGAGGCCAGGGCGATAGCGGAGCTGACCGACCTGCTGCGGAAGGTCAACCGCAAGGCGACGATCGAGCTGGTGGTGGCGGGGGCGCAGGACCCGCGGATGCCGACCTTCTCGATCGGCGGGCCGGGCGTCAACTCCTACTCCGGCGGCGTGCTGGACGCCGTGTTCCCGGACTTCGCGGTCGAGTACCCGGACGAGGCCCGCGCCCGCTGGGGCGGGATGACCTTCGAGGCGCTGTCCAACCCGGCCGGGGAGCTGATCCGCGACCACGGCTTCATCTTCGTCACCCGTACGCCCCGGCACGCGCCCTGCGTCGTGCTCTGCGGGGTGTTCGCCTTCGGTTCGGCGATGGCGGTGGAGGCCCTGACCTCGGCGAACCGGGGCTCCCCGCTGGCGGCGCTGTTCCGCTCGGGGGAGAAAGGATTCGTCGCGGTGGAGGGGCGGGTGATCGGGCTGGACACGGTGGACGTCACGGTCGAGGTCTGCCGGGTGCTGCCCGCCCAGCGGTCCGACGTCCCGTCGGGGTTCCGGGGTGAGGTGTCCACGAGTCGTCCCGAGCCGTGAGACGATTGGTCTCGACCACGTGGTGCGAATCCGGACAGTGCGGGAGGGAACGGGGCACTAACTCCAGCTGGTCGTACAGCTTTTGCCCCATCCCTGACACAACATGGGCATAATCGCGCGCATGACGATCAACCGTGCGAACGTGAGCGCGATTGCCGAGGACCTGTACGTGTGGCTCCCCCCGAAGCGGGGCTGGGGCCTGGCCAACTGCGGCCTGCTGGCCTCCGAGACCACCGCGCTCTGGATCGACACCCCGTACGACCCCTCACTGGCCGGGGAGTTCCTGGCCGCCAGCCGGCGCCTGCTGCCGACCGGGGTCGAGATCGACCGGGTGGTCGTCACCCACGCCAACGGCGACCACCTGTGGGGCGCCGGAGTGCTCCCCGACGCCGAGGTGATAGCCACCCGCGAGGCGCTGGAGCACATCCACTGGGAGCCCACCCCCCAGCAGCAGCACGCCCTGCTCACCAACAGCGACCCGGACTCCCCGCTCGGCGGCTACCTCCGCGAGCACTTCGGGGGCTTCGACTGGTCCACCACCGAGCCGGTGCACCCGGACACCGTCTTCACCGGCGAGCTGGAGCTCAAGGTGGGCCGCTACCCGGTGCGGATCACCAGCCTGCCCGCCGCCCACACCGGCGGCGACCTGATGGTCCACCTGCCGCACCAGCGCGTCGTGTTCACCGGCGACGTGATCTTCTCCTCGACCTCCGAGCAGCCCGGCGACCACCCCTCGCACTGGGCCGGCCCGCTGGAGAACGTCATCGGCGCCTGCGAACAGGCCCTGGACACCGGCGCGGAGATCTTCGTCCCCGGCCACGGCCCGGTGCTCGACCGCGAGGGCGTCCAGGAGCACATCGGCTACCTGGCGTACGTCCGCGAGCGCGCCCACACCCTGCACGCCGCCGGGATACCCGCGCTGGACGCCGCCCGGCGGGTGATCGCCGAGCAGCGCCACCCCGAGCTCGGCCTGCCCGAACGGCTGGTGCTCACCGTCGCGGCCGAGTACCGGCACCTGGACGGCTCCGAGCTGCCCGGCATCCTGGACGCCATGGGCCAGGTCGCCCTGGTGGCCCGCGAACTGGCCGAGGACTCGGCCCGGATCCCGCGTCCGCGCTCCGCCGGGAACTGACCGCGGGGAACTGACCGCCGGGGCACCGGCCGCCGGGTACCGACCGCCGGGACACCGGCCGGAACCCCGGCCGGACCCCGCGCGCGCCCGGCACCCGCACTCCCGCACCCGCACCAGCGCACCCGCGCGCACCCCGCTCCCGAGCTCCGCCCGGAACCGCACCCCGGGCGCAGACCCGGGCCGAGCAGCAAGGACACCCGAGGACCCCGATGACGCAGATCGCGCTGATCGCGCTGATCGTCCTGGCGCTGGCCGCCACCGCCACCGCGGTCGTGCTCGCCCGCGGCCGGGCCGCGGCCGTCCGCCGGGCGGTGGCCGCCGAGGCCGCGCTCGGCCAGAGCGCGCAGCAGGCCCGCGCCGCCGAGGCCAAACTCGCCCGCGCGGAACGCCAGCGGGACGAGGCCCAGGAGGCCGTACGGAACGCCGCCGAGCAGACCAGGCGGGCCGAGGAGCACACCCGGGCCGCCGACCAGCGGGGCGCCGCCGCCAACGCCCGGGCCAAGGAGGCGAACGCCGGCATCGGGGAGGCGAACGCCCGCGCCGCGGCCGCCGAGGCCCGGCTGGCCGCCGCGGACCGCGCCGCCGCCGCGCTGCTGGCCGAGATCGGCCACCTCGCCCAGGAACGGGTCGTCGCCACGGCCGTCCGGCTGACCCACACCAACGCCCCGGCGGTCGGCCCGCTGGACCCGCAGGCCGTCGGCCCCGAGGGCGTCCGGGCGTTGCAGTCCGTGCTGGACGCCACCACCGCGGCCCTCGCCGACGAGCGCGAGCGGGTCGACGCCGCCGCCCGGGCCGCCATGCGCGGCGCCACCTCTCGGATCCAGACCCTGCTCTACCAGATCCAGAGCCTGGTCCAGCAGCTCCAGCACGACAACGACGACCCCCGGCTGCTGGAGGTCGACTTCCGCAACGAGGTCGCGCTGCGCCGGATCCAGACCGTCGCCGTGCTCTGCGAGGCCTGGCCGGGCCTGGCCCGGACCGACTCCCCGCTCGCCGAGGTGGTCGTCGGCGCGCTCTCCCGGGTGCCCGGCTACGCCCGGATCAAGGTCGCCAACCACCTGCGCGAGCAGCGGCTGGCCGTGGTCGCCCGGGCCGCCGAGCCGATCGCCATCGCCATCGCCGAACTGCTCGCCAACGCCACCGCCTACTCCCACCCGGAGACCGACGTCCCGGTCACCGTCCAGCAGGGCGGCCGCGGCGCGCTGGTGATCGTCGACGACAGCGGCATCGGCATGGACGAGGACCAGCTGCGCCGGGCCCGCCGACTGCTGGCCGGCCCGGCGGACGTGCTGCTCACCGAGCTGGGCAACCCGCCCAAGACCGGCTTCGCGGTGGTCGGCAAGCTGGCCCGCCAGTACGGCTTCACCTGCCACATCGAGCCCTCGCCGTACGGCGGCATGCGGACCCTCCTGCGCATCCCGGCCGCGCTGGTGACCACGGTGGACGACGAGCAGCCGCTGTCCGTGCTCACCCCGCTGCCGCTGCGGGCCGGCAGCGGCCCGGCTCCGGCGCCCACCGTCGCGGCCGTCCCGCCGATGCGCGACGCCGACGAGCAGGGCCCGCCGGTGCTCGCCGACCGCCACAACCAGCCCGGGCCGCACCCGGCGCCGGCCATCCACGTGGTGCCCGACCCGGAGGCGGGGGCCACCCCCGACGGGGACGGCAGCGGCCTGCCCAGTCGGCGCCGCCGCCGCCCGCGCACCGGCGAGGAACCGGGGGCGGCGCCCGGGGCACCGGCCGCCGGGGGAGCGTCCGGCGGGGCACCCGCCGCCGGGGCCGCGGGCGGCCCGGGGGAGCAGCCCGCACCGTACGTCCGCACCCCCGAGCGGGCCGCCGCCCACTGGCAGGCCCTGCAGCGCGGCACCGACTCCGGCCGGGCCGCGGCGGCCCAGGCCGCCCCGGGCACCCCCGGCAGCACGGCGACCGGCGACACCCCCAGCACCGACGGGACCGGCAGCACCGGCGAGACCCGCAGCACCGGCGAGACCCGCAGCACTGGCGACACACGCAGCACTGGCGAGACCCGCAGCACCGGCGACACCACCGCCGGCCGCGACACCGGTGACCACACCACCGGACCGACCTTAGAAGGAGCCGAGCAGTGAGCAGCTCGCCCAGCCCGACCGCCACCGAAGAGATCTCCTGGGTGCTGAACCCGCTGCTGGAGCTCCCGGGGGTGCTGCACGCGGTGGTCGCCACCGGTGACGGCCTCGTCGAGGCCGCCTCCGACGGCCTCGGCCGGGCCTCCGCCGAGCGGGTCGCCGCGATGACCGCCACCGTGCACGCCGCGGCCCGCGCCTTCACCACCGCCTTCACCGACGTCGAGCGGCCCCGGCTGGCCCAGACCGTGGTGGAGTCCGACCTCGGCTACGCCATCGTGGTCCCCGCCGGGGAGAACACCTCGCTCGCCGTGTTCACCGCCCCGGACGCCCAACTCGGCAACGTGGCCTACCAGATGCAGCTCCAGGTCGCCGCCCTCGGCCGGGCCCTGGCCAGCCCGTCCCGGCAGCAGGAGGCCGGCGCGCAGGGCACCCCGACCGGGTCATGAGCGCCGTCCCCCGCAGGCGGATGGTGCCCGCCTACCTGGCCACCGGCGGCCGCAGCCGCCCCGGCACCGACGGCTTCGAGCGGCTGACCGTCCTGTTCGCGGACCGCGCCGAACCGCCCGCCGACCTCGACCCGGAGCACCGCCGGCTCTGGGAACTGCTGCGCCCCGGCGCGCTGACCGTGATGGAGGCCGCCGCGCACCTGCGCCTGCCGGTCAGCGCCACCGTCTTCCTCGCGGCCGACCTGGTCGAGGCGGGCTGCCTGCGCGCCCGCGCGCCGATCCCGCGCGCCCAGCAGACCGACCGCTCCATCGTCGAGAGGCTCCTCGTTGGACTCCGTGCGCTCCGGTGACCCCGGTTCCGGCCCCGGCCAGGTCCCCGGCCCCGGCCCGGGCCCGGGCCTCAGCCAGGTCCCCGGTTCCGACCACGGCCTCCCGGCCGGGCGGTCGAGCCGGGTGGGCTACCTGCCCGACCGGGACCAACTGCTGATGAAACTGGTGGTCGCCGGCCCGTTCGGGGTCGGCAAGACCACGCTCATCCGCACCCTCTCCGAGATCGCCACCCTGCACACCGAGGAGGCGATGACCGAGACCGGCCGACCGGTGGACGACCTGGCGGGCCTGCCGGAGAAGACCACCACCACCGTCGCGGTGGACTTCGGCCGGCTCACCCTGCCCGGCAACACGGTGCTCTACCTGTTCGGCACCCCCGGCCAGCGCCGCTTCTTCCCGCTCTGGCAGGACATCGCCCGCGGCGCCCTGGGCGCGCTGGTGCTCGCCGACACCCGCCGGCTGGCCGACTCCTTCGAGATCATGGACATGGTCGAGGAGCAGGGCCTGCCGTACGCCGTCGCCGTCAACACCTTCCCGGACTCCCCGGAGCACCCGCCCGAGGTGCTGCGCGCCCACCTGGACCTGCACGCCGCGACCCCGCTGCTGCTGTGCGACGCGCGCGAGCGCGGCAGCAGCCTCGACGCGCTGATCGCCCTGGCCGAGCACGTCCTGGACACCCTGCCCGCCACCGTCACCGATCCCCAGGAACGCCCGTGACCGTCGAGACCCGACCGACCCCGATCTACGGCCCGGTCTTCGCCGCCGACCCCCAGCTGGCGTACGAGCGGCTGCGCCGCCACGGCGCCGTCGCCCCGGTCGAGATCGCCCCCGGTGTCGAGGCCCTGCTGGTCACCGACTACCAGGCCGCACTGGACCTGCTGCGCGACACCGACACCTTCTCCAAGGACTCCCGCGCCTGGCAGGCGACCCTCCCGCCGGACTCCCCGCTGCTGCCGGTGCTCGGCTACCGCCCCACCGCGCTGTTCAGCGACGGCGCGACGCACGCCCGCTACCGCGCGGTGATCACCGACGGCCTAGCCCTGCTCGAACCGCACCGGCTGCAGCGCCAGATCGCCGAGGTCGCCCACCGGCTGATCGACCGCTTCGCCGCGGTCGGCAGCGCCGACCTGATCGCCGAGTACGCCCGTCAGCTGCCCGCCTTCGTGCTGACCACCGGGTTCGGCGTGCCGGAGGAGGAGCACGCCGAGGTGGTGGCCGCGATCACCGGGCTGATCGAGTCGGGCGCCCGGGCCGGCGCCGCGTACGGCAAGCTCGTCGCGGTGGTCACCGCGATGGTCGCCGAGCGCCGCGAGCGCCCCCGGCACGACCTGGCCTCCTGGTTCGTCACCCACCCGGTCGGACTGGACGACGACGAGGTGATCCGGCAGATCACCCTGACCATGATCGCCGGGCACGAGCCGACCACCAACCTGATCGGCAACGCCCTGCTGCGCCTGCTCACCGACGCCCGCTACGCCGGCTCGCTGTTCGGCGGCGCGATGACCGCCCACCAGGCGATCGACGAGGTGCTGTGGCACGAACCGCCGCTGGCCAACCTCTCGGCCCACTACCCGCGGTACGACATCACCTTCCACGGCCGCGAGATCGCGGCCGGCTCGCTGGTGCTGGTCTCGTACGCGGCCGCCAACTCCCAGGCGGCGCCGACCACCGACGGCGGCGAGCTGCGCAGCGGCGAGAGCGCCCACCTGGCCTGGGCGGCCGGCCCGCACGCCTGCCCGGCCCGGGACCCGGCCCTGCTGATCGCGATCACCGCCATCGAGCAGCTCACCAGCCGGCTCAGTGACCTCGAACTGGCCACCCCAGCGGGGGAGTTGCTCTGGCGCCCGGGCCCGTTCCACCGCGCCCTGGTGCACCTGCCGGTCCGCTTCGCGCCGGTCGCCGGCTAGCCGGTCGGACAGCACCGAGGGCCCGGCCGCCGCAGCGGTCCGGGCCCTCGGCGAGGGCGGTCAGCCCTCCTCGGCCGGCCGCAGCGTCAGCGAGACGCTGTTGATGCAGTAGCGCTGGTCCGTCGGCGTGCCGTAGCCCTCGCCCTCGAAGACGTGCCCCAGGTGCCCGCCGCAGCGGGCGCAGCGCACCTCGACCCGGCGCATGCCGAGCGAGGTGTCCTCGATGTACTCGACCCGGTCCCCGGCCAGCGGCGCGTAGTACGAGGGCCAGCCGCAGTGGCTGTCGAACTTGGTCTCGGAGCTGAACAGCTCCGCCCCGCAGGCCCGGCAGGCGTACACGCCGACCGTCTTGGT
Organism: Kitasatospora sp. NPDC098652; assembly: GCF_044760155.1. Taxonomy (NCBI): domain Bacteria; kingdom Bacillati; phylum Actinomycetota; class Actinomycetes; order Kitasatosporales; family Streptomycetaceae; genus Kitasatospora; species Kitasatospora sp. NPDC098652. Next base: position 176,864 of record NZ_JBIWAQ010000009.1, read on the forward strand.
GTCGGTGTACTCGCCGACGAAGGGCCGCTCGGTGCCCGCCTCGCGGAGCACGTGGTACTCCTCGGGGCTGAGCTGGGCGCGCCACTCGGCCTCGGTCTTCTCGATCTCGTAGCTCATCACGACTCCCGCTCGGCGTACGTCAGACGTTGGAAGCAACGTTCGCGAGGTGCCGGAGAATTTCGGGCCCCAGGTTGGTGACGTCGCCGGCACCCATGGTGAGCAGCAGGTCGCCCGGGCGGGCCAGGCCGGCCAGCAGGGCGGGGGCGGCGGCGAAGTCGTGCTCGGGGGTGACGTCGGCGCCGGCCCGGCGGGCGGCGTCGACGATCAGCTCGCTGGTGACCCCGGGGATCGGGTCCTCGCGGGCCGGGTAGATGTCCAGCACCACCGAGGCGTCGGCCAGTGCCAGGGCCTGGCCCATCTCCTCGGCGAGCTGCTGGGTGCGGCTGAACAGGTGCGGCTGGAAGACCACCAGGACGCGGCCCCCGCCCTCCAGGCCCTCCCGGATCGCCTCCAGGTCGGCGGTCATCTCGGTGGGGTGGTGGGCGTAGGAGTCGATCACCTGGACGCCGGCCGCCTCGCCCTTGAGCTGGAGCCGGCGGCGCACGCCGGTGTAGGCGCCGAGCGCCTTGGCCAGGTCGGCGGCCGGGACGCCCAGGGCGACGCCGGCGGCCAGCGCGGCCACCGCGTTGTGGGCGTAGTGCCGGCCGGGCACCGACACGGTGAAGGTCAGCTCCTCGCCGTCCAGCAGGACGGTGACCTCGCTGGTCATGCCGTGGGCGACCACCGAGAGGACGCGCAGGTCGGCGTCCTCGGCGGCGCCGACGGTGACCACGTTGAGGCCCTCGCGGGCGGCCACCCGGGAGGTCAGTTCGCGGGCGCCGTCGTGGTCGGCGGAGACGACCAGGGTGCCGCCGGGGGTGATCCGGCCGACGAAGGTCTCGAAGGACTCGTAGATCTCGTCGATCGAGGCGTAGTTGGCGTGGTGGTCCAGCTCCACGTTGAGCACGATCGCCACCTCGGGCGCGTACTTGTGGAAGCTGCGGTCGCTCTCGTCGGCCTCGGCGACGAAGATCTCGCCGGTGCCGTGCTGGGCGTTGGAGCCGGGCGCGTCCAGGTCCCCGCCGATCGCGTAGGACGGCTCCAGGCCCAGCTCGCCGAGGGCGACGGCGAGCATGCTGGTGGTGGTGGTCTTGCCGTGGGTGCCGGCCACCGCCAGCGCCCGGCGGCCGCCCATCAGCGCGGCCAGCGCGTCGGAGCGGTGCACCACCGGGATGCCGCGCTCGCGGGCGGTGACCAGCTCGGGGTTGTCGGCGCGGATCGCGCTGGAGACCACGATGCTGCTGGCGCCGTCCGGCACGTGCTCGGCGGCGTGGCCGACGTGCACGGTGGCGCCCAGGGCGCGCAGCGCGAGGACGGTCTCGGACTCCTTGGAGTCACTGCCGGAGACGCTGGCACCGCGCACCGCGAGGATCTTCGCCAGGCCGGACATCCCGGCGCCGCCGATGCCGATGAAGTGCGGGGCGTGCAGGTCGTGCGCGGCGTCGTTCAAGGCGTGGCTCCGTACGGGCGGGATCTGGTGGGCAGGCGGACGGGATGCGAATCGTCCTCGCGGGCGGACCGCAAGGACGATTCTGCACCACCGGCGGGCGGAGTCAGGAGTCGCTGGCGAAGAGCCTGAGCACCGGCACCCCCACCTTGTGGCGGGCCTGGGAGGCCCAGTCGCGGTGGAAGAGTTCCTCGACGAAGTGCGGCGAGGTGAGCACCACCACCTCGTCCGCCCGGTGTTCCCCGACCGCCGCGCGCAGCCGGTCCAGCGGCTTCTCCTCGACCAGTTCGCCGATCGCCTCCGCCCCGGCCGCGCGCAGGTGGCGCAGGCTGTGCTCCAGCGATTCGCCGGCCACCGTGGGGGCGTTCTCGGACTCGTCGTGCTCGTGCACCACCTTGTCGAGGTGGCCGAGGGCGACGTCGTCGAGCGCCCGCAGCAGTTCGTCCTGCTTGCCGCGCGGCTGCATCAGGACGACGAAGGACACCTTCTCGTCGCTGTGGAGCGTGGTGACGAGTTCCACGTCCGCGTCCGAGAGCGCCTTTTCGATCATCAGTACCGTCTTGAACACGTGAGTCCCTTCCAGTGGCCGGCCCCCGGGCCCCGGCATCGCATAACGGGATCACGATCGGGGGGTCACGGGGTCATCCGAACCCAGGTGACGCAGGTAGCGAGTGAAGAGGAATCCTTTCTGCTCGATCAATGAGACCAGCCGCATCCGCTGCACGTCCGGCATTTCCGCATCGCGGACGATGCGCGGCGCGTCGCCGCCGGTGACCAGCGGGGCCAGCGACAGGCACAGCTCGTCCAGCAGGCCCGCCGCCGCCAGCTGCCCCAGCAACCGCGGGCCGCCCTCGGTCAGCAGCCGCGTCCAGCCCCGCTCCACCAGGGCCGCCACGCCCGCCCGCAGGTCCACCGAGCCGCGCCCGGCGAGCACCAGGTCGGCCACCTCGGCGACCGCCCGGCGGCGCTCCTGCGGGGCGTCCTCGACGGTGATCACCACCGTCCTGACCAGCGGTTCCGTGAACAGCGGCGCGGCCAGGTCGAGGTCCAGCGAGCGGCTCACGATCGCGATCGCCGGGGCCGGGGACTGCCCCGCCGCGGCCCGCGCGGCCGCGAACTCCGCCCGGGCCCGGGCCGGCCGGTAGCCCTCCGCCCGGACCGTCTCGGCGCCCACCAGCACCACGTCGGACAGGGCCCGCAGCACGCCGAAGATCCGCTTGTCGGCGTCCCCGGACAGGCCCTCGGACAGGCCGTCGAGCCGCGCACCGCCGTCCAGCCCCGCCACCATGTTGGCCCGCAGCCACGGGCGCCCCCGATTCACCTGGTCGGGGTACGCGTAGACGGCGGCGAGCGATTCCAGGTCGGACGGATCGGCGACCGGAGCGCCCAGCGGGCTGATCAACTGTTGCATGTCCCCAGTCTTCCACCGCGGTGCCGGCCGGGGCCGGGTGCTGCGGGGAGCGGCCGGGAGCGGCCGGCGCGGGCCGGCCGGAACGGCCCGGGAGCGGGTTCGGAGGGCGCGGGCACCAGGCGTACCCTCTACTAACGTGCCCGCAGCCTCCCACCCCGCCCCCGCGACCGAGTCGATAGCCGCCGAGAGCCCGGCCGGCGCCCCGATCGCACTCACCGAACGCCGCCCCGTCGTGCCCGCCGAGCGGCTGGTCGCCGAGATGGTCCCGCCGCCCCGGTTCGCCGCGGTGAGCTTCGGAACGTACCTCCCGGACCCGAGCCAGCCCAGCCAGTACGAGGCCGTCCAGGTCCTGGAGCAGTTCGCGGGCACCCTCGGGGGAGGAAACGGTTCCGCGCCCAAGCGCAGCTGGTTCCGCCGCTCCGCCCCCGCGCCCACCGGCCCGGCCGGGGTCTACCTCGACGGCGGCTACGGCGTCGGCAAGACCCACCTGCTCGCCTCGCTCTGGCACGCCGCCCCCGGCCCCAAGGCCTTCGGCACCTTCGTCGAGCTGACCAACCTGGTCGGCGCGCTCGGCTTCCAGCAGGCCGTCCGGACCCTCTCCGGGCACACCCTGCTCTGCATCGACGAGTTCGAACTGGACGACCCGGGCGACACCGTGCTGGTCTCCACCCTGCTCGGCCGGCTGGTCGAGAACGGCGTCAAGCTGTGCGCCACCTCGAACACCCTGCCGGAGAAGCTCGGCGAGGGCCGTTTCGCCGCCGCCGACTTCCTGCGCGAGATCCAGGGCCTGTCCGCCCACTTCCGCCCGATGCGGATCGACGGCCAGGACTACCGCCACCGCGGCCTGCCCGACGCCCCGCCGCCGTACCCCGACGACACCGTCGAGGCCGTCGCCGCCCGCACCCCCGGCGCCTCGCTGGACGACTTCGACGCCCTGCTCGCCCACCTCTCCGCCGTCCACCCCAGCCGCTACGGCGCGCTGCTGGACGACGTCAGCGCGGTCTGCCTGCGGGGCGTGCGCCAGGTCGACGACCAGTCCACCGCGCTGCGCCTGGTCGTCCTCGCCGACCGGATGTACGACCGCGAGCTGCCCATCACCGCCTCCGGTCTGCCCTTCGACCAGGTCTTCCCGGAGGACATGCTGCGCGGCGGCTACCGCAAGAAGTACCTGCGCGCCATCTCCCGCCTCGTCGCCCTGGCCCGCGACAGCGCCAAGTCCTGAGCCGTGACCTCCCGCTTGCTCGGCAGTTGTACCCACTGCCGAGCAAGGGGGAGAGGCATGACCGGCGACGGGTCCCGGGCGAGCTACCAGATCGAGATCCGGGAGGAGCAGCGATGAGCAGCGGCTACCACACCCGCTGGGTCGTACCGCCGGAGCACCGCGAGAGTGAGGAGTACCGGGCGGCCGGGCGGCGGATGGCGCTGGCCGAGGCCGTGTACGCGCGCCGCTCCGCGCTCGGGTGGACGCTCGCCGAGCTCGCCGAGCGGGTGGGGCTGGACGAGGAGACGGTCGAGAGCATCGAGGAGAGCGGCGTCGACCCGACCCTGCCGCTGATCGAGCGGCTGGCCGCCGCCTTCGACTCCGTCGTCCGCATCGATCCGGCCCACGAGCCCGCGATGACCTTCGAGGCGCACGCGGCCTGAGGGAAGCGGCACCGGTTGTCACTGGTGGGTCGTACGGTGGAGGCGTGCGTCCCATCACGAGTATTGAGCGGTCCGTGGCGCCCTTCGAGGTCGTCAGCCCCTACCAACCCAACGGTGACCAGCCGGCGGCGATCGCCGAACTGGAACGGCGGATCAGGGCGGGGGAGAAGGACGTCGTGCTGCTCGGTGCCACCGGTACCGGCAAGTCGGCCACCACGGCCTGGATGATCGAGAAGCTGCAGCGCCCCACCCTGGTGATGGCGCCGAACAAGACGCTGGCCGCGCAGCTGGCGAACGAGTTCCGCGAGCTGCTGCCGAACAACGCGGTCGAGTACTTCGTCTCGTACTACGACTACTACCAGCCGGAGGCGTACGTCCCGCAGACGGACACCTACATCGAGAAGGACTCCTCGATCAACGAGGAGGTCGAGCGGCTGCGCCACTCGGCCACCAACTCGCTGCTCACCCGCCGCGACGTGATCGTGGTCGCCTCCGTCTCCTGCATCTACGGCCTCGGCACCCCGCAGGAGTACGTGGACCGGATGGTCCCGCTCAAGGTCGGCCAGGAGATCGACCGCGACGTGCTGCTGCGCCGCTTCGTCGACATCCAGTACGCCCGCAACGACGTGGCCTTCACCCGCGGCACCTTCCGGGTCCGCGGCGACACCATCGAGATCTTCCCGGTCTACGAGGAGCTCGCCGTCCGGATCGAGATGTTCGGCGACGAGATCGAGTCGCTCTACACCCTGCACCCGCTCACCGGCGAGATCATCAGCCAGGACGAGCAGATCTACGTCTTCCCCGCCTCGCACTACGTGGCCGGCCCCGAGCGCATGGAGCGGGCGATCACCGGCATCGAGCAGGAGCTGGAGCAGACGCTCGGGAGGCTGGAGAAGCAGGGCAAGCTGCTGGAGGCCCAGCGGCTGCGCATGCGCACCACCTACGACATCGAGATGCTGCGCCAGATCGGCACCTGCTCGGGCGTCGAGAACTACTCGATGCACTTCGACGGCCGCGAGCCGGGCTCCCCGCCGAACACCCTGCTGGACTACTTCCCGGAGGACTTCCTCCTGGTCATCGACGAGTCGCACGTCACCGTCCCGCAGATCGGCGCGATGTACGAGGGCGACGCCTCGCGCAAGCGCACGCTGGTCGAGCACGGGTTCCGGCTGCCCTCGGCGATGGACAACCGTCCGCTCAAGTGGGAGGAGTTCCTGGGGCGGATCGGGCAGACGGTGTACCTGTCGGCGACGCCCGGGGCGTACGAGCTGTCGCGCGGCGACGGCCAGGTCGAGCAGATCATCCGCCCGACCGGGCTGATCGACCCCGAGGTGATCGTCAAGCCGACCGAGGGCCAGATCGACGACCTGGTGCACGAGGTCCGCAAGCGGGTCGAGCGGGACGAGCGCGTCCTGGTCACCACGCTGACCAAGAAGATGGCCGAGGACCTCACCGACTACATGCTGGGCCTGGACATCCGGGTCCGGTACCTGCACAGCGACGTGGACACCCTGCGCCGGGTGGAGCTGCTGCGGGAGCTGCGGGCGGGCAAGTACGACGTGCTGGTCGGCATCAACCTGCTGCGCGAGGGCCTGGACCTGCCCGAGGTGTCGCTGGTGGCGATCCTGGACGCGGACAAGGAGGGCTTCCTGCGCTCCGGCACCTCGCTCATCCAGACGATCGGCCGCGCGGCCCGCAACGTCTCCGGCCAGGTGCACATGTACGCGGACCGGATCACCCCGTCGATGGAGAAGGCGATCGACGAGACCAACCGGCGCCGGGCCGTGCAGCAGGCCTACAACAAGAAGCACGGGATCGACCCGCAGCCGCTGCGGAAGAAGATCGGCGACATCCTGGACACCCTCGCCCGGGAGGACGTGGACACCGACGAGCTGCTCTCCAGCGGCTACCGGGGCCAGGGCAAGGGCAAGGCCCCGGTGCCGGCGCTGGGCGCGGGGCGCAAGCCGGCCAAGTCGCTGCCGGCCGCCGAGCTGGCGGAGCTGATCCAGGAGATGACGGACCGGATGCACACGGCCGCCGCAGACCTCCAGTTCGAGGTCGCGGCGCGGCTGCGCGACGAGGTCAAGGAGTTGAAGAAGGAGCTGCGGCAGATGCGCGAGGCGGGCGTGGCCTGAGGCCCGCCGTGCGGGGCTTGGCCGGATCGGCACCGGTCAAGCCCCGCGGTGTCTCATCCTTGCCACAAACCGGGTAACCCGGAGGAGTCGCGGGTGCCGCAGGCCCTAGGCTGGCCTGCGGCATCGCGCCCTCGGGACGGGGTCGCGGGCCGGAAGCAGAGGGGGCCTCAGCCGGGGGACGGCGACGGGGTGTTCCACCGGGGAGCCGTGCGGCAGCGAGCGCGCGGCCGGCAGAGAGGACAACGTCGTGTCGGTGAACCTTGCCAAGGGGCAGCGGGTCAGCCTCCAGAAGGGGGCGGGCGCCGCCCTGACCGTGGTGCGGATGGGGCTGGGCTGGCAGGCCGCGCCCAAGCGGGGCCTGTTCGGCAGCCGGACCAGGAAGATCGACCTGGACGCCTCCGCCCTGCTGTACGCCGAGCGGACCCCGTCCGACGTGGTGTTCTTCCAGCACCTGGAGTCCACCGACGGCTCGGTGCGGCACACCGGGGACAACCTGGAGGGCGGCTCCGGGGACGAGGACGACGAGGCGATCCTGGTCGACCTGCTGCACGTGCCGCCGCACATCACCCAGGTGGTGTTCACGGTCAGCTCGTACACCGGGCAGACCTTCGCCGAGGTGAGCCAGGCGCACTGCCGGCTGGTGGACGAGGCGACCGGGGTGGAGCTGGCCCGGTACGAGTTGGCGGGCGGCGGGCCGCACACCGGGCAGATCATGGCGAAGGTGGTCCGGGACGGCAACGGCGGCTGGGAGATGCAGGCGATCGGCGCCCCGGCGAAGGGGCGGACCTTCCAGGACCTGCTGCCGGCGATCGAGCCGTTCCTCTAGCCGCTCCGACCGGGGCGGCCTTTACCTTCTTTACCTTTCCTTGCCTCTCCTGTTACTCTCGATGGCAGCGGAGGGGAGTATTCCTCGACAGCCGACCCCGTCATCACGGATGCCCGTCGTGGCACCCCGGGGCGCTGGCCCGAAGGGCGGAAGAGACCTCCGGCAGTGACGATGACTGTCTCGCCTACCTGCCGGAGGAGCAGTAGTGGACGTTTCCATCACCATGTGGGTCACCACGATCGGTGTGCTGATCGCACTGATCGTGGCGGACTTCTTCATCGGGGGGCGCAAGCCGCACGAGGTCTCGATCAAGGAGGCCGGGATCTGGACGGCCGTCTGGGTCGTGCTGGCGCTGCTCTTCGGCGGTTTCCTCTGGTGGCACTCCGGCGCGCAGCCGGCCGGTGAGTTCTTCGCCGGGTACATCACCGAGAAGTCGCTCAGTGTCGACAACCTCTTCGTGTTCATCCTGATCATGGGCAAGTTCGCGGTGCCCAGGATCTACCAGCAGCGTGTGCTGATGTTCGGTGTGATCATCGCGCTGGTGCTGCGGGCGGTGTTCATCGCCGGTGGTGCGGCGCTGGTGACGCAGTTCTCCTGGGTGTTCTTCATCTTCGGCGCCTTCCTGATCTGGACGGCCTGGAAGCTGATCAAGGAGGCCAGGGCCGACGAGGAAGAGGAGGAGTTCGAGGAGAACCGGCTGCTCAAGTCGATCACCCGGCGCTTCCCGGCCACCGACGACTACCGCGGCACCAAGCTGTTCGTCCGGGAGCACGGCCGCCGGCTGATCACCCCGATGCTGATCGTGATGCTGGCGATCGGTACGACGGACGTGCTGTTCGCCCTGGACTCGATCCCGGCCATCTTCGGCCTCACCCAGGACCCGTACGTGGTCTTCACCGCCAACGCCTTCGCCCTGATGGGGCTGCGCCAGCTGTACTTCCTGATCGGCGGCCTGCTCAAGAAGTTGGTCCACCTGAGCTACGGCCTGTCGGTGATCCTCGGCTTCATCGGCGTGAAGCTGGTCCTGCACGCCGCCCACGAGGCCGGTGCGAACGTCCCGGAGATCGGCATCCCGTTCTCGCTGGGCTTCATCGTCGTCGTCCTGGCCGTCACCACGGTGACCAGCCTGATGGCCTCCAAGAAGCAGGAGCAGGCCGAGCACGAGCCCGAGAAGCTGGACGCCTGACCCGCTCGAACGACGCGAAGGGGCCCCGCGACGCGCACTGCGTCGCGGGGCCCCGCCGCGTCCGGGGGCGGGTCACCAGCCGCGGTCGCGCCACTCGGCGAGGTGTGGGCGCTCGGTGCCGAGGGTGGTGTCGTTGCCGTGGCCGGGGTAGACCCAGGCCTCGTCCGGCAGGGCGTCGAAGATCTTCTCGTTGACGTCCCGGAAGAGGGTCTTGAAGGCCTCCGGGTCGCCCCAGGTGTTGCCGACGCCGCCCGGGAAGAGGCAGTCGCCGGTGAAGACGTGGGGGTGGCCCTGGGGGTCGTCGTAGATGAGCACGATCGCGCCGGGGGTGTGCCCGACCAGGTGGCGGACGGTGAGGCCGACCTCGCCGACCCGCAGGGTGTCGCCGTCCGCGAGCCGCAGCTCGGTCGGCACGTCGATGCCCTCGGCGTCGTGCTCCCCGGCGGCGGTGCGGGCCCCGGTGGTGGCGACCACCTCGGCCAGCGCGCCCCAGTGGTCGTGGTGCCGGTGGGTGGTGACCACGGTCGCCAGGTCGTCCCCGACCGTCTCCAGCAGCACCGGCGCGTCGGCGGCCGCGTCGATCAGCAGCTGCTCGTCGGTGGCCCGGCAGCGCAGCAGGTACGCGTTGTTGTCGTACGGGCCCACGGCCACCTTGGTGATGATCAGGTGGGCCAGCTCGCGCACGTCCGGCGGCCCGCCGACCTTGACCGCTCCGTGGTACGTCATCCGTCCGCTCCTCGTCAGGGTCCGACTGAAACAGGGTTCGGGATCATCCTCGCGCCCTCAGCCCAGCGGGGGAAGCTGGGGGAGGGCGGTGTCGGGGGTGCGGGCCAGGTCGGTGCCGGCGGAGCGGCCGGAGAGCCAGGCGAGCAGGGCGCGGACGGGGCCGCGGACGGTGAGGGCGGCCGCTCCGGTGCCGATCAGGCCCTTGTCCCCGGTGTCCTCGGCGACCAGCTCGACGGCGGGCAGGTCGGCGCCGGCCAGCTTGGTGGCGAGCTTGCGGAACTCGGTGACGGCGAAGAGCTCCGGCCACTCGGCGGGGCGGTAGCCGCCGTCCAGGTCGACCAGGTGGTACTCCAGCTCGCCGAGCCGCTTCCAGACCAGGTCGCAGGCCGGGAAGACCGCGCCCGAGCGGTGGCGCACCTCGGCGGCCCAGTCCTCGGGGGCCATCAGCGCGGCGGCCGCGAGGAAGCGCTGGTGGGACTCTCGAAGGTCGGCGAGCTGGGCCTCCAGCGGGCGGCCGGCGCCCTCCTGGATGCCGTCCTCGCGGGCGTGCTCGCTGGCGTACTGCGGGATGTCGGTGCCGGTGCGGGCGCCGGTCAGCAGGTTGACCAGGGAGTCGGCGTTGCGGGAGACGTGGGCGAGCACATGGCCGCGGGTCCAGCCGGGGAGCGCGGAGGGCTCGGCGAGGGCCTCGGGCGCCAGCCCGGCGACGGTTTCCAGCAGTGCCCGGGTGCCGTCCTTCACCAGGGCAAGGTGCTCGGCGGCGATCGCGGCTGCGGACTGCGGGTCGGTCATCGGATCTACCTTCTGTACGGGGCGGTGCGTTGCCCGGAGGGGGCCTCGCTCGTTGACCAGCCGACGCTACCGCCCGGTCCCCGGTCCTGAGCAGGGGTTTTTCGGTCCGGATACGGACGGCCCGGCGGGCGCTCTCACTCGTTCGGGTGGACTCCGCTGGACGAAGTCGAGATTCGAACGTCTGAGCTATAGGCTGGCTGCCGCATCCTGGAAGAAGAACACCCCACACACCGCAAGCCCTCTCGTCCGGAGAAAGGCGCCAGAAGCAGTGGCCGACCGCCTCATCGTCCGCGGTGCTCGCGAGCACAACCTCAAGAACGTCTCGCTCGACCTGCCCCGCGACTCCCTCATCGTCTTCACGGGCCTCTCCGGCTCCGGCAAGTCCTCGCTCGCCTTCGACACGATCTTCGCCGAGGGCCAGCGCCGCTACGTCGAGTCGCTGTCCTCGTACGCCCGGCAGTTCCTCGGGCAGATGGACAAGCCCGACGTCGACTTCATCGAAGGCCTCTCCCCGGCCGTCTCGATCGACCAGAAGTCGACCAACCGCAACCCCCGTTCGACCGTCGGCACCATCACCGAGGTCTACGACTACCTGCGCCTGCTGTTCGCCCGGATCGGCAAGCCGCACTGCCCGCACTGCGGCCGCCCGATCGCCAAGCAGTCGCCGCAGGCGATCGTCGACAAGGTGCTGGAGCTCACCGAGGGCACCCGGTTCCAGGTGCTCAGCCCGGTGGTGCGCGAGCGCAAGGGCGAGTTCGTCGACCTCTTCGCCGACCTCCAGTCCAAGGGTTACTCGCGCGCCCGGGTCGACGGCGAGACGATCCAGCTCGCCGAGCCGCCGAAGCTCAAGAAGCAGGAGAAGCACACCGTCGAGGTGGTCGTCGACCGCCTGACCGTGAAGGAGAGCGCCAAGCGGCGGCTCACCGACTCGGTGGAGACGGCTCTGCGGCTGTCCGGCGGCATGGTCGTGCTCGACTTCGTCGACCTCCCCGAGGGCGACCCGGAGCGCGAGCGGATGTACTCCGAGCACCTCTACTGCCCGTACGACGACGTGTCGTTCGAGGAGCTGGAGCCGCGCTCGTTCTCCTTCAACTCGCCGTTCGGCGCCTGCCCGGACTGCTCGGGCCTGGGCAACCGGATGGAGGTCGACCCGGAGCTGGTCGTGCCGGACGTCGAGCGCTCGCTCGACGAGGGCGCGATCCACCCGTGGTCGGCCGGGCACGCCAAGGAGTACTTCCAGCGCCTGATCGACGCGCTCGGCGAGGAGCTCGGCTTCCGCACCGACATCCCCTGGGCCGGGCTGCCCGCCCGCGCCAAGAAGGCGCTGATGTACGGGCACAAGCACCAGGTGCAGGTCCGCTACCGCAACCGCTTCGGCCGCGAGCGCTCGTACAGCACCGGCTTCGAGGGCGCCGTCCCGTTCATCCAGCGCCGGCACACCGAGGCGGAGAGCGACAGCAGCCGGGAGCGCTTCGAGGGCTACATGCGCGAGGTGCCCTGCCCGACCTGCCAGGGCACCCGGCTCAAGCCGGTGGTGCTCGCGGTCACCGTCGAGGACAGGTCGATCGCCGACGTCTCCTCGATGTCGATCAGCGACTGCGCCGAGTTCCTGGGCGCGACGAAGCTCAACGACCGGGACAAGCAGATCGCCGAGCGGGTCCTCAAGGAGGTCAACGAGCGGCTGCGCTTCCTGGTCGACGTCGGCCTGGACTACCTCTCGCTGGACCGCGCGGCCGGCACCCTGTCCGGCGGCGAGGCCCAGCGCATCCGGCTGGCCACCCAGATCGGCTCCGGCCTGGTCGGCGTGCTGTACGTGCTGGACGAGCCGTCCATCGGCCTGCACCAGCGGGACAACCACCGGCTGATCGAGACGCTGGTGCGGCTGCGCGACATCGGCAACACCCTGATCGTGGTCGAGCACGACGAGGACACCATCAAGACCGCGGACTGGGTGGTGGACATCGGCCCGGGCGCCGGTGAGCACGGCGGCAAGGTCGTGCACTCCGGCGCGTTGAAGGGGCTGTTGGCCAACAAGGAGTCGCTGACCGGGCAGTACCTCTCCGGCAAGCGCTCCATCCCGATCCCGGCCGCCCGCCGCGACCGGGACAGGAAGCGCCAGCTGACGGTGCACGGCGCCCGCGAGCACAACCTCAAGGACGTCACGGTCGGTTTCCCGCTCGGCACCTTCACGGCGATCACCGGTGTCTCCGGCTCCGGCAAGTCGACGCTGGTCAACGACATCCTCTACACCCACCTCGCCCGGGAGCTGAACGGCGCCCGCAGCGTGCCCGGCCGGCACACCCGGATCACCGGCACCGACCTGGTGGACAAGGTGGTGCACGTCGACCAGTCGCCGATCGGCCGCACCCCGCGCTCCAACCCGGCCACCTACACCGGGGTGTTCGACCACGTCCGCCGGCTCTTCGCGGAGACCCAGGAGGCCAAGGTCCGGGGCTACCTGCCCGGCCGGTTCTCCTTCAACGTCAAGGGCGGCCGCTGCGAGAACTGCACCGGCGACGGCACCATCAAGATCGAGATGAATTTCCTGCCGGACGTCTACGTCCCGTGCGAGGTGTGCCACGGCGCCCGGTACAACCGGGAGACGCTGGAGGTCCACTACAAGGGCAAGTCCATCGCCGAGGTGCTGGACATGCCGATCGAGGAGGGGCTGGCCTTCTTCGAGGCCGTCCCGGCGATCGCCCGCCACCTGCGGACGCTCAACGACGTCGGCCTCGGCTACGTCCGGCTCGGCCAGTCCGCGCCGACGCTCTCCGGCGGCGAGGCGCAGCGCGTCAAGCTCGCCTCCGAGCTGCAGAAGCGCTCCACCGGGCGGACGGTCTACGTGCTGGACGAGCCCACCACCGGCCTGCACTTCGAGGACATCAGCAAGCTGATCAAGGTGCTCAGCGGGCTGGTCGACAAGGGCAACACGGTGATCGTGATCGAGCACAACCTCGACGTGATCAAGACCGCCGACTGGGTCGTCGACATGGGCCCCGAGGGCGGCTCCGGCGGCGGCACGGTGGTCGCCGAGGGCACCCCGGAGCAGATCGCCGCCGTCCCGGAGAGCCACACCGGCAAGTTCCTGCGGGACATCCTGCCGGGCGACTTCGCCGACGCCCCGGTCGCGGCTCCCGCCAGGAAGGCGGCCGCGAAGAAGGCCGCCACCGCGACGGCCGCGAAGAAGGCCGCCACCGCGACGGCCGCCAAGGCGCCCGCCAAGGCGGCCGCCGCCAAGAAGGCCCCGGCCAAGCGGGCCGCCGCGGCGAAGAAGTAGGCCCGAGCCGCCCCGCCGCTCCCGGACCTCCCGCCGCTGCCGGACATCCCGGCAGCGGCGGGGCGGGTGCGGCATAGACTTCCGTGGTCCCTCGCAGCAGCAGCACACCGTAGGAGCGCACCGATGTCCGAGGCCCCCGAGACCAGCCCCGCCACCTCCCGCCGCACCCTGCTCTGCGGAGCCGCGGCCGTGCTGGCGGCCGGCGGCACCGTGGCGGTCACCGGCTGCAGCTCCTCCGCCGGCTCCTCGGACGCCGGCAGCGCCGCCAAGGGCCCGGTGGACCTCGGCCCGGCCTCGGCCGTCCCGGAGGGCGGCGGCAAGGTCTTCCGCGAGCAGAAGATCGTCGTCACCCAGCCGACCGCCGGCCAGTACAAGGCGTTCAGCGCCAAGTGCACCCACGCCGGCTGCATCGTGGACCAGGTCAAGAACCAGCAGATCCAGTGCCCCTGCCACGGCAGCCGGTTCGCCATCGCCGACGGCGCGGTGCAGGACGGCCCGGCCCCCACCCCGCTGCCCTCCTACGCGGTCACGGTCGAGGGCGGCAACCTCAAGGTGACCCCGAGCTGAAGCAGTTGATCGACTTCCAGCCGAACTCGGTACGGTGGACCCATGGCTGACCCGAGCACCTACCGCCCGGCGCCGGGTGCGATCCCGACCTCCCCGGGCGTCTACAAGTTCCGTGACGCCCACGGCCGGGTCATCTACGTCGGCAAGGCCAAGAGCCTGCGGCCGCGGCTGTCGTCCTACTTCCAGGACCTCGCCGGTCTGCACCCGCGCACCGCGACCATGGTGACCACCGCCGCCTCGGTGGAGTGGACCGTGGTCGCCACCGAGGTCGAGGCGCTCCAGCTGGAGTACTCCTGGATCAAGGAGTTCGACCCCCGGTTCAACGTCAAGTACCGCGACGACAAGAGCTATCCGGAGCTCGCCGTCACCCTCGACGAGGAGTACCCGCGGGTCCAGGTGATGCGCGGGGCGCACAAGAAGGGCGTGCGCTACTTCGGCCCCTACGGGCACGCCTGGGCCATCCGCGAGACCGTCGACCTGCTGCTGCGCGTCTTCCCCGTCCGCACCTGCTCCAACGGCGTGTTCAAGCGCGCCCGGCAGGTCGGCCGCCCCTGCCTGCTCGGCTACATCGGCAAGTGCGCCGCGCCCTGCGTCGGCAAGGTCTCCGCGGACGAACACCGGGCGCTGGCCGAGGACTTCTGCGACTTCATGGCCGGGCGCACCGGCAACTACCTGCGCCGGCTGGAAGAGCAGATGCAGGAGGCCGCGGCCGAGATGGAGTACGAGAAGGCGGCCCGGCTACGGGACGACATCGGCGCCCTCAAGCGCGCGATGGAGAAGAACGCCATCGTGCTCGCCGACGCCACCGACGCCGACCTGCTGGCCGTGGCCGAGGACGAACTGGAGGCCGCCGTCCAGATCTTCCACGTCCGCGGCGGCCGGGTGCGCGGCCAGCGCGGCTGGGTCACCGACAAGGTCGAGGACGTGGACACCGCCGGCCTGGTCGAGCACGCCCTCCAGCAGCTCTACGGCGGCGCCGGCCCGGACGAGCGCAACGAGTCCGTCCCGCGCGAGGTGCTCGTCCCCGCCCTGCCCGAACCGGCCGCCCCCGTCCGGGAGTGGCTCAGCGGGCTGCGCGGCAGCCAGGTCGACCTGCGGATCCCCCAGCGCGGCGACAAGAAGGACCTGATGGCCACCGTGCAGCGCAACGCCCAACAGGCGCTGGCCCTGCACAAGACCAAGCGCGCCTCCGACCTCACCACCCGCAGCCGCGCCCTCCAGGAGATCGCCGACGCGCTGGAGCTGGACTCCGTCCCGCTGCGGATCGAGTGCTACGACATCTCCCACCTCCAGGGCGAGGACGTGGTCGCCTCCATGGTCGTCTTCGAGGACGGCCTGGCCCGCAAGAGCGAGTACCGGCGCTTCCAGATCAAGGGCTTCGAGGGCCAGGACGACGTCCGCTCGATGCACGAGGTGATCAGCCGCCGCTTCCGCCGCTACCTCCAGGAGCGCGAGCAGACCGGCGAGTGGGCCGTCCCGGAGGAGCCCGACGAGGACCAGCCGGGCGACGGCCCGCGCACCGAGGACGGCCGCCCCAAGCGCTTCGCCTACCCGCCGCAGCTGCTGGTGGTCGACGGCGGCCAGCCGCAGGTCGCCGCCGCCCAGCGGGCCCTGGCGGAGCTCGGCATCGACGACGTCGCGCTGTGCGGCCTCGCCAAGCGCCTGGAGGAGGTGTGGCTGCCCGGCGAGGACGACCCGGTCGTGCTGCCCCGCTCCAGCGAGGGCCTCTACCTGCTCCAGCGGGTCCGCGACGAGGCCCACCGCTTCGCGATCGGCTACCAGCGCGCCAAGCGTTCCAAGCGACTCACCGCCGGGGAGCTGGACTCCGTCCCGGGCCTCGGCGAGACTCGCCGCCAGGCGCTGCTCAAGCACTTCGGCTCGCTGAAGAAGCTCCGGGCCGCCACCGTGGACGAGCTCTGCGCGGTACCCGGCATCGGGCGCCGCACCGCGGAAACTGTTGCGGCGGCGTTGTCGTCCCGTACACCCGCCGCACCCGCGGTCAACACCGCGACCGGCGAGATCATCGAGGACGGGGCCGACGAGGCCGCCGAGCCGGTGGCCGCAGCACCCCAGACCGCACCATCCCAGGAGACGCCATGACGGCCGACGCCGCCCGTCTGTCGGCGCGCCCCGACCCCGCCCGACTGTCCGGGACGGGGAAGAGCGGCCGTGCCGTGCGCGTTCTCCCCAGCAGAAAGACCGAGAGCGGGGAACCGAAGTGACCGTGTCAGACGTGGCCGAGAACGCGCCGGAGCTGGTGATCATCTCCGGCATGTCCGGAGCCGGCCGCTCCACCGCCGCCAAGTGCCTGGAGGACCTGGGCTGGTTCGTGGTGGACAACCTGCCGCCGGCCCTGATCCCGACCATGGTCGACCTGGGCGCCCGTTCCCAGGGCAACGTCGCCCGGATCGGCGTCGTCGTGGACGTCCGCGGCCGCCAGTTCTTCGACGACCTGCTCACCTCGCTGGACGAGCTGGAGAAGCGCGGCGTCCGGCTCCGGGTGGTCTTCCTGGACTCCTCCGACGAGGCGCTGGTCCGCCGCTTCGAGAGCGTGCGCCGCCCGCACCCGCTGCAGGCCGACGGCCGGATCGTGGACGGCATCGCCCAGGAGCGCGACCTGCTGCGCGACCTCCGCGGCGAGGCCGACCTGGTGATCGACACCTCCAACCTCAACGTGCACCAGCTGCGCGCCAAGCTGGACGCCCAGTTCGCCGACCACGACGAGCCCGAGCTGCGCGCCACCGTGATGTCCTTCGGCTTCAAGTACGGCCTGCCGGTCGACGCCGACCTGGTGGTGGACTGCCGCTTCCTGCCGAACCCGCACTGGGTGCCCGAGCTGCGGGCCCGTACCGGCACCGACTCGGACGTCGCCGACTACGTGTTCCAGCAGCCCGGTGCCAACGAGTTCCTGAACGGCTACGCCGAGCTGCTGCGCATCGTCACCGAGGGTTACCGCAGGGAGGGGAAGCGCTACATGACGCTTGCCGTAGGCTGCACCGGTGGCAAGCACCGCAGCGTCGCCATGTCCGAGCGTCTGACCAAGCGTCTCATCGCCGACGGAGTCGAGACGGTGCTCGTCCACCGTGACATGGGTCGGGAGTAACCGCCGCCTTCCCTGCCGGGCCGCCGGCGGTGCCGGTGGCGGGGCCGAGGAACGCGAGGTGATTGTGGCGGGATACGTGCCCGGGCGACAGCTGCAGAGCAGGACCGCGGAGCGGGCGGCCGGCCCGTCGCCGGGTCGGCCGCGGAGCAGTCCCGCCCGGGCCAATCCGGCCCCCCGGATCACCGCGCTCGGCGGCGGCCAGGGCCTGTCCGCCTCGCTGTCCGCGCTGCGCCGGCTCACCAGCGACCTCACCGCGGTGGTCACCGTCGCCGACGACGGCGGCTCCAGCGGGCGGCTGCGCGAGGAGCTGGGGGTGCTGCCGCCCGGCGACCTGCGCAAGGCGCTGGCCGCGCTGTGCGGGGACGACGACTGGGGCCGCACCTGGTCCGAGGTGATCCAGCAGCGCTTCACCGGCAACGGCGAGCTGGGCGGCCACGCCGTCGGCAACCTGCTGATCGTGGCGCTCTGGGAGAAACTCGGCGACCCGGTCGCGGCGCTGGACTGGGTCGGCCGGCTGCTGAACGTCCAGGGCCGGGTGCTGCCGATGTCGGCGGTGCCGCTGGACATCGAGGCCACCGTGCGCGGCCACGACCCGGCCCGCCCGGCCGAGGTCACGGCCGTCCGCGGCCAGGCCGACGTGGCCGTCACCCCCGGCACCGTGCAGTCGATCCGGCTGCTGCCGGACGAGCCGCCGGCCGTCCCGGAGGCGGTCACGGCGGTCCGGGAGGCGGACTGGGTGGTGCTCGGCCCCGGCTCCTGGTTCACCAGCGTGCTGCCGCACCTGCTGGTGCCCGAGCTGGCCAAGGCGCTGGTGGAGACCCGCGCCCGCCGCCTGCTCACGCTGAACCTGGCCCCGCAGCCCGGGGAGACCGAGGGCTTCACCCCGCAGCGCCACCTGGAGGTCATCGCCGACCACGCTCCCGACCTGGTGGTGGATGCGATCCTGGTGGACGAGCGCGCCGTCACGGGCGGCGCCTTCGGCCAGGCGGACCTGGCCGGACTGGAGAAGGCCGCCGAGCGGATGGGTGCCGCTCTGGTGCTCGGCACGGTGGCCCGCACCGACGGCACCCCGCGACACGACCCGGAGCTGTTGGCAGCCGCGTACGACCGGATTTTCCGGACACATGGAAGGATCGGGCCATGGCGATGACTCCAGCGGTGAAGGACGAGATCAGCCGGCTCCCGGTCACCCGGGCCTGCTGTCGCAAGGCTGAGGTGTCGGCGATCCTGCGGTTCGCGGGCGGGCTGCACATCGTGAGCGGCCGCATCGTGATCGAGGCGGAGCTGGACACCGGCGCGGCGGCGCGGCGGCTGCGCAAGGACCTGCTGGAGATCTTCGGGCACTCCTCCGACCTCGTGGTGATGGCGCCCGGCGGCCTGCGGCGCGGCAGCCGCTTCGTCGTCCGGGTGGTCAAGGACGGTGAGCTGCTCGCGCGCCAGACCGGCCTGGTGGACGGCCGCGGCCGGCCGATCCGGGGTCTGCCCCCGGCGGTCGTCTCCGGGGCCACCTGCGACGCCGAGGCCGCCTGGCGCGGGGCCTTCCTGGCGCACGGCTCGCTCACCGAGCCGGGCCGCTCCTCCTCGCTGGAGATCACCTGCCCCGGCTCGGAGGCGGCGCTGGCCCTGGTCGGCGCGGCCCGCCGGCTCGGCATCCCGGCCAAGGCCCGCGAGGTGCGCGGGGTGGACCGGGTGGTCATCCGCGACGGTGACGCGATCGGCGCGCTGCTGACCCGGCTCGGGGCGCACGAGTCGGTGCTCGCCTGGGAGGAGCGCCGGATGCGGCGCGAGGTCCGGGCCACCGCCAACCGGCTCGCCAACTTCGACGACGCCAACCTGCGCCGCTCGGCCCGCGCCGCGGTGGCGGCCGGTGCCCGGGTGCAGCGCGCGCTGGAGATCCTCGGCGAGGAGGTGCCCGAGCACCTGGCGGCGGCCGGCCAGCTGCGGATGCAGCACAAGCAGGCCTCGCTGGAGGAGCTGGGCGCGCTCGCCGACCCGCCGCTGACCAAGGACGCGGTGGCCGGCCGGATCCGCCGCCTGCTGGCGATGGCCGACAAGCGGGCGGCCGAGCTGGGCCTGCCGAGCACCGAGGCCAACCTGACCGACGAGATGGCGCTGAACTAGCTCCGAACCGCTGCGGCCGGTGTCCGGATTCCGGGCACCGGCCGCAGCTGTGTCCGGGAGCGGACGGGGGCGGACGGGGGCGGACGGGGTCCAACCGGGCTCGGGCGGGCTCGGGCGGCGATCCGAAATTGGTCAAGACCACTTGACCAGGACCAACGGCCCCGGCGGGCGGGGACGGAGGGCCCGGACACACGCCACGCCACGTCTTGCCAGGTGGCGCGATGTGCCCTCCCAGGGTCGGGAGAGGTAGGGTCGTAGGCGGTCGGGGACTTCCCAAATCTCATCCCCGTCGGCTCAGCGCCGGCGTACCTAACGAGGAGATCGGTTCGTGACGATCCGGGTAGGCATCAACGGCTTCGGCCGCATCGGCCGCAACTTCTTCCGCGCCGTCAAGGCCCAGGGCGCGGACATCGAGATCGTCGGTGTCAACGACCTCACCGACACGAAGACCCTGGCTCACCTGCTCAAGTACGACACCACCCTGGGCACCTTCCCGGGCGAGGTCTCGCACACCGAGGACAGCATCACCGTCGACGGCCACACCTTCAAGGTGACCGCCGAGCGTGACCCGGCCAACCTGCCGTGGGCCGCCCTGGGCGCCGACATCGTCGTCGAGTCCACCGGCATCTTCACCAAGGCCGAGGCCGCGAAGAAGCACCTCGCCGCCGGCGCGAAGAAGGTCATCATCTCGGCGCCCGCCACCGACGAGGACGTCACCATCGTCCTGGGTGTCAACGACGAGAAGTACGACGCCGCCAACCACCACATCATCTCCAACGCCTCCTGCACCACGAACTGCGTGGCGCCGATGGCGAAGGTGCTGAACGAGGCGTTCGGCATCGTCAAGGGTCTGATGACCACGGTCCACGCGTTCACCAACGACCAGGTGACCCTGGACTTCCCGCACAAGGACCTGCGCCGTGCTCGTGCGGCCTCGCAGAACATCATCCCGACCTCGACCGGTGCCGCCAAGGCGACCGCCCTGGTCCTGCCGGAGCTGAAGGGCAAGCTGGACGGCACCTCGCTGCGCGTCCCGGTCCCGACCGGCTCCATCACCGACCTGGTCGTCACCCTGGAGCGCGAGGTCACCAAGGAGGAGGTCAACGCGGCCTTCCAGAAGGCGGCGGAGGGTTCCCTCAAGGGCATCCTGGCCTACACCGAGGACCCGATCGTGTCGTCGGACATCGTCAACGACCCGGCCTCCTGCATCTTCGACTCGCAGCTCACCATGGTCCAGGGCAACCAGGTCAAGGTGCTCGGCTGGTACGACAACGAGTGGGGCTACTCGAACCGCGTCGTGGACCTGGTCACCCTCGTCGGTGGCCAGCTCTGACGCAGTGGGAGCTGACGTGATGTAGGGGCGAGGGCCCGGACGGCGACAACGTGCCGACCGGGCCCTCGTTCTGCGTACAAGGACTTCTCAGGCGGCCCCTGCGCCGTGCCGCCTCTGCGCATCAACCATCTCCCCAGGAGACAGAAGAACCCGTGAAGACCATCGAAGACCTGGACGTCGCCGGCAAGCGCGTCTTCGTGCGCGCCGACCTGAACGTCCCGCTGGACGGCAGCACGATCACCGACGACGGCCGGATCCGCGCCGTGGCGCCGACCATCGCCAAGCTCGTCGAGCGCGGTGCCAAGGTCGTCGTCGCCTCCCACCTCGGCCGCCCCAAGGGTGCGCCGGACCCGCAGTTCTCGCTCGCCCCGGTCGCCGAGCGGCTCGGCGAGATCCTCGGCAAGCCGGTCGCCTTCGCCACCGACACCGTGGGCGAGTCCGCCGCGGCCACCGTCGCCGCGCTGGCCGACGGCGAGGTCGCGCTGCTGGAGAACCTGCGCTTCAACGCCGGTGAGACCAGCAAGGACGACACCGAGCGCAAGGCCTTCGCCGAGCAGCTGGCCGCCCTGGCCGACCTGTACGTCGGCGACGGCTTCGGCGCCGTGCACCGCAAGCACGCCTCGGTGTACGACCTGCCGGCCCTGCTGCCGCACGCCGCCGGCGACCTGATCGCCACCGAGGTCGGCGTGCTCAAGAAGCTCACCGAGGACGTCGAGCGCCCGTACGTCGTCGTGCTCGGCGGCGCCAAGGTGTCCGACAAGCTCGGCGTGATCGACAACCTGCTGGAGAAGGCCGACCGGATCCTGATCGGCGGCGGCATGGCGTACACCTTCCTCAAGGCCCAGGGCCACGAGGTCGGCATCTCGCTGCTGCAGGAGGACCAGATCCCGGTCTGCCTGGAGTACCTGGCCCGGGCCGAGGCGCGCGGCGTCGAGTTCGTGCTGCCGGTGGACGTCCTGGTCTCGCCGGACTTCCCCGACCTCAAGACCAAGGCCCCGGCGAACCCCACGGTCGTCGCCGCGGACGCCATCCCGGCCGACGAGGAGGGCCTGGACATCGGCCCGAAGACCCGCGAGCTGTACGCCTCCAAGCTGGCCGACGCGGGCACGGTGTTCTGGAACGGCCCGATGGGCGTCTTCGAGCACCCCAACTACGCGAACGGCACCAAGGCCGTCGCGCAGGGCCTGCTGGACAGCAACGCGTTCACCGTGGTCGGTGGCGGCGACTCCGCCGCGGCCGTCCGCATCCTGGGCTTCGACGAGACGAAGTTCGGGCACATCTCGACCGGCGGTGGCGCGAGCCTCGAGTACCTGGAGGGCAAGACCCTCCCCGGTCTCGCCGCCCTGGAAGGCTGAAAGCATGACTGAGCGTCTCCCGCTGATGGCGGGCAACTGGAAGATGAACCTCAACCACCTCGAGGCCATCCAGCACACCCAGAAGCTGGCGTTCGCGCTGGCCGACAAGGACTACGAGGCCGTCGAGGTCGCCGTCCTGGTGCCGTTCACCGATCTGCGGTCGGTGCAGACCCTGGTCTTCGGCGACAAGTTGAAGATCAAGTACGGCTCGCAGGACATCTCGCAGCACGACGGCGGCGCCTACACCGGCGAGGTCTCCGGCCCGATGCTGGCCAAGCTCCAGTGCACCTACGCGGTGATCGGCCACTCGGAGCGCCGCCAGTACCACGGCGAGGACGAGGAGATCGTCAACGCCAAGGTCAAGGCCGCCTACCGGGCCGGGGTCACCCCGATCCTGTGCATCGGCGAGCCGCTGGAGATCCGCAAGGCCGGCACCCACGTCGCGTACACCCTGGCCCAGCTGGACGGTGCCCTGGAGGGCGTCCCGGCGGACCAGGCCGAGTCGATCGTGGTCGCCTACGAGCCGGTCTGGGCGATCGGCACCGGCGAGGTGGCCACCCCGGAGGACGCGCAGGAGGTCTGCGCCGCGATCCGGGCCCGCCTGGCCGAGCTGTACAGCGCCGAGCTGGCCGACAAGGTCCGTGTGCTGTACGGCGGTTCGGTCAAGTCGTCGAGCGTGGCCGGCCTGATGGCCAAGCCCGACATCGACGGCGGCCTGATCGGCGGTGCCTCGCTGGACGCCGACGAGTTCGTCAAGATCGTGCGCTACCGTGAGCAGGCAGTAGGCTAACGCCGCGCAGCAACGTAGGCTTTGGGGCCGGACCGCCGACAGCGGCCCGGCCCCGTCGCCGAAGATACGAGAGAGTTGGTCCGGTCGTGGTTCTCGGGTTCTCGATTGCCCTGATCATCTTCAGCCTGCTGATGATCCTGCTGGTGCTCCTGCACAAGGGGAAGGGCGGCGGCCTGTCGGACATGTTCGGCGGCGGTGCGATGTCCACCGGCGGCGGTTCGGCGGTGGCCGAGCGCAACCTGGACCGCATCACCATCGTGGTCGGCATCGGCTGGTTCGCCTCGATCATCGCGCTGGGCCTGATCCTGAAGTACAAGAGCTGACACAGCCCTGACGCCCCGTCGCCCGAGCGCCTATCCTGGGACGGTCGGGGGCGGAGGCGATGGTGGCGGAACCTTAAGTCCTGCTTACACTAGGACGACTTTCGCCACCGACGCGCACCGCGGCGGGTCGGCGCACCAGCACGCAGGGAGTCAGACCGTGGCAAGTGGCAACGCCATCCGTGGGAGCAGGGTCGGGGCAGGCCCGATGGGGGAGGCGGAGCGCGGCGAGTCCGCTCCGCGCAACAGGATCTCCTTCTGGTGCGCCAACAAGCACGAGACGCGCCCCAGCTTCGCCGCCGAGGCCGTCATCCCGGACACCTGGGACTGCCCGCGCTGCGGCTTCCCGGCCGGGCAGGACGAGCACAACCCGCCGGCTCCCTCGCGCAACGAGCCGTACAAGACCCACCTCGCCTACGTCCGGGAGCGGCGCACCGACGCCGACGGCGAGGCGATCCTCGCCGAGGCGCTGGCCAAGCTGCGCGGCGAGATCTGAGGAGCTGACGACAAAGGGCGCCACCCGTCGAGTGACGGGGGCGCCCTTCGGCGTTCTCCGCGGCCCCTAGGCCGAGGCCGGCGGGTACAGCTGCGGCGGGATCCGCTCGGCGGCGGCGCGGTCCAGCAGCCACAGGGTCCGGCTGCGGCCGTACGCGCCGGAGGCGGGCGCCTGGAGCTCACCGGGGCCGGACAGGGCCAGCGCGACCGCGCCCGCCTTGTCCTCGCCGGCGGCCAGCAGCCAGACCTCGCGGGCCGCCCGGATCGCCGGGAGGGTGAGCGAGACCCGGGTCGGCGGGGGCTTGGGGGCCCCGCGCACGCCGACCACGGTCAGCTCGGTCTCCCGCACGCCCGGGTGCTCCGGGAAGAGCGAGGCGACGTGGGTGTCCGGGCCGACGCCGAGCAGCAGCACGTCGAAGGCCGGCACGCCGAGCCGGTCGCCCGGTCCGGCGGCCTTGGCCAGCTCCTCCGCGTAGCGGGCGGCGGCCGCCTCCACGTCCGAGCCGTCCACCCCGTCCGAGGCGGGCATCTCGTGCACCCGCGCCGGGTCGAGCGGGACGGCGTCCAGCAGCTCGGCGCGGGCCTGGACGGCGTTGCGGTCCGGGTCGGCGGCGGGGACGAAGCGCTCGTCGCCCCACCACAGGTCCAGCCGGCCCCAGTCGACCGCGTCGCGCGCCGGGGAGGCGGCGATCGCGGCCAGCAGGGCGTTGCCGTTGCGGCCGCCGGTGAGCACCACCGAGGCGGTGCCGCGGGCGGCCTGGGCGTCCACGATCCGGGTGATCAGCCGGGCCGCGGCCGCCTGGGCCATCAGCTCCTTGTCCCGGTGGACGACCAGCTGCGGGGTCGCGGCCGTCATGCGCTGCCCTTGGCGGCGCGCTTGCCCGCGGCCTTCCTCGCGGCGGACTTCTCCGCGTCGGCGGTCACCCGGGCCGGGTTGGCCACCGCGGCGTCGGCGGCCGCGGCCGCCGCGTCGGCGACGGGCTCGGCCGCGGCCGCCGGAGCGGTCTGCTCCGAGGGCTCGCGCAGCCGCTCGACGGACGTGCGCACGGCCGTCGAGTAGATGTCGTCCGGGTCCAGCCGGCGCAGCTCCTCGGCGATCAGCTCCGAGGTCTCGCGCCGCTTGAGCGCCACCTGGCGGTCCGGCGAGCCGGGCATGGAGAGCGTGCCCATCAGGCCGTCCGGGCGGTCCAGGGTGATGTCCCCGTCCTTGGTGCGCAGGTGCACCGCGGTGATGCCGGGGCCGCCGGTGACGACCCGCTCGACCGGCACGTTCAGCCGGTTGAGCAGCCACAGGCCGAGCAGCTCGACGCTGGGGTTGTAGGACTCGCCCTCGACCACCACCGAGGTGATGGCGGCCGGCCGCTGGTCCAGCGCGGCGGCCAGCATCGAGCGCCAGCCGGTGATCCGGGTCCAGGCCAGGTCGGTGTCGCCCGGGGTGTAGCTCTGCGAGCGCTGGGCGAGCTGGCCGACCGGGGACTCGGCGGTGACGGCGTCGGTGATCCGGCGCTGGGCGAGCGCGCCCAGCGGGTCCTGCGCCGGGTGCAGCGGCGCGTTGTCCGGCCACCAGACCACGGTCGGGGCGTCCGGCAGCAGCAGCGGCAGGACCACCGACTGGGCGTGCAGGGCGAGTTCGCCGTGCATGCGCAGGATGACCGTTTCTCCGGAGCCGGCGTCCGAGCCGACCAGGATCTCGGCGTCCAGCCGGGTCTCGGCGCGGGCCCGGGGCGAGCGGCCGGCGCGCTTGATCACCGCGAGGGTGCGCATCGGGTGCTCGCGGGAGGCCTCGTTGGCGGCCTTGAGGGCGTCGTAGGCGCTGCCCTCGTCGGTCACGATGACCAGGGTGAGCACCATGCCGGCGGCGGTGGAGCCGCTGGCCCGGCGCGCCTCCATCAGCGCGGCGTTGATCTTGCTGGACGTCGTGTTGGTGAGGTCGATCTTCATGGCCGCCGCCAGCTCCTGCCGTCTCGTGCGAGCATCTCGTCCGCCTCGGCCGGGCCCCAGGTGCCCGCCGCGTACTGGGCGGGCTTGCCGTGGGCGTCCCAGTACTTCTCGATCGGGTCGAGGATCTGCCAGGAGAGCTCGACCTCCTGGTGGCGCGGGAACAGGTTGGCGTCGCCCAGCAGCACGTCGAGGATGAGCCGCTCGTACGCCTCCGGGCTGGACTCGGTGAAGGACTCGCCGTAGGCGAAGTCCATCGTGACGTCCCGGACCTCGAAGGAGGTGCCCGGCACCTTGGAGCCGAACCGCACCGTCACGCCCTCGTCCGGCTGGACCCGGATGACCAGGGCGTTCTGCCCCAGCTCCTCGGTCGCGTAGGAGTCGAACGGCAGGTACGGGGCGCGCTGGAAGACCACCGCGATCTCGGTGACCCGGCGGCCCAGCCGCTTGCCGGTGCGCAGGTAGAACGGGACGCCCGCCCAGCGGCGGTTGTTGATCTCCAGCTTGATGGCCGCGTAGGTGTCGGTCTTGGAGTCCGGGTCGATGCCGTCCTCGTCCAGGTAGCCGACCACCTCCTCGCCGCCCTGCCAGCCGGCCGCGTACTGGCCGCGCACGGTGTGCCGGCCGAGGTCGGCCGGGAGCTTGACGGCGCTGAGCACCTTGAGCTTCTCGGCCACCAGCGCCTTCGGGTGGAAGGACGCCGGCTCCTCGATGGCGGTGAGCGCCATCAGCTGGAGCAGGTGGTTCTGGATGACGTCACGGGCGGAGCCGATGCCGTCGTAGTAGCCCGCCCGGCCGCCGATGCCGATGTCCTCGGCCATGGTGATCTGCACGTGGTCGACGTACGACCGGTTCCAGATCGGCTCGAACATCTGGTTGGCGAAGCGCAGCGCCAGGATGTTCTGGACCGTCTCCTTGCCCAGGTAGTGGTCGATCCGGAAGACCTCGTCGCGCGGGAAGACCTCGTGGACGACCTTGTTGAGCTCCTGGGCGCTCTCCAGGTCGTGGCCGAAGGGCTTCTCGATGACGGCGCGGCGCCAGGAGCCCTGCGGCGGGTCGGCCAGGCCGTGCTTCTTGAGCTGCTGGACGACCGTGGGGAAGAACTTCGGCGGGACGGACAGGTAGAAGGCGAAGTTGCCGCCGGTGCCCTGGGCCTTGTCCAGCTCCTCGATGGTCTCGCGCAGCTTGTCGAAGGCCTCGTCGTCGTCGAAGGTGCCCTGGACGAAGCGCATGCCCTTGGCGAGCTGCTGCCAGACCTCCTCCCGGAACTGGGTCCGGGCGTGCTCCTTGACCGCGTCGTGGACCTCCTTGGCGAAGTCCTCGTCCTCCCACTCGCGGCGGGCGAAGCCCACCAGGGAGAAGCCCGGCGGCAGCAGACCCCGGTTGGCGAGGTCGTAGATGGCCGGCATCAGCTTCTTGCGGGACAGGTCGCCGGTGACCCCGAAGATGACCAGGCCGGACGGCCCCGCGATGCGCGGGAGCCGCCGGTCGGAGGGGTCACGAAGCGGGTTGACGGGGGCGGCCGGGAGGTCGTCCGCGTCCGATTCCGACGTCAACTCGGGGAAATCAGTGCTCACTTGGTGTGCTCCGCTTTCGTGCGCTGGCTGTGTGAGCGGGGGTCACTGCTCGTTGGCGAAGGAGGCCAGCGAGGCGGTGACGGTGTCGAGCAGCTCCTGCCAGGACTGCTCGAACTTCTGCACGCCCTCGTCCTCCAGCACCTGGACGACGTCGTCGTAGTCCACGCCGGCGGCCGCGATGGCGTCCAGGACGGCCTTGGCGTCGGCGTAGTTGGGGACGATGGTGTTGCCGGTGACCACGCCGTGGTCGCCGGTGGCGTCCAGGGTGGCCTCGGGCATGGTGTTGACGGTGCCCGGGGCGACCAGCTCGGTGACGTACAGGGTGTCCGGCAGGGCCGGGTCCTTGACGCCGGTCGAGGCCCACAGCGGGCGCTGCGGCTTGGCGCCGGCGGCCTCCAGGGCCTTCCAGCGGGCGCTGCCGGCGGTCTTGCCGTCGACCGAGCCGAAGACCTCCTCGTACGCCTGGTAGGCGAGGCGGGCGTTGGCCAGCGCGGCCTTGGAGCGCAGGTCCTTGGCCTCGCCGCCGACCTTGTCCAGGCGCTTGTCGATCTCGGTGTCCACCCGGGACACGAAGAAGGAGGCCACCGACTCGATCTGGGAGAGGTCCAGGCCCTTGGCCTTGGCGGCCTCCAGGCCGGTCAGGTAGGCGTCCATGACGGCCTTGTAGCGCTCCAGCGAGAAGATCAGCGTGACGTTGACGCTGATGCCCAGGCCGATGACCGAGGCGATGGCCGGCAGGCCGGCCTTGGTGGCGGGGATCTTGATCAGGACGTTCGGGCGGTCGACCAGCCACCACAGCTGCTTGGCCTCGGCCACGGTCGGGGCGGTCTCGTGCGCCAGGCGGGGGTCGACCTCGATGGAGACCCGGCCGTCGCGGCCGTTGGAGGCGTCGTAGACCGGGCGCAGCACGTCGGCGGCGTCGCGCACGTCCGAGGTGGTGATCATGCGGATCGCCTCGTCGGTGGTGACCCCGCGGACGGCGAGGTCGCGCAGCTGGCCGTCGTAGGAGCTGTCGCCGCTGCCGGCGATGGCCTTCTGGAAGATGGTCGGGTTGGTGGTGACACCCACCACGTGCTTGTTCTGCACCAGCTCGGCCAGGTTGCCGGAGTTCAGCCGTGCGCGGCTGAGGTCGTCCAGCCAGATCGCAACGCCTTCGTCGCTGAGGCGCTTCAGTGCGTCAGTCATGGTGCTTCAGTCCTTCGTCTTCTTCTGCTTCGTGGGGTAGTCAGAGGGGGCCGCGTGCCCGCGTGCGGGCGGGCACGCGGCCCGGACGCGTTAGCGGTTGACGGCTTCGAGGGAGCGCAGGGCGTTGTGCGCCTCGGCGACCACGCGCTCGGCGGTCAGGCCGAACTCCTCGAACAGCACCTTGTAGTCGGCGGAGGCACCGAAGTGCTCCAGCGAGACGATCCGGCCGTGGTCGCCGACCAGCTCGCGCCAGCCCTGGGCGATGCCGGCCTCGACCGAGACGCGGGCCTTGACCGACGGCGGCAGCACGCTGTCGCGGTAGGCCTGGTCCTGCTCCTGGAACCACTCGAAGGACGGGACCGAGACCACGCGGGTCGCGATGCCCTCGGCCTCCAGGACCTCGCGGGCCTGGACGGCCAGCTGGACCTCGGAGCCGGTGCCCAGCAGGATCAGCTGCGGGTCGCCGTTGCCGGCCTCGGCCAGCACGTAGGCGCCCTTGGCGGTGCCCTCGGCGGAGGCGAAGACCTCGCGGTCGAAGGTCGGGACGTTCTGGCGGGTGAGCGCGAGGCCGACCGGGCCGGGGTGGCTGGTCTGGCGCTCGATCACGGTGCGCCAGGCGACGGCCGTCTCGTTGGCGTCGGCCGGGCGGACCATGGCCAGGCCCGGGATGGCGCGCAGCGAGGCCATGTGCTCCACCGGCTGGTGGGTCGGGCCGTCCTCGCCGAGGCCGATCGAGTCGTGCGTCCAGACGTAGGTGACCGGCAGCTTCATCAGCGCGGCCAGGCGCACGGCCGGGCGCATGTAGTCGGCGAAGACCAGGAAGGTGCCGCCGTACACACGGGTCTTGCCGTGCAGGGCGATGCCGTTCATGGTCGAGCCCATGGCGTGCTCGCGGATGCCGAAGTGGATCGTCCGGCCGTACGGGCTGGCCGACTTCAGCGGGTTGCCCTCGGGGAGGAAGGAGCTGTCCTCGTCGATGGTGGTGAGGTTGGACTCCGCGAGGTCGGCCGAGCCGCCCCACAGCTCCGGGATCACCGCGCCGAGCGCCTTGAGGGTCTCGCCGGAGGCCTTGCGGGTGGCGACGTCCTTGCCGGCCGGGAAGGAGGGGACGGCCTTCTTCCAGCCCTCGGGCAGCTCGCCGGCCTGGATGCGGTCGAACTCGGCGGCCCGGTGCGGGTTGGCCGCGCGCCAGGCGTCGAAGCCCTGCTGCCACTGGTCGCGGGCGGCCTTGCCGCGCTTGATGACCTGGCGGGCGTGCTCGATGACCTGGTCGCTGACCTCGAAGGTCTTCTCCGGGTCGAAGCCCAGGACCTTCTTGGTGGCGGCGATCTCGGCGGCACCGAGCGCGGAGCCGTGCGCCTTGGCGGTGTTCTGGGCGTCCGGGGCCGGCCAGGCGATGATCGTGCGCATCGCGATCAGCGACGGGCGGGAGGTCTCGGCCTTGGCGGCGGCCAGCGCACCGGCGAGGGCCTCGACGTCGATGTCGCCGTTGGCCTTCGGGGTGACCCGCTGGACGTGCCAGCCGTACGCCTCGTAGCGCTTGAGGACGTCCTCGGAGAAGGCGGTCTCGGTGTCGCCCTCGATCGAGATGTGGTTGTCGTCGTACAGGGCGACCAGGTTGCCCAGCTTCTGGTGGCCGGCCAGCGAGGACGCCTCGGCCGAGATGCCCTCCTCCAGGTCGCCGTCGGAGACGATGGCCCAGACGGTGTGGTCGAAGGGGGACTCGCCGGCCGCCGCCTCCGGGTCGAACAGGCCGCGCTCGTAGCGGGCGGCCATCGCCATGCCGACCGCGTTCGCGATGCCCTGGCCGAGCGGGCCGGTGGTGGTCTCCACGCCCGCGGTGTGGCCGTGCTCCGGGTGGCCCGGGGTGCGGCTGCCGGCCACGCGGAAGGCCTTGAGGTCGTCCAGCTCCAGGCCGTAGCCCGAGAAGTACAGCTGGGTGTAGAGCGTCAGGCTGGTGTGGCCGGGGGAGAGGACGAAGCGGTCGCGGCCGACCCAGGCCGGGTCGGTCGGGTCGTGGCGCAGGAAGCGCTGGAAGATCAGGTAGGCGGCCGGGGCCAGCGACATGGCCGTCCCGGGGTGCCCGTTGCCGACCTTCTGGACAGCGTCCATCGCCAGGACCCGCGCCGTGTCAACCGTGCGCTCGTCCAGGTCGCTCCACTCGAATGCGTTCTTCGGCGCAGTGCTCACCCTGTCTCAGGGCTCCTTCCATTGTGAAGAGTGACCCCGTGAATGGGGACCGGGTCGGCCACGGCGCTGTGGTCCCGACTGTGGATGGTGCCGGTCACGGAGGGTAGATCCCGCTTCTGCGTGCGAGCCTACCGTCCGGGCCGGGGCTCACCCTCCGTGCCGGGACAACCGGGATTTCCGCATGGTGATTCCCACTAGGGCGTTCTGATCCGTTTCGTCCCAGGCTCTCCCGATTCGGCTGGGCGCGCCGCCCGGGTGGTCGGGACGGGTTGCGCGGGCGCCGCGGAGGCGCTTCGTGGCTTCACCCAGTCGGTTGACCCGGGGGCGGGCCGTCCGCCCCGCCGGGGGACCCCGGAGCCGGTTGGGATGTATGGAGCGTCTATGGTGTCGTGGTACGCGCAGAGCGGACGATTCGGGACCCTTCGTTCCTGTGGACGCCTGCGAAGTTTCATCTTCAGTTGGGGTGTTAGTGACCGCCGTCGAAACCCGTCCCGCCGGGGTCACCGGGGCGACTCCTGCGCACCGGCCCATCGGGGCCCGTGTCGGCGCGTTCGTCGCACTGACCAAGCCGCGGATCATCGAGCTGCTGCTGATGAGCACCGTGCCGGTGATGTTCCTGGCCCAGCAGGGTGTGCCGAACATGCTGCTGGTGCTCAAGGTCGTGGTCGGCGGCTACCTCTCGGCGGGTGGCGCCAACGCCCTCAACATGTACATCGACCGCGACATCGACGCACTGATGTCCCGCACCGAGCGGCGGCCGATCGTCACCGGGATGGTGTCCCCGCGCGAGGCCCTGGTCTTCGGCATCGCGCTCGGCGTCCTCTCCACCCTGCTGCTCGGCTTCGGGGTCAACTGGCTCTCCGCCGGACTCGCGCTCGGCGCGCTGCTGTTCTACGTGTTCGTCTACACGCTGGGGCTCAAGCGGCGCACCTCGCAGAACATCGTCTGGGGCGGCATCGCCGGCTGCATGCCGGTGCTGATCGGCTGGTCCTCGGTGACCGACTCGGTGTCCTGGGCGGCGGTCGCGCTGTTCCTGGTGGTGTTCTTCTGGACCCCGCCGCACACCTGGGTGCTGTCGATGAAGGTGCGCGACGACTACGAGCGGGCCGGCGTGCCGATGCTGCCGGTCGTCAAGGGCAACGTGGCGGTCGGCAAGCAGGTCGTCGCCTACTCCTGGGTGATGGTCGCGGTCTCGCTGGCGGTCTGGCCGCTCGGGCACATGAGCTGGCTGTACCCCGTCGCCGCGGTGCTGCTCGGCGGGTTCTGGCTGCGGGAGGCGCACGCGCTGTACGGGCGGGCCAAGGCCGGGATCGTGGGCGCCAAGCTCAAGGAGATGCGGCTGTTCCACTGGTCGATCACCTATCTGTCGCTGCTGTTCGTGGTGTGCGCGATCGATCCGTTCGTGAAGTGATGTAGCGGCTTGTCGAGGAAGGAGCCCCGGTCCGTTGCGGACCGGGGCTCCTTCGCGTTTCACCGTCCGGGTAGCTCGGACGGGCCGACGTGGTCGTCCAGCCAGTCCTTGAGCGGCTGGGAGGCGCGCAGGAAGGCGGTGATCCGGGTGTGGGCGGTGCGGGTGCCGAGCCACTTCGCGGGCGGCCACTCCTGCCAGGCCACCAGGCCCTTGTGGCGGAGCAGTTCGATCCGCGGGTGGTCCTTGGGGAAGCCGCGCGGGGCGGTCTTGAGGGAGTCCCGGCCGTGGACGTGCGGGCCGTCCTTCTCCACCCGGGCGATCACCCGCTCCAGTTCGGCGCCGCTGACGTCCTCGGCGACGGCGGCGCGGTAGCGGTCCAGCTGGTCCGGGGCGAGCTGGTACATGCCGTTGCCGCAGGCCAGGCCGTCGGCGGAGAGCTGGATGTAGCCGCCGGCCTCCAGGTACGCGCCGATGTGCGTCTTGTACGGGGACTTGTCGGCACTGAACCGGACGTCGCGGTTGGGGCGGAAGATCTTCCCCGGCCCGAACTCCGGCTCCAGCTCGGCGAGCAGCAGTTCCATGGGTGCCCGTACGACCTCGTCGTACTGCTCCTTGTGGGCCTGCCAGAAGGTCTTGGAATTGTCGGCTTCGAGGTGCTCGTAGAAGTCGAGCGCCTCGGCCGGCCAGCCATTGAACGTCATGGTGTGAGTATGTGTCCCGGTGCACAGGGTGCTCCCGTCGCCAGGTCGCGTACCGGTGGGTAGCATGCGGGCATGAGCAGCGCAGAGACCGCCACCGCCGCCGCGTCGGACGCCCGCACCGAGCGCCGCGCCAAGCGCATCGCCAAGCACCTCACCAGCTTCGCCCAGCAGCACGGCGGCAGCGCCGACGCGGTCGTCGAGTACGTCGGCGGCGTGGCCACCCGCATCGTCGTGGTCGGCGCGGACGGCGCCTGGGGCGACCAGGTCGCCCCCACCTACGCCGTCGGCCGCCGCGCCGCGGAGCTGGCCGGGCTCACCCTGCACGAGAACTTCGAGGGCGAGCTGGGCCTCAAGGTCAAGACCGGCCCGTACGAGTGGAAGCGCATGGCCGGCCTCCAGCTCGGCGGCTGATCGCCCCCCGGTTCGAAGGCCGACGGCCCGGTTCCCCCTAGAAACGGTGGAACCGGGCCGTTGTCGCTGGTCAGGGGCGTCGGGCCGACCGGCGAGGGGCGGCGCTATGGTGCGCGCATGCACTTCATCGTTGTCGGCCTCCGCACTCTCGTGAACGCGATCGTCGACGGCGACCGGCTGTGGCCCGCGGTGACGCTCTTCCTGCTGTCCTTCCCCCTGGCGATCGCCGCCGCGATGGTCCGCGCCCGCCGCAGGCCGAAGTAGGCCCGGCGCCGCACCGGTCGACGGGCGGGGGAGCCGGGCCGTTGTCCAACTCAGAACAGGCGATTGCGGTTCGATCGACCGTGGATCGGTTGATCCCATGCGTGGTGGCGATCGGCACGGGAAACCATCGACGCATGAGCGAAGAACCGACCTCGTGGGCCAGAGCGGTGGCGAGGGGTGAGCTGGCCGAGCCACTGCCCCGCCGCTGGGCGCACACTCAAGGGGTGGCAGAGCGAGCCCGCCGCCTCGGAGGAATTCTCGGCCGGGAGGCCGGGCTTCTGGTCCGTGCAGCTCTGCTGCACGATGTCGGCTACGCGCCGAGGCTGGCGACAACAGGGTTCCACCCGCTCGACGGCGCGCGGTTCCTCCGTGATGCCCATGGGGCTGATGACCAGCTCACGCGGTTGGTGGCGAACCACTCGTTCGCGCTGCTCGAAGCCGAGGAACGCGGCCTCCGGGAGGTACTGGAGGTCGAGTTCCCGCTGCTGGAGGACCAGCGGCTGGTCGACGCCCTGGTGTGGTGTGACATGACCACGACGCCCGATGGTGGACCGACCACGGTTGGGGCACGCCTGGCGGAGATCCTCGGTCGCTACGGGGAGGAGAGCACGGTGGGGCGGTTCATCCGGCGTGCGTCGCCAGAAATCCTCGCGGCCGTGGCGCGGGTCGAGGCGGAGCTGGTGGCTCAGCCGAGGTGGGGGTAGGTGCCGGCGAGGTAGTCGCCGATCTGTTGGCGCATGCTGGGGTGGATGTTGTACCGGTCGAGGTCGGAGGGTCGGACGAAGCGGACGTCGTCGGCCTCGTCGTTGATCGTGGGCTCTCCGCCGATCGGGCGGCCGATGTAGGTGTTCTCGTACTGCTGGCGGATCTCGCCGTCGGTGTACGCGACGATGTGGTTCGGGTTGGTGTAGACGCCGAGAAAGCCGCTGATCTCGGCTTGGATGCCGGTCTCCTCCAGGCACTCGCGCACGGCGCACTCCGCGGCGGTCTCACCGATGTCCTGGGCACCGCCGGGCAGGGCCCACTGGCCCGTGTCCCGACGGCGCTGCAGCAGGATGGCGCCGGAGTCGTCGACGACGAGCAGATTGCTGGCGGGGATGAGGGTGTTGGCCTTGGGGGCGTCGGGGTCGTTGTAGTACTCGGTCCTACCCATGTGCGGTGGTCCCCTCCTGGTCGGGCGTCCATGACCGTGCGCCGGTCCAGACGGCTTCGAAGCTCTGAGCGTAGTTGTCGAACCAGCCGGTGGAGTCCAGTCGCTTGAGGTGCAGCAGGGGGTTGGCGCTGGCCGGCTGGCCGTAGACATGCGGGTTGACCAGCAGGTTGTCGTCGTATCGGAAGAGGGAGCTGTACAGCGTGGCGTCGTGGAGCCTCACCTCGCAGCCGTCTTCCAGAAGCAGGGGGCGGTAGTAGGTGAGGGAGGCGCGGATCTTGGCAGCAAGGGTGTCGCCGATGCCTTCCTCACGGCCTCGTACGGCGGCGGCCTGCCCCTGCGGGTCACCGAAGCACAGCCGGACCTGGACCCCGTCGGCTGAGCGCTCGGCGAGCATCCTGGCAACGTGGGGGTTGGACTGGGCGAAGAACGTCCCGGAGAAGACGAGTACGTCGATCTGTTGCCGGGCCTCCTGTAGCAGAGTCAGCCAGGTCTCACGGGGCACGCTGGCCCGGTTCGGGTAGGTGCCGACGAGTTCAGTGCCCGACCCGACGGTCCGTCGGCGCGGACGGCGCCTGGGGCGACCAGGTCGCCCCCACCTACGCCGTCGGCCGCCGCGCCGCGGAGCTGGCCGGGCTCACCCTGCACGAGAACTTCGAGGGCGAGCTGGGCCTCAAGGTCAAGACCGGCCCGTACGAGTGGAAGCGCATGGCCGGCATCCAGATCTGATCCCGCAGCCAGCGAACGGCCCGGCTCCCCGTGCGGGGGAGCCGGGCCGTTGTCGCTGGTCAGGGCGCCGGACAGACCGGCGAGCGGCGGCGCTATGGTGCGCGCATGCACTTCATCGTCGTCGGCCTCCGCACGCTCGTGAACGCGATCGTCGACGGCGACCCGCTGTGGCCCGCGGTGACGCTCTTCCTGCTGTCCTTCCCGCTGGCGATTGCCGCCGCGACGGTCCGCGCCCGCCGCAGGCCGAAGTAGGCCCGGCGCTGCACCGGTCGACGGGGGGCGTTCGCCGTTTCAGATGGGCAGGTTCCAGCCGGGGCCGTCCTCGTGACCGATCCAGACGCGTTGCCCCGCTGCTGAGACGGTGATCCCGAAGCCCTCCTGGTGCGGCTCGCCGGCCGCTTGCCAGGCTGCGACAGCGCTTTCCACCTGGTCCCAGAGCCGGAGCGGGCCGCGCTGGATCACGGTCCACCCACCGTCCGGGTTGGGCACGGTCCGGGCCTGTGAGCCGGTGGCCACGTCCGAGAGGATCTGGTGTCCGCCGGCTCCCATCCGCTCGGCCGAGGGCGCTGCGAGCTGTGCGACCCAGCTGCCCGTCCAGGTGCTGATGACCTCGGGGTCGATCCGGGTAGGGCGTTCGTCCCCCGGGAGCAGGGACAGGCTCTGACGGGGTGGCCGGTCGTGGGGGCGGGCCATCATGAAGCTGGTGTAGCCGGGCAGGAAGCGGCCGGTGGCTTCGCCGGGGCCGGTCACGGTCAGTAGGGCGAGGCCGAAGCCGAAGGACCAGCCGGAGAGCGTGGCCAGGATCCGCCCGCCGGGCTTCACCTGGTGCAGCCACGGGGGAGGGACGTAGCGGACTGCGCAGGTGGCGATCAGTCGGTCGTAGCCGCTGCCGTTCGGATCGCCGAGCAGTCCGTCACCGACGACCAGCCGGGGTGCGTAGCCCGCTGCGGTGATGGCTGCCGCTGCGGCCGCGCCCACTTTCGGGTCGTACTCGATGCTGGTGACGGCGGCGTCCCCGAGGCGGTGTGCGCCGAGGGCAGTCGAGTAGCCGGTTCCGGTGCCGATCTCCAGCACCCGGTGGCCGGGCTCGACGCCGAGTTGGTGCCACATGCGCAGGACGAGGGACGGCAGGGTGGACGAGGAGGACGGGGTGCCGGTCGCGGTCCCGTCGGGCACGTCCTCGGGGCGGGTCCGCCCGTCGAGTTGAGTGACCAGCGTTTCGTTGCTGTAGACGTGCTCCAGCCATTCGGGCTCGTGCCGGTGAGCGGCGCGGTAGGCGGTCGGATTGCTCCCCGGTACCGGCACGAAGAAGGATCCGACGAACAGCTCCCGGGGGACGCTTCTGGCGGCGTCCTCCCACGCTGGGTCGGTGACCTCGTCATCCCCGGTGAGGCTGTCCACCAGGGCTGCGCGGAGCTGAGCCGATGTGCTCATGCGTCGGGACCTCTCTCCAACTGGTCGGCAAGGGCGCAGGCGATCGCGGCCGTGCTCGCCGCGGGCTGCCACGCCCATTGGCCGTTTGGGTTGCACTCCAGGAAACTCCAGTCGCCGCGGGCGGTCACGGCGAAGTCGAACGCGCCGAAGGTAAGGCGGAGTTCGGCGAGGTAGGCAGTGATCGCGCGAGCGACCGGCTCGGGTACCTCGATCGGTGCGCACGTCATCAGGTCCTGTCGGTGGCGCCAGTCGAGATCCGGGCTGTCGATCCGGACCGCGAACAGTCTGTCGCCAACGGCGGTGACCCGTGCGTCGAAGGCCTTGTCCACCTTGGCCTGGAACAGGTGCGGGCAGACGGATACGGCGTCGGTGATCTCGGTGGGGTCGACTTCCCGTACCCACACCGTCCGTGCGGTGCCGTCCTCGGCGCGGAAGCGGCTGTCCCACAGCGGTTTGTAGACGGCTCCACCGGGATGGTCGGTGCAGAACCGGCGTGCTTCGGCGGGATCGGTGGTGATGACCGTGTCCGGGACCAGGAACCCCGCCCGGCTCGCCACGGCGAGCTGGGCGGGTTTGTACTCCGCATCGCGGATGCGCCATGGGTGATTGACGTAATGGGCTCCGGGGAGCGATGCGAGAATGCCGCCGACGCCCCAGAACGCCTGTGAGTTGGCGAACCTCGCCGAGTGCTCGTCGAGCCCCCGGGATGCCTCGTAGGGAGAGGGTCGGCGGACCCAGACCGATCGCACCCGGGTGAGGTCCAGGTCCCGGCTCGGCGTGCGGAGAACGCCCCGCTGACCGCCCGTGCGGTAGTGGGCGGTCAGCGGGGCACCTCCGAGCAGATCGGCACCGGGGTCGACCCGGACGACCGGGACCCTGCGTTCGGCCAGGATGCGGAGCACTACGTCGGCTGTCACGTCGTAGGCGTTGGTCAGGACCAGGACACTGGCCCGGTGCCGATCCGGTGCCATGTCAGCCCGTTCCCTGGTCCTGGTCGTTCGCGGGCATGCTGTCCATGTCGGTGGGCGCGTTCTGCTGCCCGCTCTGGCCGTCGCCGCCGCCCGTGTTCGTGGGCGTGCTGGTCTCGGTGCTGGTGCCGTGCGCCCCCATCTCGACCGTGCGCCCGTGCTCGTCCACGAACACGGCGACCTGCGTTTCGGGATCGATCACGGGCGTGAGGGCCGGGATGGGCCTGGACTCGGGGTACGGCGCCATGCGGGTGGTACCCCACGGTGCGGTGGTCATCTGGACTGTTCCTCCTCGGGTGTGATGGTTGAGGGCGAGAACAGCAACTCGGCAGACCTGCTGAGTTGCTGGGTGAGCCCGGCCGCGGCGCCGGGGCGGCGGCGCGGCCGGGAGTTCAGCGGGCGCGGTTGATCAGGATCAGGGCCGCGGTGATGACGTGCAGGCCGGCGGCGGTGGACACCCCGTAGGCGGCCCAGACCCGGGTCGGGTCGGGGATGGGCGGGGGCGGCGGCGCATCGTCGGAGTCGTAAGTGTTGTCCGGCGGTTGTGAGTTCACCGGGGGTTCGGCGTGGGCGTCGCGAGGTCGGCGTGGACGACCTTGCCGAAGGGGAGGGGCGTGACGCCCCAACGGCCGTGAGTGAGCCGGTGGACCATCGACAGCCCCCGGCCGGACGTGGCGTCCGGCCCGGCCTGGACCATCACGGGCATCGAGCGGGAGCCGTCACCGACCAGGATGCGGACGATCCGGTCGCTCGGACGGCGGACGCCGATGAGCATGCGGGTCTGGCAGCCGGTCTTGATGGAGTTGGTGGCCAGTTCGCTGACGATCACGACGGCGTCGTCCACCAGGTCGTCCAGCCCCCATTCCCGCAGCTGCGCGCAGACGAAGCGCCGAGCAGCGCCCACTGACTCGGGCCGGTAGGGCAGGCAGACGGTCGCCGGTGTGGCACGGGGGCGGGTGCTCGCGTCCGGGATCTGGTGGAGTACCGCGTCGCCTCTCAGAGCGTTCGAGAGGAGGGTCATCGGCGCTTCTCCTTGGCGTAGTCATCTCGTTACGGAGAGCATTGCCGCAGGAGAAGGGGCGGACTATCACTCCTTGGTGATAGTCCAACCTCAGGGAGTGATGATCAGACGCCGACCCAGTGCGCCATGTTCGCGAGGGTGCCAGGTGTCGACCGGCGGGCCGAGAGAAGGCCGGCGACCGTCTCACGCACCATCGGGTGGTAGCGCATCTGCTGTGGTGCCAGCTCCCTTGCATGCTGCAAGGACTTCAACGACGCCTCCGAGCGCCCGATCCACAACTGCGCCCGCGCTACCTCCGCGACGTGTGCGGCAGCTCGCGAGGCAGGCCACTCTGCGGGGATCTGGACCTGTTCGGCGGCTCGGACAGCTTCTGCGTACCGGTACTGCTCGGCCAGAGTCGCTACTTGGTGCACGGCGACGTTCGTCGGTCCGAACGAGAGCCAGTGCACTCGCGTGGCCTCGCCGGTGACCTCGGCGATCCGCGCCGCCTCCGCAACGTGTTCGGCCGCCGTGTCGCCGTCCCCGGATCGCGCGGCCAACATGGCGGCGCCGAGGTGCAGTTGCCCCACTGCCACGTCCCGGATCCGGCTGCTGTCAGCTTGTTCGAGGGTGCCCATGCCGACCCCGACGAGTCGCTTCCCGATGTCGTACTGGCCTGCTCGGAGGTAGACCAGCGATCGCAGGTACTGGCGAACTCCGGCGACCACTGGGTCGGACGCGCGCTCGGACGCCCACGCCATGCGGTCCAGAGCCACGACACAAAGATCGCTGTAGCCCAACTTCGAGGTGATGTCGTAGGCCGTGCGGTAGGTGCTCGCCAGTACCTGCCACGCCTTCTCGGAAGGTGCCGCGTGCGCGGCCGTCGTGGCCTCGATCATCAGGGTTGGAAGAGCTCGGGCGGCGTCCTTGATTCGGGTCTCGCGGACCTTGGCGCACAACTGCTCCGAGGCGGAGTGCAGTTCATCCACCGAGCGGGGGATGATCTCGGGATCGACGCCGAGGTCGTACAGATCAAGTGCCTCGCGGATCGGCTGGATCAGCACATCGAGTTCGTCCTGCTGCAACTCGGTCATGTACGGCTGACCGGTGAGGTCGACGGTCTGGACGAACAGCGCCCGGGCTACCGCGGCGATCACTGCGGGAGTGGCCGGCTTGGCTCCCTGCTCGACCTTGGTCAGCATGCTGTAAGAGATGTGGGCGCGAGCGGCGAGTTCCCGCTGGGTCAGGTGGCGGAGCTTGCGGTACTGGGCGATGCGTTCGCCCGTGTGCTCGGAGATGTGCCTGGGCATACTGGTACTCCGTTCGTAGCAGCCAGTCGGACGATACTCGCTGAAGGCGGCGGGATGTGTTCCTACGAACAGGAGTTCAGGTTTGACCGAGCACCGTGAGCCGTTTCTGTACGTCATCGTCTGCGCATCGGGAATCGCCGGCGGCGTGGGCGAACTGATCACCGCTGCCCGTGCCGAGGGATGGAAGGTCGGGGTGATCGCCACTCCCAACGCCCTCGGCTTCCTGGACCAGGAAGCCATCGAGGCCCAGACCGGCTATCCGATCCGCTCGGCCTGGCGCACGCCCGGTGGTTCACGGCCGCTGCCTGGGGCCGATGCCATCGCGGTCGTCTCAGCCACCTTCAACACCATCAACAAGTGGGCCCTCGGGATCGCTGACACGCTCGCGCTCGGCATCCTCTGCGAGGCGTACGGGCTCGGGATCCCAGTAGTCGTGCAGCCCTACGTCAATTCCGCGCTGGCAGCCCACCCGGCGTATTCGGAGAGCCTGGCCCGGCTGCGCTCGATGGGCGTCCTGGTAGGCGACTCCGTACCCCACAAGCCCAAGTCCGGCGGAGCGCCCGATGAGTACAGCTGGACCCATGTCCTGGACCTGCTCCGTCCTACGTTCGGCAGGCTCTCAGGGGCGACCACGTGACGAGCGACACCGCGAAGCTCCACTCGGTGTCGGTCGCGCGGGTGGTGGTGCGGGAGGACGGTCGGGTGTTGGCAATTCGCCGGGCTGACAACGGGACCTGGGAGCTGCCAGGTGGGGTGCTGGAGCTGGATGAGGCCGTCGAGGACGGGGTGCGTCGCGAGGTCTACGAGGAGACCGGCATCAAGGTCTGCGTGGAGCGGCTGACCGG
Source organism: Kitasatospora sp. NPDC098652 (assembly GCF_044760155.1). Classification (NCBI taxonomy): domain Bacteria; kingdom Bacillati; phylum Actinomycetota; class Actinomycetes; order Kitasatosporales; family Streptomycetaceae; genus Kitasatospora; species Kitasatospora sp. NPDC098652. The sequence continues at coordinate 217,604 of NZ_JBIWAQ010000009.1, forward strand.
GGTCTACAAGAACCTACGTCGAGGGGTCATTGCTCTCGTCTTTCGGTGCAGTCCGGAGAATCAGATCGCGCGGCTCTCGGACGAGTCGATCGAGGTTGCCTGGCTCACCCCGGACGAGGTCGCTGAGCGCATGGCGGAGGTCTATGCCGTGCGTGTGCTGGACGGGCTTCGGGGCGACGCCGCACCGAGTGTCAGGACTCATGACGGTCGGCACCTGCTGTGACAGGGTAGGGGCCCCACCGTGGTGGCGGCTGTCGCTCCCGCGGGCCAGGGGTGGCATCCGTTGACGTCAGACAGTCGATGAGGTGGATGATGCCGAGGCGTGACTACGAGAATGACCCGACTGCTCCCGAGGCGAACTCGCTGGTCCCGGCCGCGTCCGTGGTCGTGGTCGACGATGCGGGCCGGGTCCTGCTCCAGCGGCGCACGGACAACGGGATGTGGGCGCTGCCCGGCGGCAGGATGGACATCGGGGAGTCGCTCGCTGGTTGCGGTGTCCGTGAGACCCGTGAGGAGACCGGCATCGACATCGCGATCACCGGGATCGTCGGCACCTACACCGACCCGGGCCATGTGTTCGCCTATGACGACGGAGAGGTCCGCCAGGAGTTCTCCATCTGCCTCCTCGGACGCCCGATCGGTGGGGAGTTGCGGGTCTCCGATGAGTCCCACGAGGTGGCGTGGTTCACCCCGGACGAGATGGACGGGCTGCCGATGGTGTCGAGCATCCGCAAGCGGCTGGCCGACTGGCGCTCCGGAGAGATCCCCGTGGTGCGCTAGCCGCCGTTGATCGTGACGGCGAAGGCCCCCATCCGACTTCTTGGGTTCTAAGGATCGTTGCAACACCCCAGTTCAAGGGGTGCGATGTTCGAGATCCGGATGAACCGGACGGTGGCTCAGGGGACCAGGACCCTGGTCCGTGAGCGGGAGGAATACTTCCGGCTCATGGACCAGGGCCTGAGCAGTCGGGAAGCGTGCAGACGCGTCGGGATCAATCTGCGCACGGGCAAGCGGTGGCGCAACGGCCGCAACGCGTCGGGCAAGGACAAGGCCAGGCCGCCGGTCCTGGCTGCGTTGCCGGCTTCCGGCCCGTCCCGCTACCTGCGCGAGGCGGATCGGATATACATCGCCGACCGCCTGCGGGAGAAGGCGTCCATCCGCGAGATCGCCGCCGAGCTCGGCCGCAGCCCCTCAACGGTGAGCCGGGAGGTCCACCGCAACGGCACGCCGCTGCGCGGAGACCAACAGCGCATCGCCTACCGGCCGCATGCCGCTCAGGCCCGCGCCGACGCCCGCCGGCCCCGCCCGAAGCGCGGCAAGATCGGGCAGAATCCCGAGCTGCGGGACTTCATCCAGGACCACCTTGACCGCAAGTGGAGCCCGGAGCAGATCTGCCAGGCTCTGCGGGACACCTTTCCCGAGCGGCCGGAGATGCACGTGGTCCACGAGACGGTCTACCAGGCCCTCTACATCCAGGGCAGGGGCGAGCTTCGCCGGGAGCTGGCCGCCGCCCTGCGCTCCGGCCGCGCCCGGCGCAAGCCGCATCGGCAGGCCAACTGCCGCCAGCCCCGCTTCTCCACACCGATGGTCATGATCAGCGAGCGCCCGGCCGAGGCCGAGGACCGGGCGGTTCCCGGTCACTGGGAGGGCGATCTGATCATCGGCAAGGACGGTGCCTCCGCGATCGGCACCCTAGTCGAGCGCGCCACCCGCTACGTCCTGCTCCTGCACCTGCCGAACGGCCGCACCGCCGAGCACGTGCGCGATGCCCTGGTGGAGACCGTCCAGACCTTGCCCGGTCACCTGGCGCGGTCGCTGACCTGGGACCAAGGCGCGGAGATGGCCGCGCACGGCGCGTTCACCATCGCCACCGGCGTCCCGGTCTACTTCTGCGACCCGGCCAGTCCCTGGCAGCGCGGCTCCAACGAGAACACCAACGGCCTGCTGCGGCAGTACTTCCCGAAGGGCACCGACCTATCGGCCCACGGCCCGGAGCACCTTGCCGCCGTCGCCGCCGAACTCAACGGCCGCCCACGCAAAACGCTCGGCTGGGAAACCCCAGCCGAGCGCCTGCATAAACTGCTCGCGGCCTGATCAACACGGCCATGTGTTGCAACGACCCCTAGAAACCGCCCTTGGATGGGGGCCTTCGGTGATGGTCAGACTGCGGCGGTCTGGGGGGTCTGGGCGGGGAGGTGGTCGGCGGCCTCCGCCGTCTCGCGGGTGCGGAGGGCGAGGGGGATGCGGAGGGCGGCGATCCAGGTCAGGGAGGCTCCCAGCATGTGGAGGCCGACCATGAGCTCGGGGGCGTCGGTGAAGTACTGGATGAAGCCGAGGACGCCCTGGAGGAGCAGGACGGCGAGCAACTCCTTCGCGCGGGCCTTGGCGGCCGGGGGGGCCTTGATGGCCGCGAAGACGAAGATCATCGCGATGGTCAGGCCGACCGAGACGAACGCCAGGTCTGCGTGGAACTGCGCGAGGCGGTCGTAGTCGATCGGGATGCGCGGCACGATCTTGTTGTCCTTCGGCGTTCCCGGGTGGTGGCCGGCGCCGGTGACCAGGGTGCCCGCCGCGACGAGCAGGCCGACCACCGTGACCAGGACGTAGGAGAGCTGGTGGATCGGGCGGGCGACCGCGAGCTTTGCCGGGCCGTCGCCTTCCTTGCCGCGCTCCCACATGAGGAGGGCGACCCAGACCAGCGCCATCGCGGCGATCATGTGCAGCGCCACGGTGTACGGGTTGAGGCCTGTCAGCACCGTGATGCCGCCGAGGACGGCGTTGCTCATCACGAGCCAGAACTGGGCCCAGCCGAGCTTGGTCATGCTGCGCCGCCACGGGCGGTGGCAGCGCGCGGCGAGGATCGCCCAGCCGACCGCCGCGCTCAGCACGTACGTGAGCATCCGGTTGGTGAACTCGACGACGCCGTGGAAGCCCATCTCCGCCGTGGGCGTCAGGCTCTCGGCGGTGCAGCGGGGCCACGTGGTACAGCCGAGGCCGGAGGCGGTGAGCCGGACGGCGCCGCCGGTGACGACGATCACCACGCTCATCACCAGCGCGGCGAACGTGGCGCGCCGGACCATCGCGGCGGAGGGCTGCCAGCGCTCGGCGAGCAGGGAGAAGGGGTTCAGCACGGGCTCCATCGTAGGCGGCCTTACGGGCGATCTTGGGGCGGGGCGCGGGGTGGGGCCGCCGGCGATCAAACCGGACTGTTCGGACAAGGCGGTCAGTGGTCTTGACCATTCACCCGTTTGGCCGAAAGAGTGCGGATTGGTCCATACCTTTTTCCGGGCCCATCCCACTTCCCGCACGTAAGCGGAGATCCTGCACATGCGCATACCCACCTCCGCCGCCGCGCTCGCGGTCGGCGGCTCGCTCGCACTCGCCGCCCTGATCGCGCCGGCCGCCCAGGCCGCCGGCACCGTCGCCGCCGACGAGCAGTGCCGCAACCTCGGGGTCGCCAACCTGTACGGCGAGTTCATCGAGGGCGACGACACCCACACCCCCGACGCCGAGGGTGCCGTCGCGGTCGGCGGCAACGCCGACTTCACCGGCGGCTTCTCCGTCGGCCAGGAGCTCACCGCCGCCGAGGTCGACGCCCTGCCCGGCCGGAACGCCCTGGTCGTGGCCGGCAAGATCACCGGCCACAACACCCAGGTGATGAAGGGCAACGGCGTCTACGGTTCGAAGGCCGACGGCGCCGTGGTCGAGGCCCACCAGGGCAAGATCGCCCAGGGCCCCTCGCCGATCGACTTCAAGGCCGAGTTCACCAAGCTGCGCGCCGCTTCCACCGCGCTGGCCGCCGTGCCGCAGACCGCCGGGGCCACCGTCCAGGCCACGGGCACCGAGCTCACCTTCACCGGTGGCGACGCCACGTACAACAGCTTCACCGTCGACGCCGGGAAGCTCCAGGGCGCCAAGGACGTCTTCGTCAAGGTGCCGGCCGGCTCGGTGACCGTCATCAACGTGACCGGCGGCTCGTACGACATGGCGGCGGCCGGGACCACCGGCTTCCACCTGTGGGACGAGGGCAGGTCGGCCTTCCTGCTGGACGACAAGAACCTGAGCGCGGCGGGCGGCGCGATCCGGGCCAAGCTGCTCTGGAACTTCCCCACCGCGACCAAGGTGGTCAAGAACAGCAACGCCGCCTGGGCCGGGACGGTGCTCGCGCCCAACGCGGCCTTCGAGCTCGGCAGTGGCGGCCCGGTCAACGGCTCGGTGATCGCGGCCTCGCTGACCGGCAAGGGCGGCGCCGAGACCCACCACTACCCCTTCACCGGTTGCCTGCCGGGGACGCCGGTGCCGACCCCGACCGGTACGCCGACCGTTCCGCCGGTGGTGCCGAGCGGTTCGCCGTCGGTGACGCCGAGCGGTTCGGCGAGCCCGTCGGGCAGCCCGTCCGCGCCGATGAGCGGCAAGCCCAGTGCGGGCGGTTCGGCGAGCCCGTCGGCCTCCGCTTCGACGGGCGGCCCGGCCGCCCCGGGTTCGGTGAGTCCGTCCGCCCCGTCGAACGAGGGCGGCAACCTGGCGCACACCGGCTCCGGTCCGGTGCTGCCGCTGGCGATCGGCGGCGCCGTGGTGCTGGCGGCCGGTGGCGGGATCGTGGTCGCGGCCCGGCGCAAGGCCGCGAAGCGGGCCTGAGAGGTCTGAAAGCTCTGGAAGGCCTGAGCGGTCCGACTGTCCGTTGACGTGCGTTCGTCGACGTGTCGACAGGGCGCCCCCGGTGATTGAACCTGATCACCGGGGGCGCCGTTGTGTGCTGAAAGTGACCAAGTTCATTCAAGTTTGCCGAATCCGCGTTCTGCGAGGTGGCGGCTGTGATGGGCTGGTCGAGCACATCCAGGAACGCACGGACAGACGAAATCCGGTCGTACGGCGGGGTGTGGCGAGGTGTGGGAGTGCCGGTAGAGTCCCCCGGACATGTCGTAGTGGGCCACCGCGAACCACTTCAACCCGCCTGCTGCGCAAGACCGTTCGGAGGGGAACAGGGTAATGGCGCGACAGCAGCGGCACATTCGGATGGGCGCGGCGGCACTCGCCGGTACGGCGGCGGCCGGAATTCTCCTGCCGCTGGCGCTGGCCACCAACGCCTCGGCGCACGTGCCGACCTGGTCGGTGACCTGCGACCAGGTCGTGGTCGACCTGATCAACTACAGCCCCAAGCCTGACGTGAAGAACACCGTCAGCCTGACCATCGGTGACGAGAAGGTCGTGGACGCCCAGGGGTTCCCGGCGGAGTTCCACGGCAAGTACCCGGTGAAGGACCACGACGCCCCGATCGTCGCCCACCTGGTGGTCAAGACCACCGAGACCCCGGCGGAGAAGGGGTGGAACATCGACGAGACCAAGACCATCGCGCCGTGCCACACCCCGACCCCCACGCCGACCCCCACGCCGACCCCCACCCCCACCAAGACCCCCACCCCGACGCCGACCCCCACCCCGACGCAGACGCCGACCGGCACCCCGTCGGCGACGCCCACCCCGAGCGGGACCCCGTCGGCGACCCCCACCCCCAGCAAGAGCACGCCCGCCCCGGTGCCCAGCACCAGCGCCCCGGCGCTGGCCCAGACCGGTAGCAACGACGCCACCCCGATGATCGCGGCGGCCGGTGGCGGCGTGCTGCTGGTCGGTGGCGCGCTCGTGCTGCTCGCCCGCAAGCGGCGCGGTGGCAGCCAGGGCTGACCCCCGATGATCGGCTGAAATGCCTGACGCCCCCGACCTGTTGAGGTCGGGGGCGTCAGGCATCGAAGGGGAGGCGGCGCTACTCCCAGCGGAAGAACCGGGCGGCCGCGGCCAGCCCCAGGACGGCCCAGCCGGCCAGGATCCCGAGGTCCGACCAGGGCACCCCGGCGCCGTGCTGGAGCACCGAGCGCAGCCCGTCCGAGAGCGCCGAGATCGGCAGCAGCTCCAGCACCGACCGCACGGCGTCCGGGAACTTGCTCAGCGGCACGATCACCCCGCCGGCCAGCAGCAGCAGGATGAACACCAGGTTGGCGGCGGCCAGGGTGGCCTCGGCCTTGAGGGTGCCGGCCATCAGCAGGCCCAGGCCGGAGAAGGCGGCGGTGCCGAGGACCAGCAGGGCGGCGACGGCCAGTGCCCCCTGCGGGGTGGCGAGCCCGTGCGGGGACCAGCCGAGGGCCAGGGCGATCACCGACAGCAGGGCGACCTGCAGCACCTCGGTGACCAGCACGCAGCCGGTCTTGGCGGTCAGCAGCGTCCAGCGCGGCAGCGGGCTGGCGCCGAGCCGCTTGAGCACGCCGTAGCGGCGCTCGAAGCCGGTGGCGATGGCCTGCCCGGTGAAGGCGGTGGACATCACGGCCAGTGCGAGCAGGCCGGGGGCCAGGAAGTCGACCCGCTTGCCGGGGCCCACCACGGCGACGACGTCCACGGCGGAGAACAGCACCAGCAGCACGGTCGGGATGACCACGGTGAGCAGCAGCTGCTCACCGTTGCGCAGCAGCATCCTCGTCTCGAAGGCGGTCTGGGCGAGCAGCATCCGGCCGACGGGTGCGGCGCCGGGCTTCGGCGCGTACGTACTCACGAGCGGAGCTCCCGTCCGGTCAGGTCGAGGAAGACGTCTTCGAGGCTGCGGCGCTGCACGGCCAGCCGTTCGGGCAGGATGCCGGAGGCCGCGCACCAGCCGGTGACGGCGGCCAGCAGCCGGCTGGGGTCGAGGGGGGCCTCGACGCGGTAGCTGCCGGGGGCGGCCTCGGCGGCGGTGGCGCCGGCGGGCAGTTCCTTGAGCAGTGGGGCGAGGTCGAGGCCGGGCGGGCCGTCGAAGCGCAGGGCGTCCTCGGCGCCGCCGCGGCACAGCTCGGTCACGGTGCCGTCGGCGATGACCTTGCCGCGGTCGACGACGGCGACGCGGTCGGCGAGCTGTTCGGCCTCGTCCATGTGGTGGGTGGTGACGACCACGGTGACGCCGTCCCGGCGCAGGTCGCGGACCAGGTCCCAGGTGGCGCGGCGGGCCTGGGGGTCGAGGCCGGCGGTGGGTTCGTCCAGGAAGACCAGTTCGGGGCGGCCGACCACGGCCATCGCGAGGGCGAGCCGCTGCTGCTGGCCGCCGGAGAGCCGGCGGTAGGTGGTGCGGCCGCAGGAGCCGAGGCCGAGGCGCTCGACCAGGGCGTCCACGTCCAGCGGGTGGGCGTGCAGCTTGGCGGTGTGCCGGAGCATCTCGACGGCGCGCGCGCCCGCGTACACGCCCCCGGACTGGAGCATCACGCCGATCCGGGGCCGCAGGGCGGCGCTCTGGGTGACCGGGTCGAGGCCGAGGACGCGGACGGTGCCGGCGTCGGGGCGGCGGTAGCCCTCGCAGGTCTCGATGGTGGTGGTCTTGCCGGCGCCGTTGGGGCCGAGGACGGCGGTGATCGCGCCGGTCGCGATGGTCAGGTCGAGGCCGTCCACCGCGGCCTTGTCACCGTAGCGTTTGACCAGCCCGGCGACCTGGACCGCGGGTACGGGGTTCATACCGGCGAGTCTAAGAGGGCCGAACGCCCGGGCCGGACATCGGCCTTGGTGATCGTTTACGCAGGTCAGGTAAGGCTTGCCTGCGTGACAGATGACACGAGTGAGGCCTGGATCACGGCTTGTCCTGTCGGAAGTAATTACGCAACACTGGTGTTGTGAAAAACATGCGCGAGCACACCCCGCAGCAGGAGGCCGAGTCGGCCCCCGGCTTCGACGTGCCCGTGACGGCGGCCGAGGTGCTGCTGGAGGGCCACCGGGCCACCCGGGACCGGGTCGCCCGGTCGATCCTGGACCACGGCCCCTCCTCCGCCGCCGACCTGGCGACCCGGCTCGGCCTCACCGCCGCCGCCGTCCGCCGCCACCTGGACGGCCTAGCCGCCGCCCGTCTGGTCGAGTCCCGCGAGCAGCGGGTCTACGGCAGCCGGGGCCGGGGCCGCCCGGCCAAGGTCTTCGCCCTCACCGACGCCGGCCGGGACGCCTTCTACCAGGCGTACGACCAGCTCGCCGCCGACGCCCTGCGTTGGATCGCGGACTCGGTGGGCGGCGGCGAGGCGGGTGAGGAGGCGGTCGCCGCCTTCGCCCGCGCCCGCTTCGGCAAGCAGGCCGAGAAGTACCTGGAGACCCTGCGGCAGGCCGAGGTCCAGGACCGCCCGGAGGCCCTTGCCCAGGCGCTGAGCGCGGACGGGTACGCTGCCACGGTGCGGCGTGTCCCGTCGGCCGTGGCCAAGGCCCCGGCGGGCGCCCAGCTCTGCCAGCACCACTGCCCGGTCGCGCACATCGCCGAGCAGTTCCCGCAGCTCTGCGAGGCGGAGACCGAGGTCTTCTCCCAGCTCCTGGGCACCCATGTGCAACGGCTGGCCACCATCGCCCACGGCGACGGGGTCTGCACCACCTATGTGCCGGCACCCGGTGCCGCATCGTCGCCCGCCCAGCGCACCGCGGGCCACGGTTCCGATGCGGCGCCGACTGCCAGTACATGAAAACTCCGCGTCCACCGAAGATTCAGCGTCCGCGCGTTAGGAAGCTCGCATGACTGACACCGTTTCGCACCCCGAGCTCGAAGGCCTCGGCAATTACGAGTACGGCTGGGCCGACCCGGACACCGCCGGTGCCGCGGCCAAGCGCGGGCTCAGCGAGGAGGTCGTCCGCGACATCTCGGCGAAGAAGAACGAGTCCGAGTGGATGCTGAACCTGCGGCTCAAGGGCCTCAAGCTGTTCGGCAAGAAGCCCATGCCGACCTGGGGCTCCGACCTCACCGGCATCGACTTCGACAACATCAAGTACTTCGTCCGCTCCACCGAGAAGCAGGCCGAGTCCTGGGAGGACCTGCCCGCGGACATCAAGGCCACGTACGACAAGCTGGGCATCCCGGAGGCGGAGAAGCAGCGCCTGGTCGCCGGTGTCGCCGCCCAGTACGAGTCCGAGGTCGTCTACCACCAGATCCGCGAGGACCTGGAGGAGCAGGGCGTCATCTTCCTGGACACCGACACCGCGCTGCGCGAGCACCCGGAGATCTTCAAGGAGTACTTCGGCACCGTCATCCCGGCCGGCGACAACAAGTTCGCCGCGCTGAACACGGCGGTGTGGTCCGGCGGCTCGTTCATCTACGTGCCGAAGGGCGTGCACGTCGACATCCCGCTCCAGGCCTACTTCCGGATCAACACCGAGAACATGGGCCAGTTCGAGCGGACGCTGATCATCGTCGACGAGGACGCCTACGTCCACTACGTCGAGGGCTGCACCGCGCCGATCTACTCCTCCGACTCGCTGCACTCGGCGGTCGTCGAGATCATCGTCAAGAAGGGCGGCCGCTGCCGCTACACGACCATCCAGAACTGGTCGAACAACGTCTACAACCTGGTCACCAAGCGCGCCGTGGCGTACGAGGGCGCGACCATGGAGTGGGTCGACGGCAACATCGGCTCCAAGGTCACCATGAAGTACCCGGCCGTCTACCTGATGGGCGAGCACGCCAAGGGCGAGACCCTGTCGATCGCCTTCGCGGGCGAGGGCCAGCACCAGGACGCCGGCGCCAAGATGGTGCACATGGCGCCGAACACCTCGTCCAATATCGTCTCCAAGTCGGTGGCGCGCGGCGGCGGCCGGACCTCCTACCGCGGTCTGATCGAGATCGGTGAGGGCTCCAAGGGCGCCAAGTCCAACGTGCTGTGCGACGCGCTGCTGGTCGACACGATCTCCCGCTCGGACACCTACCCGTACGTGGACGTCCGCGAGGACGACGTGTCCATGGGCCACGAGGCGACCGTCTCCAAGGTCAGCGAGGACCAGCTGTTCTACCTGATGAGCCGCGGCATGACCGAGTTCGAGGCGATGGCGATGATCGTCCGCGGCTTCGTCGAGCCGATCGCGCGCGAGCTGCCGATGGAGTACGCGCTGGAGCTCAACCGGCTGATCGAGCTGCAGATGGAGGGCGCGGTCGGCTGACGACCGGCCGTACCGCCGCCATCCATCCGGAATTTCTGAGGAAGAGAGCACTACGAACAGCCATGGCTGACGTTCAGAACACCACCGGCTCCACCACCGCCGGTTCGATCGAGGTCGGCACCGCCGGCGCGGGCGCGCAGCTCGCCGGCCCCGGCACCGGCCGGACCACCGTGCACCAGCCGATCGACGCGCGCGTCGCGGTCAAGCCGTCCTTCGACGTGAACGACTTCCCGGTGCCCACCGGCCGCGAGGAGGACTGGCGGTTCACCCCGCTGCACCGCCTCGCCGGCCTGCACGACGGCACCGCCGCGGCCGGCGAGCGGGGCGAGGACAAGGTCGAGTTCGCGCTGCCGGACGGCGTCACCGCCGAGACCGTCGGCCGCGACGACGCCCGGCTGGGCAAGGCCGGTACGCCGGTCGACCGGGTCGCCGCGCAGGCGTTCAGCGCGTTCGAGCAGGCGCTCGTGGTCACCGTCCCCAAGGACGCGGTGCTGACCGAGCCGGTCCGGATCGACGTGCGGGGCGAGGGCGGGGTCCGCTTCGCCCACGTGGTGATCGACGTCAAGCCGTTCGCCGAGGCCGTCGTGGTGCTCAACCACGAGGGCACCGGCACCCGGGCCGCCAACGTCGAGGTGCTGGTCGGCGACGGTGCCAAGCTCACCTTCGTCTCCGTGCAGGACTGGGACCGGGACGCCGTCCACGTCGCCCAGCACAGCGCGCTGGTCGGCCGGGACGCCTCGTTCAAGTCCGTGGTCGTCACCTTCGGCGGCGACTTGGTCCGCCTCCACCCGCGGGTCAACTACGCCGGCCCCGGCGGCGAGGCCGAGCTGTTCGGCCTCTACTTCGCCGACGCCGGCCAGCACCTGGAGCACCGCCTGGTCATCGACCACGACACGCCGCACTGCCGGTCGAACGTGGCGTACAAGGGCGCGCTGCAGGGCCAGGACGCCCACGCGGTCTGGGTCGGCGACGTGCTGATCCGCGCCGCCGCGGTCGGCACCGACACCTACGAGCTCAACCGGAACCTGGTGCTCACCGACGGTGCCCGGGTCGACTCGATCCCGAACCTGGAGATCGAGACCGGCGAGATCGTCGGCGCCGGCCACGCCTCGGCGACCGGCCGCTTCGACGACGAGCAGCTGTTCTACCTGATGGCCCGCGGCATCCCGGCCGAGGAGGCCCGCCGCCTGGTGGTCCGCGGCTTCTTCGCCGAACTGCTCCAGCAGATCGGGGTGGCCGAGGTCCAGGAGCAGCTCATGGTGAAGATCGACGCAGAGCTGGAAGCGGCGGTCTGATCCCGATGAGCTTCCTGCGTGCCTGCGCGCTGAGCGACCTCCAGGAGGACGTTCCCAAGCGCGTGGACCTCAACGGCGTGCCGGTCACGGTCGTCCGCACCGACGAGGGGGTGTTCGCGATCAACGACACCTGCTCGCACGCGAACGTCTCGCTCGCGGAGGGCGAGGTCGAGGACTGCATGATCGAGTGCTGGCTGCACGGCTCCAGCTTCGACCTGCGCACCGGCAAGCCCTCCGGCCTGCCCGCCACCAAGCCGGTCGCTGTCTACCCCGTAAAGATCGAAGGGGACGATGTGCTCGTCTCCGTCAACCAGGAGTCCTGAGTACACATGGCAACCCTTGAAATCCGCGACCTGCACGTCTCCGTCGAGGCCGAGAACGGCCCGCGCGAGATCCTGAAGGGCGTCGACCTGACCGTGAAGCAGGGCGAGACCCACGCCATCATGGGTCCGAACGGCTCCGGCAAGTCCACCCTGGCCTACTCGCTGGCCGGCCACCCCAAGTACACCGTCACCGGCGGCAGCGTGCTGCTGGACGGCGAGGACGTCCTGGAGATGTCCGTCGACGAGCGCGCCAAGGCCGGCGTCTTCCTGGCCATGCAGTACCCGGTCGAGGTCCCCGGCGTCTCGGTCTCCAACTTCCTGCGCACCGCCGCCACCGCCGTCCGCGGCGAGGCCCCCAAGCTGCGGCTGTGGGTCAAGGAGGTCAAGGAGGCGATGGCCGCCCTGCAGATGGACCCGGCCTTCGCCGAGCGCAACGTCAACGAGGGCTTCTCCGGCGGCGAGAAGAAGCGCCACGAGATCCTCCAGCTGGAGCTCCTCAAGCCGAAGATCGCGATCCTCGACGAGACCGACTCCGGCCTGGACGTCGACGCGCTGCGGATCGTCTCCGAGGGCATCAACCGGGTCCGCTCCACCGGCGAGGTCGGCACCCTGCTGGTGACCCACTACACCCGCATCCTGCGGTACATCAAGCCCGACTACGTCCACGTCTTCGCGGGCGGCCGCATCGTCGAGTCCGGCGGCGCCGAGCTGGCCGACAAGCTGGAGAACGAGGGCTACGAGGCTTATGTGAAGGGGGGCGCTTCCGAGTGACCCGTACCCCGCTGTCCGGCCTGCTCGACACCGACGCGATCCGCAAGGACTTCCCGGTCCTGCAGCGGCTGCTCCACGACGACAAGCCGCTGGTCTACCTGGACAACGCGGCGACCTCGCAGAAGCCGCGCCAGGTGCTGGAGGCGCTGAACGCCTACTACGAGCGGCACAACGCCAACGTCCACCGCGGCGTGCACGTGCTCGCCGAGGAGGCCACGGCCCTGTACGAGGGCGCCCGCGACAAGGTCGCGGCCTTCGTCAACGCGCCGAGCCGCAACGAGGTGATCTTCACCAAGAACGCCTCCGAGTCGCTCAACCTCGTTGCCAACATGCTCGGTTGGGCCGACGAGCCGTACAAGGTCGACGCCGACTCCGAGATCGTGATCACGGAGATGGAGCACCACTCCAACATCGTCCCGTGGCAGCTGCTCTCGCAGCGCACCGGTGCGAAGCTCAAGTGGTTCGGGCTCACCGACGAGGGCCGGCTCGACCTGTCCGACATCGACGAGCTGATCACCGAGAAGACCAAGGTGGTCTCCTTCACCCTGGTCTCCAACCTGCTGGGCACCGTCAACCCGGTCGAGACGATCGTCCGCAAGGCCCAGTCGGTCGGCGCGCTGGTCGTCATCGACGCCTCGCAGGCCGCGCCGCACATGGTGCTCGACGTCCAGGCGCTGGAGGCCGACTTCGTCGCCTTCACCGGGCACAAGATGCTCGGCCCGACCGGCATCGGCGTGCTCTGGGGCCGCCAGGAGCTCCTGGAGGACCTCCCGCCGTTCCTCGGCGGCGGCGAGATGATCGAGACCGTCACCATGGGCTCGTCCACCTACGCCCCGGCGCCGCACAAGTTCGAGGCCGGCACCCCGCCGATCGCCCAGGCGGTCGGGCTCGGCGCGGCCATCGACTACCTGTCGGCCATCGGCATGGACAAGATCGCCGCGCACGAGCACGCCATCACCGAGTACGCGGTGGAGCGCCTGCTGGAGGTCCCCGACCTGCGGATCATCGGTCCGCGCACGGCCGTGGACCGCGGCGCCGCGATCTCCTTCACCCTCGGTGACATCCACCCGCACGACGTGGGCCAGGTGCTGGACGAGCAGGGCGTCGCCGTGCGCGTCGGACACCACTGCGCGCGTCCGGTCTGCCTCCGGTACGGAATTCCGGCGACCACGCGGGCGTCGTTCTACCTGTACTCGACGCCGGGCGAGGTCGACGCGCTGATCGACGGCCTGCACCACGTCCGGAACTTCTTCGGCTGACGGGACAGGGCAGGACGATCATGAAGCTCGACTCGATGTACCAGGACATCATCCTGGACCACTACCGCAACCCGAAGGGCAAGGGGCTGCGGGACGGCGACGCCGAGGTGCACCACGTCAACCCGACGTGTGGCGACGAGATCACCCTGCGGGTGAAGCTCGACGGCGCGACCGTCGCCGACGTCTCGTACGAGTCCCAGGGCTGCTCGATCAGCCAGGCCAGCGCCTCGGTGCTGAACGAGCTGGTGGTCGGCAAGACCGTCGGCGAGGCGCAGGCCGTCCAGGAGGCCTTCCTGGAGCTGATGCAGAGCAAGGGCCAGGGCGAGGGCGACGAGGAGGTGCTGGAGGACGCGGTCGCGTTCGCCGGCGTCTCCAAGTACCCGGCCCGGGTCAAGTGCGCCCTGCTCAGCTGGATGGCCTGGAAGGACGCCACCGCCCAGGCGCTCGCCAAGCACCCCGCCGTGAACGACTGACCCGCAGAGGAGGACAAGACCATGAGTGACGAAACCCCCTCCACTGCGGAGGAGCAGACCGGCACCGTCATCGTCGGCACCACGGCCGGCACCGTCTCGGTCGAGGACCTGACCGAGGCCCTGATGGACGTCGTCGACCCCGAACTGGGCATCGACGTCGTCAACCTGGGGCTGATCTACGGCATCCACATCGACGAGTCCGATGTGGCCACCATCGACATGACGCTCACCTCGGCGGCCTGCCCGCTGACCGACGTCATCGAGGACCAGGCCAAGACCGCCACCGACGGCCTGGTCCAGGACCTGCGGATCAACTGGGTCTGGATGCCGCCGTGGGGCCCGGACAAGATCACCGACGACGGCCGCGACCAGCTGCGGGCGCTGGGCTTCAACGTCTGAGGCCTGATCGTCGATCGTCGATCGTTGTTCCGCTGCCCGGGACTCCTTCGTGGAGTCCCGGGCAGCGGCGTTTCCGCGACTGGGTGAACGCCCGCGCGTGCTGCCTGAGCTACGTCGAGCGTCAATCTGTTGCCGCGCAAACCGCTCCTTAGGAGGAAGGATTTGCGCGGCAGCGGTATATCTGCGACCGGGCGGCCAGGCTGGTGCCGCGACCTCGGAGGGAGCGAAGTCATGTCGGTGATTGCGTTTGCGCAGTTGCTTCTGCCTGACTCGCCGTACGCCATGTGGGTCCGGGGAGAACTGGAGGAATACCTCCGGCTACCGGACGACGGCACGCGAGTCGAGGTGGTCGGAGGGGAGATCGTCGTGTCACCGGCGCCGGTATACGCCCACGGGGGAATCCTTTCGGATATCCATCGGGGCTTCGAGCGTGCGTGGTTCACGGATGACGACTTCCAGTGGCGGGTCGTACAGGCCATCAACCTGGACCTGATCGAGATCGGGGACGGCTACGTCCCCGACACGGTCGTCGTGCAGAAGGACATCGACGCGGAGAAGCGCGCTGAAGACGTCCTGCACCTGCACCCGCACGATCTGGCGCTGGTGGTCGAGGTGACCTCATCGTCCAACGCCCGTCACGACCGCCGTCCCATGTTCGGCCGCCAGGTCAAGTCCACCAAGTGGAGCGGGTACGCGCGGACAGGGGTGCCGTACTACTTGCTGGTCGACCGTGATCCGCGTCAGCCCGGCGTCACCTTGTTCGGCGAGCCGAACAAGGCCGAGGGAACGTACGAGTCCTTGGGTGAGTGGAAGTTCGGGGAGTCCGTTCGACTCCCGGAACCGTTCGATGTCGAGATCGTCACCGATGCCTGGAAGCCCTGGAGTTCCTAGGTACGGGAACGCCGCTGCCCGGGGCTCCGTAGGGAGTTCCGGGCAGCGGCGTTCCGGCGTCCCCGGCCGTCACACCCCCGGCCGTCACACCGCCGTGACGGTGCGCGGCGCAGGCTGGGCGCAGGCTCTTCGAGGAGGTGCGGACATGGGTACTCGACGGATCCTGCACACCGGGATGAACACGGCGATGGCAGCGGTCCTGGCCCTTGGCGGCGCCGCGCTGGGGGCGTCCTCGGCGCACGCCCAGGACTTCGGCCCGGACACCTGCCGCCAGGGCTTCGTGTGGCGCGACGCCAGGCCGGGGGACCACGTCTGCGTGACGCCGGACATCCGCTCCCAGGCGGCGTTCGACAACAGCCAGGTGCCCGTCCGGACCCTGGCGGACGGTTTCTGCGTCCAGGGCTTCGTCTGGCGCGAGGCCTGGGTCGGCGACACCGTCTGCGTGACCCCGGAGACCCGTGCGCAGACGCGATTCGACAACAGCCAGGCCGACGACCGGCGGCTGGCGGTGCGGATCTGGGCCGACGACACGAACGGCCAAGTGGAGGTCAGCGGTGACCACTTCAACATCAACGGCCGGGTGCGGGTGCAGATCGTCCTGAATTCGACCGGCACCGTGCAGTGGTCGCAGACCGTGACGGCGGTCCGGAACTCCGGGTTCGCGGGCGGCAGCTTCGGCCTGAACACCGGGCACCCGTTCAGCTGTGCGTCGAAGAACGCCACCGCGCGGGCGGTCGACCTGACCTCCGGCCGGGTCACGGCGTCGATCCCGGTCGGGTACTGCGTGAACTTCGACTGAGGTCGACAGCGCTCAGTGGGCAGGGCAGCATGGAGAAGGGGCTGATCTGTGCACGAAGAGATGGTGGTTGGATGGCCTGCGGCGATCGGCGCTCACCGGTTCGCGGTGCGGGCGTACGGCTCGGCCTGCTCGGCGGCTTCGCCCTGTCGGCCGGTGGCGCGCCGGTGGCAGTCTCCGCGGGGGCGGAGCGATTAATCGCGTTCGTCGCCCTGTGCTGCAACGGGAACGTGCCGCGCGGCCTGGTCGCCGGGACGCTGTGGCCGGACGCCAGGGAACGCTGTGCGCTCGCGAGCCTGCGCTCGGCGCTGTCCCGCCTGCCGGCGGCCGGCCGGGCGGCCCTGGAGATCGGCCCGGCCGAGCTGAGGCTGGCCGACGGCGTCGGCGTGGACCTGCGTGACGCCCGTTCGCTGGCCCGCCGGATCCTGGCCCCCGGTGCGGAGCCGGGCCGGGACGGCCTCGGGCTGGCGGCCGTCGAGGCCCTCTCGGCGGACCTGCTGCCGGGCTGGTACGAGGACTGGACGCTGCTGGAGGCGGACGCCTGGCGGCGCCTGCGGGTGCACGCCCTGGAGGCCCTGGCCTGCGCGTTCGTCGGGACCGGCCGCTTCCCGGAGGCGGTGGCCGCGGCCGGCGCCGCCGTCCGGGCGGACCCGCTGCGTGAGAGCAGCCAGGCGTGCCTCATCCGCGCCCACCTCGCCGAGGGCAACCCGTGCGACGCCCTGCAGGACGTCGAGCGCTACGAACGCCGCCTGCGCACCGAACTCGGCCTCCCCGCCCCGGCCCGGCTGTGGCGCCTGGTCGCCCAGTCCCGCTAGGGCCCGGGCCCCAGCGGGACCGGGCCCCAGCGGGACCGGGCCGGAGAACGCCGGATTCCGTCGTGGGGCCCGGACAAGATCACCGGCGACGGCCGCGACCAGCGGCGGGCGCTTGGCTTCAACGTCTGAGGTCGTTCCTCGACCGTCAACCCGCTGCCGCGCGAACCGAGGGTTCGCGCGGCAGCGGTGCATCCGGGCCCCATGTCGCCCGCCGCCGGGTGAACACGCGCGCGTGATCTGCTTCGTTGGGCAGGTTCGCCGCCGTTCCCCACCATCCACCCCCCACCCGCCTGTCGGCGGGTGCCCACCCCGGGCCTCGCCGGGCGCTGTCCCGCCCTGGTGGAACACGTCTCAGGCTGCGATCTGTGCAGGCCGACTGCCGGTCATCGCGGAGCGCAGGGCAGTTCGGACTCGGGCGGCACCTGCGGTGGCCACGTCCGCGCCCTCGCGGGCCGGTGGGGTTCGGGCGGTCAGGCCGGCGCACGGGCGGCAGATGCCCGGTCGTGGCACGGGGTCGTGGCACTTGGCGCACTCCGCGTAGCGGGCCGGTGGCCGTGCAGCGGACCGGGCGGGCGGCATCTTGTGCACCAGGCGGTAGCGGAGCACGGCCGCAGCCGAGTGCACCGGGGTGGGCAGGCCCGGCAGCAGGGCGTTCGCGAGGTCGGCGTGGGCGGCGCCGCGTTGCAGCCACTGGGCGACGAGGGGCGCGAGTTCGGCGGCTTCGGCCTCGCCCAGGCGCAGCCGGGGCTCGGGGAGGATCACCCGGAACAGCGTGGCCACCGCTTCGCGGATCTCGGGTGGTTCCTCCTCGCCTCCCCGGTCGCTTTCGCCTGCCGGGCTCGGGGGGAGGGAGGGTGCTTGATGCCGGTCCTTTACAACAGGGCTGCCAGCACGGCCGGTTGCCGCTGCACCGGGCGCCGGACGGGTGGTACCCGGTTTAGCGAGTTGCGGGGTGTCGTAGACGTGGGTCTCGGTGATGATCGTGCCGTCCGGCATGCGGATCTTCTCGACCCGGTAGTACCCGGCCTCGGCCAGCTCCTTCAACGCCTTGCGGACGGCGCCGCGCCCTTGGGTACTGCTGTCGGCCATGTGCCGTCCGTCCTCGCGCCAGCCGTCGGGCCGGGAGAGGAGGTCCGCGAGCAGGCCGCGGGCGGTGTAGCTCAACCGCCGGTACTGGAGAACGGCGTTGGGTAGCACGGTGAAGTTGCGCACGTGGGCGCTACGATGGATGCGCATTGGGAGTTCGAGCTCCTGTTGCCGGACCCCGGGGTGTTGGTAGCACCGCCGGGGTCGCCTATTTTCGGTTGGATTACGGAACGTACCACAACGCCCAGATGGTCAATCCGCCTCCGCCGAAGCAAATCTGATCGACAATCAGGCATGGTCGTTTTCTGGCGAGCCCGTGTGTAATTGGTGTCGTGGTTTGCGCGCGGATGATCGGGCGGCCGAGTTGCCCTGCGACTTCCACGCCGCGCCTTGCGTGGCGGTTCTGTCCTCCTGAACTCCCAGTCGCTCACTCAGGCTTAAAGAGCCTCATGGAGCGCACATTGTTCTCGAAGCCGAGCGAACGATACAAATGTGCGCCGTCCACACTGGTGTTGAGGCTGACCAGCCCACACCCCTCGTCCCAGAACCAGGTCAGGAGTCTGGCGGTGACGGCCCTGCCGTTCCCTTGGCGGCGGTAGCCTGGCGCCGTCAGCACAAGGTGCACATACCCGGTCCGGCCGCTGTACGTCGGTCCGGGGGGCGCTTCGTAGATGCTTCCGAGTGCGACCGAGACGAGACAGTCGGCCGGCCCGTCGACGACGAATCCGGCGATGTCCTCAGCGCGGGCAAGGCCGTCCTCCAGATAGGCGGTGAGGTCCTCGAACCACCGACCGGTCGGGGTTGCCTTGATCATCTGCGCGCGGAGGCGGGCTATCGACAGCGCGTCTGCGCCGGTCGCTCTCCGTACATCCACACCGGCTCATCCTTCGATCGGGTGAACTCGCGATACGCCTCTGGACACCCGGGCCACCACCCGTGTCCATCATCAGGTCAGCATCGATCGCGGTGTACGGCAACTCGGACCCACGGGCGCCGCTACCGTGTTCGCATGACTGTTGCCTCCCCGCCCGTCCGCGTCCGCTTCGCTCCGAGTCCCACTGGCATGTTCCACGTCGGTGGTGCCCGTTCGGCGCTCTACAACTGGGCGACCGCACGACAGCGCGGCGGCAGGTTCGTCCTGCGGATCGAGGACACCGATGCGGCTCGTAATCGCGAGGAGTGGACCGAGGGGATCATCGGCGCGCTTGCTTCCATCGGCATCTCGAAGGCGGACCCGGCGTTCGAAGGCCCCTTCTTCCAGTCGGAGAACGAGGCCCGGCACCGCGAGGCCGCTGCCACGCTGTACGAGGCCGGCCTCGCGTACTACTGCGACTGCACGCGTGAGCAGGTGGCCGAGCGCACCGGCTCCCAGCAGCTCGGCTACGACGGGTTCTGTCGTGAGCGGGGCCTGGGCTTCGAGGCCGGCCGGGCGCTGCGGTTCCGCACCCCGGACCTGGGGACCACCGTGGTGGTCGACCTGATCCGCGGCAACCCCGAGTTCCCCAACGCGGCCATCGAGGACTTCGTGATCGCCAGGGGCGACGGCAGCCCGGTCTTCCTGCTGGCCAACGTGGTCGACGATCTCGATGAGGGGATCACCCAGGTGATCCGTGGTGAGGAGCACCTCTCGAACACCCCCAAGCAGCAGCTGCTGTGGCGCGCGCTGGGCGCCGAGCCTCCGGTGTGGGCGCACCTGCCGGTCATCGTGAACGAGAAGCGGCAGAAGCTCTCCAAGCGGCGTGACAAGGTGGCGCTGGAGGACTACCTGGCCGAGGGCTACCTGCCGGAGGCGATGGTCAACTACCTGATGCTGCTGGGGTGGGGACCGAAGGACGATGTCGAGATCCGTCCGTACTCCGAGCTGGAGCAGCTGTTCCGGGTGGAGGATGTGAACGGCTCGTCGGCGTTCTTCGACGTGAAGAAGCTGGCCTCGTTCAACGGGGAGTATCTGCGGGCTCTGCCGGTGGACGACTTTGTGGCGGCGTGCGGACCGTGGCTGTCCGCGCCTCGGGCTCCGTGGCCGGCGGAGGCGTTCGACCCGGCGCAGTTCGCCGCCGTGGCCGAGCTGGCGCAGACGCGGATCTCGGTGCTGTCGGAGATCACGGCGTACGTCGACTTCCTGTTCCTGGACGAGCCGGTGCGCGACGAGGCGTCGTGGGTGAAGGCGATGAAGGAGGGGGCGGCGGACCTGCTTCGGGAGGCGCGGCGCCGCCTGGCCGAGGCGCAGTGGGACGCGGCCTCGCTCAAGGCGGTCCTGGAGGAGACGGCGGCCGTCTTCGGTTTGAAGCTGGGCAAGGCCCAGGCTCCGGTGCGGGTGGCGGTGACCGGGCGGACGGTGGGGCTGCCACTGTTCGAGTCGCTGGAGGTACTCGGCCGCGAGCGGACCCTGGAGCGCCTGGACAAGGCGCTGGCCGAGCTGGTCTGAGGCTCGAAGGCCCGCGAGACTGATGGATGGCGCACGTCCGGCCGAGCGGCGGCAGAATGTCAGGGCTTGATGAGTCGTGTGTCGAAGCCGGCCCAGCAGAGCCGGTCGTAAGCGGCATTGACTTCCTCCGGGACCTCCTGCTCGACGGCGAACCCGAGCTTCGGGTACTCGATCACCCGTTGCATGTCCCCGACGAGCATGTCGATGACGTGTTTCTCGCTCCCGATGACCTTTGTGTAGTCGGTTAGCCCCACTGGTGCCGAGGCGCAAACCACCTCAACGTCCGGCCACAGCTTGCGGCAGGTGGCGAACGCGCGCCTCTCCATGTACGGCATCGCGATCAGCATCACCGACCGAACCTCACGTCCGGCCGAGGCCAGTGCCTCCCGCGAGAGGCTGATGTTCTGGCCGGTGTTCGTGGCGTTCGGCTCCAGAATGATCGCGGACTGCGGGACGCCGAGCTCAAGAGCGTGCTCGCGGAAGTGCACCGCCTCGCCCCGAGGGAACCGCTCCGGGTGGGTGCGATTGGGGCCACCGGTGAAGACCAGGGTCGGGAAGAGACCCTCGTGGTAGAGCTCGGCCGCGTAGACCGGCACTCCGAGATCGTGGCTGCCGAGGCCGATTGCCGCATCGCACGCACGCAGCTCGTGGTGCATCTGGTGGTAGTCCCAGATTGTCTGGGCGTCCCGCCACTGCTCAGCAGTGACCAGAGGGTGAATGTCCGCCACCCGCATACTCCTTGATCACCGAGGTTTCAGAGCGGTCTGGCGGCCGTAGTTCCACCGGATGTCATCAATGCTCTCTGTGACTGGTGGCTCATACCGTACTTGGTGGCCAGACCGTCGAAGCCCGCTGACTTTCGGATCGATACGGAGAGTTGACGGCCCGAGAGTGATGAAGGCGCAGTGTGAAATGCTCGCGACCCGGGACGGACCCGCACCGGGCCGCAGCACCTCCGGAGCTCAAGTTTGCTTGGGCGGCCGGGCCACGGCGACGGCCGTGCAGGTTTCTGGGTGGCCGGGCCGACACCCTGACGCAGCCACCGGTTCGCGGCTACCTGGCGGCGAGGAAGTCCCCGCGTTCGACGGTCTCGCGGAGGACCGTGGCGGTCTCCTCTCGGACCTCGCGCAGCAGGGCAGCTCGACCTTGGTGCGGTGGGGCCTTCGGGGGATCCGAGGGCCCCGCCGCACTCGCACCATCTCAGCGGGCGATCAGCTCGCGAACCGCGTCGCTCACTTCGGGCAGCTCACTGGGGAGTGCCCACTGGTGGGCGTCGTGCTCGGTGAGGACGACCGGTTCGGTCTTCTCCACGGTGACGGCGAAGTTGAACTGGCGGGTCGTGCCGCCGCGGCTGTTCTGGTAGTCGAAGTGCCCGATGTAGCCGGTGACCTCCTTGATGGTCAACCCGGTCTCCTCCGCAGTCTCGCGGTACAGGGCGTCGAGGATGGACTCTTCCTCCTCCAACTCGACCGTCCCGGAGGGGATCTCCCACATCCCGCCCATGTAGTCGTCGGGGCTGCGCCGCACGAGCAGGACCCGGCCGTCGTGATTGATCACGGCGGCGGCGACGAAGCCGCTGATTCCGGCGGCGTCGGCGTCGGCCGCCAGGCCGGCCACGAACTCGGGGGAGGTGACAGTCACTGCAGCTCCTTGTGATGGTCGCTGATCTTGGCGGCCGCGCGGACGTACTGCTCGGCCACTTCCAGATCCTGCTCACGATGCCAGACCGGGAGCTTGATCGTGTGGGCGTGGGCGTGCTCCGCGACCGGGAAGTCCCCTGCCTCGTACCGGCGGTGGGAGTGCGGGTGCCCGGGAAACAGTGGTCCGGGCTGCTGGTACAGCGGGAGCTGGTTCATGGGGCAGGTGGAGCCGGGGCGGTCGAACTCGGTGGCGCCCTCGGCGATCAGCGCCTGGTGGAAGCGCTCGATCGGAAGGCCGTCGAGTTCATCCGGTTTGTAGGTGAGCGTCAACCCGTACCAGGACGGGATCACCCCGTCGGGCATCTCGGTGACCTCCAGACCGGGGATCCGGGCGAGCCGGCCGGTGAGGTAGCGGGCGATCTCGGCCCGTCCGGCGAGGTAGCCGTCGAGGCGGGCGAGCTGGTCGTGGGCGATGGCGGCGGCGAGGGGGTGGATGCGGAGCTTGAGGCCGGCCCCGGTGACCGCGTACCGCGCGAGCGGATGGCCTTCCGGGATCTCGGTCTTGGCCCGCTTGTTGTAGTGCGCGAGCGTGATGACGCGGTGGTAGGTGTCGTCGTCGTCCGTGAGGACGAACCCGCCCTCGCCGCCGGACAGCGGCTTGGGGCCGTTGAGGGAGAAGGCCGAGGCGAGGCCGAACGTGCCGACCTTCTGCCCGGCGATGCTCGCGCCGTGGGCATGGGAGCCGTCCTCCAGCACCGCAAGGCCGTGGGCGTTCGCCACGGCCACCAGGTCGGTCATGCCGGCGGGCTTGCCCCACAGGTGGGTGACCATGATCGCGCGGGTTCGGAGGGTGATCAGCTCCTCGATCCGGTTCGGGTCGATGTTGCCGTCCGGCCGGGTTTCGCACAGCACCGGCACCGCGCGGAGGTGGAAGAGCGGGGAGGCGGTGGCGTGGAAGGTCCAGGCTGGAACGATGACCTCGTCGCCGGGCTTGATCCGGGCGGCCCAGTAGGTGGCGTGCAGGGCGGCGGTGCCGGAGCTGGTGGTGACCGCGTGGCGGACGCCGAAGTACTCCTGCAGGCCGTCCTCCAGCTCGGCGACGACGCCGGACCGGCCGGGGATGGAGATCGACTCCTCAAGCTGGGCGGCGACCTTGGCGCGGGTGGTGTCGTCGATCGGCGGCCAACGGAAGTGCGGTCCCGTGGTGGTGACTTCGGGCTTGCCGCCGAGCAGGGCGAGGGTGCTGGTCACAGCATCTCCTTCGGGTCGATGTAGCGCCCTGCTGCCTTGGACTGGTAGCAGGAGGCGATGAACGCGGCGTGCGCGAGGTGTTGGTCGGGGCCGGAGGTGTTCGGCCGTTCGCCGTCCAGGACCCGGCAGAAGTAGTCGATCTGCGCGGTCGCCGCCGAGGCCGGAGCGTGGGGGCGGGTCAGCTCCTCCACCACGGCGCCGTGCAGGTCGAGCCGCTGAACCTGGCCCTTGGTCAGCAGCACCGAGCCGCGGGTGCCGACCACGTGCAGGCGCTCGGTCTTCGGAGCCACCCACCGGGACAGCATCACCGAGCCGTACAGGCCGGTGTCGTAACCGAGCTGGATGACGGCGGTGTCCTCCGCGTCGTATCCGCCGCCGGGGACGGCGGTGGTGGAGAACTCGGCGATGACCCGGCTGGGCAGGCCGAAGTACCACAGCAGCAGGTCGATGAGGTGGTAGCCCATGTCGATGATGCAGCCGCCCCCGGCCTGCCGGATGTCCCCGCGCCACCCGGCGCCGGGGTCGTCGGTGTGGAAGGTGTACTGGCCGTCGATCAGGAAGGGGGTGCCGATCTGGTCCAGCATCCCGGCGACGCTCGCGTGGATCGGGTTGAAGCGCCGCTGGAGGGTGACCATCAGCTCGACCTGGCCGGCCTGGCAGACCTGGGCGAGATCCCTGGCCTCCCACACGCTGGTGGCGAACGGCTTTTCCTTGAGGACGTGGACGCCCCGGGCGGCGCACTCCTGGACGACCTCGCGTCCGGCGTGGTGCGGGACGGCGACAACCACGAAGTCCGGGGCCACCGCGTCCAGCAGCTCACCGGCACGGGTGAATCCGGGGACCTGGAGCTGTTCCTGCCGCCGCCGCAGGGTGTCGGGGTCGCTGTCGCAGACGGCGACGAGTTCGGCCCTGCTGGAGGCGAGCAGGCCGGGGAGGTGGTCTTCGAGCGCCTGGTGGCCGAGGCCGATGACCGCAGCGCGTCGTTTCATGCGCGGACTCCTTCCGCATCGCGAAGGAACTTGTCGGTGCACGACGAGTAGAGCCCAACTCACGGTCACCAACCAGGCGTTGTCTGTAGTCCCGGGGTAGTCCCGCCCGTACGCGCAGTACGCTCACGGTCACCGTCGATGATGGGATTGGCCCCGTGGACGACCAGATCCGGCACCCCCTCGCGTACGCCCGCGCGCTTCGTGGCTGGTCCCAGACCGACCTTGCGGCGCGCATCCACCACGCGGCCAGGAACAGGCCCGAGGGCCTTCGCTCCGGCACCGACAAGGCGGCCGTCAGCAAGTGGGAGAACTGGCGCAAGACGCCCAGCATCGAATCCCAGCTCCTGATCGCCGAAGCCTTCGACGTGCCCATCGCCGACCTGGAAGCCATCGAGTGGCCTCACTGGCTGCCCGGCCAGGAACAACCGGTGCCGCTCGGATCGGCGTTCACCGTCCACGCACTTCGAGACGCACAGAGAGCCGCAATGGACCACCGCCGCCGCACCTTTATGACCTTCAGCGCGCTCGCGCTGGCCGGGCTCTCAGCCCAGTGGGCCACCCTCGAACCCGACCGGCTCACCACCGCCCTGAACGGCAAGCACGTCGACGACGAGCTGGTCGACTGGCTGGAGGACACCAGCGCCAAGCTGACCGCCCTGCCCACCGAACAGCGCCAGCACACCGCGAAGTTGACGGACGCCCAGCTGGCGACGGTCACCGACCTGCTGGAACAAGGCCGTTACACCGAACCCATCGGCCGGCGGCTCCACCTGCTGGCCGCCTCCCTGGCCAGCACCTGCGGCTGGCACCGCTTCGACCAGGGCCGGCACTACGCGGCGGGCAAGCTCTGGAACGCGGCCCTCACCAACGCGCACGCCGCCCGCGACCGCGACCTCGGCGCCGGCATCCTCTCCGACTTCGCCTACCAATCCATCTGGCTTACCCAGCCCGACGCCGCCGTCGAACCGCTCAGCCAGGCCCTCATCCATACCCGGCACCCCACCGCCCGATCTCTGCTTCACCTTCGCAGGGCCCGCGCGCATGCCGCCCTCGGAGCCGCCTCCGACTGCCACCGCGATCTAGCCGCCGCCGAGGCCGCCCTGCTGACCGACAGCCCCGACCAGGCCCCCGCGTGGTGTCGGTGGATGAGCACGGCGGACCTGGCGGTCGACTCCGGCCAGTGCATGCTCGACCTCGGCCGTACCGACGAAGCGCACGCCCGCATCGACGAGGGCATGAGCCTGCTGCCGCGCTCCCGCGACAAGACGCGCGGGATCTTCCTGACCTACGAGGCCCGCAGCCTGCTGCAGGCCCGCGAGGTAGAACATGCCCTTGCCGTTACGAATCAGTCCCTCGACCTCGCGACCAGGATCGGCGCCGACCGGTGCGTCACCCTGGTGCGCGAGCTCGCGCCGGCGTTCAAGCCCTACCGCCAGATCGATGGCGTTGCCGACCTCATGGACCGCCTCAAACCGAGCTAGCGTTGCGGGTTCAATGCCGACACCTTCGAACCCGACACGCGACTTGCCTAATGAACGCAGTCCAGGTTGCAGAAGGAGTCCGTTTGGGCAACGACCGTCTTGGGGCGACGGGCGATGCGGCGCCGATATCGGGCCGGGGAGTGCGTCATGTTGCTCCTCCAAGGGCGGGGACTGGGCCAGCGCGGGGTCGCGCGGCCGACGTCGGTCCGTCCGTCGGTGTGGCTACTGGGATGTGCGGGTGGAGCCATCGCCGGCATCGGCGCGCGTTGGCGGGGAAGCGGCAAGGTCGGCGTGGACGACCTTGCCGTGCGGCCATACGGTCACGCCCCACCGCTGGCGAGTGAGCTGGTCGACCAGTGCGAGCCCTCGACCGGATTCGGCGCGCGGTCCGGCGTCGATCAGCACGGGCAGGGATGCGGAGCCGTCCGAGACGAGCAGTCGTACGGTGCTGCTGGTTGTACGTCGGACACCGACCATCATGGAGGCCTGGCAGCCGGTCTTCGCCGCGTTGCCCACCAGCTCGGACACGACCAACTCGGCGTCGTCGATCAGGTGGGGCAGGTTCCACTCGGTGAGCTTGGCGCGGACCATGTGGCGGGCGGCGCGGACTGACACGGGGACGTAAGGCAGCCGGAGGGTGGCCGGGCTCGTCGAGAGTTCGGGCAGCGGAAGGGGATGTTCGAGAGCCGTCGTCACCGAAGCCCCCGGGACTGGCAGGTGACAGGGTCCGTCGCTGAGACGTAGGGGGCGACCGGAACGCGTGTGAGCGTCGGACGCTGATGATGGAGCGTGAGCATGCGCCCAATGTCGCGGAGATATTACCGTCCGTGAACAGATGGGATGTGTCAGTTCCGGAAGTCGTACCGGCGCCGAGTGACATGCCTCGTATCACTCCTCAGCTGATGACCACGGATGTTCCGAGGATGGACGAGAGCTTGCGCAGCTTGGCAGTGGTGGCGCTGCCTGCGCTCGCCTTCTGTGCGATCACCGCGGGCAGTCCCTGATGCCGAGCCCAAGCAGGCGCGGTCGAGCACACCTCGAGCAGGGTGTCCAGGGCGGTGTCGGCCTGCCGGGTCTCTGCTTGGGCGAGCGCCACGTCCAACAGCATCCGGTTACGTGCGGACGGGGTGAGTGAGCCCGTGTCGCCGATCGACTGGAACAGGTTGAGCGCCTTGCCCGGCCGACCGGTTGAGACGGAGATTCCGATCGCCTGTGCGATGACCGTTGCCGGCCCGAACGCTGTGCCGTTCACCATGACGTCCCTGCCCATCCGGGCCGCTACCGCAAGCCCCTGCGAGAGCAGGTCGTCGGCGCCATCCGCATCCCCCTGGCGGGCAGCGACGACGGCCGCGAAGGTCACATGCCATCCGTAGGTGGCGAGCATCCCTGGGTCCCGATCCCCGTACCTGGGCTCGATGGACTCGTAGGACATGCGGGCGGTCTCCTCCGCCTGGTCCAGCCGGGCATCCCGTACGTAGATCCACGACCGACCGGATGCGACCATGGCCGAGCGGAGGGTGTCCCCGGCGCGGTCGGCCTGGTGCTGCGCGTGCCCGATTCCGGCGTACGCGAGATCTCGGGCGCCGAACTGGTTGGCCACGTAGGCGGCGAGGCGGTAGGCATCCGCGAGGATGCCCGCCGCCGTACTCCTCTGGTCGATCGGGGCGGCTTCCAACGTGGCCGCGGCTTCGCGCAGCGCTGGGGCGACGCGCACTCCCGCGCCCACGTAGTCGCCGGAGCGGTAGGCCTCCCACGCGGCGGCGAGTCCGGCCGCGAGTTCGGCCGGGGCCGGGGGCTGTAGGTCGACGCCGACGCCGGCGGCGGTGTCGTGGACGGTGCGGGAGAGCTCGCGCATCATCGCCCGGTCGGCGCCGTGCATGGCGCGGCGAGGAGCCTGTTGGCCGAGGATCACCGACACGTCGGTGTGCAGAGCGGCCGAGATGCGCAGCAGCGTCTGGAGGCTGCCGCCGAGATTGCGTTCGGCCTTGCGGATCGTTGCCACGGACAGGCCCGAAGCTTCGGCGAGTTGTTCCTGTGTCATGTCCGGTCCGCGTAGGAGCTTGATGCGCTCGCCCGTGGTGTAGTCCGTCCACTGGGTCATGGTGGTTCCCTTCCGGGTGCACGGCCGTACTCGGAAGGTACCCGCTCCCATGGGCGGGCGGACACGCTTCGGCTCCGCGCTCTGCGCTCGGCTTCAACGGCTGAGGGACGTTGAGCGTCAACCTGCCGGCACGCAGACCTCTCGTTCGGGGGGAAGGAACCGTGCAGAGATGGCACGTCTGCCGGCGCGTGGCCAGGTCGGGGAACATGTCGTCGGTCGTTGCGTCTGGGCGGTGGGTCTTGCCTGACAGGTACGTCGCCGTGGGGCCCCCCGCCCGGCGGCCCCCCCCGCGGGGGGGGGGGGGGCCCCCCCCGCGGGGGGGGGGGGGGGGGGGGGGGGGGGCAGGGGGGGGGGGGGGGGGGGACCAACGGGTGGTTC
>NZ_JBIWAQ010000009.1:245898-314101 GCF_044760155.1 Kitasatospora sp. NPDC098652
CCGTGTGCCGCCCGGCCGGGCGGCACACGGCGAGGGTGGGGGCGGGCACCCGCCGAGAGGCGGGTGGGGGGTGGATGGTGGGGAACGGCGGTAGGGCTGCTCTAACGAAGCGGATGATGCGCGGGTGTTCAGCCGGTGGGGAAAGCGCCGCTGCCCGGGACTTCCGAAGGGGAAGTCCCGGGCAGCGGCGCTTGCTGTGTGACGGGGTCAGGCGGCCTTGGGCTTGCGGGCGACGGCGAGGGCCAGGGCCGCGCAGAGGAGGGCGGCGACGGTGGCGAAGCCGCTGATGGCGGGGAGGAGGCCGTAGCTCTTGACCAGGGCGCCGACGATGACGATGGGGAGGGAGCTGCCGAGGTAGACGATGACCCACAGGGAGCTCATCTCGGAGCCCCGGCGTTCCGGGTTCATCGCGGCGACGGCGGTGGTGAACAGGGAGCGGAAGGCCACGCCCTGGCAGGCTCCGCCCAGGACGCTGCCGATGAACAGCAGCGCGGGGGTGCCGGTGTACCCGGCGGCGACGACCAGGGCGAGGCCGGTGGCCAGGCCGGTCATGCCGAGGGCGACGACCGTGCGGTCGGCGGTGGGCGGGACGATCAGCTGGGCGGCGGCCGAGGAGCCGAGCAGCAGGGCGGCCACGATCGCGCCGGTCAGGTGCGAGTCGGTGTGCAGCAGCTTGGCGGAGAAGGCCGGAGCCAGGCTGAGGTAGACGCCGAAGACCGCGTAGGAGATGAAGCCGGCCGAGGCGGCGAGCAGGAACTCGCGGCGGCCGGTGACCGGCAGTCGCAGGCGCTGCGGGCGCAGGTGGGCCGGGGTGGTGATGCGGGGCGGCGACGCGGGCGGGCGGTTGCGGCCGGGCATCCGGGGGTGGACGACCGCCAGCGGTACGCAGAGCGCGAGCAGGGCGACGGCGTGCAGCAGGAAGGGCGTCAGCAGCGGGTCGGAGCCGTTCGCCAGCAGGGCGCCGACGACCGGGCCGAGCGCGACGCCACCCGCCGAGCAGGCCAGGGTGAGCTTGGCGGCCAGGGTCGGCCGGTCGGGCAGCAGGTCGCCGAGGGCGGCTCCGGCGGCGCCGGTGGACAGGCCGACGGCGATGCCCTGGACGGCCCGGCCGAGGGCGAGCTGCCAGAAGCTGTCGGAGGTGGCGAAGACGAGGTCCCCGGCGGCGGCCAGGACCACGGCGGGCAGGATCAGGGCGCGGCGGCCGAGGTGGTCGGACCAGTGGCCGACCACGGCCAGGACCGGGACCAGCGCGAAGACGTAGATCGTGAAGAGGATCGTGGTGTCGAGCGGGCCGAGGCCGAGGCGCTGCTGGATCATCGGGTAGATCGGCGTCGCCAGGTTGGCACCGATCAGCATGAACAGCAGGGCGGCGGCGACCAGGCCGACGCGTATGCCGCGCAGCGCGTTCCAGCGGCTGATCGCGGCGAGCTGGAGCTGGGCGCGGGGAGCGAGCTCCAGGGGGAGCAGGGCCTCCGACAGTCGGCGTCCGTCGTACTGCGCGGTGCGCAGCGCGGAGCCGGCGGGGGAGAGGTCCGCCATGGCAGGGGTCTCCTGTGGCCGGGCGCCACCGGGGTCGGCTGGGTGTGCCGGCGCGCCCGTCCTGAGGCGCTGTGGTGGTGGCCGCGGTGCGGGGCTCCCTGGTGGAGCGGGTGAGCTGAGAGAAGGGGGCTTCGTTGCCCGGTGGCGCGCGCGGGGTTGTGCGCGGTGCCAATGCGAAGGATAAGGGGTGGGCGCACGGAAGCGGCGCGCGCCCCTTTGCGCGCCCTGTGAGGCCGGGCATCGGGGGTGCCCGGCCTATACGCTGAGGTGGTAGATCGACACGCGGAGCTGTTCGAGCTGACCGCTGGCTGAGGGAGAGCACACGACGATGGCCGGACGACGTCGGAAGAACGCGGGGGCTTCGGCCGGAGAGGGTGCCGCCGAGGCGGTCCTGCCCGCGGACCTGGAGCTCCAGGACCTCTACGGGGCGTTCGCCGCGCACGGTCTGGACGACGAGGACCTGGACGACGCGGCGGTCCTGGTACCGCCGGTGAAGCTGCCTGCGGAGCAGGAGCTGGCCGAGCAGGCGAAGGCCGTGCCGATGTTCGGCTACGCGCTGGCGCTGGCCCGCTGGGCGTCCCCGCACCGGGTGGTGGACGAGTTCGGGGACCTGGTCGAGGAGGACCGGGCGCCGGTCGCCCGGCTGCTCGGGCTGGCCCCGGCCGAGGGCGAGGTGCCGGAGGAGGCCGAGGTCGAGGCGCTGCGGGCCTGGTCGCTGGCCTGCGACCTGGACCTGGTGGAGCTGGGCACGACCAAGGAGGGCGAGCACGTCGCCGTCCCGGGCCCGGACCTGGAGCCCGCCGAGCAGGGGGACGCGGAGACCGTCCTGGAGCTGTGGCTGACCGCCGCCGGGATCGTCCGGGAGCTGGCGGTGGAGGCGGACTCGCTGCCGGAGGAGGAC
The DNA here is from genome assembly GCF_044760155.1 of Kitasatospora sp. NPDC098652. Taxonomy (NCBI): domain Bacteria; kingdom Bacillati; phylum Actinomycetota; class Actinomycetes; order Kitasatosporales; family Streptomycetaceae; genus Kitasatospora; species Kitasatospora sp. NPDC098652. The sequence goes on from NZ_JBIWAQ010000009.1 coordinate 248,339, forward strand.
GAGGGCGGGGAGCCGGCGGCCGCGGCGGCCGCGGCGGCCGGGGAGGACGAGGAGGACGAGGACGCCCTGAGCGAGGTCGAGGAGGCCCGGGACGCCGCCGCCGAGCTGCTCGACGAGGCGCTGCAGGTGCTGTACGAGACCACCGCCTTCGCCGAGCCGGGCAACGAGACGGTGCCGCTGGGCGTGCTGGCCGCGCTGCTGGTGGTGCCGGACGGCGAGGAGCCGAGCGAGGAGCTGCTCGGCGACATCACCGATGTGATGGTCGCCCTGGACCCGATGCTGGCCGACCTCGCCGAGCTGGGCCTGCTGGAGTACCGGCCGATCGACCCGGAGCTGTTCGACGAGGAGGAGGGCGAGGAGCCCGCCGTCGTCGGCGAGGCGCCGCTGGACGACGAGGAGTCGGCCCGCTTCGGACTCGTCCGGCTCACCCCGCTCGGCCAGTACGGCATCCGGCAGTGGCTGCTGGAGGACGGCTACGACGCGCCGCTGGTCGGCGAGCTGGCCCAGGGGGACGCCGCCGAGCTGCTGCGCGGGGTGTGCGAGGCGGCCAATGTGCTGCCGGAGGAGGAGCTGCGGGTCTGGGTGGTCGGCCGGGAGCCGGAGCCGGCGGCGCGCGAGCTGCTGGCGGCGGCGCGTGGCGACGACGCGTACGGTCCGCTGCGCCGGATGCTGTGCGTCTCGGCGCTGAACCTGCTGGGGGCGGGCGCCGAGCCCGCCGTCCGGGAGGTGCTGGACGACCCGGAGCTCGGCGGTGCGGCCCGGGCCTGGCTGTCGGCGCAGGGTGCGACGGACGTGCCGGTGCCGGAGCGGACGATGGCGCTGTGGACGGTGGTCGACACCTTCGCCGCCCAGCTGCTGGACAGCGGCGGCGACGCGGCGCTGCTGCGCGAGCTGATCACCGACCTGCCGGTGAAGGGCGACCCGGCGTCGTGGTTCGGTGAGCTGTGGCGGGTCGACCACCCGTACACGGCGGACGTCCTGGAGGCGATCGGGGAGCTGCACACGGACCGGGCGCTGGCCAAGGAGGCGCGCAAGGCGGCCTTCAAGGCCCGGTCGAAGGGCTGAGGAGGGGCTGGCGCGGGGTCGGCGAGGGGCCGGCGAGGGGCTGACGAAGGGCCGGCGAGGGGTCGGCGGCGGCTACGGGAGGTCCAGCGAGCCGTCCTCGGTGAAGGGGAAGAACGGGTTGTGGGCCAGCTCCCACAGGTGCCCGTCCGGGTCCTCGAAGTAGCCGGAGTAGCCGCCCCAGCTGGTCGGGACCGGCGGCTTGACCACCACGGCGCCGGCCTCGACGGCGGTGCGCAGCGCGGCGTCCACCAGGGCGGGGGACTCCAGGTTCACCGCCAGGGTGACGCCGCGGAAGGAGGGTTCGCCGGTCGCGGGCACGCCCGCGTCGGCGGCCAGCTCCTCGGTGGGGAAGAGGCCCAGCACCGAGTCGGCGGTGCGGAACCAGACGATCTCCGGACTGGAGGCGGAGGAGCGCCGCCAGCCGAGGTCCTGGTAGAAGCGGGCGCTCCGGTCGAGGTCGGAGACGCCGAGCGTGACGATGCTGATCCGGGCGGGGAAGGGGGGCTGGGCTGCGTCGTTCTGTGCTGTCATGCCGCCAGCGTAGGGAGGGCGGCTGACATCGTGGCCGACGGACACGGCCGCCGCCCCCGTACGGCAGCGGAGCTGATGACCCGGCAGCTCCCGGCACGTAAGGTGGCGTCAGCGGTGCGAGCGCGAGGACTCGGGGGTGCGGCAGAGGATGGTGCGGGAGAGCGGCGGAAGGCCCCAGGAGTGGAACGTCGAGCGGTCGGGGCCGGAGCGGCCGGGCGGGCAGGAGCGTTTCGCCGGCCAGGAGGAGTTCTCCCGCCGGACCCTCGCCGCGGTGGACTTCCCGGTGTACGGCGTGGTCGGGCCGCCCGGCCGGGGCGAGGCGCTCGCGGCCTTCGAGACCTGTGGCGGTGAGCTGCGCTGGGTCGAGGTGCAGTGCGGCGACTGGACCACCGCGGCCGGGCCGTACGTGACCGTGCGGACGTACCGGCCGGGGGCCGACGGCTGTGAGGTGCTGCCCGAGCTGGAGGACGTGGTCGAGGACGAACGGGACCGCGTCTACGAGCAGTTGGGCGTGGACGAGGGCGACGGGCCGGGCCGGGTGCGGACGCTGCGGGAGTGGATCACCGTGGACGGCGAGCCCTACCCGGTGGAGGTGCACGAGGACCTGCCGCTGCCCAACGGTGCGGTCGGTGCGGTTGGTGTGGTCGGCGGCGCGGCCGTCGGCGGTGCGGCGGCGGTCGGCGGCCCGGAGGCCGCCGGGCCGGTGTGGGCCGGCCGGTTGCGGGTCGACGGGCAGGCCGTCACGGTGTGCGGGCGCGGGCTGCCCCCCGGTGGGGTGGAGCTGGCCGGGATCGGGGACTTCGACTGCTACCTGCGCGGGCGCACCGAGCTGCTGCGCGACCTGGCCTCCCGGCGGGCCCGCTACGTACCGGTCGAGGAGCGTGAACTGCCGCCCGCCGCAGGGCTGGAGGCGCACCGGGAGCTGATCGCCCAGAGCATCGCGGAGGCCGCCGCGATCGAGGCGCAGGTGCGGGTCGGGCGGACGCCGCGACTGCCGCGCGGGCTGCGCGGGGACGTCTGCGCGGTGCGCTGGGAGGCGGCGGTGCGCCAGCAGATGCGGCTCGCCACCGAGACCCGGGAGGAGGCCGCGGCGGCGGTGACCTCGATGGTCAACCACCTCAACCGGCTGTCCCAGCAGACGCACTGGCTGATCGGCACCCCGGAGGGGGAGGCGGCGGTCGAGGAGGTGGTGCGGTACACCGTGTTCGCCAGCGAGGTGGCCAGCCTGCCGGCGCAGCGGGCCTGGGAGCAGCTGTGGCGGGAGCGCCCGGGGACGGCCGGGTCGGGCACCCCGGAGGAGCACCGGCTGGTGGAGCAGCTGTGGCTGTCGGCCTGGGAGCAGTGGCGGGCGGGGCGGGGCTGACCCGCGCTCGGTAAAGCTCGGGTCATGTGACGGTCATCGGTTGGCAAATGGTCGCCTCGTCGTGCGGTGGGCGTCATGCCGGGTTCATCCCTGCGGCGGAGTCTGCTGGGCGTCGACGACCTGCCTCGACGCCCGTACACCCCCAGGAGTTGCTGCCATGTCGCTGTCCCGCCGGGACTTCGTCAACCGTTCCACCCTCGTCGGGGCCGGCGTGCTGATCGCCGGCGGCGCAGAGGCGCTGGCCAGCGCCCCCGGTGCGATCGCCGCGCCGGTCGGCGGCGAGGCCCCGGTCGCCGCGGCCGGTGCCGCCGGGACCAACGCGGCGGGCGGCGCCGCGATCGGCTACGGCCCGCTGGTGCCGGACCCGGCCGGACTGCTCTCGCTGCCCAAGGGCTTCTCGTACAAGGTGCTCAACCGGGCCGGGCAGACCCGGCTGCGCACCGGCGAGTTCACCCCGAGCAACCACGACGGCACGTCCGCCTTCGAGGACGAGCGCGGCGGCAACCTGATGGTGGTCAACCACGAGCTGTCCGGCGCCCGGGCCAACTGGCCGTACCCGGTGCCGCTGACCGAGGGGCACGTCTACGACCCGGGTGCGGCCGGCGGCTGCACCATCGTGCACGCGAAGCGGGACGGCTCGGTCGAGCAGTGGGTCGGCATCGCCGGCACCGCCACCAACTGCGCGGGCGGGGTGACCCCGTGGGGCACCTGGCTGTCCGGCGAGGAGACCGAGGACAGGGCCGGCAAGAACGGCTTCACCAAGGACCACGGCTACGTCTTCGAGGTCGACCCCTTCGACGACGACTACAACCGCGACCCGCAGCCGGTGAAGGCCTTCGGCCGGTACGCCCACGAGGCCGTGGTGGTGGACCCGAAGCGCGGCCACGTCTACCTCACCGAGGACGCCTCCAACCCGAACGGGCTGCTGTTCCGCTGGACCCCGCCGGCCGGCTTCCGGCACGGCCGCCACCAGCTGCGCAGGCTCGCCGCCGACGCCGGCGTGCTGGAGGCCTTCAAGGTCTTCGACGCCCAGGGCCGGTTCGTCGACGACCTCTCCCGGGCCACCGAGGTCGGCACCGTCTACGGCGCCGACTGGGTCAAGGTGCAGGACCGCGACGCCCGGACCGTCTCGGTGCGCAAGCAGTTCAAGGAGGGCGAGGTCACCCGGGCCCGCAAGCTCGAGGGCATGTGGTGGGGGGACGGCGGCTTCTACTTCGTCTCCAGCTACGCCCGTTCGGAGAGCCCGGTGCAGCACGACGGCCAGGTGTGGTTCTACAACCCGGCGCGTCGCACCATCACCCTCAAGGTGCTGCTGGGCGTCAACGACGACGTCCTGGGCGACCACGACAACTACGACGGCCCGGACAACATCACCGTCTCGCCGTACGGCGGCATCGTGATCGCCGAGGACGGCAACGGGATCTCGCACCTGTTCGGCGCCACCGAGGACGGGCTGGTCTACCCGATCGCCCGTAACGAGCTGAACATCGGCAGCGCCGGCAGGCCCGAGTTCAGCGAGTTCACCGGGGTGACCTTCTCGGACGACGGCCGGACCCTGTTCGCCAACATCCAGGAGCCGGGCATCCAGTTGGCGATCAGCGGGCCGTGGCGCCGGCTGAACGAGCACAGGCGCGGCCAGGGGTACGGCGCCTGACCCTCCCGCCTGACCCCTCCCGCCTGACCCCCGGAGCGCGACCCCCGGAGCGCGACCCCCGGGGCCCGAGCTCCGAACCGTGACCGGCTGCCCGCGGACTACTCGTCCGCGGGCAGCCGCAGTTGCAGCATCGCCAGCAGCCGCTGCTGCGGCTGGGCGAGGTCGATGCCGGTCAACTGCTCGGCGCGGCGCACCCGGTAGCGCAGGGTGTTGGGGTGGATGTGCAGGGCGTCGGCGGCGACCCGGACCTCGCCGAGCGCGTCCAGCCAGGCGAGCACCGACTCTGCGAGCCGGGTGTGGTGGCGGCGGTCGTACTCGGCGAGCGCGGTCAGCCGCGGGTCGCGCAGGCCGGTGCGGTCCTGGAGCAGCGCGAGCACCTCGCTGACCAGCACCTCGGCCTGGACGTCGATCAGCGCCGCGACGTCGAGGTCGACCCCGCCGCGGCCCATCGCGTCCAGGATGCGGTCGGCCTGGGCGCGGGAGTCCGGCACCTGGGACAGGCCGTCGACGGTCGAGCCGATCGCGGCGCGCAGCGGGACGCCGAGGTGCTCCCGGGAGGCGGTGACCACCTCGGCCGCCCAGCCGCGCACGGTGGTCATCGGCAGGCCGGGCGGGAGTTCGGGCAGCAGCACGTAGACCCGGGACTCGATCGGGGCGAGCAGCGCGGCGCGGTGCCGGGCGGCGGTGTGCACCGAGATCAGGCCGGTGACGTCGGAGCGGTGCAGCGCCTCGGTGGTGTGGGCGCCGTACGCGAGCACGGTGGCCGGGCGGCGCAGGTCCAGGCCGAGGTGGGTGGCCAGCGACTGGGGGCCGGTGGAGCCTTCCAGCAGTCCGGTCAGCAGGGTCTGGGTGAGCCGGACGTCGGCGGACAACTCGCGTCGGCGGCGCACCAGTTGGGCAGCCGCGACCCGGGCGGCGCCGACCAGGGCCTGCTCGGCGTGGGCGGCCAGCGGCTGGGCGCCCTCCTGGACCCAGATGGTGCCGAGCGGCTGCGCGCCGGCCCGGATGCCGACCGCCAGGCGGCGGCGCAGGCCGAGTTCGGGGTGCGGCTCGACCGCGATCGGGGTGTCCGAGCTGCGCAGGTGCTGGAAGATGCCCCACTCGCGGAGCTTGGAGAGGTACGGCTCCGGGCCCTGCCAGCCGAGGATGGAGAGCCGGCGCAGGTCGTCGACCTCGTCGGAGTCGGAGGAGCGGGAGTAGGCGAGGACCCGGCTGGAGGTGTCCTCGATCGAGACGATGCCGTTGGTGAGCACGGCGACGGTCTGGGCGAGGGAGAAGAGGTCGCCCGCGTTGGGTTCGGGGGTGCCGGGGGAGTCCGGGGCGTCGGGGCCGGCGATGATCGCCCGGGCCAGCGAGTCCAGGTGCTCCCAGCGGGTCTCCCGGCGCACCGACAGCAGGGCGACGCCCGCGTCGGTGGCGGCCTCGCGCAGGGCGTCGGCCTGGCCGGGGGCGTCCAGCTTGACCGCGACGGCGGCGGCGCCGGCCCGGCCGGCCGCGCGCAGAGCGGGGAGGGCGGCGCGGCCGCGGGCGCCGATGGCGAGGACGAGTTCACCGGGGGAGGAGGTGGGAGGGTCCTCCGGGTCCAGGATCGCGACGTCGCGGACGGGGACGTCCAGGCCCTGGGGGGCGGCCTGGAGTTCGACCAGGGGTTCGCCCAGCGACATCAGCAGCTGGCGGAGCGGGAGGCCGGGGGTGGTCACTCCGGACCTCCTTCATCCGCTCGGACAACGGTGTGTGGTTGATTTTAGCCGGGCGGACAGCATCGCGGTTCGTCTCTCGAAAATAGTTGACTCTGACTATTCAGGAGTGGATAGTCGGTGCTGACCAAGAGATGAGGATGTCTCGTGGCGAAGCGACGCAAGGTGTCGAACCCGCTGGCGCTCGCGGTCCTGGCCGAACTCATGGCCGAGCCGATGCACCCGTACGAGATGGGTCGTCGGCTCAAGGAGCACGCCAAGGACCGCAACATCAAGTACAACCGCAGCTCGCTCTACATGGTCGTGGAGCAGCTGCGGAAGGCCGGGTTCGTCGCCGAGCAGGAGACCGTCCGCGACACCCAGCGGCCGGAGCGCACCGTCTACGCCCTCACCGAGGAGGGGCGGGCGGAGCTCTTCGACTGGATGCGCGAACTCGTCGCCGAACCGCGGCACGAGTACCCCGCGTTCGGGGTCTCGCTGTCGCTGCTCATGGTGCTCCCGCCGGCCGAGTCGGTGGAGCTCCTGGGTCGGCGGCTGACCGCCCTGACCGCCGAGGCGGCGGGGATCCGGGAGGCCCTGCGCAAGGCCACCGAGGAGGGTGTCGGCTGGCTCTTCCTGATCGAGGAGGAGTACCGGGTCGGCGGCCTGGAGACCGAGATCGCCTTCGTCGAGCGCCTCATCGCCCAGCTCCGGGAGCCGGACTTCGTCCGGACCTGGCAGGAGTACTTCGGGAGTCTGCAATGAGTGCACCGCGAACCGTCCGCACCGCGAAGAAGGCCCTGGTCATCGGCGGCGGTATCGCCGGCCCGGTGACGGCACTGGCGCTGCGCAGGGCCGGCCTCGAGGCCGAGGTCTTCGAGGCCTACGAGGCCTCCGCCGAGGGCATCGGCGGCACGTTCATGATCGCCCCCAACGGCCTCGGCGCCCTCGCCGTGGTCGGGCTGGAGGAGGAGGTCGGGCAGGTCGGCCAGCCGATCGGGCCGATGCTGATCGAGGACGGCAGGGGCGGCGTGCTGGCCGAGTTCGCCGGCCTCACCGACCTGCCGCGCGGGCGGGTGATGCGCCGCGCCGAGCTGTACCGGGTGCTGCAGCGGCGGCTGGCCGGGGCCGGGATCCAAGTCCGGTACGGCAAAAGGCTGGTGGGCGCCGAGGAGGGCGCCGACGGGATCACCGCACGGTTCGCCGACGGCACCAGCGCCACCGGCGACCTGCTGATCGGCGCCGACGGCACCGGCTCCACCGTTCGCACCCTGATCGACCCGGACGCGCCCGCCGCCAGGTACACCGGCCTGCTCGGCGTCGGCGGCTACAGCCCGTACCGGCTGCCCGGCCGGGCCGGACGCGGCGAGACCATGCACTTCGCCAACGGCGCCCGGGCCTTCTTCGGCTACTGGGGCCTGCCCGAGGGCCGCGGCACCGCCTGGTTCAGCAACATCCCGCAGCCCGAGCAGCTGACCACCGAGCAGGTCCGCGCCGTCGGCCGGGAGGAGTGGCTGCGCCGCTGCCGCGAGCTGCACGCCGACGACCGCCCCGCCCGCGAGGTGCTGGCGGTCGCCGACGCCGGGACGGTCGAGACCTTCCCCCGGCTGGAGATCATGCCGTCCGTCCCGCACTGGTACCGCGGCCGGATGGTGCTGGTCGGCGACTCGGTGCACGCGCCGTCCAACAGCTCCGGCCAGGGCGTCTCGCTCGCCGTCGAGAGCGCCGTCGAACTCGCCCGCTGCCTGCGCGACCTGCCCGACCACACCGAGGCCTTCGCCGCGTACGAGGCGCTGCGCCGGCCCCGGGTGGAGCGGATCGCCGCCGCGGCCGAGCGCACCAACAACCAGAAGGCCTCCGGGGCGGTCGGGCGGCTGGTGTTCCGGTTGGTCGCGCCGATCATGGCGCGGACCGTGATGAGCCCGGAGAAGCTGCTCCGGCCGGTGCACGGGTACCGGATCGACTGGGAGCGGCGGGTGGTGCCTGCGGGACAGCTGGGGCGGGAGGGGCGGTCGGACCGGGCCGCCTGACGGGCGGTCGTGACCGCGGCGTGACCGCCTTCGTCGGGCCGGACAACGCCGTACGGGGGAATTTAGCCGCCCGGCCAATCAAGTGGCCCGGCGGGCAGGAATAGCGTTCGTGCTGTGGCCTGCGCGTGACCCGTGCAGGCCTTCCCCCGCATTGAACGAAGGAGAGCGTGCGCCTCATGGACGCTGTGACCCAGGTCCCCGCGCCGGTGAACGAGCCGGTCCACAGCTACGCCCCCGGCAGCCCCGAACGGGCTCGCCTGGAGGCCAAGCTGAAGGAGCTGGGCGGCCAGGAGCCGGTCCAGCTGACCATGACGATCAACGGTGAGCGCCGGATGGGCGGCGGCACCGAGATCCACGTCGTCCAGCCGCACAACCACGCGGCTCGGCTCGGCACCCTGCGCAACGCCACCCAGGCGGACGCGCAGGAAGCCATCGACACTGCCCTGGCCGCTGCCCCGGCCTGGCAGGCGCTCTCCTTCGACTCGCGCGCCGCGATCTTCCTCAAGGCCGCCGACCTGCTGGCCGGCCCCTGGCGCGAGACCCTGGCCGCCGCCACCATGCTCGGCCAGTCCAAGACCGCCCAGCAGGCCGAGATCGACACCCCCTGCGAGCTGGTCGACTTCCTGCGCTTCAACGTGCACTTCGCCCGCCAGATCATGGCCGAGCAGCCGATCTCCTCGGACGGCGTGTGGAACCGCAGCGACCACCGCCCGCTGGAGGGCTTCGTCTACGCGATCACCCCGTTCAACTTCACCGCGATCGCCGGCAACCTGCCGACCGCGCCCGCGCTGATGGGCAACGTGGTGCTGTGGAAGCCGTCCCCCACCCAGCAGTACTCCGCGCACCTGCTGATGCAGCTGCTGGAGGAGGCCGGCCTGCCCAAGGGCGTCATCAACATGGTGACCGGCGACGGCCTGGACGTCTCCGCCGTCGCGCTCAAGCACCCCGCGCTGGCCGGCATCCACTTCACCGGCTCCACCGCCACCTTCCAGCACCTGTGGCGCGAGGTCGGCAACAACATCGCCGGCTACCGCACCTACCCGCGGATCGTCGGCGAGACCGGCGGCAAGGACTTCCTGGTCGCCCACCCGTCCGCCGACCCGGCCGTGCTGAAGACCGCGATGACCCGCGGCGCCTTCGAGTTCCAGGGCCAGAAGTGCTCGGCGCTCTCCCGCGCCTACGTCCCCGCCTCGATCTGGGCCGGCCTCAAGGACGAGTTCGCCGCCGAGGTCGACGGCCTCACCATGGGCGACGTCAGCGACCTGTCCAACTTCATGTCGGCCGTCATCGACGAGCGCGCCTTCGCCAAGAACAAGGCCGCCATCGACCGCGCCCACGCCGACGCCTCCGTCGAGGTCATCGCCGGCGGCACCTACGACGACTCGGTCGGCTACTTCGTCCGCCCGACCGTCCTGGTCTGCCAGGACCCGGCCTCGGAGTACTTCCGCGACGAGTACTTCGGCCCGATCCTCGCCGTGTACGTCTACGAGGACGAGAAGTACGAGGAGATGCTGGCCCAGATGGAGTCCGTGTCGCCCTACGGCCTGACCGGCTCGATCATCTCCCAGGACCGCGCCGCGGCCCAGGACGCGATGCACAAGCTGCGCTTCGCCGCCGGCAACTTCTACATCAACGACAAGCCCACCGGCGCCGTCGTCGGCCAGCAGCCCTTCGGCGGCGGCCGCGCCTCCGGCACCAACGACAAGGCCGGCGCCAAGCAGAACCTGGCCCGCTGGACGTCGACCCGCTCGGTCAAGGAGACCTTCGTCCCGCCGACCGACTACCGCTACCCGCACATGGGCTGACCAGCCCTGTCGCCGATCGATCCGCTGTAGAGGCCATCGGTCACCCGCGACGCCCGGCCCCGCAGCCGGGTGTCGCCCCGCCGGGGCGGCGGCCTACCCCCGTACCGCCGCCCCGGCCCTTTTCTGCCACCCTTGGAAACACCAGCTCCAGGAGTCCCGATGCTCCGTTCCGCCCTTCTCGCGGCCTCACGGTCCCCCCAGGTCCGCACCGTGGTCGAGAAGTTCCCCCCGACCCACGCGATAGTCGAGCGCTTCGTCGCCGGTGACGTCCTCGACGACGCCGTCACCGCGACCGACGACCTGGTCGCCACCGGCCGCAAGGTCACCCTCGACCACCTCGGCGAGGACACCAAGGACGCCGCCCAGGCCGCCGGCACCGCCGAGGCCTACGAGCACCTGCTCAAGGCCCTCAAGGAGACCGGCCTCGCCGCCGCCGCCGAGGTGTCCGTCAAGCTGTCGGCCGTCGGCCAGTTCCTGCCGGTGGACGGCGAGAAGATCGCGCTGGAGAACGCCCGCCGCATCTGCGAGGCCGCCGCCGACGCGGGCACCACGGTGACCCTCGACATGGAGGACCACACCACCACCGACTCCACCCTCGCCATCGCGCGCGAGCTGCGGGCGGACTTCCCCTGGCTGGGCGTCGTCCTCCAGGCCTACCTGCGCCGCACCGAGGCCGACTGCCGTGAGTTCTCCGGCGCCGGCTCCCGCGTGCGCCTGTGCAAGGGCGCCTACAAGGAGCCCGAGTCGGTCGCCTTCCAGGGCAAGCACGAGGTCGACCTCGCGTACGTCCGCGCGCTCAAGATCCTGATGGCCGGCGAGGGCTACCCGATGATCGCCTCGCACGACCCCAACATGATCAAGATCGCCGGCCAGCTGGCCCAGTGGAACAACCGCACCCGGGACTCCTTCGAGTACCAGATGCTGTTCGGCATCCGCCCCGAGGAGCAGCTGCGCCTCGCGGAGGAGGGCAACACCATGCGGGTCTACCTCCCGTACGGCCAGGAGTGGTACGGCTACTTCATGCGCCGCCTCGCCGAGCGCCCGGCCAACCTCACCTTCTTCCTGCGCGCCATGGCCACCCGTAGCTGACCCTGGCGGCAGGATGAACGGCCCGCACCCCTGACGGGGGGTGCGGGCCGTTCCGTTGTTCCGGCGGCCGGGCTTAGGATCTTCGCTGCTGTGAACTGGGCTTTTGGTGGGAGGAGTTGGGGATGTTGAAGCAGTTCGAGGGGCTGTCGACGCCGTTGGTGGCGGATGCGTGTGTGCGGCTCGGGGTGGGGGTGCGGGCGGCGCCGGTGGGGGTGGGGGCGGTGGTGGCCGGGGCCCGGGTGGCGGGGCGGGTGCTGCCGGTGCGGCACTACGGGAGCGTGGACGTGTTCCTGGAGGCGTACGGGGGCGCGCTGGACGGGGACGTGCTGGTGATCGACAACGGCGGGCGGACCGACGAGGCCTGCATCGGGGACCTCGCGGTGCTGGAGGCGCGGGCCGCCGGGGTGGCCGGGATCGTGGTGTGGGGGCTGCACCGGGACACCCCCGAGCTGATGGAGATCGGGCTGCCGGTGTTCAGCTACGGCGCGCTGCCGGTGGGGCCGCTGCGGCTGGACGGGCGGGAGCCGGAGGTGCTGGAGTCGGCGCGGTTCGGGCCGCACCTGGTGACCACCGGGGACACGGTGTTCGCGGACGCCGACGGTGTGCTGTTCGTGCCGGCCGACCGGGCCGGAGAGGTGCTGGAGACGGCCGCCGGGATCGCCGCCACCGAACGGGCGCAGGCCGGGCGGATCACGGCCGGGGACACCCTGCGGAGGCAGACCCGCTTCGAGGAGTTCCTGGAGCGGCGCGCCGCCGACCCGTCGTACAGCTTCCGGCAGCACCTGCGGCGGGTCGGCGGGGCGATCGAGGAGTAGCCCCCCGTGGTTACAGCGGGCGGTACATGACGTGCAGGCCGACGTAGCCGTCGACCGGGTGGTGGAAGGCCTCGGGGACGGTGCCGACCACCTCGAAGCCCAGCGAGCGGTAGAGCTTGACGGCGTGGTCGTTGTTGGCGACCACCGCGTTGAACTGCATGGCGCGGAAGCCCGCCCCGCGGGCCCAGTCGAGGGTGTACTCGACCAGGGCCCGCCCGATGCCCTTGCCGTGGTGGGCCGGGTCGACCATGTAGCTGGCGCTGGCCACGTGCCCGCCGTTGCCGGGGCGGTTGCGGTTCATGGTGGCGGTGCCGAGGACCGTGCCGTCCTCGTCGACGGCGACCACGGTGCGGTCGGGGGCGGTCTTCATCCACCACTCCCGGCCCAGCTCGGAGGGCATGTCCAGGGGGTAGGGGAAGGTCTCGCCGGCGGCGACGATGTCGTGGAAGAACGGCCAGATGGCCGACCAGTCCTCGGGGGTGGCTTCGCGGATGATCATCGGATCAGGATGATCCCCGAGGGCGGGCCGCGCCACCGCTTTTCCCTCAGTCGCCGAGGATGACTGTCTCGACCCGGGCGGCGGCGAAGGCCTGGCCCTTGGCGTTGGGGTGCACCAGCGCGTACTCGAGGGGCAGGATGCTGGTCAGCAGGCCGTCCAGCCAGTGGTCGGGGTCGCAGGCGCTGTGTCCGGCGCTGGCCGGGTAGAGGTCGACGAAGGTGTCGCGGTGGGCGGCGGTGTCCTGCTGGATGACCGCGTTGAGCGGCTCCAGGATGGCGGCCCGCGCCCAGGCGAGGTCTCCGGTGGTGAAGGTGGCGAACTGCAGCGGGTCGCCGTACCGGCAGCGGTTGGCGTCCTCGGGGACGAGGTGCGGGTAGCCGACGGTGACGACCTTGGCGGACGGGGCCTTGGCGTGCAGTGCGGTGAGCATCTGGTCGTAGCCGGAACGGAGTTGGTTGAGGCGGCCGGGCAGCTGGGTGTCGTACTTGTCCTTGCAGGGCGTACCGGTGTTTCCGGTCCCGGCGCCGAGTGTGACGCAGTCCTCGAGGATCTGGGCGAAGCCGAGGTCGTTGCCGCCGATCCCGACGGTGATCAGGTCGGTGCTCTGGCTGACGGCGTCGATCTGCGGCGGGACCGGCGGGAACGGCGCGTCCGGGTCGGTGCCGTACGGCGGGAGCGGCCGGCCGAGCGGGGACAGCTCGGTCGCGTAGACGCTCCCGGTGGTGGCGCCGCTGCAACTGACGTTGCGCAGGTCGACCAGCGGGCCGAGGTCGCGGCGGATGACCTCCGGGTAGGAGCCGGTGGTGCGGGCACAGCCGTCGCGCGGGGTCTCGAACTCGTCGCCGGTGGCCTGGATCACCCCGGCGGTGTACGAGTCGCCGAGGGCCACCCACTCCAGCCCGGCGGCGCGGGTGACGGGCTTGGCGGCGGCCTCGGCGGTGGTGGGGGTGATCAGGCCGACGGCCAGGGCGGCGGCGGTGCCGGCGACGACGAGGCGGGACGGGATGTGCGGCACGGTCTCTCCTCCTTGGATGCAGGGGAGAGCGCGAATCACCCCCCGGAGAGTCAATCGAGTCGATCCGCGAACGACTTGATGCCCCTGGGAGGTGAAATCGGCGGCGTGGCTTTGACATTGAGTGGATGCGGTCGGGACCGGGATCAGAGGAGGGCGGCGGAGGGTTCGATCATCGCCCGGGCGGTCTTGCCGTCGACGAACTCGCCGAGCGCCGTCATCTCCCACTCACCGGTCGGGCGGCGGACCAGCTTGCACATCACCACGCCGGTGCGCGGCTCGGAGTGGGTCAGGTCGAAGCGGACCAGCTCCTCCTCGGTGCGGACGTCCACCAGGCGGCAGTAGGCGTTCCGCAGCTCGGTGAACTTCTGGCCGGAGAAGGAGTTGACCACGAACACCAGCGCGTGGACCTCGGTCGGCAGGCCCTCCAGGTGGACGGTGATCGCCTCGTCGTCGCCGCCGTCACCGCCGACCAGGTTGTCACCGGAGTGGGCGATCGCGCCGTTGAAGATGCTCAGCTTCATGAACCAGGCCGTCTCCAGGCGCTGGTGCTTGGCGTCGAAGGCCAGGCAGGAGGCGTCCAGGTCGATGTCGCGGCCGCGGGCGGCGGACTCCCAGCCGAGGGCCATCCGGACCGAGGAGAGGAAGGGGCGGCCGTTCTTCACCAGGGAGACGGAGCTGCCCTTGACCAGGCTGACCCGGCCCTTGTCCAGGGTGACCTTGGGGCGCTCGGCGGGGGTGGGGGCGGGGGCGGCTGCGGGGGCCGGGGGCTCCGGGGGTGCGGCGGGCATGGCCGGGACGGTGGCCATGGCGATCCGGGGGTCGACCGCGGGAGCCGGGGGTGCCGGGGGTGCCGGGGGGACGGGCGGGGCCGGGGGCACCGGCGGGACGGGCGGCAGCGGGAGGTCGGCCGGCGAGTGCAGTTGGACGGTCGGCTGCGGGGCCGGGGCCGGGGTGGGTGCGCTCGTTGCGCTCGGCGGGGCCGGGGTGTCGTCGACGGCGACGCCGAAGTCGGTGGCGATGCCCGCCAGACCGTCCGCGTACCCCTGGCCGACCGCGCGCACCTTCCAGACCCCGTTGCGCCGGTAGATCTCGACCACGATGAGCGCGGTCTCCAGGCCCAGCCGGGGCGGGGTGAAGGTGACCAGGACGGCGCCGGTGTCGGCGTCCCGGACGGTGGCGGTGGGCTCGATCCCGGCGAAGGTGGCGGACTGGTCGGCCGGGCTGGCGGTGACCACGACCTTGCTGATGTCGGCCGGAACGGCCGGGGTGTCGACGGTGATCACGTCAGGTGCTCCGGCGGCGGCCGGGCGCAGGCTCACGCCCGGGCCGTGCGGGGCGTTGAAGAAGACGAAGTCGGCGTCCGAGCGGACCTTGCCGGCGTCGGTCAGCAGCAGGCCGGAGACGTCCAGCGCCTTGGGCGCGGTGACCTCGACGGTCACCCGCGCGGCGGTCAGCGGTGCGTTGCCGCCTTGGGTCAGGACGGTGGACAAGGACTCCTCCTCGGGTGCGGAACGACGGCCCGGGCCGGGGCCGCTGGGGGCGTCGGGCCGGGTGCTGCACACAGTAACGAACGGGGGTGCGGGGATGAGCCCGGTCAGCTGGCCGATCGTCGGACGATCGGATCGGCCGAGGGGAGGTCAGCGGACCTGGCCCGCCGGCTGCCGGGCGGCCTGCGGCGCGGGCTGGGGTACGGGCTGGGGTACGGGCTGCTGGGGCGCCCGCTGCGGCGCGGTCTGCTGGGTGGGCTGCGGCTGGGTGGGCTGCGGCGCCGACGGGCCGAAGCCGCCGAGCGCGGCGACCGCCCGGGGGTGGTCGATGCCGAAGGCCGCGGCGTTCCAGCTCTCCTGCGAGCCCGACCTGCGTACCGGGCCGCCCTGCTCGGCCGGGCGGCTGCCGCGCACGACGAAGCCGTAGCGGCCGGGCTCGACGTCGGTGCCGGGCGGGGTGGTGAAGCGGTAGACCAGGCTGCCGCGCTCCTGCTGGGTGGTCACCACGGCGCCCGGCAGGTCGGTCCAGACGGTGCCGGTGCCGGGGGCCAACTCGCCTGCGGTGAGCCGGAATTCGGCCTGGAGTGCGGTGACCGGTTCGGTCACGGTGAGGTCCAGCGCGTGCCGGAGGCCGTCGCGGCCGAGGGTGGTGGTCAGTCCGGTGCCGGTCAGGGCCTGGTCGGCGTCCGGGGTGGCGTCGTCGGTGGCGCCGTCGGCGGCCCCGGTGTCCTCGGTGCTGTCGGTGCCGTTGGTGGCACCGGTGCTGGCGGTGCCCTCGGTGCCGGCGGTGTTTCCGGGGACGGCGCCGGCCGGTGGCGGCGGGAGCGGGCGGCCCGGGCCGGGGAGGGCGGCGCCCGGGCGGCCGGGCTTGGCCGGCTGGAGCGCGGGCGGGCGCGGGGATTCGCCCGTGCCGGCTGCTCCGACGTCGGGTCGTCCGGTACCCGCCTGCCCGGTACCCGGCTGCCCGGGGGCCGGGGTGGACGGGTCGGCGGCCGTGGGCGGCTGGGCGGAGGGGGAGGCGCCGACGGCCGGGGTGTCGGCCGAGGGGTGCGGGTCGTGCCCGGCGGAGGCCTGCCCGCCGGTCGACGGCGTGACCGGGACGGCCGTTCCGGCCCGCAGCCCCGACGGCGGCGTGGCGGCGGCGTTGGCCGGGCCGGACGGGTGCGTGGAGGGACGGCCGGAGGCCTTCGGGGCGTGCGGGCGGCCGGAGGGCGGGGGAGGGGTGTCCGTGGTCCGCTCGGAGGCGGCCTCGGCCTGGTCCGTACCGCTCGGGCTGGGCGGCGGAGTGGTGCCGACCCGGGCGACGCCGGCCCGACGGCCGATGCCCTGCTGCTCGTTCAGCAGCAGGGTGGTGGCGATGCTGATGCCCACCACGGTGGACATCGCCATCGCGGCACCGGAGAAGCGCAGGGTGGGCAGCCGGAAGCGGCCGCCGAACGGGCGGGGCCGACCGTGCCGGCCCTGTCGTGCGGGTTCGTGCTGCACGTCCCGCGTGGTCTCCCCACGCACAGCCACCGGACCCCTCCCTCCCCGAAGCCGCCGTCGCGTCGCCGTATTCTCCCACGCACCACCGCCGGGCAGCGGTCCGGCCGTTCCGGGCCGGCCTCGCGGGCGGGCCCGCGCCGGGAGGGGGAGAGCGTACCAGCGGGTGGCCGGACGACGGACAGTATCCCTCCATTTTCCGGACATCCGTTCGATGAGCGGAAGTTGACGGTCCGTCTGGTATTCCTGGTAAGGATCGACGGGCCCGGGCGGGGATTGTTGCAACCCCCTTGCAACCCTTGCCCGCCCGGTCGCCGGTGACGCAGGCTGATGGCATCCCGCGCCGTTCCCGGAGAGACCGTCATGCCGCCCGACCCGCTGTCCGCAGCCTCCAGTGCCCCCCTCGCCGCCACCCCCACGGGCGGCGATGGGGGTGGCTCCGCCGCCGCTCCGGCGTCGGTGGAGGAGGTGCTGACGCTGCGGATCTCACTGGGCGACGAAGTGGTCGGCGAGGTGTGCACCCGGTTCCGCTTCGACACCGCACGGCCCTACGAGGTGCTGCTGACCTTCCACCTGGGGCGTCCGGACGAGGCGGACTGGGTGTTCTCCCGCGACCTGCTGCGCGACGGACTGCAGGGGATCAGCGGCCAGGGCGACGTCAAGCTGTGGCCGGCGTACTGCCCCTGCCACGGCTCGACGCTGCACCTGGCGCTCGAATCCCCGCACGGCAGCGCCCTGCTGGAGGCCTCCAGGCCCCGGGTGCAGGCCTGGCTGGACCGCACCTACGCGCTGGTCTCGGCCGAGGCCGAGCGCGACTACGGGCCCACCGACGCCCAGCTGGCCGCGCTGCTCGCGGGCGGCTGAGGAGCGCAACCTCCCCTCGCGGGTGGGGTGTTGGCGGTGGTGCTGTCGGTGACAGCGCTGTGGGTGGACGCGCCGTTCGTGGGGGTGCCGTTCGCCGGTGCGCACTGCGCGGCCGGGGCGTCGTCCGGGACCGGCGGGCCCCCGCCGTGGCGCGGGGGCGGCACGGGTACCGCGGCCCCGGGCAGCCGGACCAGGCCCGCCACCAGCTCCGCCCGCAGCCGCCGTACCGCGGGGGCGGTGGAGGAGGGCAGCAGGTCGAGCGGATCGGCCGGCCCCTCCACCGTGACCAGCACCGAGTCGGCGAAGCGGTACGGCCGGTGGGCCAGCAGGCCGCCCAGGTAGCGGCGCAGCCGGGACAGTTCGGCGCGCACCGTGACCGTCCGCCCCGCGTCGCCGAACAGCGCCTCGGCCAGCTGGGCCGCGGTGCTGCCCTCGCGGGCGGTGGCGAGCAGCAGCAGGAGCTCGGCGTGGCGCGGGCTGACCGGGTGCGACCAGCTGTCGGCCGCGCTCCGGACGGACAGTTCGGGGCGGTCCGGTCGGCGCAGGTCGAGCCGGAGCCGGGCGCCCTCGGCGCGTTCGGCGGTCACCGTGCCGGAGCCGTCCGCCCCGGTCGGCCGGACGGGCCGCACCAGCCAGCCGTCCGCGAGCGGCTCCAGCACGCACTCGCCCAGCCCCGGCACCCAGTGCACGGCGGCCGGGTCCCAGCCCTCGCTGGGGACGCGCAGCCGGCTCTGCGGCGGCAGCCCGGCCGAGGCGGCGGTCCAGCCGGCCGCGTCCACCACCAGGGCCGGTCCGCCGACCCGGGCGAGCAGCGGGGCGGCCAGGGTGCGCAGCTGGTTCAGCGCCTCCAGGCGGCGGGCACGCAGTTCGGTCTCGGCGAGCCGGGCGGCGGTGGCGGTGAGCTGGAGCAGGTAGGGGCGGACGTTGTGGGCCGGGCCGCTGAGGTTGATGGCGCCGACCAGCCGCCCGGTGGCCGGGTCGTGCACGGGGGCGGCCACGCAGGTCCAGGTGTGGTGGCTGCGCAGGTAGTGCTCCGCGGAGTGGACGTGCATCGGGCGCTGGGCGCGCAGCGCGACGCCGATGCCGTTGGTGCCTACGGTCTCCTCGGTCCAGCGGGCGCCGGTGACGAAGCCGATCCGGTCGGCGCTGCGGCGCAGGCCGCGTTCGCCCTCCTGCCAGAGCACGTGGCCCTCGGCGTCGGCGATGGCGAGGATCAGCGGGGCCTGGCTCACCGGCTCCAGCAGGGTCTCGCGCAGCACCGGCATGACGTTGTCGAGGCCGCTGGCCCGGCGGCGCTGCTCCAGCTCGGCGGGGCCGAGCAGGACGGTGGAGGCGCCGGTGTCGGGGTCGAGGCCGAGGCGGCGCAGCCGGGCCCAGGAGTCGCCGATCTCGGGGCGGGGTTCGAGCCGGCCGGGCGTACCGGGCCCGGTGCTCTCGGGGAGGACGAGTTCGCGGGCGGCGGCGTCGGCGAGGGTGCGTTCGTGGACCCTGGCCAGCTCCGCCGCGGTCGGCGGGGTGCGGCGCTCTGGTCGTCGGGACTGCCGTCCGGTCTGCCGCACTCGGGTTGCTCCTCGCCGCCGTTCGAGGACGCGCCGGGGTCGACGCGCTGACGAAAGCGTACGGGTGCGATGGGCGCGTGGGGACGGGGTCTGCCAAGTCCGCATACCGGTCGGTACGGAAACGGCGCGGGGCGCCCGGCCGAGGTTCGTTCGGGGTTCGTTCGGCGCCCGGCCGGGGTCGGCTAGCGCTCCGTACCGGGTTCGTGCTGGGCGGTCTCGACGGTGTGGTGGAGGTCGGCGGTGGCCTCCAGGGCGGCGCCGGTGGTCAGGGCCAGGCAGGCGGCCAGGGCCAGCGCGACGGCCCGCAGCCGGGTGGCCGGGGCGGTGGAGGGGCGGGGCTGGAGGAGGGCCGCGACCCGGCGCGGGACCGGGCCGGAGTGGGCGGCGGCGACCAGCCGGGGCCGGGCCGGCCAGGGCGAGCGGCTCGCGGCGAGGGCGGCCCGGCCGACCGCGCGGGCCGTCACGGCGCGGTCGCCGATCCGGGCGGCGGCCACCTCGTCGGCCCAGCGCTCCAGGTGGTACCCGAGGGGCGCGCGCAGTGGGCGGAGCGCCGGGTGGACGTCGGCGGCGTGCTCGGCGAGGGCGAGGAAGACGTGGTGCCGGCCGGTCAGGTGGGCGCGCTCGTGGGCGAGCAGGGCGGAGCGCTCGGGCCCGCTGAGGGCGCGCAGCATCCCGGAGGTGACCACGATCCGGCCGGGCTCGCCGGGCCGGCCGGGGCGGCGCAGGCGGCCGGGGAGGGCGAAGGCGTCGGCGCGCTCGTCGTCCAGCACGGTGAGCGGGTGGTCGGCGGGGTGTCGGAGCCGGGCCAGGGCCTGCCGCCAGGCCGCCCGGACGGGGCGGGGTGCGGGGCGCAGGGTGGGGCGCCCGGCGGGGTGCCGGGTGGGGTCCTGCGGCCCGCGCTCGGCGCGCGCCCGGCGCACCGGGGCGTGGCGGGGGCGCGTGTCCGGATGCTGGTCGGCGTCGGTCTGGGCGCGCGGGGCGGTGCTTGCTGCGGTGCCCGTTGCGGCGCCCGATGCGGCCTCCGTCTCGGCGCCCGGCTCGGCTCCCGCCTCGGCGCCGCAGGAGGGGCGCGGGGCGGGCAGCGCGGCCCGGGCGGTGCGCAGCTCCAGGCACCGGCGGCGGGTGGTCCGTACGGCCAGTGCGGCGAGCGCGGCCAGGGCGAGGCCGGCCAGGGCGGCGGCGACCGGGGCGCTGGGCGCGGCGGCGGTGAGCCAGGGCAGCGAGAGGTGGCCGAGGGCGGCGACCGGGGGCAGCTGGAGCAGTCCGGCGGCGGCGAGCAGTCCGAGCGAGCAGAGGGTGCCGCCGGCCAGCACGGTGGCGGTGCCGGCCAGCAGCCAGGCGGCGGCCCGGGGCGGCAGCGCCTCGGCGAGCCGGCGGGCCAGCGGGGCGGTCAGGAAGGGCAGCAGCAGCGGCGCCCAGACGGCGATCAGCACGGGGCGCCCGCCGATCCGGGGCCGCCCGTCGCTCGGGAGCCGCCACTGTTGGTGCCGCCGACGCGGTTGGTGCCGTCGACGGCGCCGTCGCCGTCGCCGCCGAGCAGGGCGCGCAGCAGCTGCTCGTCCTCGGCGGAGAGGTCGGAGACGAAGCGGGCGAGCACGGTGGAGCGGTCGGCCTCGCGGCCGAGTTCGGTGTGCATCCGGCGGGCGGCGAGGCCCGCCGTGTCCTGGACGGTCGGGGTGTAGGCGTAGGCGCGGCCGGTCCGGGTGCGTTCGACCGTCCCCTTGTCGTGCAGCCGGGCCAGGATCGTCGCGATGGTGGTGCGGGCGAGGTCGCCGCCGAGCGCCGTCTGGACGTCCTGCGGCGTCATCGGCTGCCGGGCCGACCACAGGGCGGCCAGCACCTCGGACTCCAGCTCCCCGGCAGGCCGGCGGGCGGACGATACGTCGGACATGGCGGCGCTTCCTCCAGCTTTCGTCTACAGTCATGTAGACCGTCTACGTCACTGTAGACGGTCCCGGGCGGGTCCGCCGCGCGTCGCGGCGACCGCCCCCCAACGTACGGGAGGTCCGCCAGCCTTGCTCCAGTTCCCCGCCGATCCGGCCGTTCACCTCGCGGTGGGCACCCACCTCGCGATGGGCACCCACCTCGCCGTGAACCCGCTGGACGCCTCCTCATTGCTCGCCGCCTTCGGGGCGTTCGGCATCGCCGTGGTGCTGTTCGCCGAGACCGGCCTGCTGGTGGGCTTCTTCCTGCCCGGCGACTCGCTGCTGTTCACCGCGGGCCTGCTCTGCGTGCCCGGCGCCACCAAGGGCCCGCAGCTGCACCTGTGGCAGGTGCTCCCCGCCGCCCTGATCGGGGCGCTGGCCGGGGCCCAGGTCGGCTACCTGATCGGCCGGCGCGGCGGCCGGGCGCTGCTGAGCCGGACCAAGCGCAAGAGCCTGCTGGAGGGCGTGGCACGGGCCGAGGAACTGCTGGCCAAGTACGGCCACGGCAAGGCGATCGTGCTGGCCCGGTTCATCCCGGTGGTCCGTACGGTGCTGAATCCGCTCTGCGGCGTACTCGAAGTGCCGGTCCGCTCGTTCACCTTCTGGCAGGTGACGGGCGGTGCGGTGTGGACCGTCGGCGTGGTGCTGGCCGGGTACGGGCTCGGGTCGTCGATTCCCGGGATCGACCAGTATCTGCTGCCGATCATCGGTCTGGTAGTAGTTGTCTCCGTGCTCCCCATTGTTCTCGAACTGTTCCGCGCCCGTAAGGCGCGCCGTCACGGAGGTGACGTGTGATGTCCTCTCGGGCTCTCGCCGTGTACGACGGCAGTGGCATCGACGGCAGCCTCTACACCCAGGTGAACAAGTGGGCGCAGTCCGCCCCGACCTGGCTGGACGACGTGATCAAGGTCTGGTCCGCGATCGGCCTCGGGCTGTTCGCCCTGTTCATGCTGTACGCGTGGTGGCGGGCGCGCGGCGCCGAGTCCGCGGTGATGGCCAAGGTGCTCGCCTCCCCGGTGATCGTGGTCGTCGCGTACGGCATCAACTCCGTGCTCAAGGGCATGGTCGAGGAACTCCGGCCGTGCGCGCAGATCAAGGGCAGCGTCTCGCTGGAGACCTGCCCCGCCGCCGGTGACTGGTCCTTCCCCAGCAACCACTCGGTGATCGCCTTCGCCGCCGCGGTCTCGCTCTGGTTCGTCAGCCGCCGGCTCGGCGTCGTCGCCACCGTCTTCGCGGCCCTGATGGCCGCCTCCCGGGTCTGGGTCGGCGTGCACTACCCGCACGACGTGGCGGTCGGCGCCCTCGTCGGCACCCTGGTCGCCCTGGTGCTGGCCCCGCTGGCCGGGCGCTGCGGGCCGCTGGTGGACCGGATGCGGTCGGGCGCGCTGCGCCCGCTCCTCGGCCCCGGCACGGTGCCGGTGGTGAGCCGCGAGTACGCCTCGCACCGGGCGCGGTAGTAGCCATTTCGTGAGTGGCCCGCCCCTTGTCCGGTTTCGGACGGCGGGTGGAGCATGTGAGCCGGGCGTGCGGCCCCCGACCGGGGGCGGCCGCCCGGCTCAGTCGTGCTCGGGGCGCGAAGGCACCGGGCGTGCCAGCGGAGGGAGTGCCGAATGCCGTACCGACTCGACATCACGCAGGGGGACTGGCCGGGCGACCTGCTGCACAAGGGCGTCGAAGGGCTGCTCGCCGAGGCCATGGTGCTCACCCTCGCCACCGCCGGCCACGAACACGGGCCGCACGCCAACCTCGCCTTCTTCGCCTACGACGAGGACCTCGTCCTGTACTTCGTCAGCGAGCGCTCCACCCGGCACAGCCACCACCTCGCCGAGGAGGCCCGGGCCGCCGCCACCGTCTTCCTGCCGCCGCCCGCCTTCGGTGAGCAGCTGCGCGGACTCCAGCTGACCGGCAGCGCGAGCGAGGCCTGGGGGCACCAGGCGGAGGCCGCGCTGGCGGCCTACCAGGGGCGGTACCCGGCCTTCGCCCAGGACGACGAGGTCCGGCGGCAGTACCTCACCGGGGGCGGGGCGGCGGCGCTGTACCGGTTCCAGGTCGAGGAGCTCACGGCGGTGGACGAGCCCAACTTCGGACGGCGCAACTACCTGCGGGCGCGGGTGGTGCGGGAGTAGCCCGCGCGGCCCGGCGGGCCCACCGCCGCCGGGCGGCCGCGCCGCGGGGCGTGGCTCAGAGGGCGCTCCCCCGGCGCCACGGGACCCGGCGCGGGCGGCCGTTGCGGACCACCGCCACGCCCAGACCGGCGGTGCCCGCCATCAGGGCGGCGTTGACGCCGAGGGCGACGGCGCCGTCCCGCAGCAGGTCGACGTTCTCCGGCAGGCGCGCCTGAGCGACGCCCCTCGGGTCGTACCGGACGGTGAGCAGGTCACCGACCGCGTGCGCGTGCAGGCCGGCGGCCACCGTGCCGTTCGGGATCGGCACGCCGTTGCCGTCGACGACGTCGTACGAGGAGCTCGGCTGCTTGCCCTGCGGGCGGTCGTGCGCGGCCGTGACCCGGGCGGTGACGGTCTCCCCCGCGGTGCTGAGGATCAGTGAGTCCCGGGCCGAGGCCACCGAGGCCAGCGCGAGGAGCCACAGCAGCGCCCCGAACGCCGCCATCCAGCAGCCCGCCGCCGCCCCGAGCAGCCGCACCACCCCCACGATCCACCCGACCCCGAGCACCAGCCCGAGCAGCGACGCCGCCCCGAACCCCACGTACGTGCTCACCGCCACCAGCCCGAACGTCCCGGCGGGCACCGCCGCCACCAGCGCGGCCGCCAGTGCGACGGTCCCGCGTCTCGTCCTCGTTCCCGCCACTGCTTCCCCCGCTCCTCACGATGTCGGGGTGGAACGCTACGCCCGGACCCTGACGCCCTCCGGGCCGGGGTGGTGGGCGGTCAGTGGCCGCCCTTGAGGTTGAGGACGACGACTCCGACGATGATCAGGGCGATGCCGAGGATCTGCAGCTTGCCCAGTGACTCGCCGAAGGCGACCACGCCGATGCCGGCGACCGCCGCCGTTCCGGCGCCGGACCAGACGGCGTAGGCGACCGAGACCGGGATGTGCTTGAGCGCGCGGCCGAGCAGGTAGAAGGAGAGCGCGTAGCCGACTCCCACTCCGAGGCTGGGCCAGAGGCGGGTGAACCCCTCGGTGAGCTTGAGGCAGCTGGTGGCGCAGACCTCGCTCAGGATGGCGAGGGTGAGCAGGACGTAGGGCATGTCGCGGTCACACGGCCGGGGCGGCGGAGAGCTTCCCCAGCAGCGCCAGGTCGGCGCGCTCCAGGCTGTCCAGCAGGGTGATCCGCCGGCCGTCGGGTATCGGGACGGCGGTGGAGGGCACCGCGAGCACCGCGCAGCCGGCCGCGGCGGCGGAGGCGACCCCGGTGGGGGTGTCCTCGACGGCGACGCAGGCGGCCGGGTCGAGGCCGAGCCGCTCGGCGGCGGCCAGGTACGGGTCCGGCGCGGGCTTGGTGCGGGGGGTGTCCTCGGCGGCCATGGTGACGGCGAACCAGTCGCGGCCGATGGACGACAGGACGAGGTCCACCACCAGACGCGGGGAGGCGGAGACCAGTGCGGTGGGCACCCGGGCCTCGCGCAGGGCGGCCAGCAGGTCGAGCGCGCCGGGGCGGGGCACCGTCTCGGCGGCGACCTTGGCGGCGAAGGACTCGCCCAGGACGGCGGCGAGTTCGGCTTCGGGGCGGCTGGTGCCGCTGACCCTGTGCAGGTGGGCGGCGGTGTGCTCGACGGCCTGGCCGAGCACCTCGGGGGCGTCCCGGTCGGTGAGCGGGTGGTCCAGCTCCTCGGCGAGTTCGGCGGCGGCCTTCCACCACAGCTGCTCGGTGTCGACCAGGGTGCCGTCCATGTCGAAGAGGACGGCGGCGGGCAGGGGGACGGGGGCGGAATCAGGAACGACGGTTTCAGGCATGGTGGTACCTTCGGTGGTTCTTCTGAGGGTGCAGAGGCGGTAACGAGGATCCCAGACGGGCCGCTCAGGCGGTTCGGCGGTCCACCAGTACCGGCCGGTCCGGCAGGGTGAGCTCGGCGCGCGAGCCGGCCGGCAGGGCGGCGGCGGCCTCGGTGGGCAGGTCGGCCTTGACCTCGGTGCCGTCGTCCAGGCGGACGGTGAGCCGGGTGACGGCGCCCAGGAAGGACGCGGTGACCACCTGGGCCGGGCCGGTCGCGGACGGGGTGAGGACGACGTTCTCCGGGCGGACCAGCACCTGGAGTTCGCCGTCGGCCGGCGCGGTGCCGTCGACCGCGTGCCGGCGGCCGAGCACCTCGACGCCGTCCGGGGTGCGGGTGCACGGGATGCGGCTCATGGTGCCGACGAACTCGGCGACGAAGGCGGTGGCCGGCCGGCCGTACAGCTCGGACGGGGTGGCGCACTGCTCCAGCCTTCCGGCCCGCAGCACGGCGACCCGGTCGGCCATGGACAGCGCCTCCTCCTGGTCGTGGGTGACGAACAGGGTGGTGATGCCCAGCTCCTGCTGGAGGCGGCGGATCTCCTCGCGCAGCTGGAGGCGGACCTTGGCGTCCAGCGCGGACAGCGGCTCGTCCAGCAGCAGCACGCGCGGCTGGAGGGCGAGCGCGCGGGCGAGCGCGATGCGCTGCTGCTGGCCGCCGGACATCTGGTGCGGGTAGTGCTCGGCGCGGTGCGGCAGGCCGACCAGCTCCAGCAGTTCCTGGGCGCGCCTGCGGCGCTCGGCCTTGCCGGTGCCGCGCATCCGCAGCCCGAAGGCGACGTTGTCCAGCGCGGTCAGGTGCGGGAAGAGGCTGTACGACTGGAACACCATGCCCGCGTCGCGCTTGTGGGCGGGGATCGCGGTGATGTCCTGCCCGTCGACCAGCACCTCGCCGGAGTCGTGCTGCTCGAAGCCGGCCAGGATGCGCAGCGCGGTGGTCTTGCCGCAGCCGGACGGGCCGAGCAGGGCGAGCAGTTCACCGGGCCGGACGGTCAGGTCCAGACCGTCGAGGGCGGTGGTGGCGCCGAACGCGCGGCGCAGCGAGCGGAACTCGACGGTGGCGCCGCCGGCGGCGGTCGCGGCCCGGGAGGCGGTGGCGGTGGCCGTGGTCATGGCTGGTAACTCCTGGAGAACGGGGGGTGGTTCAGGACCGGGCGGCCTTGCGGCCGCGGCCGACGGCGGACATCAGCAGCAGGACGAGCCAGACGATCAGCAGGCTGAGCATCGACACCGCGACGGACATCTGGCCGTCGCTCTTGCCGTTGGAGTTGATCCACACCGAGAAGGGGCCGAAGCCGAGGATGGAGGCGGTGGTGAACTCGCCGAGCACCAGGGCGACGGTGAGCACGGCGCCGTTCAGCAGCGCGCTGCGCAGGTTCGGCAGGACGACGGTGAACACCGCGCGCAGCCAGCCGGCGCCGCAGTTGCGGGCGGCCTCGACCAGGGTGACCACGTCCACGCCGCGCAGTCCGGCGTCGATCGCCCGGTAGGCGAACGGCAGGGCCATCAGCACGTAGGCGATGACCAGGACGATCGGGAAGGCCGGGTCCTGGATGGCCACGATGGTCTGGAAGAACGGGGTGTCCTGGAGGTAGTCCGGGCCCCAGCGCAGCACGCCGATGATGCCGGTGGTGAGGGCCACCACCGGGACGACCAGGGGCATCGAGCACATGACCTCGATGACCGGGCGCAGCTTCGGCGCGCCGAGCCGGGCGGCGAGCACCGCGGGGACGAGCAGGAGCAGCAGCACCGCCACGGTGACGGCGGCCAGTTCGAGGCTGAGCACCAGGCTGTCGGTGAAGCCGGGGGCGTTCAGCAGCTCGGTGTAGGCGCGGAAGGTGGTGCCGCCCTTGTTGTCGTCGACGCTGAACCACAGCGAGGCGGCCATCGGCACCGCGAAGTAGATCCCGCAGAGCAGCAGGACCAGGCCGCGGCCGAAACGGATGCGATTGATCAGGCGAGCCACTTGGCACTCCGGCGCTGAAGGGGCAGGTACACGGCCATCACCAGGCAGGCGACCACGATCATGTCGAGGCCGAGGGCGAGGGCGAGGTTGCCCTGGCCGACCAGGACGTTGCCGGACAGCGCGTCGCCGATCTGCATCGAGATCAGCGGCACCGAACTGCCCACCATGGCCTCGGCGGTGGCGTACGCGGCGAAGGAGGCGCCGAACAGCAGCACGAAGCCGCCGAGCAGCGAGGGCAGCAGGACGGGCAGTGCCACGTGCCGCCAGTACTGCACGCCGGTGGCGCCGTTGTTGTACGCGGCCTCGCGCCACTGGACCTTGAGGCCCTCCAGGGCCGGGGTGATGGTGATGACCATCAGCGGCACCAGGAAGTACAGGTAGACCACGGACAGGCCGGAGAAGGTGTAGAGGTTCCAGCCGTGCTTGGTCAGGCCGAGCTTCTTGGTGACCTCGCCGGAGTTGCCGAGGGTGGCGACGAACATGAAGGCCAGCGGGACGCCGCCGAAGTTGGCGAGCACGCCGGAGGCGGACATCACGGCCTCGCGGAAGGCGCGGAACCGGGAGGTGGCCACGGCCTGGGCCAGCGGCAGGCCGACCACGGTGGCGATCAGCGCGGTCAGCAGGGAGAGCTTCACGCTGCCCCACAGGGCCGTCCAGTAGGCGCCCTGGAGCGAGCCGGTGAGGTTGTCGAGGGTGAAGGTGCCGCCGCCGTCGGGGGCGTCCGAGGAGGTGGTGAAGGCGCCGATGACGATCGCGACGGCGGGCAGGCCGAAGCCGATCGCGAAGAAGAGGATCAGGGGGAGGGCGGCGAGCCAGGCGCGGCTGCCGCGGGCCCGGCGCGCGGCCGGGCGGGGGGCCTCGGTGTGCACCGTGGTGGCGCCGCCGGTGGCGGTGGCGGTGGCCGGGGCGGGGGAGGCGGGGCCGGGGGCGCCCCCGCCGCTCTGGGCGGCGGAGGCGCTGGCCGGCACCGGGGTGGGAGCCGTAGTCATCAGTCAGATCAGCCCGAGATCGCCTTGGCCCAGTTCTCCGTCACGACCTTCTTGGCCGCGGTGGTCTGGTCGTCGGTCGGGAAGGTGGTGAAGGGCTTCTCGACGGCCGGGAGCTTGGCGGCGGTGGCCGTGTCCAGGGTGCCCGCGGCCTTCATGGCGTCGAACAGGGCCGGGGTGGCGTAGCCGCCCAGGAAACCGTTCTGGCCCTCCGCGCTGTAGAGGTACTCCTCCCACAGGCGGGCGGCGGCCGGGTGCGGCGCGTCCTTGTTGATGGCCTGGTTGTAGAAGTTGGCGTAGACGCCGTCGGACGGGATGCTGACCTGCCAGTCGATGCCCTTGTCCTTGAACTTGTCGGCGTAGCCGGCGTTCAGGTAGGACCAGTCGATGGTGATCGGGGTCTCGCCCTTCTCGATGGTCGCCGGGGTGACCTCGACCGGGTTGAAGTTGCCGGCCTGCTTCAACTTGCCGAAGAAGTCGATGCCGGGCTGGATGTTGTCCAGCGAACCGCTGTTGGCCAGGGCGGCGGCCATGACGGCGCTGTACGCGGCGTTCGCCTTGGTCGGGTTGCCGTTGAGCGCGACCATGCCCTTGTACTCGGGCTTGAGCAGGTCGGCGAAGGTCTTCGGGCAGGCCGACACCTTCTTGGCGTCGCAGGCGATCGAGATGTAGCCGCCGTAGTCGTTGTAGCTCAGACCGTTGGCGTCCTTCATGGCGGCCGGGATCTTGTCGAAGTCGGCGACCTTGTAGGGGGCGAACAGGCCCTGCTTGCCGCCGGAGGTGGCGAACGCGGCACCCAGGTCGACCACGTCGGGGGCGCGGTCCTGGCCCTTGCGGGAGGTGATCGCGTTGATCTCGTCCTGGCTGGAACCGTCCGGGTTCTCGTCCTCGATGTCGATGCCGTACTTCGCCTTGAAGCCGTCCATCAGCTTGCCGTAGTTCGCCCAGTCGCGCGGCAGCGTGATGACGTGCAGCTTGCCCTCCTTCTTGGCGGCGGCGACCAGGGCGTCCATGCCGCCGAAGTCGGCGACCGAGGTGGCGGTCTTGGCGCTCTTGCCGCCCGCGGCGTCGCTGCCGGACTTCGCGGAGGAGGAGCCGGCGGAACCGCAGGCGGTGAGGGACAGCGCGGCGGCGGTCAGGACGGCCGCGAAGGCGGCGGAGCGGGCACGGTGCACGGACACGGGTCAGTCTCCTGAGAGGGGGGAACTGCAAGCGGGTGTCTGGATCGGGGGATCGGCGAGTGGCGATCCGGAGCCGTCCGGGGTGAGTTCGACGGCGTCCGAGTTGACTAGCCAACTTCGCTGACGGAGGTAAGTAACCCGAAGTTCGGTGACGGGAAGGTGAACGGACGGCCCAGAACCGGGGTCGGCTGCGGGAACGGTGGAATCCGGCCATCGGTGCGTGATCCGTTCGGTGCGATGCTCGAACTGCGCAGCGGGATAAGGTCGGGCTGTCCGTGCCGGTACGGCTGCGCTGGACACCGCCCCTGGAGGGACAATTGAGTGACGTGGCAGTAGAGCCCGAGCGCCCCGTCGAGCGCACGGCCGGAGCCCTGTACCGCAAGGTGGCCGCCGATCTGCGCGAGGCCATCACCACCGGCGCGTACGGCGAGGCCGGCCGGCTGCCCGCCGAGGGCGCGCTGGCCGAGCAGTACGGGGTCTCCCGCGGCACCGTCCGCCAGGCGCTCGCCGTGCTGCGCTCCGACGGGCTGGTCACCTCCCGCCGCGGCACCCGACGGGTGGTGCTCGGCGGCGCCCGGGTGCAGAGCTTCTCCGAACTGCTCAGCTTCACGCACTGGGCGTACTCGATGGGCGAGGAGCCCGGCGGCATCCTGGACTCCCTGGTGCGCCGCCCGGCGGACGCGGCCGAGCGCGAGCAACTGCGGCTGGAGCCCGGCGCCGAGGTGTACGTGACGGTCCGGCTGCGGACGCTGTCCGGCACCCCGGTGATGGTCGAGCGGACCATCTACCCGCCGCGGGTCGGCGAGATCGTCGCCGAGCTGCCGCCGGACGTGGTCTCGCACACCGAGGTGCTGCGCGAGCACGGCATCCTGTTCACCGACGCCGACCACACCATCGACGTCGTCGCGGCCAACGCCGAGGACGCCCGGCTGCTCGGCTGCCGCCGGGGCGGCCCGCTGCTGCGCGAGCGGCGGCGCACCACCGACCCGACCGGCACGCCGGTGGAGTGGTCCCAGGACCGCTACCTGCCCGGCACGGTGGCGTTCAGCGTGCACAACTCGCTGGCCACGTCGGCGCTTTCGCGGCACGCCCGGGAGCTGGACTGAGCTCCCGGACGGCCGCGCCGCCTCGGGGCCTCGCGGCGGGGCGGTCAGCGCATGAGTGAGGCGAGCAGCGGGCGGTAGTGCTCGAAGTCCGGCGTCTCCAGGCCGGGCTCCTTCGCCTGCTCGTCCCATCGGCGCACGGCTACCGCGTCGACGGCGCCCGGGAGTTGGGCGAAGGCGGCGGCCTCCTCGGCGCCCATCGGGCCGCCCTGGACGGTGAGGGTGTACTCGGAGGCCTCGGAGAGCCGGGCCCGGTAGCCGGGCTCGACCGCGCACAGGTAGCGCTTGGCGGCCACGTGCAGCCGGACCGGCTCGGTGACCTCCGGCCCGAACCAGGCGGCCAGCCGGTCGGCGCCGGTGTGGCTGTGGCGATTGTCCTGACCTTGCATCAGATCTCTTCCGTGCAAGGCGCCGTGGAAGTGGCCGAGGTCGTGCAGCAGGGCGGCGGCGACCAGGTGGTCGGGGGCCCCGGCGGCCTCGGCGGCGGCCGCGGCCTGGAGCATGTGCTCCGCCATGGTGACCGGCTCCCCCAGGTACTCCCCGGCGCCCTCGCCCGCGAACAGTTCGGCCAGTTCGTCCAGGGCGGCGGTGCGGCGGTGCAGCACGGCGAGGGTGGAGGCGAGCGAGTCGAGGTCCGCGTAGCACCCCTGGAGGTGTCGGCGGCCGTCCTGCTGGAAGGCCGTACGGGCGTGCAGCAGACGGGTGTTGTCGAAGACCAGGCAGTCGCCGGGGCCGAGCCGGAAGGTCAGCTGGAGCTCGGGGCGCAGGGTGATCGCGGCGAAGCGGCGGTAGGCGGCGTAGAAGGCCGTCAGGTCCTCCGCGCCGGCGCGGAGGGTGCCGATGGAGCGGTTGTTGAACCGGACCTCGCGGATCCGGCCCAGCGGGTCCACGTCGATCAGCGGGCGGTCGGCGCGCAGTTCGGTGCGGCGGTCACGGAAGACGAAGGGGACGGGGGTGCGGGTGAGCGTCGCGAAGTCCTCGGGGGCTTCGTCCCGGAGGATCGCCGCCGCCTTGAAGCCGTCCACCAGGCCGGAGTCGCCGCCGGTCGCCGAGTTCTCCAGGCAGTGCAGCAGCTGGAGGGTGGGCACCGGGTCGCGGTACGGGTTGTCGGTGTGCGGGGCGATCGCCTTGTCGGTGAACGCGAGGTTGTTCGGATCCGGCTCGACCCGGACGTCGAACAGCTCCCCGTAGTTGGTGACCCGGACGTAGCCGAAGCTCTCGGCCACCCGCAGCACCTGCCCCTCCACGGCGGGCACCCCGCGCAGCACCGCGAAGCCGCTGCGCCGTACGGCGGCCAGGACGGCGGCCTGCTCGGCGGGGTCGGTGAGGTAGGCCTCCCAGTCGGCCTCGGGAATGCCGCGCGCGAATTCGGCGGCCGCCCAGAGCCGCTTGCCCTGCTCGGTGCGCCCGTCGCCCTCCTCCGCCTCGTCGAGCCAGGCGAGCGGATAGCGGGAGCGGTGCCCGTCCGACCAGAGCACCTCCAGGCGGCCGTCGAGCTCCGTGCTCGCGGCGATCGCGAGGCCCGCCGGCAGGTCGTCGATCTGGAACAGCTTCTGCCCGTTGCGCGGGTCCCGGCACTCGGCGCAGGGGCAGTTGTCGCGCAGCCAGTACGGCGGCAGCTCGGTCAACGGCGGTCGCTCGGTCACGGGGGTTCCTCCTCGACGACTCCCGGGCAAAGTTGTACAGCCAACTTCGCTCCGTGCGGGAGCTTGCCGGTTCGCGGTGAGATCCGCGTGCCGGGTAGGTGAACGGTGCGGGAACTGTCGCGGGGGGGCGAAAGCGGTTGAGCGGGGAGGCGCGGGATGGGGTGGTGCGATCCGGGCGGCGGTCGGATACCGCCCGGGCCGGCACCGTCGGCCGGTGCTGCCGCCCGACTGACGGACCCGCGCTCCGGCCGTTCGGGTGAGGGTGCAGGTCGGAGGGTGTTTCGAGGGTGGGGGAGGGCTCGGGGCTGCGGCACTGTCGGGGGGATTCCCCGAGGTGAGAGGCGTGGCGCCATGGCCCATTCCAATACGACGACATCGCCCCCGACGGGGCACGGCGGGCTCAAGCGGGAGGTCGGCCTGGCCGGGCTGCTGTGGGCCTCGGTCGGGGCGATCATCGGCTCCGGCTGGCTGTTCGGGGCGCAGAAGGCGGCGGTGGCGGCCGGGCCGGCCGCTCTGCTGTCCTGGGGGATCGGGGCGCTGGCGATCATCCTGCTGGCGCTGATCCACGCCGAGCTGGGCGGGCTGTTCCCGGTCGCGGGCGGGACGGCGCGGTACCCGCACTACGCCTTCGGCGGGTTCGCCGGGATGTCCTTCGGCTGGTTCACCTGGCTCCAGGCCGCGACCATCGCGCCGATCGAGGTCCAGGCGATGATCAACTACGCCCGGCACTGGACCTGGGCGGACGGCTTCCTCAACAAGGACCTGACGCTGACCGGCTCGGGCTTCGTGGTTGCGGCCGTGCTGCTCGGGGTGTTCGTCGCGATCAACTTCCTCGGCGTCCGGCTGCTCGCGCACACCAACAGCGCGGCGACCGTGTGGAAGGTCGCCATCCCGATCCTGACCATCTTCGCCTTCGGGATCCAGGACTTCCACGGCTCCAACTTCACCTCGCACGGCTTCGCGCCGGACGGCTCCAAGGGCGTGCTGGCGGCCATCAGCACCAGCGGGGTGATCTTCGCGCTGCTCGGCTTCGAGCAGGCCATCCAGTGGGCGGGGGAGAGCCGCAACCCGCGCCGGGACATCCCCCGGGCGGTCCTCGGCTCGGTGGTGATCGGCACCGTGATCTACGTGCTGCTCCAGGTGGTGTTCATCGGCGCCCTGCCGCCGGAGACCTTCGCGGGCGGGTGGGCCAAGCTCGACTACCCCGGGATCAGCGGCCCGTTCGCGGGCCTCGCGACCCTGATCGGCCTGGGCTGGCTGGCCACCGTCCTGTTCATCGACGCGGTGATCTCGCCCGCCGGCACCGGGCTGGTCTACATCACCTCCAGCTCCCGGGTCACCTACGGCCTCAGTCGCAACGGCTACGCCCCGCAGGCCCTCCAGTACACCGACCGCAACTCGGTGCCCTGGCTCGGCCTGCTGATCGCCTGGGTCGCCGGGGTGGTCTGCTTCCTGCCGTTCCCGAGCTGGCAGAAGCTGGTCGGCTTCATCACCTCTGCCGTGGTGCTGATGTACGCGGGCGCGCCGCTGGCCTTCGGGGTGCTGCGCAAGCGGCTGCCCGGGATGGAGCGGTCGTACCACCTGCCCGGCGGCACGATCATCTCGCCGGCCGCGTTCGCGGTGGCGAGCCTGGTCATCTACTGGTCCGGCTGGGACACCCTGTGGCGCCTCGGGCTGGCGATCCTGATCGGCTACCTGCTGCTCGGCGGGTACTCGATGTACGCCGCTTCGAAGGGGGTGCCGAACGCGCCGCGGATGGACTTCAAGGCCGGGCAGTGGCTGCCGGTCTACCTGGTCGGGATGGGGATCGTCTCCTGGCAGGGCACCTTCGGGGTGGGCGCCCAGGGGAACCTGCCGCTGTGGTGGGACATCGGGGTCGTGGTGGTGTTCGCACTGGTCATCTACTACTGGGCGCTGGCGGTGGCGCTCCCGGCGGAGGAGATCGAGCGGAACATCCGCGGTGTGGAGGTGGTGGACGAGGGCGGGCACTGAGCCCGCGCCGGAACGGAGGAGCGGCCCCCGAGGAGTCTCGGGGGCCGCTCGGCGTCCGGTCGTCAGACGGCCGCGTCCCACGCCGCCCCGGCGGCGGTCAGTGCCGCGTCGGCGTCGCCCCCGGTGGCCTTGGCGAGGGCGGTCAGGCAGGCCGCGACGGTGTCCAGCGAGGCCGCCCGGCCGTAGTGGTTGACGCGGAGCATGGAGGCTGCCAGCGCCCCGCCGCCGGGCTGGACGGGCAGCGCCGGGTCGAGGGCGGCGGCGAGTTCGGCGGCGTGCACCCCGGCCGGGGTGCGCAGGGTGGTGGCGACCGGGGCCGCGGCGGCGTCCTGGTGGACGTACGGGCCGAGCGTGCCGAGGGCGCGGGCGCCGGCCCGGGTGGCGGCGGAGGCGGCACGGTGCCGGGCGATCACGGCGGGCAGGCCGTCGGCGGCGATCCGGTCCAGGCAGGCGCCGAGCGCGAGCATCTCCAACTGGGCCGGGGCGTGCGGCAGTACGGTGCGACCGGCGTCCGTCCAGCGCTCCTTCCAGTCCAGCAGGGAGAGGTAGGAGCGGCGCGGGGCGGCCGGGTTGGCGGCGATCCGCTCCCAGGCGCGCTCGGAGACGGAGACGGCGGAGACCCCGGCCGGGCCGCCCATCGCCTTCTGGCCGCCGATCACGCACAGGTCGATGCCCCACTCGTCGGTGAGCAGCGGCTCGGCGGCGACCGAGGCGACCGCGTCGAGCATCAGCAGGGCGCCGTGCTCGCGGACCACGGCGGCGATCCCGGCGACCGGGTTGGTGTTGCCGGTGGCGGCCTCGGCGTGCACCAGGGAGACGAAGTCGATCTCCGGGTGGCCGTCGAGCGCCTCGGCGACCTGCTCGGCGCTGACCGCGCTGTCGAAGGGCACCGCGAGGTCGACGACCGTCGCGCCGCAGGAGCGCAGCCAGTTGCCGAAGGTCTGGCCGTACGGGCCGGTGACGATGTTGAGCGCGGTGGAGCCGGGGTGCGCGGCGCCGCGGATCGCGGCCTCCAGCGGCAGCAGGGCCTCGCCCTGGGTCACGATGACGTCGGCCTCGGTGTGCAGCAGCGCGGCGACCTGGTCCTCGATCGCGGCGAACCCGGCGGCGCTGAGCGGGGGGAGGTCGAGGAAGGGGCTCACGGCTTCACGGCCTTTCGCGGGGCGGGTGGTGGGTGCGGCAACGAGTCTGCCCCATGCGCGCCGATGGCACGGAACCCGCCCGTCGGTAGAGTGCGGCCATGAGCGAAGGTGCGGTGCTGCACGTCCGGGGCCGGGTGCTGGTCGGCCCGGAGGAGGTACGGGACGAACTCTGGGTGGTGGACGGCCGGGTGAGCTTCACCCGCCCGCCGACCGCCGGGGACGTCCGGACGGTGACGGGCTGGGTGCTGCCCGGTCTGGTGGACGCGCACTGCCACGTCGGCCTCGACGCGCACGGCGCCGTGGACGCCGAGACCAGCGAGAAGCAGGCGCTCACCGACCGAGACGCGGGCACCCTGCTGATCCGCGACGCCGGCTCGGCCGCCGACACCCGCTGGATCGACGAGCGCGAGGACCTGCCCCGGATCATCCGGGCCGGCCGGCACATCGCCCGCACCCGCCGCTACATCCGCAACTACGCCCACGAGATCGAGCCCGGGGACCTCGCCGCCTACGTGCGGGCCGAGGCCCGGCGCGGCGACGGCTGGGTGAAGCTGGTCGGCGACTGGATCGACCGCGAGCGCGGCGACCTCGCCGCCTGCTGGCCCGGCGACGCGCTGGCCGAGGCGATCGCGGCGGCGCACGAGGAGGGCGCCCGGGTCACCGCGCACTGCTTCGCGGCCGAGTCGCTGCCGGACCTGCTGGCGGCCGGGATCGACTGCGTCGAGCACGCCACCGGGCTGACCGAGGAGCTGATCCCGGCCTTCGCCGAGCGCGGGGTGGCCATCGTGCCGACCCTGGTCAACATCGCCACCTTCCCGCAGCTGGCGGCCGGCGGGGAGGCCAAGTTCCCGGCCTGGTCGGCGCACATGCGGCGGCTGCACGAGCGCCGCTACGACACCGTGGGCGCCGCGCACGACGCGGGCATCCCGGTGTTCGTCGGCACCGACGCGGGCGGCTCGCTCGCCCACGGGCTGGTCGCGGACGAGGTGGCGGAGCTGGTGAAGGCGGGGCTGAGCCCGGCCGAGGCGCTGTCGGCGGCGAGCTGGGGTGCCCGGGAGTGGCTCGGGCGGCCGGGGCTGGCGGAGGGCGCTCCGGCGGACTTCGTGGTGTACCAGGAGGACCCGCGGGCGGACGTCCGGGTGCTCGCGGACCCGCGCACGGTGGTGCTGCGGGGGCGGCCGGTGGGGTGACCGGGCGCGGGCGGTGGGGAGCCCGGCGATCGGTCGAGGCGGTCGTTCACGGTGACCGTCCGAGGTGGTCGTTCACGGTGACCGTCCGTCGTGACGCCCTGTCGGTATCGGCCGATAGGGTGACGACCATGGCACCGCGTCCACTGAATGAGATCGTCGAGCCCGGTTGGGCCACCGCCCTGGAGCCCGTCGCCGGGCAGATCGCCGCGATGGGGGACTTCCTCCGCGCCGAGATCGCGGCCGGCCGCACCTACCTGCCGTCCGGGCCGAACGTGCTGCGGGCGTTCCAGCAGCCGATCGCCGACGTCCGGGTACTGATCGTCGGGCAGGACCCGTACCCGACGCCCGGCCATGCCGTCGGCCTGAGCTTCTCGGTGGCGCCGGACGTCCGGCCGATCCCGCCGAGCCTGGTCAACATCTTCCGGGAGTACGGCACCGACCTCGGCCTGCCGCAGCCGTCCAACGGCGACCTCACGCCCTGGACGCAGCAGGGCGTCCTGCTGCTGAACCGGGCGCTGACCACCCAGCCGCGCAACCCCCGGGCCCACAAGGGCAAGGGCTGGGAGGCGGTCACCGAACAGGCGATCCGGGCGCTGGTGGCGCGCGGCGGCCCGATGGTGGCGATCCTGTGGGGCAGCGACGCCCGTAACCTGCGCCCGCTGCTGGGCGACATCCCGACGGTGGAGTCGGTGCACCCGAGCCCGATGTCGGCCGACCGCGGCTTCTTCGGCTCGCGGCCGTTCAGCCGGGCGAACGAGCTGCTGGTGCGGCAGGGGGCGCAGCCGGTGGACTGGCGACTGCCGTAAGGGAGTTGCTCCCGTAGCAGATCCCGGTCAGTGCCGGACGTCAATCTCACTCCAACGAGTGAAATGACGCTCCGTGAGGCTCATGTGACGGATCGTTTGAGAAGACTGGCGGCTCATCGTTTCACCTGTGTGGGGGTCCCGCCATGTCTTCCCGGTCTTTCCGGTCTTCCCGATCCTTCCAGTCGTCTCGGCCGTCTCAGCCGTCTCAGCCGTCCCGGCCGTCTCGCCGAATCGTTTCCGCATCCGCCGCCGTGGTGGTGAGCACGCTGCTCACCGCCGGGCCCGTCCAGGCCGCTCCGGCAGCTCCGGCGGCCCCGGCGGCCACTCCCTCGCCGGGCAAGGCCCGTGCCGTCACCGCCGAAGTCGCCCTGGACGTCAGCTTCCTGAACAAGGCGGTGGACGTCCCGGTGGACATCGCGCTCAACAAGGTGGAGACGCCGGAGCAGCGTGAGGGCTCCGTGCTGACCGCCAAGGTCGCGGGCGTCGACCAGGCCGCCCCGGTCGAGCTGGTCAAGGCCGACCTCGGAAGGTCCGTCACCCGGGTCGACGCCAAGGGTGCCACCGCCTCCGTCAAGCTGGTCAACGCCGACGTGCACGCCCCCGGCCTGCCCGCCACCGCGCTGCTCGGCCTGGAGGCGATGAGCGCCGAGGCCACCTGTCCGGTCGACGGGCAGCCGACCGCGAACGTGGTCGCGCCCGCCAAGCTGACCGTGCTGGGCAAGCCCGTCACCGTCGGGCTGTACGGCCCCACCAAGGTGGACGTGCCGCTGGTCGGCAGCGTGTCGGTGGAGTTCTCCAAGAAGAGCACCACCACGACCACCGCCGCCGCCTCGGCCCTGGAGGTGCAGGTGGAGGTGAACCCGCTCAACCTGAACGTCGCCAAGGTCACCGGGAAGGTCACCGTCGCCTCGGTGAGCTGCGAGAAGCCGTCCGGCCCCACCGCCACCGCCACTCCGAGCACCGTGCCGACGTCCCCGCCCGCCGCCCAGCCGGTCGCGGACGCCACCACCTCGCGCGCCGCCGTGCCGCAGGCGGCGGTGGAGAAGCCCGAGCGGCTCGCCACCACCGGCGGCAGCAGCGCCACCGGCCCGCTGGCCGCCGGGGCCGCCGCCCTGGTCGCGGGCGGTGCGGCCGCGCTGTGGGCCACCCGGCGCCGCCGGGCCGCGCACGCCCGTCGCGGCTGAGCACCCGCAGCGGTGCGGGGTGCCACGCCCGGCACTCCCGCACCGTGACCGTGCCGATGCGGACGGTTGGTTCACATGCGCGTTACACGAGAGGAACAACCGGGAAACGGCGGCTTGCGACGCTACGCGGGCATCCACCACCCAGCAATAGAGGGACACGCCGTGGCAATCAAGGCCGAGTACATCTGGATCGACGGCACCAAGCCGACCGCGAAGCTCCGTTCCAAGACTCGCGTCCTGCCCAACGCCGACAAGATCCCGACCTGGGGCTTCGACGGTTCCTCGACCAACCAGGCCGAGGGCCACGCCTCGGACCGCGTGCTGGAGCCGGTGAAGGTCGTCAAGGACCCGATCCGCGGTGGTGACAACATCCTCGTCCTGTGCGAGGTCCTGGAGACGGACGGCACCCCGCACGAGTCCAACACCCGCGCCCTGCTGCGCGAGGTCGAGGAGAAGTACACCGCGCAGGAGTCGATCTTCGGCATCGAGCAGGAGTACACCTTCTTCAAGGGATCCCGCCCGCTGGGCTTCCCCGAGGGCGGCTTCCCGGCCCCGCAGGGCGGCTACTACTGCGGCGTCGGCGCCGAGGAGGTCTTCGGCCGCGAGATCGTCGAGCTGCACCTGGACCGCTGCCTCGACGCCGGCCTGGCGATCTGCGGCATCAACGCCGAGGTCATGCCCGGCCAGTGGGAGTTCCAGATCGGCCCGGTCGACGCCCTCACCGTCTCGGACGACCTGTGGATCGCCCGCTACCTGCTCTACCGCACCGCCGAGGAGTTCGGCATCGACGCCACCCTGGACGCCAAGCCGGCCCGGGGCGACTGGAACGGCGCGGGCGCCCACACCAACTTCTCCACCAAGGCGATGCGCGAGGGCTACGACGCCATCATCACCGCCTGCGAGTCGCTCGGCGCCTCCCAGGAGAAGGTGCTGGAGCACGTCACCCAGTACGGCGCCGACATCGAGTCCCGCCTGACCGGCAAGCACGAGACCGCCCCGTGGAACGTCTACAGCTACGGCGTCTCCAACCGCGGCGCGTCCGTCCGCATCCCGTGGCAGGTCGAGGTGGAGCAGAAGGGCTACATCGAGGACCGTCGCCCGAACGCCAACGTCGACCCGTACGTCGTCACCCGCCTGCTGATCAACACCTGCTGCGCGGCCCTGGAGAAGGCCGGCCAGGTCTGATCCCCGCCTGACGTACGCAAGGTACGCAACGCCCGCAGGCCCTTCCCCACCCGGGGGAGGGCCTGCGGGCGTTGTGTCGTGTCGGGCATAATCGGGCGCATGACCGCTCCGACCCGCCCCTGCCTCGTGCGCCGTCTGCACGTGGACCTGGCGCGGGTGTGGGCGGCCGGCTGTCGTCGTCGGTGAGTTCCCAGCAGCAGGACCGAAGCGGGTCCGAAGCAGGACCGAAGCAGGACCGACCGACCCCCGACAGCACACCGGCCGCAGGAGTGTGTCCGTTCCATGGCTCTCACCTTCCACTGGTTCCTCCCCACCAACGGCGACAGCCGGCAGATCGTCGGCGGCGGGCACGGCTCGACGCCCGGGACGGCCGGGTCCGACCGGCCGCCGAGCATCGCGTACCTGGGCCAGATCGCCCGCAGCGCCGAGCAGTTGGGCTTCGAGGGGGCGCTCACGCCGACCGGCGCCTGGTGCGAGGACGCCTGGCTGACCACCGCGATGCTGACCCAGGTGACCGAGCGGTTGAAGTACCTGGTGGCATTCCGGCCCGGGCAGATCAGCCCCACGCTGGCGGCGCAGATGGCCGCGACCTACCAACGGCAGTCCGGCGGAAGGCTGTTGCTCAACGTGGTGACCGGCGGCGAGTCCGCCGAGCAGCGGGCCTACGGGGACTTCCTGGACAAGGACGCCCGCTACGCCCGCACCGGGGAGTTCCTGGACATCGCCCGGCGGCTCTGGGCGGGGGAGACCGTCGACCACCACGGCCCCCATCTGCGGGTCGAGCGCGCGAAGTTGAACCGACTGCCCGACCCGGTGCCGCCGGTGTACTTCGGCGGCTCCTCCCCGGCGGCCGGGGACGTCGCCGCCCGGTCCGCCGACGTCTACCTGACCTGGGGCGAACCGCCCGCCCAGGTACGGGAGAAGCTCCGCTGGATCCGCGAACTGGCCGCCGCCCAGGGCCGGACGGTGCGGTTCGGCATCCGGCTGCACGTGATCAGCCGGGACACCTCGGCGCAGGCCTGGGCGGAGACCGAGCGGCTGCTCGCCGGCATGGACCCGCAGCGCGTCCGGGAGACCCAGCGGGCCCTCGCCGAGAGCGAGTCGGAGGGGCAGCGGCGGATGCTCGCGCTGCACGGCGGCTCGG
This sequence comes from Kitasatospora sp. NPDC098652, assembly GCF_044760155.1. Classification (NCBI taxonomy): domain Bacteria; kingdom Bacillati; phylum Actinomycetota; class Actinomycetes; order Kitasatosporales; family Streptomycetaceae; genus Kitasatospora; species Kitasatospora sp. NPDC098652. The sequence continues at coordinate 288,675 of NZ_JBIWAQ010000009.1, forward strand.
CGGAACGGCTGGAGGTGCACCCGGGGCTGTGGGCCGGCATCGGGCTGCTCCGCGGCGGGGCGGGCACCGCGCTGGTGGGCAGCCACCGGGAGGTCGCCGACCTGATCACCGAGTACCACGAGCTGGGGATCGACGAGTTCGTGCTGTCGGGCATGCCGCACCTGGAGGAGGTCTACTGGTTCGGCGAGGGGGTCCTGCCGCTGCTGGCCGCCCGCGGGCTGTGGCGCCGGCCGTGACCGGTCGCGGCGGCCGGCAGCGGCGGCGTCCGTCGCAGCGGCCGTCGGGTCGGGGCAAATCACTGGTCAATCCCGGTCCACCACCGGAGAATTCACGGCATGACTCGACAGCCGCTGCTCCTCCTCGACGTGGACGGACCCCTCAACCCCTACGCCGCGCCGAGGCTGCGGCGGCCGGACGGCTACCGGACGCACGAGCTGATGCCCACCTGGTGGGCCGAGCGGCAGACCCGGCGCGCCGCCGACGGCGTGGCGAAACCGCTGCGGGTGTGGCTGAACCCGGCGCACGGGCCCGAGCTGCTGTCGCTGCCGTACGAGCTGGTGTGGGCGACCACCTGGATGGACGAGGCGAACGCCCTGATCGGCCCGCGCCTCGGCCTGCCCGAACTCCCGTACGTGCGCTGGACGGAGCTGTTCGGCGAGGATCCGGACGGGCTGCACTGGAAGACCAGGGACGTGGTGGCCTGGGCCGCCGGTCGGCCGTTCGTCTGGGTCGACGACGAACTCGGGCCGCAGGACGCCGAATGGATCGCGGCACACCACCCGGGCCCGGCGCTCACCCTGCACGTCAACCCCCGGGTCGGCATGCTCGCCGACGACTTCGCGGCCCTGCGGGACTGGGCGGCCGCCGCATGACCGGGTCGCCGTTGCTCCTGATCGACGTGGACGGGCCGCTCAACCCCTACGCCGCGCCGGACTCCCGCTGCCCCGAGGGCTACGGCACCCACCGGCTGCTGCCCGAGTCCTGGGTCGCGCGGCACGCGCCGCAGCCGCGGGAGCAGGTCGAGCCGCTGCGGGTGTGGCTGAACCCGGCGCACGGGCCGGAACTGCTGTCGCTGCCGTACGAGTTGGCGTGGGCGACCACCTGGATGGACGAGGCGAACACCTTCATCGGCCCGCGCCTCGGCCTGCCCGAACTCCCGTACGTCCGCTGGACCAACCTGTTCGGCGAGGATCCGGACGGGCTGCACTGGAAGACCAGGGACGTGGTGGCCTGGGCCGCCGGTCGGCCGTTCGTCTGGCTGGACGACGAACTCGGGCCGCAGGACATCGAGTGGATCGCGGCGCACCACCCGGCCGAGGCGCTGCCGCTCTGGGTCGACCCCCGGGCGGGGCTGCGGGAGCTGCACTTCGCGGCGCTGCGGGAGTGGGCGGAGGACGCGGCGTGCTGACCGGCGGGCCCACCGGCGAGCTGGTCGGCCGGGTCGAGCGGCTGCGGCGCTACCCGGTCAAGTCGCTGCTGGGGGAGGACCTCCCGGCGGCCGAGGTGTCCACGCGGGGCCTGGCCGGGGACCGGGCGCGAGCCCTGCTGGACCTGGAGACCGGGCGGGTGGCCAGCGCCAAGAACCCCCACCGGTGGGCCGCACTGCTCGACTACTCGGCGACGGCCACGGCGGACGGCCGGGTGGCCGTGACCGGCCCGGACGGGCGCGCCGCGGGCGAGGCGGAGCTGTCCGAGGCCTTCGGCCGCAAGCTTGCCCTGATCGCCGAGCGCCCGCCCGGCGCGGAGGTCGAGCGGGCCGTGCCGGAGGAGGTGCTGGCGCGCGGGATCGAGGCGGAAGTCCCGGTGACCGTCAACGAGTTGGGGCGGGCCGCGCCGGACGGCGGGTTCTTCGACTTCGCCCCGCTGCATCTGATCACCAGCTCCACCCTGCTCGCCGTCGGCGTCGAGGCGGAGCGCTACCGGCCGAACCTGGTGCTCCGCACCGAGGGCGAGGGCTTCGTCGAGAACGCCTGGGTGGGGCGGGAGTTGACCGTCGGGGAGAGCCTGCGGCTGCGGATCGTGGCACCCACCCCGCGGTGCGCCGTCCCCACCCTGCGGCACGGCCCGCTGCCCCGCCGGACGGAGGCACTACGGGGCCCGGCCGAACGCAACCGGCTGGTCCCGCTGGCAGGCATGCCGGCGCTGCCCTGCGCGGGGGTGTACGCCCAGGTGCTGGCGCCGGGGCTCATCCGCACCGGCGACCCGGTCAGGCTGGACGGAGCGCCGCCTCCAGGGCGTTGAGGAAGCGGTCGGTGGTCTCCTCGTCCCGGACGGCGATCCGCAGCCAGTCCTCGCCCAGGCCGGGGAAGGTGTCCCCGCGCCGGACGGCGAAGCCGAGCTCGCGCAGCCGCGCCCGGACCGCCGCCGCGCCCGGCAGCCGGACCAGGACGAAGGAGGCGGCCGGCTCGCCGTGCAGCCGCACGGCCGGGAAGGCGGCCAGCCCCTTCACCAAGTAGTCGCGCCACAGGGCGAGTTCGGCGGCCGCCCGGTCCGCCTCGGCGAGCGCCGCCGGGCCGCTGCAGGCCTCGGCGGCGGCCAGCGCCGGGGTGGAGACCGGCCAGAGCGGCTGGGCGGCGCCGAGGGCGGCGATCAGCGGCGCCGGTCCGAGCGCGTAGCCGATCCGCAGTCCGGCCAGGCCCCAGGTCTTGGTGAGGCTGCGCAGGACGACGACCCGGCCGGGGAGGTCCCGGGCGGCGGCGAGGGACTCGCGCTCCCCGGGCACGGTGTCCATGAACGCCTCGTCCACCACCAGGGTGCGCCCGGGGCGGGCGAGCGCGGCGACGGCCTCGGCGGGGTGCAGGACGGAGGTCGGGTTGGTCGGGTTGCCGAGGACGACCAGGTCCGCCTGCTCGGGGACGGCGCCCAGTCGGAACCCGTCCTCCGGGGAGAGCAGCACCCGGTGCACCCGGTGTCCGGCGTCCCGCAGGGCGGCCTCCGGCTCGGTGAACTGGGGGTGCACCACGACGATGTGACGTGCCGTCAGGACTCGGGCGAGCAGCACGAAGGCCTCCGCCGCTCCCGAGGTGAGCAGCACCTCCTCGACCGGGCGTCCGTGCCGGGCGGCCACGGCCGCGCGGGCGGCGCTCTGGTCGGGGTAGGCGGCGAGGGTGCCGAGGGTGGCGGCCAGGTGCTCGCGCAGCCAGGCCGGCGGCGTGCCGGTGCGGACGTTGACGGCGAGGTCGACCAGGCCGCTGCCCTCGGCGCGCACCTCGGCGTCGCCGTGGTGGCGCAGGTCGGGTTCGGTGTCGGTGGCGACGGCGCCGCCCCGGTCGGTGTCGCCCCGGTCGGTGCTGGTCCGGCCGGTATCGCCTCGGTCGGTACCGCCCCGGTCGGTGTCGGTCCGGTCGGTGCTGGTCCGGTGGGTGGCGGTCATGCGGGGATCCCGTCGATGTCGGCGGGGAGGCCGGGCACCCGCAGCAGCTCGTACGCCCCGGATGGCACGGTGAGTCCGGCGCCGTCGCCCAGGGCGACCAGGGCGACGGCGTGCCCGTGCGCGGCGAGGGTGACCGCCGCCCCGGTCGGGTCCAGTGCCTCCCCGGCGCCGTCCGTCGGCACCCGGCCGGCCACCCCGGAACCGCCCGGCCCGGCCCGCTCGGGCACCGCGACCCGCCTGGTCCCCGGCCGGAGCAGGGCGGCCACCGCCTCGACCGCCTCCGGCAGGCCCACCACCACCGAGGCGCGCCGCAGTTCGGTCAGTGCCCTGGGCACCAGCAGGTCGGGGGCGCCCGGCCCGAGGCCGACCAGCGCCAGCCGGCCGCGTACCGCCGCCCGGGCGATCGCCACCGTGGCCGTCGCCGACTTCCGCTTGGGGACGACGAGTTCACCGCCACCGGCGCCGGCCAGCGCCGCCGCCTCGGCCACGCTCACGGTGCCGACGGCCGTACCGACCGCCTCGGACGGGTTCGGCACCGTGATCCGGGCCAGCTCCTCGGCCGGGTGCTCCTCCACCGGCACGTTCAGGCACCGCGCGGCCCAGCGCACCGCCGGGTGGTCGGCCTTGCCGGTCACGGTGGCGATCCGGGCGATCGCCGAGCGCAGGAGGCCGGTCTCCTTGAGCACGTCCATCAGCAGCCGCATGGCCTCGGCCGGTTCGGTGCCGCTGCCCGCGCCGATGCCGACCACCAGGGTGCGCGGGACGACCAGCAGGTCGCTGCCGTCCGGGTCCTCCCGGTCGGTGATCCGCAGGACGGGGGCGTCCTCGGGCGCGTCCGGCCGCACGTTCGGGGGCAGTGCGGGCAGCGGGTACGCCACCTCGGTGACCAGCCGGACCGGCTCCCCGGCCGCCGCGGCCTCGGCGGCGTGGCCGGCACCGGCCCGGCGGTAGCGGACGGCGTGCGGGGTCAGTACGTCGAGCGGGTTCCCGGGCCCCGGCGGCGGGCCGGTGAACACCGGGGTGACGCCGAGGGCGCCCGCCACCTCCTCGGCCAGCTCCACCGCGGAGTCCGTGTGGGTCAGCGGGATCACCCAGCGCCGACCCGGGTCCACGCAGAGCACCTCGGCGCCGCGCGGCACCTCGACCCGGGGGTCGCCCAGCAGCCCGACGACGGCGCCGAGCGCCCCGACCGCGATCACCTGGCGGTGGTTGTCGAGGGCGACCTGCATCGCCTCCGGCCCCTGGAGGCAGTTGGTGTGCGAGGCCCGGTAGGCGCGGCTGCTCTCCGGCCAGAGCTCCTGCAGTTCGTCGGTCAGCGGGCGGCCCGGCCCGTAGATGGCGACCAGTCCGATCACGTACCGCACTCCTTGCCGTCCCCGGCCCGGTGCTCGCGGGCCCCCGTGATCCCACCACGGGCGGTGGAGGGGGGTCAATCGCGGCGGGTGTGACCTCCGCCGTGGTTCCGGGGCGGTGCGGCCGGACCTGCCCTGCACGGTGTGGTCCGGCGTCCGGTTGCTCCGTACCGGGACTGCCTCGCAGCTGTTCGCCTGTTCTTCATTTCTCTTGTGCGGTACACGACACGCCGCGATCCTACTGTTCTCGGCGCTCCCGCCCCGGAAGCCCCGACCCCGGAGGACCCCATGGCCTTCGCACGACTCCGTACCCCCGGCACCCCCGCCCCCACCGCCGGCCCCACCCCCGGCACCCCCACGGCCGGCCCGCGCCCCGCCCGTCGCCGCAGGCTCCGCCCGATCACCGCCCTCGCCACCGGCCTCGGCCTGGTCGCCGGCTCGCTCGGCCTGTGGGCCGCGGGCGGCAGCGCGGCCGCCGACACCGCCGCTGCCCTGCCCTCGCCCGACCACGTCGTCGTCGTGGTGCTGGAGAACCACGCCTACTCCCAGGTGATCGGCAGCTCCAGCGCGCCGTACGTCAACCACACCCTGGTGGCCGGCGGCGCGAAGCTGACCCAGTCCTACGCGCTCACCCACCCCAGCCAGCCCAACTACTACATGCTGTTCTCCGGCAGCGCCCAGGGCGTCACGGACGACAGCTGCGTGGACGTCGGCGCGCTCCAGGAGCCCAACCTCGCCTCCGAGCTGCTCGCCGCCAACCAGACCTGGGCCAGCTACAACGAGGGCCTGCCCGCGGTCGGCGCCACCGACTGCCGGGTCGACAACTACGCCCAGAAGCACAACCCGTGGTTCGGCTTCGGCAACGTGCCCACCTCCAGCGCCTACGGCATGGACGCCTTCCCGACCGACTTCACCACCCTGCCGAAGGTCTCCTTCGTCGTCCCGGACCTCTGCGACGACATGCACGACTGTTCGGTCGGCACTGGTGACACCTGGCTGCAGGACAACCTCGACGCCTACGCCCAGTGGGCCAAGAGCAACAACAGCCTGCTGGTGGTGACCTTCGACGAGGACAACCGGCTCGCCGGCAACCGCATCCCGACCATCGTCTACGGCGCCCACGTCGCCCCCGGCAGCTCCACCGCCACCCGGTACAACCACTACGACGTGCTGCACACCCTGGAGGACCTGGCCGGCGTCAACGCCCACGCCGGCAACTCCGCCGGGGCCTCCGACATCACCGGCATCTGGAACTGACGCCGGTGTACGTCGCGGACTCCCGCAGCTCGAAGGCCCCCGTCGCACCGGCCACCGGCCAGGTGCGGCGGGGCGCCGCCCTGCGCTCGGTGCCGGGGGCGGTCCTCGCCCTCGGCGCGGTCAGCATGGTCACCGACGTCTCCTCGGAGATGGTCAACGCCGTGCTGCCGCTCTACCTGCTCACCGGACTCGGCCTCTCCCCGCTGGGCTTCGGTCTGCTCGACGGCATCCAGAACGGATTCAGCGCCCTGGTCCGGCTGGTCGGCGGCCACCTCGCCGACCGCCGCGGCCGCGACGGGGCCGCCCGGCACAAGGCCGTCGCGGCCGTCGGCTACGGGCTGTCCGCGCTGTGCCGGCCGCTGCTGCTGTTCGTCCACACCGTGCCGCTGATCGGCGCCGTCATCGCCGTCGACCGCACCGGCAAGGGCCTGCGCACCGCGCCCCGGGACGCGATGATCTCGCTGGCCACCGAACCCGCCCACCGCGGCCGGGCGTTCGGCGTGCACCGGGCGATGGACACCGCGGGCGCCCTGCTCGGCCCGCTCACCGCCTTCCTGGTGCTGCGGCTGGCCGGCGGCCCGATGCTCGCCGACGGCGGCGAACGGCACGGCTACGACGCGGTGTTCACGGTCAGCGCCTGCGTCGCCGCGCTCGGCGTGCTGATCCTGCTGCTGTTCGTGCCGAACCGGCAGAGCGGCGAGGCGCCGTCCACCGCCACCCCCTCGCTGCGCAGCAGCCTCACCCTGCTCCGCCTGCCCGGACTGCGCCGGCTCACCCTGTGCGCCGTCCTGCTCGGGCTCACCACGGTCAGCGACTCCTTCCTGTACCTGCTGATCCAGCGCCGACTCGGCCTGTCCGTCAACCTGTTCCCGCTGCTGCCGCTCGGCACCGCGGCCGCCTTCCTGCTGCTCGCCGTCCCGCTCGGCGCGCTCGCCGACCGGATCGGGCGCCGCCGCCTCTTCCTGCTCGGCCACGGGGTGCTGCTGCTCGGGTACGGGCTGCTGCTCTCGCCGCTGCGCGGGCTGCCCGCCGTGCTCTGCGTGCTGCTGCTGCACGGCTGCTTCTACGCGGCCACCGACGGCGTGCTCGCCGCCGCCGCGGCCGACGCCGTCCCCGCCGAACAGCGCGGCGCCGGGCTCGCCCTGGTCGGCACCGGGCAGGCGCTGGCCCGGTTCGCCTGTTCGCTGCTGTTCGGCGCGCTGTGGAGCGCGGTGGGCGGCCCGACCGCACTCGCCTGGTCCGCGGGCGCCCTGGCGCTGTGCGTGGCCGGGGCGGCGGCGGTGCTGCGCCGCTCGGAACCCGTCGCCGTGGAGGAAGGCCCGTGAACCCCGAGGTGGAGAGCCCGTGAATCCCGAGGGGAGCCCGTGAATCCCGTGGAGGAGACCCCTGAACCCCGTAGTGGAGAGCCCGTGAACCTGCAGAACAACCGCAGCCGGGTGATCGTGCTGCTGCTCGCCGTCCTGGTGCTCGGCGCGGTCGGCACCGGCGCCGTCCTCTACGCGGCCGACCGCGGCGCCGAGCGCGACCGCACCCAGGCCGGCGGACCGGCCGTCGAACCCGGCCAGGTCTCGCTCCAAGTGCCCCCCAGCGGGCGCCAGTTGCTGTTCCGCAGCATGGCCTGGGGGCCGCACCGGGACGAGATCACCAGCGTCCCCGCCGACCGCCCCGACGGCCCGCGGACCGCCTCCGGCACCCAGTGCCTGCGCTTCCACGCCGCCGCGGGCACCGGCATCTGCCTCCAGGCCCAGCACGGCGCGCTCGACGACACCTACCGCGCCGTCGTCCTGGACGACCACCTGCACGAACGGCGCTCCTTCCCCGCCGCCGGCATCCCCACCCGCTCCCGGGTCTCGCCGTCCGGGCACCTCGCCGCCTGGACGGTCTTCGTCAGCGGCGACTCCTACGCGGGCACGAACTTCTCCACCCGCACCTCGATCGTCGACGTGCGGGACTGGAACCTGCGGGAGAACCTGGAGGACTTCGCCGTCGTCAAGGACGGCCACCCGTACCAGGCGCACGATGTCAACATCTGGGGCGTCACCTTCGCCGACGACAACACCTTCTACGCGACCCTCGCCACCTCCGGGCAGACCCACCTCGTCCGCGGCGACCTTGCCGCCCGCACCCTCACCACCCTGCACGACAACGTCGAGTGCCCCTCGCTCTCCCCGGACGGCACCCGCATCGCGTACAAGAAGCGCGTCCCCGGTCTGTCGTCCGACGCCCCCTGGCGGCTGTACGTCCTCGACCTCGCGACCGGCAGCGAGACCGCCACCGCCGAGCAGCGCAACATCGACGACCAGGCGCTCTGGTCCGACACCGGGACGCTGCTGTACGCCCTGCCCGGGGACTACGGCGCCGACCTGTGGACCGTCCCGGCCGACGGCTCCGGCGCCCCACGGCTGGTCACCAAGGCCGCCGTCGCCCCCGCCTACCTGGGCTGAGGAACTCTCCGCTAACGTCCCACGTCGAGCAGAGTGTGACGTCCCGGCCCGAGGTGCCGGCCGGACGTCCTGATCGAAGCGGGGGAACGAGCGAACCGTGGACGGCATCCCACCCGAGCGCGTGGTCACCGACTCCTGGCCGGTCCTGCACGGCCGACCGGTCCTGCGGCGCACCGTCGCCGTCGGACTCGTGCTGTGCGTGTCCGCCGGCGCCGCCCTGATCGTGCGCGGCGTCAACGCGCTCACCGTCGGCCGGGTCGGACGGGAGACCGACCGGGACCGCGCCGAGCGGCTGGCGGGCCTCCACCCCTCCCAGCACCCCGGCGCGGGCCGCTACTACGTCCCGGTCGGGGCCGTCTACACCCGCACCTCGGACGGGGCGCCGGTCGCCTATCTCCACTACCGGCTCGGCGGCGGCAAGGAGCCCGGCCTCGGCGACTTCCTGCAGACCTACGACCTCCCGGCACCCGGGCCGGCCGCCCCGCTGCCGCCGGACCTCGCGGCGGCCCTCGGGGGCGACGAGCCTGCCGAGGCCCCGGAGCTGCCGGAGCTGCCGGCGGGGGCGGTGGGGTCGGCAGGGTCGGCGGGGCCGGTGGGGGATTCGGGAGCGCCCTCGCCCTCGGGGGCCGCGTCCGCCTCCGCTGCCGTGGTGGATCCGGGGGCCGGTGTCGCGCCGATGGCCGTTCCGGCGGATCCCGCCTCGGCCGACCCCGACCCGGACGGCTCCGGCGGCGCCGCACCGGACGCCGGTGCCGACGACGGGGCGGACGACGGCTCCGGCGGCACCGCGCACGTCCCCGAGGACGGCACTCCTGACCCGAGCCCCACCCCGACCTGGACGCCCACCACCAGCCCGTCCGCCGTCCCCACCCGCGCCCCCTCGGCCCGCCGGATCTATGTGGCGGCCGTCCGGGGCGGGCTGCCCGGCGCCGCCGACATCTACATCCGCGCCACCGGCTGAGCCCGGACACGTCCGCGCCCCGCCGGCCACTGGGCGACGGGGTGGGGACGGGAGCGGAGGCGCTGGGCCGTCAGCGGGCGACCGCCGGCGCCCGGCGCTCGGGTGCGGGGGCCGAGGCGAGGGCCGAAACGGGTGCCGGGACGGGTGCCGGGGCCGAGGTCGCCGGAGCGGTGGCCGGACCGGCCGCCGGGGTGGTCCGCCGGGCCGGGGCCTGGCCGATCAGCATCGCGCCGAGCGCCAGCACCAGCCCCAGCACCTGCCAGGGGGTGAGCGTCTGGCCGAGCACCACCAGTCCGCCGACGGTGGCCACCACCGGGTTGACCAGCCCCAGGAAGGACACCGGACCGGCGCCGAGCCGCTCGATGCCGCGGAACCAGAGGACGTAGCCGAGCGCGGTGCTGAACAGGCCGAGGTAGGCGAACCCCGCGAGGTTGGCGGCGCTCAGGGCCGGCGGCGCGCCCTCGACCAGCGCCGCCAGCGGGACCAGGAAGACCGAGCCGGCCAGCAGCTGCCAGGCGGTGAGGTCGATCATGGTGGCGCCCTCCGGGCGGCCCCAGCGGCGGGTCAGCACGGTGCCGGTGGCCATCAGGCCGATCGCGGTGACCATCGCGGCGATGCCGATGCCGTCCAGCTGCGCGCCGCTCTTGAGCACCAGCAGCGCCACCCCGGCGACCCCGACCAGTCCGGCGAGCAGCGCCCGCCGCCCGGGCCGGACCCGGAGCACCCCGACCGAGAGCCCGGCGACCAGCAGCGGCTGGATCGCCCCGATGGTGGCCGCCACGCCGCCGGGCAGGCGGTAGGCACCGACGAAGGTGAGCGGGAAGAACAGCCCGATGTTGAGCATCCCGAGCACTGCCGCACGCCCCCACCAGCGCCCCTTGGGCAGCTTGCGGCCGATCAGCAGCAGGAGCAGCCCGGCGGGCAGCGCCCGCAGCGCGGCGAGCAGCAGCGGGCGGCCCTCGGGCAGCAGCTGGGTGGTGACCAGGTAGGTGGTGCCCCAGGCGGCCGGGGCGAGTGCGGCGGTGACGGCGATCCCTGCGCGCTTGCGGTCCATGGCGGTTCCCAATCCCCTCAACGTTGACTATCTGAACGTTGAGATATTTCTACGCCCCGGGATCGGTGAACGTCAAGTATGTGAATGTTAAGATATCTGGACCGGCAACACCTGGCCGTCCGAGGGAGATGACCGAGCATGCAGCAGCGCGACACCGTCGACGACATCGCCGACCAGTGGGCCAGGAACCGCCCCGACCTGCCGCTGGAGGCGATGGCCCTGATCGGCCGGCTGCGGCGGCTCAACGTCCGGGTCGACAACGCCCTGCGCGAGTACTTCCTCACCTGCGGGCTGGACCCGTCCGAGTTCGACGTCCTCGCCACCCTCCGCCGCTCCGGCGAGCCCTACGAGCTGAACGCCCGCGCCCTGCTCAAGTCCGCGATGGTCACCTCCGGCGCCATCACCAACCGGGTCGACAAGCTCTCCGCCAAGGGCCTGGTCGAACGCAACCCCTGCCCCACCGACCGCCGCGCCGTCCTGGTCCGGCTCACCCCGGCGGGCAAGGACCTCATCGACGCCGCCCTCCCCGGCCACATCCGCAACGAGGAGAGCCTCCTCGCCGCCCTCGACGCCGACGAGCGCGCCCAGCTCGACACCCTGCTGCGCAAGCTCCTCATCGCCCACGGCGACACCGAACCCCTGGGCTGACGGCCGGGTCGTTCGCGTGACCACCACCTCCCGGCCGCGTTAGACCAGCAGGACGACGCGCCGGAGGAGACGCCCGATGAAGCACAGGACCCCAAGGGAGATCGCCGTCGACGACCAGCTGCGGGCGGCCGGGGCGGAGGGCGCCCAGTGGCTCGCCGCCGCCGGGTGGGGGCCGCCGGTGAAGGTGCCGCTGCAGAACGCGGCCAAGTGGCAGCGGGAGACCAGGGAACGGATGCTCGCCGCTCAGGAGGACGAGTCCTGCACCTGGTGCGACCACCTGCTGCACGGCGGCCCGCAGCCCGTCGTCGTCCACGCCGAGCACCCCACCCACCTGGTCTGCCGCGCCTGCTCGATCACCGCCCGCCCCCACCGCCGCTGCGCGGTCTGCGGCGAGCCGGCCGGCTCGGCCTCCCGGCTCGACGGCCGCGAGGACGTCTGCATGGGCGCGGTGGCGATCTACACCCGCCTCCGCTGCCCCGCCTGCTTCCGCCGCGACCCGCTCAACGGGACCTTCGGTACGGGTGCGGGGTGAGTCGGCCTTGTTCTGGCTCAGGCACCTTTCGGCCGCCGAACGACGCGAGTTGGTCGCCGATCTGCGTCGAGTGCTGATCGAATGGCGCGCCACCGCCCGGGTGCTCGCGGATCCCGAGCTGACGGCAGAGCTCAGCAGGCCACTTCCCGGCGACGACCACGGCGAGGTGGTCGGGCCGTGAGTCGAGGCGCGATCAGAGCTGAGCGACCAGCGCGTAGCGCTCATCCGCCACCGGGCCGCCCCACAGCTCCGCGTCCCCGCTGAGCGGCTCGACGCGCAGCTCCGCCACCAACGGGCGCACCGCAGCGGCGAGTTCGTCCGCGCCCACGCCGCCGCCCCAGGGCAGGCGCTCCGCCCCGGCGGCGTACGGCGCCGCCTGCTCGCCCGCCTCCCGCCAGCGGCCCTCGACCAGCACCAGCCGCCCGCCGGGGCGCAGCAGCCGCACCCAGGCGCGCAGCGCCCGCTCCGGCTCGGGCAGGGTCCAGACCAGGTGGCGGGACAGCACCACGTCGAAGCCGCCCTCCCGCACCGGCGGTGCGCCCGCGTCCCCCACCAGGAACCGCCCCGCCAGCCCGGCCGCCGCCAGCTTCGCCCGGGCTCGCGCGACCATCCGCGGCGCCAGGTCCACTCCCGTCACCCGGTGCCCGTCCGCCGCCACCAGCTCGGCCAACGACCCCGTCCCGCACCCGACATCGAGCACCTCCACCGGCTCACCCGGCAGCCACCCCCGCAACCGCCACCCCCACGCCGCCCGCGTCACCGCCGCCCGCAGGCCGTGGTCCGGCCCCTCGTCGAAGGCCGCCGCGGCCGCGTCCCAGTAATCCGCGATGGCCCGCCCGGAATCCGTCATGCCGCCCATCCTCCCCGCCACCACCGACATCCGGCCGCGCTTCCTCGGACGCCGCACCCGCCCTCAGGCTCCGGTGCGGAGGGCCGGGGGCTGCCAGTCGTAGATCGCGGTGGTGCGGCCGAGGAGGGTGCGGGTGGGGAGGAGGCCGGCCAGGGTGAGGGCGGTGGTGCGCAGGAGGGTGGCGGCGGGGGTGTGGAGGGCGACCAGGCTGCCGGTGCGGCGGGAGGCGGTGGCGACGGCGGTGGTGCGGGGGAGCCGGGCGGCGGTGTAGGCGGGGAGGGTGGTGACCGGGTCGGTGGCGGGGGTGAGCGGGGAGGCGAGGACGAGGGCGTCCTCGATGGCCTGGCAGGCGCCCTGGCCGAGGAAGGGGCACATGGCGTGGGCGGCGTCGCCGAGGAGGGCGACCCGGCCGTGGTGGTGGGCGGGCAGGGGGTCGGCGAGTTCCCGGACGTCGTTGCGGAGCAGCCGGTCGGGTTCGGCGAGGGCGAACAGTTGGGGGACGGGGGCGCACCAGTCGCCGAAGAGCCGCTGGAGTTCGGCCCGTTCGTCGGTGGCGCGGGCGCCGGCCGGGGCGAGGGCGGCGCCGTAGACGTAGACCCGGTCCTCGGCGAGCGGGGCGATTCCGGCGAGGCGGCCGGGGCCCCAGACCTCGCCGGCGGCGGCCGGACGGCGGTCGGGGGTGACGATGGCGCGCCAGGTGGTGAAGCCGCTGTAGCGCGGGCCGGGGTGGTGGGGGAAGAGCAGGCCGCGGGTGGCGGAGTGGATGCCGTCGGCGGCGACGACGAGCGCGGCCTCCTGGTCGCCCTCGCCGGTGCGGACGACGGCGGGCCGCCGGTCGTCGCCCGGGTCGGTGACGGTGGCGGGGGAGCCGGTGCGGACGGTGCCCTCCGGCAGGGCGTCGACCAGGGCGGCGATCACCTCGGCGCGGGCGACGGCGGCGACGGTGTCGCCGAAGTGGGTCCGGACGGCGGCGCTGGTGGTGCGGACGAGCCAGCGGCCGGAGGGGTGGCGGATGCCGACGGCGGGGTGGGCGGTGGCGCTGGCGCGTAGCCGGGGGCCGACGCCGAGCCGGTCGAGGGCGCGCAGGGCGTTGGGGGCGAGGGCGAGTCCGGCGCCGACGGGTTCCAGGCTCGCGGCGCGTTCGTGGACGGTGGCGGGGATGCCCTGCCGGTGCAGGGCGAGGGCGGCGGTGAGGCCGCCGATGCCGCCGCCGATGACGATCGCCCGGTGCTGGCCCATGAGGGACTCCTGTTCTCCCGCGATCCTGGCCACTACAGCTGTAGTGACCACCGTCCAGCACCGTACTACACATGTAGTGGGCCGTAAACTACGGCTGTAGTGAGTTGGGTAGCCGCCGAGGAAAGGCCATGATCGAACCCATGACGCCCCCGCGCCTGACACCCCCGAGCCTGACGCCCCCGCGCCCGACCCTGATCGCCGACGCCGCCATCGACCTGATCGCCGAGGCGGGCCTGCGCGGGCTCACCCACCGTGCCGTGGACGACGCCGCCGGCCTGTCCGTCGGCTCGACCTCCAACCTGGCCCGGACCAGGGCCGCCCTGCTGGAACTCGTGCTCAACCGGATCGTCGAGCGGGAGACCGCCGACCACCCGGTCTTCGCCGAGGGCGAGCGGCCCCGGGCGGCCGCACCGGCCCGCGCGCTGCTGGCCGAGGTCGGCGCCGAGGTGCTGTTCCAGGCGCTCACCAGCGGTCGCAGGCTCACCCTGGCCCGACTGGAGCTCGCTCTGGAGGCCACTCGCCGGCCCGAACTGCGGGTCGTCTACGACCGGTTGGGTGCCCGCTTCGCCGAGCTCGGCGCCGCCCTGCTCGCCGCCGCCGGCTCCACCGACCCCGAGGGCGACGCCCGCCGGCTGGTCCGCTGGTGCGACGGCGTGCTGTTCAACGCGACCGCGGGCAGCGGGCACTGGCACGTGCCGATGCCGGAGGAGCTGCGCGGGGAGATCGACCGCTACCTCACCGCTCTGCTGGGCGAGGAGGGTTGACGAGGGGACGCTGTTCCGGGCGTCCCCCTATACTCCCCCTGCCCGATCAGGCAGGGGGAGACATGCTGGACTTGATGGAGATGGCACTGGTGCTCATGGCCGGTGTCGCGTTGCTGCTGCGGCTGGCGACGCTTCCGGTGCTGGTGCGGGCTCAGACGGCCATGCGCCGGAGGATGGCGGCGGCCACGGGCGTGGACGCGACCGGAGGTGCGCCGGGCGGCCTCGGCGCGACCTTCGGCGAGCTGGCGATCGGTCTGGTCGTCGGCGTGGCTGCGCTCCTCCTGGTGAGACTCGAGGACCACCACAGCTACGAGCTCTTCTCCCGGCCGTTCGACCTCGACAGGTCCGTGTACATCGCCTTCGAGTGGCACATCCCCCGGGCCTCGGCGCGGACCTGGTACCTCGTCCTCGTCGTCGTGTTCCTGCTGCTCTGGCTGGTGCTCTGGTACCTGACCCAGCGCAGGCTGCTGACCAACGGCCTGCCCGAGGAGGTCTGGACCTCCGGGTCGACCCAGGTCCGGCTGATCGGACTGGTGCTGCTCCGTGCGGCGATCGGCGTGTTCCTGCTGCCGGTCGGCCTGCTCTCCTCCGCCCTGGTCTGCCAGGTGGTCGCCCTGCTGGTGAGCCGCAACCCCAAGCCGGTCGGCGCGGCCGCGGCCGGGGACCCGCAGGCGCGCGCGTTCCAGGCGGCGCAGGCCGCCGAGGCGTTCCAGGCCGCGATGGCCGGGCAGAACCCGTACGCGCCCACCGCGCAGCCCCCGGCCGCCCCGCCGCAGGCGCCGTACGTCCAGCCGCAGGCGCCACAGGGCCCGTACGTCCCACCGCAGTTCACCCCGCCTGCCCCGCCGACCCCGCCGGCCCCGACCGCCCCGCCGGTGGTGTCCGCCCCGCCCGTCGGCAGCCCGCTGGGCGCGCACGAGCCCCGCACGATCGGCGGCTACCAGCTGCTCGGCCGGATCGGCTCCGGCGGCATGGGCACGGTCTACCTCGCCCAGCGGCAGGGCTCCGCGACCCAGGTCGCGCTCAAGACCATCAACCCCGAACTCCTTGCCGAGGGCGACCTGTTGCGCCGCTTCCAGCGCGAGGCCGAGGTGCTGGCGATGGTCCCCGGCGCCTACACCGCCCGGGTGCTCGACACCGGCGTGGACGCCGGACGCCCGTACCTGGCCATGGAGTTGCTGGACGGCCGCCCGCTCGACGCCCACCTGCGCGAGCAGGGCCCGATCCGCTCCGCCGAGGCGCTGCACGCCCTGGCCCTGGCGCTGGCCGTGGCGCTCTCGGGGGTGCACCGGCTCGGACTGGTGCACCGGGACCTCAAGCCGGCCAACATCATGCTGACCACGGCCGGTCCGCGCCTGCTGGACTTCGGCATCGCGGCGATCGTGGACGGTACCCGGCTGACCGCCACCGGCGGCGGCCCGGGCACCCTGACGTACATGGCGCCGGAGCAGTTCGGCGACGAGCGGGTCGGCCCGGCGGCCGACGTGTGGGCCTGGGCGTGCTGCGTGGTCTGCGCGGCGTACGGCGTCAGCCCGTTCGCGGCGACCAACACGGGCGCGGTGATCCGCCGGATCGTGGAGAGCGGGCCCGAGCCCGCCGCGCTGGCGGCGGTCCAGGCCCTCGACCCGGAGCTCGCGGCCGTCGTCACCCGCGCCCTGGCCATCGACCCGGCCCGGCGCCCGGCGGACGGTACGGCGCTGCTGGCGGCGCTGGCGGCGGCCCGGTCGACGGCCCCCGACCCCGCCGCCCTGCACGAGCAGATCACCCGGGGCTGGCAGACGCTGGCGCTCTGACCGGGGCTGCGGCCCGGGGCCCGTCGGCCCGCCGCTACCCGGCGACCGTGACCGTCACCTCGGCCTCGTGCCGCACCGGGAAGTTCACCGAGTTGGCGATGAAGCAGCCCTGGTTCGCCGCCGCGTGCAGGGAGAGCGCCCGCTCCACCATCCCCGGCTCGGCGACCTCGACCCGCGGGTGCAGCACCACCGAGGTGAAGCGCACACCCTCCTGGGTCACGGTCATGGTGCCCGCCGGCCGGTCCGCGTACGCGGTCACCACGACGCCGTTCACCGCGCACTGGTGCAGGTACGAGAGCAGATGGCACTGGGCGAGCGAGACCAGCAGCAGTTGCTCCGGGTTCCAGCGGGCCGGGTCGCCGCGGAAGGCGGGGTCGGCGGAGCCGGGGATGCCCGGCAGGCCCTCGGCCGACACCTCGACGTCGCGGGCGTAGGCACGGTAGTCGCTGGTGCCGGTGCCCCGGTTGCCGGTCCAGTTGATCTCGGCGGTGTACTCGTACTGCTTGGCCATGGGGGTGCCTCCGTGGGAAGGGGGTGTCCCCGGACAGTCAACCGCAGCGGGCCGCCCCCGCGGGGCTCATCCGGCGGCCGTGACGCGGGCGAGCACGTCGTCGGCGCAGTCCGCCACCGAGGCCCGCGAGGTGTCGACGACCAGGTCGTACGCCACGCCCTCGTGCACCATCGATGCCTGCGCGGCGGCCATCCCGGCGACCCGGTCGCCGCGCGCGGCCTCGCGGGCCGCGGCCACCGCCGGGTCGCAGCGCACGCCGACCCAGAGCACGTCCAGGCCCTCCAGTGCCGTGCGCCAGCGCTGCTGCGAGGCGGCCCCGCCGAGGAACACCTCGTCCACCAGGACCGGGGCCCCGGCCCGGGCCATCGCCGCCACGCCGACCGACCAGGCGGCGTCCAGCCGGGTGAAGACCGGCCCGACGGCCACCGTGCCGTCGCCGTCCTCCAGCCCGCCGATGCCCCCGTCGCCGCCGAGCAGCCACGGCGGCAGCGCGTCCACCATGGTGTCCGCGCCGAGGTGCAGCCAGGGCTCCGGCAGCAGCTCCTGGAGGCGCCGGGCGATGCTCGACTTCCCGGAGCTGGAGCCGCCGTTGAGGACGATCACATGCATGCGCGCATCCTAAGGAGGCACGCCCTCAGGAAGCAGCCGAATTGAACGCCGCCGAGTTGAACGCCGCTGACTTGAACGCCGCCGCGGCCCCGGCGAACGACGCCGCCAGCCCGGGCGCCCCGGCCCAGTGCAGGTGCAGGTAGGAGGCGTGCACGTTCCCGGCGGCGAAGCCCTCGGTACGCGGCCCGGTCGGCAGGCGCCAGCCCCACGCCGGGTGTTCGCCCGCGCCCGGTTCGCAGACCGTCCGGTGGAACTCGTGCCCGCGCAGCCGGGTGCCGGCCGGGGCGAGCGGGGAGTCGTGCAGGGCGACGGCCTCCCGGTAGCCGAGGGTGAGCCGTTCGGTCATCCGGGCCTCGGTGTCCAGCACGCCGCACATCGGCAGGCCGTCCAACTCCCGCCCCAGGTACAGCAGCCCGGCGCACTCGGCGGCGATCGGCCCGCCCGCCGCCGCGAACTCCGCGATGGCCCGCCGCAGTTCGGCGTTCCCGCTCAACTCCCGTACGTACAGCTCGGGGAAGCCGCCGCCGATGACCAGCCCGGCGGTGCCCTCCGGCAGCGCCGAGGCGTGCAGCGGGTCGAAGGGGACGACCTCCGCGCCCGCCGCGCCGAGCAGTTCGGCGTTCTCGGCGTACGAGAAGGAGAAGGCCGCGCCGCCGGCCACCGCGATCCGCGGCCGTCCGCCGACCGGCGTCACCTCGACCGAAGCGTCCCACGGCTCGGCGTCCAAGTCCGGAGCCGTACGGGCGAGTTCCAGCACCGCGTCCAGGTCCACCGAAGCCGCCACCAGCTCGCCCATGTCGGCAACGGCCCGCAACGCCTCCGCCGAGCGCTCCACCGCCGGGATCAGCCCCAGGTGCCGGGACGGCGTGGCCACGGCCGCCGAGCGGCGCAGCGCGCCCAGCACCGGCACGCCGGAGCCCTCCTCCAGGGCCTCCCGCAGCAACTGCTCGTGCCGGTCGGAGGCGACCCGGTTGAGGATCACCCCGGCGAGTCGCACCTGCGGGTCCCAGGAGGCGAAGCCGTGCACCAGCGCGGCCACCGAGCGGGACTGCGAGGAGCCGTCCACCACCAGCACCACGGGGGCCCGCAGCAGCTTGGCGACGTGCGCGGTGGAGGCCAACTCCCCGCGCCCGGACGCCCCGTCGAACAGGCCCATGACGCCCTCGACCACCGCGACGTCCGCCCCGGCCGCGCCGTGCAGGAACAGCGGCGCGATCCGTTCCGGCCCGCACATGAAGGCGTCCAGGTTGCGGCCCGGGCGCCCGGCGGCGAGCGCGTGGTAGCCCGGGTCGATGTAGTCGGGGCCGACCTTGTGCGGCGACACCGCCAGCCCGCGCGCGGTCAGTGCCGCGATCAGGCCGGTGGCGACGGTGGTCTTGCCGGCGCCCGAGGAGGGCGCGGCGACGACGAGGCGGGGGACGTTGCTCAAGAGGTCACCACTCGATACCGCGCTGGCCCTTGCGGCCGGCGTCCATGGGGTGCTTGACCTTGGTCATCTCGGTGACCAGGTCCGCGACTCCGGTCAGCGCCTCGGGCGCGTACCGGCCGGTGATGACGACGTGCTGGCTGCCCGGGCGGTCCTTGAGCACCGAGACGACCTCCTCCGGGTCGATCCACCCCCAGTGCATCGGGTAGGTGAACTCGTCCAGCACGTAGAAGCGGTAGGTCTCGGCGGCGAGGTCGCGCTTGACCTGCTCCCAGCCCTCCTTGGCCGCCTCCTCGCTGGTCATCTCCTGCTCGGCGGAGCGCTGGATCCAGGACCAGCCGGAGCCCATCTTGTGCCAGTCGACGGTGCCGCCCTCGCCGGAGGCGCCGAGCACGCGCAACGCGTTCTCCTCGCCGACCTTCCACTTGGCGGACTTCACGAACTGGAACACCCCGACCGACCAGCCCTGGTTCCAGGCCCGCAGCGCCATGCCGAAGGCGGCCGTGGACTTGCCCTTCCCGGGGCCGGTGTGCACGGCGGTGATCGGCTGGGTACGGCGCTGACGGGTCGTCAGGCCGTCGTCGGGAACGCTCTCGGGGACACCCTTGGGCATGTCGGCTCAGGCCGCCTTTCGGATCGGGGTGGAGACGGGTCGGTTCGCGCGGACGAGCGAGGCCACGCCCTCCGCGCGCAGCTCGTCCAGGCTGACGGCGCTGCCGCCGAGCAGCCCGGCCAGGGTGCGGGCCAGGCCCAGCCGGACCGGCCCGGACTCGCAGTCCAGCACCACGCTCGCGGTGCCCTGGGCGGCGAACAGGGTGGCCGCCCGCTGGGAGCGGGCGAGCGCGTCCCGCCCGCCGGTGGCCCGGCCGTCGGTCACCACGACCAGCAGCGGGCGCCGGTTCGGGTCGCGCAGCCGCTCGACCCGCAGCACCTCGTGGGCGCGCAGCAGACCGGCCGCCAGCGGGGTGCGCCCGCCGGTGGGCAGGGTCTCCAGCCGGGCGGCGCCGACCTCCACCGAGGAGGTGGGCGGCAGCGCCAGTTCGGCGTCCGCGCCGCGGAAGGTGATCATGCCGATCTTGTCCCGGCGCTGGTAGGCGTCCATCAGCAGCGACAGCACCGCGCCCTTGACGGCGGTCATCCGCTGCCGGGCGGCCATCGACCCGGAGGCGTCCACCACGAACAGCACCAGGTTGGACTCCCGTCCCTGGCGCACCTGTTCGCGGAAGTCGTCCTTGTGCAGCACCAGTGCCCGGCCGGCCCGCCCGCGCGCCACCTGGTGCGGCGCGGCGGCCTGGAGGGTCGCGGTCAGGTGCAGCCGGCTGAGGGTGCCCTGCGGGCGGCGGGCCCGGACGGTGTGCCCGCCGGTGGTCTCGGCGGGGGAGCGGCGGCCCTGGGCGCCGTGGCCGGTGCCCTGCACGGTGAACAGCCGCGTCCGGTACGGGTCCCCGGCCGCGACCGGCGCCGACTCCCGTGCGGGGGAGGGGTGTTGGGCCGGTACGGGCTGCGGCTCGGGCGCCTCGGCGTCCTCGGGAGCGAACGCCTCCGGAGCGCCGCCGTCGGCCGGCTCGGGCGCGCCGCCACCGTCGGGGCCGCCGTCACCCGGGCCCCCGTCACCGCCGCCGTCCGGGCCGTCGCCTCCGGGCTCCGGCCCGTCGTCCTCCGGCTGGGCGTGCTCCTCCAGGGTGCGGTCCAGCTGCTCCTCGTCCAGCCCGGGGGCGTCGAAGGGGTTGCGCCGGCGCCGGTGCGGCAGGGCCAGCTGGGCGGCCTTGCGGACGTCCTCCTCCAGCACCTCCGTCCGCCCGGCCCAGGCGGCCAGCGCGACCGCGGTGCGGGCCATCACGATGTCCGCGCGCAGCCCGTCCACCTCGAACGCGGCGCACACCGCCGTGATCTGACGCAGCGCCACATCCGTCAGCTCGACCTTGGGGAGCAACTCCCGTGCCGCGGTGATGTGTTCGGCGAGCTCCCGTTCCTCCGCCGCGAACCGCGCCGCGAAACCGGCCGGGTCGGCGTCGTAGGCGAGCCGGCGCCGGACCACCTCGGCGCGCTCGGCCGGCTCCCGGGTGGCGGCGATCTCGACGGTCAGGCCGAAGCGGTCGAGCAGCTGCGGCCGCAGCTCGCCCTCCTCCGGGTTCATGGTGCCGACCAGCAGGAACCGCGCCGCGTGCCGCACCGACACGCCCTCGCGCTCGACGTAGGAGCGGCCCATCGCGGCGGCGTCCAGCAGCAGGTCCACCACGTGGTCCTGGAGCAGGTTCACCTCGTCGATGTACAGCACCCCGCGGTGCGCCTTGGCGAGCAGTCCGGGCTCGTACGCCTTGACGCCCTCGGCCAGCGCGCGCTCCAGGTCGAGCGAGCCGACGATCCGGTCCTCGGCCACGCCGACCGGCAACTCGACCAGCTGGGAGGGCCGTTCGTAACTCTCGACGGCAGTGTGCGGCCCGTCCGGGCACTGCGGGTCCGGCCCGGCCGGGTCGCAGGCGAACCGGCAGCCGTCCACGACGGCGATGGCGGGCAGCAGCCCGGCCAGCGCGCGCACCATGGTCGACTTCGCGGTGCCCTTCTCGCCGCGCACCAGCACGCCGCCCACGGCCGGGGAGACCGCGTTCAGCAGCAGCCCGAGCCGCAGGTCGGCCATCCCGACGATCGCGGTGAACGGATAGCGGACCTCACTCATGCGTCACTCCCAGGTGCTCCGGGCAGGAGGAACGGCAGCGATCCGGCCGCCGGCACCCCGCCCTCGATCAGCTTCCACAGCGCGTCGGTGTCCGCGTGTTCCTCGATCAGGTCGCCCAGCCGGTCCAGCCGGGCCTCGCGCGCCTCGGCGAAGGAGGTGTCCGGCGCCGGCACGAACGCCCGCCCCGCCAAGTCGGCGACCTCGCGCAGGAGTTCACGGCGGAAGCCGTCGTTCTCCAGCGCGCCGTGCCAGGTGGTGCCCCAGACCGAGCCGACCCGACAGCCGTCCAGGAAGGGAACACCCCCCTCGACGTCCACCACCCCGTGGTGGATCTCGTACCCCTCGACCCGCTGCCCGTACGCCTCGCCGACCGGCCGCGCCAGCACCTTCTCGGCACCGAAGCGCACCCGGGTCGGCAGCAGCCCGAGCCCCTCGACGAGACCCGCCTTCGACTCCACCTCGTCCTCGATCGAGTGCGCCAGCATCTGGTAGCCGCCGCACACCCCGAGCACCGGCCGCCCGGCCGCCGCCC
Source organism: Kitasatospora sp. NPDC098652 (assembly GCF_044760155.1). Taxonomy (NCBI): domain Bacteria; kingdom Bacillati; phylum Actinomycetota; class Actinomycetes; order Kitasatosporales; family Streptomycetaceae; genus Kitasatospora; species Kitasatospora sp. NPDC098652. Next base: position 310,697 of record NZ_JBIWAQ010000009.1, read on the forward strand.
GCGCCTTGAGCGCCGGCTCCAGGCCGCGCTCGCGCAGCCAGGCGAGGTCCGCCACCGTCGCCCGGGTGCCGGGCAGCACCACCAGGTCGGCGTCGGCCAGCTCCTCCGGCCGGGTCGCCCAGCGCACCAGCACGCCCGGCTCCTGGGCCAGCGCGTCCAGGTCGGTGAAGTTCGACAGCCTCGGGAAGCGCACCACGGCGACCCGCAGCACGTCCGCCCCCAGCGGCCCGCGCCCGTCCACCCGGTCCACCACGGTGGACAGGTCCAGCGAGTCCTCGGCGTCCAGCCACAGGCCCGGCAGCATCGGCAGCGTGCCCAGCACCGGACGGCCGGTCAGCTCGTGCAGCATCTCCAGCCCGGGCGCCAGCAGCCGGGCGTCGCCGCGGAACTTGTTGACGAACCAGCCGGCCACGTGCCGCTGATCCTCCGCCGACAGCAGCGCCAGCGTCCCGTACATCGCCGCGAACACCCCGCCCCGGTCGATGTCCCCGACCACCACCACCGGCAACGCGGCGGCCGTGGCCAGCCCCATGTTGGCGATGTCCCGGTCCCGCAGGTTGATCTCGGCGGGGGAGCCGGCGCCCTCGCACACCACCACGTCGTAGCGGGCGCGCAGATCGGCCAGACACTCCAGCGCCCGCTCCAGCAGGACGGGCTTGCGCTCCCGGTAGTCCAGCGCGCCCACCTCGGCCACCGGCCTGCCGAGCAGCACCACCTGGCTGCGGCCGTCCGCGCCCGGCTTGAGCAGCACCGGGTTCATCGCCGCCTCCGGCTCCACCCGGGCGGCCTGCGCCTGCATCGCCTGGGCACGGCCGATCTCGGCGCCGTCGGCGGTGACGAAGGAGTTCAGCGACATGTTCTGCGCCTTGAACGGCGCCACCCGCACGCCCTGCCGGGCCAGCCAGCGGCAGATCCCGGCCGTCACCACGCTCTTGCCCGCGTCCGAGGTCGTCCCCGCGACCAACAGTGCCTTGCTCATGCGCCCGCCTCGCTACGCTCGGCAGGCGCTTCGCACAACGCGCACCTTCCTCTGATGAACTCGCTGCGCTCGCTCATTCGCCCGCCCCGCACAACGCGCACCCTCCGATGATGAACTCGCTGCGCTCGCTCATGCCCCACCCTTCTTCCTCATCAGCATCCGCAGCAGGACGTGCCCCGCGACCGTCGTACCCAGCGCCAGCGCGCCCACCCGCCGGGACAGCGTGCAGGCCCGCTCGATGTCGTCCACCGTCACCGGCCGCAACTCCGCGCCCAGCACAGGCCGGTGCTCCACCCGCTCCCCGTACTGCAACGTCCCGCCCAGCCGGACCCCGACCGCCCCCGCGAAGGCCGACTCGGCCTGGCCCGCGTTCGGGCTCGGGTGCGCGGAGCCGTCCCGGCGCCAGACCCGCCAGGCGGTCCGGGGCTCGGGCGCGGCGGCCACCGTCAGCAGGGCCGTCAGCCGGGCACCCGGCCAGCCCGCCACGTCGTCCAGCCGGGCCGAGGCCCAACCGAAGCGGGCGTAGCGGGGCGAGCGATGGCCCACCATGGCGTCCAGGGTGTTCACCGCGCGGAAGGCCAACAGCCCCGGCGTGCCCGCCAGGGCACCCCAGGCCAGTGCGTTCACCACGGCATCCGCCGTGTTCTCCGCCACCGACTCGACCACCGCCCGGGCGATCTGCTGCCCGTCCAGCGCGCTCGGATCCCGCCCGCACAGGTGCGGCAGCCGCTCCCGGGCCGCCGTCAGATCGCCTACGGCCAGCGAGCGTCCGATGGTGCGGGCCTCCCGGGTCAGCGAGGTGCCACCGAGCACCGTCCAGGTCGCCGCCGCCGCCAACGCGGCCCGGCCCAGCGGACGGCGCCCGACCGTACGGTCCAGGGCTAGCGCGCCGGCCGCCACCGCACCCACGCACACCGCGGTGTACCCGGCACCGGCCGCCCGGCCGTCGCGCCACAGCCGCCGCTCCAGCCGCCCCGCGGCCGTGCCGAACAGGGCGACGGGGTGCCCGCGGCGCGGATCGGCGTACCGGGCGTCGGCGGCGTAGCCCGCGAGCGCGCCCAGGCCGAAGGCGGCGGCCCGGGTCAGCGGGCGCACAACAACGAAAGGCTGGGAATCCAACCGGGCGGGGCAGCCTGCATCGCGTGGGTGTCCTCACTCAGGGTCCGCGCCCTGAATCGACGTACCGGGGGCGAGAGTCTCCTGGCTTCCGGGTCCGACGCACCCCCGGGCCTTCCAGCGGCCCCTGACGGGCCGCCGTGGCACTCTCCGAGCGTGCTCCCCGGTGACAGTGGCGGGACCGCGCCGGACTCGCACCGGCTTCCTCTCCATGCCTCCGTTTGGCCCCAGGATCCCATCACGCGCCCGAACCGGGAGTCAACCGAGGTCACGGAGGGGTTGGTCACACGACACGCCCGCCCCCGCCCTGTGCGATCGCCCAGCCCCACGACGGGCCCGGTGCCCCCGCTTCGTGCGTTCGGCGGCTGGGGCCGCGCCGCGAGCCACGCCTACGGTTCGGCCATGCGCCGCAGAAAGCCCCCCGCCGCCGCCCCCACCCCGGTGCCGTTCTCACCGGAGGCCGCCCGGGCCCACCGAACCGGCCTAGGGCTGACCCCCGAGCAGGTCGCCGAGGGCATGGCCGCACACGGCGTCCGACTGCTCCCCGGCCACGTCCTCGCCTGGGAGGACGGCGTGCTGCGCCCCGGCGAGACCGAGTTCATCGCCCTCGCCCGCGCCCTCTGGTGCCCGGCCGCCGCCCTGATGCCCGGCCCCCCAGTCACCCTGCGCGACCACCGCCTCGCCCGGGAACTCCCCCCGGAGACCGTCGCCGAACGGGTCGGCATCCCCCTCCCCACCTACCGCCAGGCCGAACTGACCGGCCACTGGGACGGCGACCCCGACCAGACCCACGCCCTCGCCCAGGTCCTCGGCCTGCGCCTCACCGAACTGATCGAAGCCACCGGCCGCCGCGAGGCCCTCGACACCCTGCTCCGCCAATGCGTGGCCAGCCGCTGGCAACCCCACCTCCGCCCGATCGCCCACCTCGTCCCCGTCCCCGAACCCGACCTCGCCGCCGTCCTCCCCGTCCTCCACCAGGAACACCACATCCCCTCCCACTGGGGCACCACCACCCACCCCACCACCCCCACCCCACCCCTCACCCCCCGCTTCTGGCACCTCCTCAGCACCCACCACCCCACCATCCCCGTCTGACCACACCACCCCACAAACACCACCCCACAAACACCAACCCCCCCCCCCCCCCACCACCCACCCCCCCACCACCCACCCCCCACCCCCCCACCCATCTACCCGCACTCACCCACCCACCCTCACCACCCCCCTCCCCCCACCCGCCCCAGGCGAGAGGGACGCGCTGCGGGAGGGGGCGGTGGAGGGGGTGGGTGCGGAGAGGGGCGTGACGGGTG
>NZ_JBIWAQ010000010.1:0-11276 GCF_044760155.1 Kitasatospora sp. NPDC098652
TCGCGAGGGAGTCCAGATCAGGCGTCACAACCGATCTTTGGACTCCCTCGCTTCATGTCATGCGTGCCAGCGAGCCCTTGGCATCAATCATCTAGAAGGGGGCTCGCGTGTACGCCCCGTCGTGAACGCCCTGCCATCGAGGAGACGGCCGAGCTTCCACCGGACTCCGTAACGTTCACTGGTCTGGCCTGCAAAGCTCACTCGCGTTCCGAACCAAGGTCAGACCACCGAAAACCGGAGCAAGTTGTGGGATAAGCGATGCTTACCCCGGCACCGCCAAGGCGGAGCAAGTTGTGAGGAAAGGAGTCCTTACCCCGCCTGCACCTCGCAGCGGATGGAGTTGCCCTCGCCCAGGGGTGCGAGGGCAACGCGGATGACCCTCAGGGCAAGACCCTCAGGGACCAGCATCGCAGCCCGACCCAAGCCCGCCGGGCATGCTGGCTCGATACCGAAAGCCCTACGCCGCGGCCCCGACCATCGGTACGGTAGCGATCCGTAGTGGCTTCAACACGGCATCGGGGGCCAGCGTGAGGGGCAGTGGCATCACGTTCGGCAAGTTCATCGCGCTCCGTCGCGCCGAGATGGAGTGGACCCAGCTCCGCCTCGCCGCCGAACTCGATCGCAGCGAGGTCTGGATGTCGCTGGTCGAACGGGACTTGCAGCAGGTGAAGGACCTGACCCTGCTCCGGCGCCTCGCAGAGGTACTGCGCTGCGAGCTCAGCGAGCTGATGGCCTTACCGCAACCGGCCTCCAACCGGCCGAAGTCCCGCCCCCGCAAGTCCACCTCCGTTACGCTGACGAGCACTTCCGCTGCTGAGGAGGACGATGTGCGACGCCGCCCGTTCCTGACCCTGGCGGCTGCCGCCCTGTTCACCCCGGCCGCCGGCCAGCAGGCCGCGCACGCCGAGACGGCCTCACCGCTCGCCGGCCTGGAGGACCTACTGCTCTACGGGGCGGGGCGGATTCCGACGCCCCGCAGCGAGCCGACCCGCGAATCCGTCGCTGCTTCGCTCCTGACGTCTCGTTGCGAATTCAAGGCGGCCCACTATGACGCGCTCGCCGAAGCCCTGCCGAGCCGGATCGCCGCCGCCCAGATGGTCGGCAGCACCGAGGAGCGGGCTCGCAACGTCGCCCAGATCTACAACCTCGCGGTCCGGTTGTGCATCAAGGTCGGCGATAACAACCTGGTGGCCATCACCGCCGACCGCGCGCTCACCGCCGCCCGGGACGGCGGTGACCCCCTGGTGGTCGCCGAGGCACAGCGGATGGTCTCCAGCGCCTGGCGCCGCCAGGGCAGCCTGGCCCGTGCAACCGACATCGTGGTGGTCGCCGCCGAAGACCTCCTCTCCGACACCACGGTGTCCGAGTCCGCCCGCCTGGCCGCCCGCGGCGACCTGTATGCCACCGCTGCCTACACCGCCGCGAAGACCGGCGACCGCGCCTACGCGCACTCGCTGATCCGCGAGGCCGCCGACAGCGCCGCAGCTGCCGGCCGGGCCTCCGGCCTGATGGACGGCGTCCAAGGCGTCGCCCTGCACGAGTTGTCGGTGCACTACGAGCTCGGCGACGCCGGCCGGGCGATCGAGCTGGCCTCCACGATCGACCCTACCGCGCTGCCGACCGCCGAGCGGCAGGCCCGCTTCTTCACCGACGTGGCCCGCGCGTTCGACCAGTGGGGCAAACCCGAACAGTGCTACCGGGCTCTGCTGGCCGCCGAGGAGGCAGCTCCGCAGGAAGTGCGCCGGGGTGCCGTCCGCGACCTCGCCACCACCCTGCTGCGGCACGACCGCAAGCTGCCCGGCGTCCGGGACTTTGCCGCCCGAGCGGGCGTCCAGATCATCTGACCCGTAGCCGGACTACGGCCCGTAGTCCGGATACGGATCCGGCCTTTCGCCCGGCGGTTCACTGGGGAACGTCCACCCCTCCCTCTGCTGCCGAAGGCCCTCCCATGCCAACGCCCAGCACCTCCCTGCCGCCCGCCAGCCGGCGGCACGCCGCCCCGGCGGACCGCGACCGGCTCGGTGCCTTCCTCGCCGCTTCCTGGGCCGCCCTGCACCTGCCCGTACTCGCCATGCTCGGCCTGTCGGTCCACAACCAGCTGGCCGAGGCCAGCCCGCGGATGGCGGCGACCGCGCCCGACCTGCCCGCCTCCTGAGGCCCCGGGGGCCGTCGTGACGGCCCCGCCCCCTTCTTCCACTCGCTCGCCCGAGAGGAGATCCAGCCATGCACCGGCTGACCGACGCGCCCGCGCTGCACACCGAGCTGGAGCGCATCGACTACCGCACCACCCCCGCGTACTACTTCGACACCGAGCACGTCACCGACCCGGTCGTGCTGGAGCTGCTGAACTGCTGCCCGACCGTCTTCGGCATCAAGAAGGCCATCACCGACCTGCTGGCCGGCAACCTGAACATCCCGCTGCCGGAGGCGACCGGGACCGTCGAGCCCGGCGCCACCGTCCGGGGCCACGTGATCGTGGCACCCGGAGCCGTCATTGCCGAAGGCGCGTTCGTCACTGGCCCGGTGCTGGTCTGCCCCGGCGCGGTGATCGAGGCCGGCGCCCGGGTGCGCGACAACACCGTCGTCGGCCCCGGCTGCCGGATCGGCTTCGGCGCGGAGGTCACCCGCTCATTGCTGACCGGCGGGGTGTTCATGAAGCACACCAGCTTCGTCGGCGACTCCGTGCTCGGCCTCGGCGTCAACATCGGCGCGTTCGTGTCCACCACCGGCCTGCGGGTCACCTCCGGACCGGTCACCGAACCGGCCACCGAAGAGGTCTGCGCCCACCTCGACGGCCGCCGCATCCCCACCGGCCAGACCAAGTTCGGCGCGGTGATCGGCGACGGCGTGATCGTTCCCGCCGGCACCGTCCTCCAGCCCGCCACCCTCATCGGCGCACACACCCTGCTCTACCCGAAGACCCAGGTCGGGGGCTTCTTCCCGGCCGGAAGCCAGGGAAGGTGACCATGCCCACCACCGACACCACCCCGACGACCGACGAGAGGGCCGTGCGGATCACCGGCGGCCGCCGCCTGGCCGGCACCGCCACCGTCCAGGGCAGCAAGAACATCGCCCTGCACCTGTACGCCGCCGCGCTCCTCGCCGACGACCCGCTCACCCTGGTCCACGCACCCGAGATCCTGGACACCTCGGTCGTCGCCGACATCCTGCACCGCACCGGCACCCGCACCACCGTGACCGGCGACGAGTTCGCCACCCGGCCGGCCGACTCCTACTTCCCCGTCATTCCGGACGACCTCGGACGGCGCATCCGCACCACCGCAGTAATGGGCGGCGCCCTGCTGGCCCGCGCCGGCAAGGTCACCTTCCCCACCCCCGGCGGGGACGCCTTCTGCGCCCGCTACATCGACCGGCACCTGGCCGCGATGGAAGCCGCCGGGGCCGAGGTCGAAGTGAACCGGGGCCGGGTACGGGCCCGCTTCACCGGCAAACGCCTGCCGTTCATCACCGACGCCGAGACCCGCTCGTGGGGGCCAAGCCTGGGCGCGACGGTCACCGCGATGCTGCTGGCTGCCCGGACCCCGGGCACCTCCGCGATCCTCAACCCCAGTGTGGAACCCGAGGTCACCCACACCGCCGCCCTGCTCTCGCAGGTCGGCGTCGGCATCAAGTGGCGGGGCAGGAAGGCCCTGAACGTCACCGGCACCGACCGCATCCGGGGCGGGGTATTCACCGTCCCGCCGGATCGGCTGGAGGCCGCCACCCTCGCGTTGGCCGCCGCCATCACCGGCGGCACCGTCCACCTGGACGGCTTCCCACCGGCCGCGTTCCCGGACGGGCTTGTGTCGGTCTTCGCCGACGCTGGAATCCAGTTCGACCCGCTGGACGGCGGAACGGCCGTCAGCACCCCGGCCGGGCCGAGGCCGGTACAGATGGCCACCGGCCCGCACCCGGGCTTCCCGACCGACGTGCAGCCGCAGTTGACCGCCTTCCTCACCCAGGCCGAGGGCACCTCCCGCATCGACGAGCGGATCTACACCCAGCGCGACACCCACCTGCCCGCCCTGGCCGCGTTCGGCGCCGCCGTCAATGCGACCGGCTCGGTGATCACCGTCCGGGGCCGGTCCGCGCTCACCGGCGCCGACGTGGCCGGGGAGGACATCCGGGCGGTGACCGCGCTCGTGATCGCCGCCCTGGCCGCCCAGGGCACCTCTACGATCCGAGGGATGTACCACCTGCGGCGCGGATACGGCAGCCTGCTGCCGAAGTTGGCCGCGCTCGGTGCCCACCTGACGATCGACCAGGAGTAGCCGTGACTAACACCGTGCCGTGGACCCCGAACGCGCTCGCCGACCTGCGCGAGTGCCTGGACCTGATGACCGCAGACGGCACCGTGCCCGGCGGCGTCATCGCCCACGGCACCTTCGACACCGATCCCGGCTACCTGGCCTCCGGCATCGTCGCCCCCGACTGCGGCGACGCCCGGCCGGGGCCGGACACGGTGTACGACGTGGCCTCGCTGACCAAGGTCCTGGCCACCTGGCCGCTGGTCGGCACCTCCCTCATGGACGGCTTCACCCTGGACACCACAATGCGCGACCTGCTGACCGGCATCCCGGCCGAGGCGCCCGGCGGCCGGGTGACGGTGAGCCAGATCCTGTCGCACACCTCCGGCCTGCGGGCCGACACCCGCCTCGACCGGTACCGGGGCCGCCCCGAGCCACTGGCCGAGCTGATCTGCGGCGAGGAGCTGATCGCCGAACCCGGAGCCGGACACCGCTACATCAACCGCGGCTTCATCCTCCTCGGCCTGGCCCTGGCCCACTACCGTGGCCGACGCCTGGACGAACTGGCGGCCGAGCTCTGGCAGCACCTCGGCATGGCTGGCACCACCTACGGACCGGTGCCCCGCTCCGCTCAGGTCGCCCCGACCGAGCAGCGGTTGACCGGCGGGCCCCGGCTGTGGGGGATGCCGCACGACGACAACGCCGCCCTGCTCGGCGGAGTCGCCGGCCACGCCGGGGTGTTCACCACCCCGGCCGACCTCTCCACCTACGCCACCCACCTCCTGACCTCACACGCCACCGATGGGCCCCTGGGCCGCTGGCTCGCCCACAGCATGCAGCCGCAGGCCGAAATCGAACCCGGCCTCGACCGGGGCCTGGCCTGGATCCTCGCCGACGAGGGCCGCGTCGCCTACCACCACGGTTTCACCGGAACCAGCCTCTACCTCGCCCCGACCACTGGTCGCTACCTGGCCATCTGCACCAACGCCGTCTACCAGCACCAGGACAACCGCACCCGCCTCGCCCCGCTGCGGACCCTCGCCCTCAAGGCGATCACCGACGAACCCTAGGAGGGCCTACCGTGCCCAGCACCACGTTCGCGCCCCTGACCACACTGCGGCTCGGGGGCCCCGCCGAGCACGTTCTGACGATCTCCACCCCCGCCGACTGGGCCGACGCCGTCAGGACGATCGGGCAGCGCCACGAACAGGTACCCGTGGTGCTGGGCCACGGCAGCAACGTCATCGCCTCCGACGCCGGGCACCCCGGCACCGTCGTAGTCATGAACACCCGGGGCATCACCGCCACCCGCGTGGACGACACCACAGTCGACGTCACCGTGCAGGCCGGACACCCACTCACCGACCTCACCGCCTGGGCCGCCGCCGAGCACCTGGCCGGGATCGAGTGCCTGGCCGGGGTACCCGGCACCACCGGGGCGGCCCCCGTTCAGAACGCCGGCGCCTACGGTCAGCAGATCTCCGACACCCTCGACCACCTGACGGTGTGGGACTGGGAGATGGGCCGTATGCGGACCCTGCCCGCCGAGGCATGCCGCCTCCGCCACCGCCACAGCCGGTTCAAGAGCAACCCCGGCCGCTGGACCGTCCTGACGGCGACGTTCCACCTCACCCGCTCACCGGCCGCCCCCGTCACCTACCAGCCGCTGGCTGACGAACTCGGCACCTCCATCGGCACCCGACCGCCCGTCGCCGAAGTGACGGCCGCCGTTCTCGCCAACCGCCACAGCCGCGGACTCCTCCTCGACCCCCACGGCCCTGCCGCCCGCCAGGCCGGATCGGTCTTCCTCAACCCGCCCGTCACCGCCACCCAGGCCACCCGCCTGTCCGCCACCGGCTGCCCCGTCCACACCGACAGCGACGGACAACTCCGGGCCAGCGCCGGCTGGCTCCTGGAACACATCGGCTACCGCCCCGGCTACAAGATCGCCTCCGGCATCCGTTGCTCGGAACACCGCACCCTCACCCTCACCGCCCACGACGGCGCAACCGCGACCGGCTTCGCCCAAGCCCTCACGGAACTCTCGGCCCAGGTCGAGATCGCGACCGGCATCACACTGCAGCCCGAGCCAGTGGCAGTCGGCATTTGGACCTAACAGACCTTGTTGGATCTGCGCCCCCGATAGTCCACCCGATCCGAGCCGGGTACCGGGGGACAGGTTCAACCTGGGTCCACTGGCCAGTTACACCGGCCTGGTGGAGCGCTTCCCGCCCATAGACAGACAAGTGGATCTTCTACCTTGGGCCGATTTTGCATAGCATCCGTCGTCGGCCAGGTCTATAGTGAGCGAATGCTTCGACGCCTTCGGCACTCGAATATGACCATACTCAGAAAGTCGGATTGGCCCGAAAGTCCGGCCGAGTCTGGCATCCCATTGTTTAGCTCTCGCGCATCATTGCGACGGGTGATCGTAGTGGCCGATGCAGACTGCCTGATTGCCAGCGAAGCTGATTCATGGAGCCCCGAACTGGTACTCAGCGGGCTGCTTACCCATGATCTCGTGAAGCTATATAGATACGCCGACGACGGCCCTCCCGTCGAAATTCCTCGGCAGGACTATGGACACTACCGCAAAGCTACTCCCGGCTGGGTGGAGCTATGCCCCGAAGATGAAGTTGGGGACGATGTTCGGCACGTTGTCTATTCCGACTCCGAGACCGCGACCGTCAGCGCTATCATCGGGAACCGGGCAGAGATCGCGCGAGCCGAAAACACAGTAAAGGCTTACAAGGAACTTGGCGAAGCAGCCGCACGCGAACGACGCGCAGCAGATTCCCAAGCCGCTCAGGTCGCCGAAGCCGTATATGCCGATCTCTTCATCACAAACAGGCCATCCCTGAAAGAGACCAGGATTCCGTACGGGGTAACCACATGCACGCCGCGAGAAGCTCTAGCGTTGCTTGGCCTCTACTTCCGAGCACAGGGTCTTTATATAACGTACCGATGCATCGACGGGCGCGGCACGTACACCATGAACAAAGGACTCTACTACTGGGTCGGCACACGAGAACTGCTGCCAGCCGCATGGCGCTGGTTCGGAGCTTGCGCCCAGCATGCGAACGGTAGCGGCGATCAGACACTCCTCCATCTTGGCGGCTCACTACTGCGCCGCGTGCAGACTGCCCTTCAAAGCCGCGACGAGCTCCATGCTGCAATTAACCTCGAACAGAATAACGACACCGCCCAAGAAGTATTGAACTGCCTGGACGTCATCCTCGTTTCACTTATGGGTGCAATTGACGTGTCAGCCCGAGTGGCACATCACGCGCTTAGCCTCCAAAGCGGGATCTACACTGCCGCGTGGCAAAAGAAAAGCTGGCTCAAAGAAATCGAAGCCAAGGAGGGAAGCCTGGCGGCAACCGTTGGGCCAAATACATCAGGCCGGCACATAGTTACAATCCTTCGACTGCTGCGGAACTCCGTGCACGGCGAGGCATTGTCTAGCCTATCGGTTCGAAACTTGGGCGGCCCGGTCGAAACCCACATGAACCTGCCGCAGGCGGATTCTCCCGAAATTTTGGCAGCAATGGATGCACTGGGCGGAAGATCGACATGGGGGGCTCAGGAGATTATCCATGGGCGCTGGAATGTTGACCCTGCCACCCTGACGGAAAGACTTTTCCCTCAGGTCATTGAACTGCTGAACACCTTGATGGGAAAAACTCCAGTCGAACTACTCAGCCACGTCAGCATCACCTCGCAGGACACGCTGCCACCGCCCGATCCGCAAGGCCCCTTTGCCGAGCGGGCAAGAGAGAGCATCCGCTGGCAACTCGGCCTTTACTGACTCAGACATTACAAGGATGCAGTCAGGTAACTCTCCACCGCTTCCGCCCTACTGGCACCGCCAGCGTGCCGATGGGGACGTCCAGGGGCCTATGAGACGGACCAGTGCCCCACTGCGAGTGACCGCCGTGGTCTCAGTTTTGGTCTCGTTCATCCTCGTCCAGCCGGGTTCAGCCGCCACCCAGTGGTTCGCTCCGCCGCAGGTCAGGACGGGGGTGAACCTCGACGGACGCTGTTCGGGAGAATTGGAAAGCGTGTTGGGGGCAACCCCTCACGAGTTCGAATCTCGTATCCTCCGCACTCGCCCGCCAGGGCAAACGAGGGCCCCGACCGCATCAGCGGTCGGGGCCCTCGTCGTTCCGTGGTTGCAGGTGTTCCTTCTCCGATGGATTCGAACCCCGCCGAATGGCATCGAACACCACAGTCTTGATCAGTGGGAACATCGGGCGCTCCCCCGGGAGGGCGCCCGGCCTGGCTCAGAGCCAGCCGCGCTGGGCCGCCTTGAGGCCCGCCTCGAACCGGCTGGTGGCGTCCAGGCGCTCCATGAGGGCGGCCATCTGGCGACGCACGGTCCGCAAGGAGACCCCGAGACGCTTGCCGGCGGCCTCGTCGGTCAGGCCGGTGGCGAGGAGCTTCAGCAGCTCCTTCTCGGTGGGATTCAGGCCGGTGTCCGTCTCGCGCTGGCGGTCCGCCCCGAGCGGGACGGCGGTGTCCCAGGCCTGTTGGAACAGGGCGAGCAACGCGGCCACGATCCCCTCCTCCCGCGTGCAGAGCGCCCCACGGCGGGTGTCCATGGGGTCGATCGGCAGCACGGCGACCTGCCGGTCGAACACCAGCATGCGAGGCGGCAGGACCGGGGCGGTACGCACCTGTCCGCCGGCATCGGTCATCCACTGCGCGTACGCGAGGGTGGCCGGGTCGTTGCGCACGCTGTCCTGGTAGAGCGTCATCAGGGTGACACCGCGTCCCAGCGCCTCCGCGTCGAGCGGCCTGGACGCGTCGAGGCTCTCCTGGACCGGCCGCCTCCGGGCATCACCGCCAGGCATTCACCCTGCAGCTCCTTGGCCAGCACCCTCAGCTTCGCCTGGATCGCCTCCATCCCGACCAGGCGCTCCGAGCCGCCGACGACGGCGACTCCCGGTCGCAGTTGGGCGCACTCGGCCACCGCACGGACCATCGCCGTCTTCTGCGTTGCCAGTTCGTGGTGGCGGCGGGCGAGCTCCTCCTCCTGCCGAAGGAGCATCAGTTCCAGTGCGACCGGGGGCTCGACCACGCGCAGCCCGGTCGGATGGAAGGGGGAATCCCGCGCGATCGTGAGATCAGCGAGTTCGTCGAGCGCCTCGCGCACCGTGCTCTCCGGCAGGGCCAGCTGCGCGCACAGCTCCGCGACCCCGACTTCGGGGTCGGTGAGCATCCCCCGGTAGACAGCCTCGACGGTCCGGTCCAGCCCCAGCATTTCCAGCATGAAAGCGCCCCCCAGCTAGCCACTGAAAGATCGTTCCCCAGCTTCGCGGGCGACCTTTCCAGCAAGGTACAGCAGCGGCAACCAAGTCCGGCCACGCGGACCCCGGAGGCCGGAGGCACCAAGGTGACAGGCCCATTGGCTCCTTGGCGCCAGGCCGAACCCATTCCACTGGGCCTCTCCGGGCAGCAAGATATTGATCACCGGCACAGCGGCGAGAACGAAACCCGCTCGCCAGGACCGCTCCGAGGCCTCCCGCCTCCCCACACACTTCACCGACAGGGGTACCGCCATGCCTAACGCCGCCCGCCTGCTCAAGGTCTCCGCCATCACCGCCGCGCTGTTCCTCGGCACCGCACCGGCCGCGCTGACGACGGCGGCCGGGGCGCAGACCACGGTGGCAAGCGTCACGGTGGCGAGCGCCACGGCGGCAAGCACCACGGCGGCGAGCGCCACGGCGAGTTCCATCGGCTGGGACGTCACCCCGGCCGGCTCGGCCATCAGCGGCGGCCCGCAGGCCGACAGCATCGGTTGGGACTGACCTGCCGTGCACATCGTCCACCTGACCCTGCACCAGGTGGTGAGCACGGGCTCCGAGGAAGCCGACGCGCACACCGTGCACGACGCCCTGTGGGCGCACGCCCAGTCGCGCCACGGCCTGGAACACGTCCGCGCCCGTGCCGGTCCGCACGGCATCGACCTCGTCCTGTTCCTCCGGGCCGGCAGCCCGAGTGAGGCAGCGGCACATGCGTGCGAGCTGCTCGGCTTCGCCACCAGGTCAAAGATCTTCTCCCGGTACGTCATACCGCTGCTCGGGCGGTAAGGCTCCGCCCTCCCGCAGAGGCCTCCCGCAGAGCTCCCCCCCAGAGCCCTCCCCCAGAGCCCTCTCCCCGCAGACTCCCCGCACCCTGGCACGGCCTCCGCCGCGCCACGCCTCATCGAAGGACTTATGTCATGACCATGACCATGCCCACCACCCGTCGCCTCAAGCAGACCGGTCTGGCCGCGCTCATCGCCGCCACCGCAGTGACCGGCCTGACGGTTGCCCCGGCCCACGCGAGCACGACGTCCTCGATCGCCGCCACCGCGACCGCAGAGGTCGGCAACGGGCCCTGCGCCCACGGCGGTTACTCGTCCGGGCTGAACAGCCAGAGCACCAGCTGCGACGGCTCCGGCGGCCAGTCCCAGGCCTGGTGCGCGGACTTCGTCGGCTGGGTGTGGTCCCAGTACGACGTCGCCCACCTCTCCGCGATCGACAACACCGCGGCCAGCGTCTACGACTACGGCAAGACCTACGGCACCCTGCACAGCACCCCGCAGGTGGGCGACGCCGTCGTCTACAACTACAACGCCTCCAGCGACTACGCCGACCACGTGGCGCTGGTCACCGCGGTGAGCGGCGACTCCATCACCGTGGTCGGTGGCAACGAGGGCCACTCGAGCGGCCACTCCCAGGGCATCGTGCAGCAGGAGAGCACCTCCCACTACGCGGTGGGCGACGCGCCCTGGAACCAGACCATCAGCGGGTACATCAGCCCGGTCGTGAAGCCCTCGGTCACCTTGAACTACTCGCAGACGATCGCCGGGGACTACAACGGCGACAAGGTCTCCGACCTGTTCGCCAAGGACTCCGCAGGCAACCTGTCCGTCTGGACGGGCAACAAGGGCGCGGGCTTCAGCACCAAGAAGCAGCTCACCAGCGGCTGGAACTTCACCCAGACCGCCACCGCGGACTTCACCGGCGACGGCATAGCCGACCT
>NZ_JBIWAQ010000010.1:11371-294694 GCF_044760155.1 Kitasatospora sp. NPDC098652
GACCTGGTCGCCCGGGACTCCTCCGGCAACCTCTACCTCTGGAGCGGCAACGCCGGCGGCACGTTCAGCACCAAGAAGCTGCTGACCAGCGGCTGGAACTACACCCAGACCGTGGCCAGCGACTTCCGGGGCACCGGACACGCCGACCTCATCGCCCAGGACGCCTCCGGCAACCTCTACCTGTGGCCCGGCAACGGCGACGGCACCTTCGGCGCCAAGAAGCTGCTGACCGGCGGCTGGAACTACACCCAGACCACCGCCGCCGACTTCACCGGCGACGGCATAGCCGACCTGGTCGCCCGGGACTCCTCCGGCAACCTCTACCTCTGGAGCGGCAACGCCGGCGGCACGTTCAGCACCAAGAAGCTGCTGACCAGCGGCTGGGACTTCACCCAGACCACCGCGGGTGACTTCACCGGCAGCGGCCACGCCGACCTGATCGCCCGCGACGACACCACCGGCACCCTCTACCGCTGGGCCGGCAACGGCAGCGGCGGCTTCGCGGCCAAGGTCCAGGTCACCACCGGCTGGTAGCACCTGCCCCGCCGCTCGCCCCGGTGTCCCGCACTGACGCCCCGTGCGGGACACCGGCTGCCCGACTCCCCCTCACGCCCTCACCACGATCGGAAGTCCCATGCGCCTCACCAACCGTAAGAACCGTCACGCCCTGGCCCTGGCCGCCGCCGCCTGCACCGCCCTGGTCGCCTCGCTGGCCGGCGCCGGCAGCGCCGCCGCCGCCTCCGTCAGCACCTGGGAGAAGGTCGCCCAGTGCGAGAGCAGCGGTGACTGGAGCATCAACACCGGCAACGGCTACTACGGCGGCCTGCAGTTCGACCTCAGCACCTGGAACGCCTACGGGGGCCAGCAGTACGCCGCCTATCCCCACCAGGCCACCGAGAACCAGCAGATCATGATCGCCGAAAAGGTCCTGGCCGCACAGGGCCCCGCCGCATGGCCGCAGTGCGGCGCCTCGAACGGCCTCGGCACGGACAGGCAGAGCCCGTTCCCGTCGACGACGCTGAACTACTCCTCGACAACAGCCGGGGACTACAACGGCGACAAGGTCTCCGACCTGTTCGCCAAGGACTCCGCAGGCAACTTCTTCGTCTGGACGGGCAACAAGGGCGCGGGCTTCAGCACCAAGAAGCAGCTCACCAGCGGCTGGAACTACACCCAGACCGCCACCGCCGACTTCACCGGCGACGGACTCACCGACCTCATCGCCAACGACGCCTCCGGCAACCTCTACCTCTGGACCGGCAACGCCGGCGGCACGTTCAGCGCCAAGAAGCTCCTGACCGGCGGCTGGAACTACACCCAGATGGTGGCCGGCAACTTCCGGGGCACCGGACACGCCGACCTGATCGCCCGGGACTCCACCGGCAACCTCTACCAGTGGCCCGGCAACGGCGACGGCACCTTCGGCGCCAAGAAGCTGCTGACCAGCGGCTGGAACTACACCCAGACCACCGCCGCCGACTTCACCGGCGACGGCATAGCCGACCTGGTCGCCAAGGACTCCGCCGGCAACCTCTACCTCTGGACCGGCAACGCCGGCGGCACGTTCAGCACACCCGTCAAGCTCACCGACGGCTGGAGCTACAGCCAGACCATCGCAGGTGACTTCACCGGCAGCGGCCACGCCGACCTCGTCGCCCGCGACGACACCACCGGCACCCTCTACCGCTGGGCCGGCAACGGCACCGGCCACTTCGCCGCCCCCGTCGCCCTCACCACCGGCTGGTAGTCGCCCTCCCCACCGGCCGGCAAGCGCGGCACGACCCGGACCAGCACGCCCGGCACCAGGACCAACACCAGGCCCAGCAACAGGCCCAACAGCAGGCCCAGCAGCGGGCCCAGCACGAAGGAGTCAGGCCGATGAAACGCGGCATCAGAGCCACGCAGAAACGTCCGCGCACCGCGGTAGGTCGAGCAGCAGCAGTGGCCACGGCCCTGTGCTGTGGACTCGTCACGGCCCCTTTCGCGGCCGCTGCGCCGGCACTCGCCGACACCACCGGCTGCGCGGCCTACCCGACGCCGCTGGCGGCCACCAGCCGCCCCAGCCCGGCGACTTCGCCGTGGACGGGCAGCTGGGGCACCGCCCTGAGCAACGCCGGACCGGCCGCGCAGTCCGGCGTTGCAGGCCAGCAGACCCTGCGGATGGTCGTGCACAGCAGCATCGCGGGCAACAGCGCCCGGATCCACCTGGCGAACACCTTCAGCTCGGCTCCGGTCACCATCGGCCACGCGACGATCGCCGTCCAGGGCTCGGGCGCGACCCCGGCGGCCACGCCCGTCACGCTGACCTTCGGCGGCAGCCAACAGACCGTCATCCCGGCGGCCGGTGACGTCTACAGCGACCAGGCCGCTTTCCCGGTCACCGCCGACGAGAACCTCCTGGTCAGTATCTACCTGCCGGATCCGGTCAGTTCTGCGCCCTACCACCCGGACGCCCTCACCACCTCGTACACCAGCGCACCCGGCGACAGCACCGACCACGCCGCAGGGGCCGGCAGCACCGGCTTCACCACCTCCTACTACCACTGGGCCTACCTGAGCGGACTCGACGTCACGGCAGGCGGCAGCGGCGGAACGGTCGTGGCCATCGGGGACTCGCAGACCGACGAAGGCCACACCACGGCCGACACCAACCGCCGCTGGGTCGACGACTACGGCAGGGCACTCCAGGCCCAGCCGAACCCGATGGGCGTGGTCAACGAGGGGCTCTCGGGCAACCGCCTGCTCACCGATGCGCCCGGGCAGAAGCCCGGCTACGGGGCCAGCGCCCTCACCCGGTTCGACCGCGACGTACTGGCCCAGCCCAACGCCCGCTCCGTGATCCTCTACGAGGGCATCAACGACATATCGCTCGACGGCGCGACGGACGCCGCCCTGGAAGCCGGGATCCAGCAACTGTCCGCCCGGGCACACGCCAAGGGACTCAGCTTCAGCGTCGCCACCATCCCGCCCTTCGAGGGCAACAGCATGTACTCGGCGGCCAAGGACAACGTCCGGCAGTGCGTCAACGCCTACATCCGCAGCACCTCCGACATCGACCACTACCTCGACTTCGACCAGGCCACCCGCGATCCGCTGGCACCCGGCCACCTCTTCGCCGGGTACTACAACCGGGGTGACGACCAGCTGCATCTCAACGACAACGGCAACCAGGTCCTGGCGAACACCGTCGCCGCCCCGCCGGCGGCGTCCTCCGTCCCCCTGAACTTCTCGCAGCAGGTGGCCGGCGACTTCCGGGGCACCGGACACGCCGACCTCATCGCCCGGGACACCTCCGGCAACCTCTACCGCTGGCCCGGCAACGGCGACGGCACCTTCGGCAGCCGCATCCTGCTCACCGGCGGCTGGAACTACACCCAGACCACCGCCGCGGACCTCACCGGCGACGGCATCGCCGACCTGGTCGCCAAGGACTCCTCCGGCAACCTCTACCTCTGGAGCGGCAACGCGGGCGGTGCCTTCAGCACCAGGAAGCTGCTGACCAGCGGCTGGAACTACACCCAGACCACCGCCGCCGACCTCACCGGTACAGGCCGCGCCGACCTGATCGCGGCCGACTCCAACGGCAACCTCTACCGCTGGCCCGGCAACGGCGACGGCACCTTCGGCAGCCGCATCCTGCTCACCGGCGGCTGGAACTTCACCCAGACCACCGCCGCCGACTTCCGCGGCACGGGCCACGCCGACCTCATCGCCCGCGACGACTCCACCGGCACGCTCTACCGCTGGCCCGGCAACGGCGACGGCACCTTCGGCGCGAGGACGGCGGTCACCGCCGGCTGGGCCCCGTTCTCCCAGACCACCGCCGGCAGGTTCCGTGGCACCGGCGCCGCCGACCTCATCGCCCGCAACGACAGCACAGGCGATCTCGACGAGTGGGACAACGTCGGCAACGCCTCCTTCACCCGCCCCCTACGACTCACCGGCGGCTGGTAGGCAGCCTCCCTCCGGGTGAGGCCTCGGGGCCCTGCAGGAGCGCGGCGATCAAGGCCGTGACCAGGAGGAAGCCGACGCCACCCCGTGGTTGCAGCTTCGGTTGCATTCACCCCCGCCCGTCGCCGTTCAGCGCACGCACAGTAGGCCACCTCACCGCAGGTCAGGAGGCCCGTGACCGCCCCCGAACCGTCGGACGAACATCTGGAAGGCACGTTGGGGGCAACCCCTCACAAGTTCGAATCTCGTATCCTCCGCCTTTGCCCAGCAAGGCAGTTGAAGGCCCCGACCGGTTTCCCGGTCGGGGCCTTCTTTGTGCCCTGGTTTCCAGCTCCCGCAGGAGCATCCTGCAGCGGCCTTCGCCTCGGCCGGGCTCTGGGTCGTGTCCAGAGCTTGCCGCCGGATTAGATGAGCGTCAACATAGACGTATGTCGAATCTGGAGCTGAAGGTGCTCGACCAGGACGAGGCGGCGGTCGCGTGCTGCTCGCCGATCGTCCGCGAGCCGCTGGGTGAGGCGGCCGCCGTCGACCTGGCGAAGGCGTTCAAGGCGCTCTCCGACCCGGTGCGTCTGCGGCTGCTGTCGCTGATCGCCTCGCACGAGGGCGGCGAGGCGTGCGTCTGCGACCTGACCGGGCCGTTCGACGTCTCCCAGCCGACGATCTCGCACCACCTCAAGGTGCTGCGCGAGGCCGGGCTGGTCGGTTCCGAGCGCCGGGGGACCTGGGTCTACTACTGGGTGCTGCCCGCCGCGCTGGCCAAGCTGTCCTCCCTGCTCCAGGCCCCCACCGGGGAGTCCGGATGACCGGGGTGTCGTCGGCCCCGGGCGACGGTGACCGCCGTCCGGCCCCGGCCGCCCGCTGACCCCACCGCCCTTGCCCCGTACGCCCGAAGGGCCCCTCGTGAGCACTCCCGCCGTTCCCGCCGTCCCGTCCGTTCCGTCCGTGCTGTTCGTCTGCGTGCACAACGCCGGCCGTTCCCAGATGGCCGCCGCATTCCTCGCCCGCCTCGGCGGCGACCGGGTCGAGGTCCGCTCGGCCGGCTCCGCCCCGGCCGACGCCGTGAACCCGGCCGTGGTCGAGGCCCTGGCCGAGGTCGGGATCGACATCTCCGCCGAGACCCCGAAGGTGCTCACCACCGAGGCCGTCCAGGCGTCCGACGTGGTGATCACCATGGGGTGCGGCGACGCCTGCCCGTACTTCCCGGGCAAGCGGTACCTGGACTGGAAGCTCGACGACCCGGCCGGCCAGGGCGTCGACGCCGTCCGCCCGATCCGCGACGAGATCGAGCGGCGCATCCGCGGCCTGCTCACCGACCTCGGCGTCGAGACCGCCGGATGAGCGGGGCCGTACGCGTCGCCGCCATGGCGCCCGAGCACGCCGACCAGGTCCTGGCCATCTACCGACATGGCATCGACGAGGGCAACGCCACCTTCGAGACCACCGCCCCGACCTGGGCCTCCTTCGACAACGCCAAGCTTCCCGACCACCGCCTGGTCGCCCTCGACACCGACAACCGGGTCCTCGGCTGGGCCGCCGTCACCGCCGTCTCCGACCGGTGCGCCTACGCGGGCGTCGTCGAGCACTCCGTCTACGTCCACCCCGGCGCGCGCGGGCGAGGAGTCGGCGCCGCGCTCCTCGACGCACTGATCGCCTCGACCGAGGCCGCCGGGATCTGGACCATCCAGTCCGGCATCTTCCCCGAGAACACCGCCAGCCTGGCCCTCCACGCCCGCGCCGGCTTCCGCGTCATCGGCACCCGCGAACGCATCGGCCGCCACCGCGGCATCTGGCGGGACGTCACCCTCGTTGAACGTCGCAGCCCCAACGTCGACTGACAGTGATGATGTTCGTGGTGACGCTGCCGGCGGGTCTGACCCACCGACTGACTGACGTCTCGACTGTCCTGTTTGGGATTTGTCGGCCCGCCGAGCGTCACCACGCACGCGGCCGGCCCGGCACCCGGAGGCGTACGACTACGCGATGGCGCACTTGGACGGCGAGGAGCGGGCCGACAAATCGAGTGCGAGAGTTCCGGTTCGGGTGATACAAGGTCTGCGTGACTGAGCAACTCCACTTCCCCACGCTGCTGCGGATGATTGACGAGCGGTCCGCCGCGTTCCGCGCGGCCGTCGCCGCCGCCCCCAGCCTCGACGCCGACGTCCCGTCCTGCCCGGGCTGGACGCTGTACGACCTGGCGAACCACCTCAGCGAGGGGGACCGCTTCTGGGCCCACATCGTGCTGAACACCGCGCCGGGCGACGAGCGGCCGAGCAAGGACGGGCTGGCGGCGCCCAGGGAGCGCGAGGCCCTCATAGCCTGGCTGGCCGACTCGACGGAGCAGCTGCTCACTGCTCTGCGCGAGGCCGGCCCGGACCGGGGCTGCTGGGCCTGGTGGGAGCCGCTGGCCTCGCCGCACACGGTGGCCGCCGTGGCCCGCCGCCGCGTCCCGGAGTCGATGATCCACACCTACGACGCCCAGCTGGCCTCCGGTACCCCGCAGGAGCTGCCGACGACCGAGGCGGTCGACGCCATCGAGGAGTTCCTCGCCACCGTCTGCACCGTCACGGTCCCGTGGCCGGGCGAGCCCGCCACCATGGACTACCACGCAGCCGAGGCCGGCTCCTGGCGCCAGACGGTGGACGCCGCCGGTTCCCGCTTCACCCGCCTCACCGCGGCGGAGGCCGCCGAGAACAAGCCCACCGCCGCCATCTACGGCACGCCGAGCGAGATGGCCCTGCTCATGTACATGCGCATCCCGAACGACTCGCTGCGGATGGAGGGCGACGCCGACCTGCTCCAGCGGCTGCAGAACGGGGGCTGAGGCTGCAGAGCATCGCCGGAGGAGGTCCTTCGACCGGGCCTACGTGGGGGGCAACCCCGCACGAGTTCCAAGCTCGTATCCTCCGCCTCCGCCCGCCAGGGCGAAACGAAGGCCAGGACCGTCTCGACGGTCCTGGCCTTCGTCGTCCCGTGGTGGCTCCTCGCCCGCGACCGATCCGGCTGCGTCTGCCCCATGTCCGTTGTGCGCAAAGGGAATCCGCCTCATGCAAACCTCATGGTTCTTCACGCAAACTGACCTGGCATCAGCGCGCCGGAGAGTGGTGTCCAGCCTCGTCCGGCCGCGCAGTACCTCCATGGCACTGGCCACAGCGCCGCCACCCTGACCGGCCCCGTTCTGCGGCGGCCCGCAGCAGCAGAGGAAGTTCCGTGTCATCTCGTACCGGGTACAGGATCGCCGCCCTGCTGGTCAGCGCGGCGACTGCAGGCCTTCTCGTCGTCACCGGCGCAGTACCGGCCGGAGCGGCTGACGCGTCCGATGACGCCAACGGCGGCGGGTTCCTCACTGCCGTGACCGTGCCGGACCCTGCCGACGGAAGTGGACCGGGCGCGGAGGTGGCGCCCGACGATCCGGTGATGTTCGACGAGCTCACGCCCGACTCACTCGACGGTTCCGATGACTCCGTGCCCGCCGCACCGGGCGTGTCCGACCCGGGCGTGTCCGACCCGGACGTGGAGGTCGCGGCGGCCCGGGCGGCCGTGGTGCACGCGCGGACTCCGGCCAACACGATGTGCAGCGGCACGTGGACGCATCCGGTCTCAACGGTGCAGTTCCAGCGCGCCTCGGGCGGAACGCTCGCGTGGAGCTTCAAGCTTTCCAACGCGGCCAAGTCCGCACTCGGCCCGGTGGTGACCGTAACGATGCCGTTCTCGTACGTCAACGGCAAGGCCGTCAACCCGCCGTACCACCCGCACACCGAGCCCAACTGGTACAACTACCACGGCAGTCTCAACCGCTTCCAGTTCATCGGTGGTGGCGGCGGCAGCATCCAGACCGGCGACAAGGTCACGTTCTACTGGTTCCTCAAGGGGTCGAAGCCCGGCACGGCGGCCGACCGCTACATCACCTGCCGGGTCCCGAGGCCCGGCAGCGCCTGACACCCCGGGAGACGGCGGCCATGAGCGACAACAGCGGTGCGGTCCGGCGGATTTCCATCATGTCCGGCCGCCACGAACTGACGGTCCATTCGCTGTCGAGGTTCGAGGAGTCCTTCACCCTGGACTACTCGATCACGCCGCCGCTGCCCGACGACCTCGAAACCGCCTCCCCGTCCGGTACCCCGGTGTTCATGTGGCTGGAAGCCGTCGACGACCTCGGAAACCGCTACGACGACGTCGGTGGCGCCCACGGCCTCAGCCCGGACGGTAGCCGGACCTCGGGGACCATCTCGGGACGGCCCGGCCTGCCGCCGGAGGCGGGATCACTGACCGTGCGACTCATGTTCATGGCCGGCAACGACGAGTTCGGCTATGACCTGATGTTCGCGCCCCTGGCAAGCGACTGACGGGGCGTCGCCCGCCAGGATTCAGCGCTCGGCGTGCACGGCGCTGATCCCGAGCGAGGACGGACGGGCTCCGGGCTCCGGCCCCCGCAGGCCGAGGGCTCAGCCGTAGAACTTCGACTGGGTGCGCTGCAGCCGGCGATCCATCAACGTGTGCCGTGCATCGCTCAAGGCGCTCATCGTCGGCGCGTCGAGCTCCGGGATGAGCCGGATGAGCGCCTCGTCGGTGGCTTCGATCAGGGCCTCCGGGTCATCGGAGGCCCGGGAGATCTCGTCGAGCTTCGCCAACTCGGAAGCAGCTCCGGGGACAATGGGAACCTGCAACGCGCTGACCTCGCTGGGCACGAGTTCGAGCACGCCGCCGCCGAAGCTTCGCCCCTCGACTTCCGCAGACAGCATCGTGAGCGAGTTGTGGAACGCCGCGGTGAAGTCGTCTGCCGTGATCGGCGCTCCCGCGAGGATCTGCCCCTTGTAGATGGTGTCGGTCGTGACGACCTTCGCGTGGTTGGAGATCACGCGCGGGTAGCGGTTGGACCGCTTGGACAGCAACAGGTCACCGGCAGGCACGACCGGCACCCGGTACCAGGGCGTGCGCACGCGGCACTTGAAGCGCTGGTCGATCTCCTGGCCGACGCCCTCGTCGAGGTACTGCCGCGCCGACTTGTGAGCCTCCGGCGAGGACTTGGTCGCTGCGAAGCTCAGGAGCCAGGCAGGCTGGCCGGCGTCGGCCAGAGCCTGCTGCTCCTCGCTGGTGAAGACCAGCCCCTCGGCGTGGCGCGACCGCGGGAGCAGCGGGATCGCCCACTCCTCGAGGGCGTACGCCTTGATCTGCTCGGAATCGACGCAGAAGTAGCCGTTCGCGCCCGTCACGGTCGAGACACTGAACCGTGCGACGTTGCTGAGCGACTTCACCGTGGAGATCGACCGGACGGCGGTCAGGGCGTCGTTCTGCTCGGGCGACAACAGGTAGTTGGTCCACGTACCTGCACCCGGTGCGACCGTGTGCGACCAGGATCGGATGCCGCCGTTGTGGTCGTGGAACTGGATGGTCGAAGGGGTGGTGGGCCCCTTCGACGTGCGGCCGCTGAGGATCAGGACCTCCTGCAGGACCGAGGGGAACGAGCCCGGCTGGAAGAGGTCGATGACGAGGTCGGTCGTGTTGGCCAGGAGCCAGTTGCGGACAGCGTTCGCCGAGATGCCGGTCAGGAACTCGGTCGGGAGGATGACGGAGAAGACACCGCCGTCCTGCAGCTTCGAGAGCGCCAGCAGGAAGACGGGAATCCAGAGGTTCGACACGGAGGTCCCCGCCGTACCCAGCCCGGAACTGATCTCCTTGGCGCGCTGCTTGTCCCCGTCCGAGATGAACTGGAACCGCACGTAGGGTGGATTGGCCAGCACCCAGTCGAAGTCGGAGTCGCGCCCCTGCGACCACTGGAGCACATTCTGGTTGACCACGCGGCCCGGCAAGCCTGTCGATTCCAACGCCTCGGCCGCCTTGGCGGCCTCCTCGGCGAAGATCTCGACGGCCTCGACCGTCCGGACGCGGCGGGCGATGTCACTGCGCCCGATCCCCCGGAGGAAGGCGCCGTCCCCGGCGGACGGTTCGAGCACTCGGAGCTCCGACCGACCGTCAAGCAGTTCGGCGGACCGGCGGATGCAGAGCTCGACGAGGACATCGGGCGAGTAGAACCCTCCACGCAGCTTGTCGGCGCTTACTTCGTCCCGTGTCCGCATCGAAATCCACTTCTACTTCAGTTACTGAAGCAGTGACTCTACCCCACGCCTCCACCCCACCGTCTCCGGGCGCGCAATAGCCCCTGTGGGAACCTGAGGGGCATGAAAACTCGCTTCGTCGGGCAGCCCTTCGCCGACCACCCGAACCTGGTGGACTTCATCGAGCACGCGAGGGACGACGGGTTCGACGAACTCAGGATCGCAGTGGCCTGGGCCAAGCGGTCCGGCCTCGGGCGGGTCTGGGACGCGCTCGAGGAGTTCCGGAAGCAGGGCGGCAAGGTGCTGCTGATCCTGGGAGTCAGCGAGGGCGGTGCCACCAGGGAGGGACTGGAGCTCGCCCTCCAGGTCGCCGACGAGGGCTACGTCTTCCACGACCCGCGACGCACCTTCCACCCCAAGGTCTACTTCGCCTCCTCACCCGGCCAACGCTCGCTGCTCGTCGGTTCGAGCAACCTCACGGCCGGCGGGCTCGGCTGGAACTACGAGGCTTCGATGTGGGTGGACTGGGACGCCGGCGAAGGCAACGACGTCACGGACCAGGTGTCGGCGTGGTTCGACGGCCTGATAGCCGAGACGACGTCGTGCAGTCCCCTGACGGCGGATCTGATCACGGCCCTGGAGAACAGCGGGGACATCGTCATCGGTTCCGAGTCCCGAGCGCGGCGCGTGCAGAAGAAGAAGTCGGACACGCCGGAGGACAGCGACAGCGCGACCGTGACGACGATCAACGGCCTGTTCAAGCCGGTGCCGGCCGGCCTGAGGAAGCTGCCGGGCCTGAGCTCCAAGATCGCCCCGCTCGCGCCCGCTCCCGGCGCGACGGCGACGAAGAAGGCCACGACCAAGGCGACGGGCGCATCCGGGACGCCCACGACGGTGAAGGCGCCGGCGCTGGCGGGACCAGCCCCCTTCCCGACCGCGGACGTTCAGCGGCGTTGGATCAAGGAGCTCGACAACACCGCGGCGCAGCAGGTGAAGTCCGCGGCGAGCAATCCGACCGGCAACCTGCGCCTGAGCCAGGAGAGCGCCCCGATAGACCACAAGCACTACTTCCGCGACGACTTCTTCGGCGGCCTGCCGTGGACGCCGACCGAGGGCAAGGACACGGAGCAGGAGGTCTTCGTCGGGTTCCGCACCTGGATCGACGGCACGGACCACGGAATCCAGGAGCTCAGGCTCAGCCACGACCCCAAGAGGATCTCCGGGCAAGGAAACGTGCCCACGGTGCTCCATTGGGGCGTCCTGGGACCGGAGCTGCGGGGGACCAGCTACGTCGGGCTGCACATAAGCCTGGAACGCACGACCGGCGGCGAGTACAACCTGGTGATCTCGCAGGCGCCTCGCGGGAACTACCTGGTCTGATCAACGCTCCGGCTTCGCGAAGGCCCGGACCGTTTCCACGGTCCGGGCTTCGCTGTTCCGACGGGTCGGAGGCATCGCCCGGAGGGTGCGGGGCTCCGGGGGCTGGACCGTCCGGGGCTTCCGGGGCGGTGGGTGGCGGATGATGGGGAGGAGCAGGGGGTCCAGACGTGAGGGGCGACGCAGTGGCTGACAGCGGATCCGGCGGGTCGGGAACGGAGCCCGGGGTGGACGGCGGGGAGCCCGGGGCGGTCGCGGCGGCGGTGCCGGCACGGCCCCAGTCGGGGCGGCAGCAGTCGGGGCGGCCCCAGTCGGGGCGGCAGCAGTCGGAACCGCGGTCGGGCCGGCGGTCGGTGGTCCGGCGGGTGGCCGTCCTGGTGTTCGTCCTGCTGGTGCTGTGCCTGCCGCCCTGGTGGACGCTCCTCGGGTCCGGGGCCGGCTGGCCGCTGCCGGTGGTCCTGGCGGGCACGGCGGTGTTCGCCGCCTGGCTGGTGTCCTTCCCGTTCCTGATGGTCGCGGGCCACGGCTCGCGGCGGAACGACCGGGCGGCGCGCCTCGGGGACACCAGCCTCGGGGTGATGTGGGTCCTGTTCACCTGGTCGGTGCTGGGCGGCCTGGTGAACTTCGTCCTGGGCGGGCTCGACCTCGGCGGCGCCGACCGGGCCAGGACGGTGGCCGCGGCGGTGGCCGCGGTCTCGGCCGGGTTGCTGGCCTGGGGACACCACGAGGCGATGCGGGTGCCCCGGGTGAAGCGGCTGGACGTCCACCTGCCGCGGCTCGGCGGTGGACTGGACGGGACCAGGGTCGTGGTGCTGGCCGACACCCACTACGGGCCGATCGACCGGGCGGACTGGTCGGCGCGGGTCACCGAGGCGGTCAACGCCCTCGCCCCGGACGTGGTGGTCCACGCCGGGGACATCGCCGACGGCACCCCCGCCCAGCGCCGCGAGCAGTCCGCGCCGCTCGGCGCCGTCCGGGCCCGGCTGGCCAAGGTCTACGTCACGGGCAACCACGAGTACGGCGGGGAGGCCCAGGGCTGGCTGGACCGCATGGCGGACCTCGGCTGGGAACCCCTGCACAACCGCCACGTCGTGGTGGAGCGCGGTGGGGACGCCCTGGTGCTGGCCGGCGTGGACGACGTCACCGCGGAGTCCTCCGGCCTGGCCGGGCACCGCACCGACCTGGCCGGCGCCCTCGCAGGGGCGGACCCGGAGCTGCCCGTGCTGCTCGTCGCCCACCAGCCCAAGTACGTCCCGCAGGCCGCGGCCGCCGGCATCGACCTGCAGATCTCCGGACACACCCACGGCGGCCAGATCTGGCCGTTCAACTTCCTCGTCCGGATCGACCAGCCCGTGGTGCACGGCCTGAGCCTGCACGGGCTGCGGACCCGGCTCTACACCAGCCGCGGCACCGGCTTCTGGGGCCCGCCCTTCCGGATCTTCGCCCCGAGCGAGATCACCGTCCTCACCCTCCGCACGGGTGAGGCCCCCACCGACCGGTAGCGGCCACGACGAGGTGTCACAGCGGGCAGGTGCCAGGGCGAGCATGTGTCACAGCGGGCAGGTGCCAGGGCGAGCAGGTGTCACAGCGGGCAGGTGCCAGGGCGAGCAGGTGTCACAGCGGGCAGGTGTCACACCGCCACGACGGCTATCTCGTGGACGGCGTTCCGGTCACCGGTGAGCGGCTGGACCCGCCCCGCGGAGTCGGTGGCCCGGCAGCGGATCCGGTGCGCCCCCGGGGCGAGGTCGTGCCGGAGCCGGAACCGCTGCCAACTCGGGTCCGGGCCGCGCCCGTCCAGTTCGGCGGGCTGCCAGTCGGCGTCGTCCACCGCGACCTCGACGGCCGTCACCTCGGTGGAACTCCAGGCGTAGCCCGCCAGTTCACTGACCCCGGCGGGCACGGTGGAGCCGTCCCTGAGGCTGAGCAGCTTGCTGCTGACGTCCTTCTCGCGGACCGGCCGGGCCTCGCTCTCCCCCGGCAGGACCCGGGTGTACAGGCGGGTGGTGAAGAGGTGCTCGGGCCGTTCGGCGGCCAGCACGATCCTGGTCAGCCACTTGACCGAGTTGGTGCCGAACATCCGCGGCGCCACCGCGCGCACCGGGTGCCCGTGGTCGGGGCGAAGCGGTTCGCCGTTCATCCGGTGCGCGAGGACCACCTCGGTGCGGGCCTGCTCCAGCGGGAGGTCCTTGAGGAAGCTCACGTCGCTCTCCCCCGCGAAGTCGCCCCGGTCGGCGCCCTCCAGCCAGACGTGCCGGGCCTCCGGGCGCGGGCCGGCCAGCGCCAGCACCTCGGCGAGCGGGACGCCCTCCCACTCCAGGTTGGTCACGGCCCTGGTCGGCACCGTCGGCTGCAACGGATTGCCGAAGCACTCGTGGACGGCGGTGAACCTGGTCTGCGGCAGCCCCCGGAGGGCCTGGAAGTCCAGCCGCAGGGGCCGTTCCACCAGGCCTTCGACGGTGAGCGACCAGCTGTCGGCGTCGAGCTCCGGTCGCCGGCCGAGGTGGTTGCGGATGAAGACCTCCTCGACCGGGGTACGGAAGGCGTCGGGCGTCTCCGGATCCGTCCTGAACATGCGTCATACCCCCGTACCGATGTCACTGTTCCGGGATCGACGGTACAAGGAGCGACTGACAACGAGTCGCGCGGGCCCCAGGCCAGGAGGGGTGCCGTTCGGCAGGCCCGAGGGGACGGGGACGTCCGATTCCTTCAAGACCCCGCCCCCGCGAGCCGCCTACCGTGAAGCCATGGACAGTACATCCGCACCACAGTTCGCGTTCATCGGCCTCGCCGTCGCCGACATGGCCGCCTCGGTCGCCTTCTACCGGCGGCTGGGACTGGTCTTCCCCGAGGGCGCCGAGCAGGAGCCGCACGTCGAGGCCGAGCTGCCCGGCGGGCTCCTCCTGGTCCTGGACGCCGAATCGACCATCCGCTCCTTCCACCCGGAGTGGCAGCCGCCGACCGGCGGTGCCCGGGCCGCCCTGGTCTTCCGCTGCCAGAGCCCGGCGCACGTGGACGCGGTGTACCAGGAGCTGACCGGGGCCGGGTACCAGGGCGAACTCAAGCCCTGGGACGCCTTCTGGGGCCAGCGCTACGCCTCGCTGCGCGACCCGGACGGCAACGGGGTCGACCTGCTCGCACCGCTCCAGGGCTGACTGCGGGGCCCGCTCCAACGCCTAAGCCAGGGCTCGAACCAGGGCCCGCTCCAAGGCCCGAACCAGGACCCGAACTACGGCCGCTCCGACAGCAGGTCCGTCACCCGCACGCCCGCCAACTCCCGTACGTCGCGCGACAGGTGCGCCTGGTCGGCGTAGCCCGTCCGGGCCGCCGTGTCGGCGAGCGGGACGCCGGCCCGGGCCATCCGCAGGGCGCGCTGCAGCCGCAGGATCCGGGCCAGCGTCTTGGGACCGTAGCCGAAGGCGGCCAGTGAGCGGCGGTGCAGTTGCCGGGCGCCGAGCCCGACGGCCTCGGCGGTCTCCCCGACGCTGCGCCCGGCCGCGAGCGCGCCGGCCACCGCCCGTACCAGCGGGTCCTCGGGCCGGGCCGCGGCGGCCAGCTGCAGTGCCAGTTCCTCCAGCGCGGCGGCCGGGTCGGGGGCGGCGTCGATCCGCTCGGTCAGCCGGCGCACCTCGGGGCCGGGCAGCAGGTCCGCCAACCCGACCCGGCGGTCCCGTAGTTCGGAGGCCGGTACGCCGAGCAGCAGCGGCCCGGTGCCGGGCCGGAAGCGGACGCCGGCCCACGGGCCGGGCAGCTCCGGTCCGGGCCGGAACGCCCGGGTGTCCGGTCCGGCGACCAGCAGCCGGCCCTCGGTCCAGAGCAGGTCCATGCAGCCGTCCGGCAGCACCAGGCCACCGCCACCGCCACCGGCGCCCGCACCCGCGTCGGCGCTCTTCGTCCACAGCACCGCCCCGGGCAGCCTGGACGCGCGTTCCGCGTAGTCGGTGGGCATGTTCGAAGGCTACGCGCGCCGCACGGGCGGCGCGTTCCGGACGCCCGAAGGCCCCGACCGGCGAACCGGTCGGGGCCTTCGGGGAACCTGCGGGGCCTTCGGGGACCCTTCGCAGGGCCGTACGGTCAGGCCGCCACCTCGGCGCCGGCCTCCGGAGCCCCGGCGCCCTCCGGAGCCGGCTCCGCCGTACCCGACGACCCGCCCGCCGGCCCGCCCCGCATCAGCACCAGGGTGAGTGCCGCCGCGACCAGGGCCGCGATCCCGCCGACCGTGAAGGTGGTGGAGGTGGCGGTGTTGAAGGCCTCCCGGGCGACCCGGGCCAGGGCGCCGTCGCCGCTGCCGGCGGAGAGGGCGAGGGCGTCGGTGATGGCGTGCCGGGCCGGAGCGGGGGCATCGGCGGGCATGGCGCCGGTGTAGGTGCTGGAGAGCACGGTGCCGAGGATGGCCACGCCCAGGGCGGCGCCGGACTGCTGGATGGTGTCGTTGAGCGCGGAGCCGACACCGGCGTGCTCAGCGGGGATGGCCCCCATCAGCGCGTTGGCGGCGGCCGGCATGCCCAGGCCGGCGCCGATGCCGAGGACCAGCATGGCGAGGGCGACCTTGGGGAAGCCGTCGCCGACCGAGAGGGTGGCCAGCAGGCCGAAGCCGCCCGCGATGACCACCATGCCGATCGAGGTCACGACCCGGGCGGCGAGCTTCTTGCCGAGCGCGGCGCCGATCACGTTGAAGGCGAGCGAGGCGACGGCCAGCGGGAGGAAGGCCAGACCGGTGTCGGTGGGCGAGAACTCCAGCACGAACTGCAGGTACTGGGTGAGCACCAGCATCAGGCCACCGGTGGCGAAGGTGAGCAGGACGAGGGAGAAGCTGGCGCCGGTGAAGACCCGGTTGCGGAACAGCTTGAGCGGGACCATCGGCGAATCGGTGCGGACCTGGCGGATGCCGAACCCGACCAGTGCGGTGATCGCGACGGCCAGCGAGCCGAGGGTGTTGACGTGGGCGAAGCCGTCCCGGGGGAGGACGATGATCGACCAGACCAGCGCGGTCATGCCGACCATCGAGAGCGCCATGCCGGGCAGGTCGGTCTTGCGCCAGGGGCCCTTGGACTCGGGCATCAGGACGATCGCCGCGACGATGGCCACCGCCGCCACCGGGACGTTGAGCAGGAACACCGCGCCCCACCAGAAGTGGGCGATCAGCGCGCCGCCCAGCACCGGGCCGCCGACCAGGCCGATCATGGCCACCGCGCTCCAGGCGGCGATCGCCTTGGGCCGCTCCTCGTCGTCGAAGACGGTGATCAGGATGGAGAGCGTGCTCGGCATCACGAGGGCCCCGCCGACGCCCATCAGCACCCGGCCGGCGATCAGTTCACCGGGGCTGGAGGCGACGGAGGCGACCAGTGAGGCGGCGCCGAACAGCGCCAGCCCGATGATCATCACTTTTCGTCGCCCGAACCGGTCGGACAGGCTGCCCGAGGTCAGCAGCAGGCCGGCGAAGACCAGGATGTACGAATCGATGATCCACTGGATGTCCTGCGCCCCGGCCCCGAGGTCCTCCGCGATCGGCGGGATGGACACCGTGAGCACCATGTTGTCGACCACCAGCACCAGGCTGCTGAGGCAGAGCACGACCAGGATGAGCCAGCGACGCGGGTGACGATCCACCGCGTTTCCCCCTTCGGTTCGGCGCCTCGGCCGCAGCCCTGCGCACGTCCTCGCGTCGGCGGCAGCCGCGCGGTAGTCCTCGTGGCGCACCTCGTCCGCCGTCTCCGGCCGAACGGTGTGCGCTACGCCGAACACTGTACGGAGACCGAACACTGTGCGCAAGGCCGTACGGCGTGCGTCCGCCGAACAGTGTTCGTAAGACCGTACGGTGTTCGGCGCCGGGGCCTATGCTGGACGAACTGCCCCCGACCAGGGGGCCAGTGGAATCGTGGAATGGAGGGCCTGATGACGGCCAAGTCGGAGGACATCGCACCGGAGCACCGGACCGCAGCGCAGCCCGGCATCGCCTCGCCGTGGAACCGCCCGCAGAAGCGGCGCACCCAGCCGGCCCTCAGCCGCGAGCAGATCGTCGCCGAGGCCTTCGCGCTGCTGGACTCCGACGGCATCGAGGCGCTGAGCATGCGCAAGCTCGGCGCCCGGCTCAACGCCGGCGCGACCTCCCTCTACACCCACGTGGCCAACAAGGAGGAGCTGCTCGCCCTGGTCGTCGACCACGTCTTCGGCGAACTCCCGCTCGCCCGTTCCGAGAACGCCGAGGACCCGGCGGTCTGGCGCGCCGCCATCGTCGAGTGCACCGAGGCCGTGCGCGCGGCCGTGGTGCGCCACCCGTGGATGGTCGGGGTGCTCGGTGACGTCGGGATGATCTACCTCGGCCCCAACTGGATGCGGCTCTCCGAGGCCCTGCTGGCCCTGCTGGACGCGGCCGGCTTCGAACTCGGCGAGGCCAACGACGTGATGGGCGTCGTCATGGGCTACACCATCGGCACCGCCACCGTGGAGGCCGCCTGGCTGAGCGCGCTCGCGAAGAACGGGGAGGGCGAACAGGAGTTCATGGACCGACTGCTGCCCGCCGTCGTCGAAGCCACCCGGCCGTACCCGCACCTGCACCGGCTGTACACCGTCCAGGTGCCGGAAGAGGTCGAGGCGGGCCGGGACAGCAGCTTCCTGCGCGGCCTCAACGTGATCCTGGACGGGATCGAGGCGCGGCGGGCCAAGCCCTGAGCCCCCCGGGGGGGCGGAGGGCCAGGGCTCGGCTCAGCCACGACGGTCCCTCAACTCCCGCTCAGCGCCTGGACCTCGGCGTAGCCGGGCACCGGACCGACCGGCCCGCCCGAGGCCACCGCGGCGGCCGTCGCCACCGCCGCCGCCAGCGCCGCGCGGTACAGCAGCCCGCCCGTACTGACCCGGGCCACCCCGAGCCCGGCCAGCTCGGCGAGGCTCGGACCGGTCGGCGTCCAGAGGACGTTGAGCGGGACGGACAGCCGCCCGACCAGCTCGGCGATCGCCGCCGGCTCGCTCAGCCCGGGCACGAACACGCCGTCCGCGCCCGCCCGTCGGTACGCGTCCAGCCGTCGTACGGTCTCCGGCTCCGGGGCGTCGTGCCCGCACCAGTAGGTGTCGGTGCGGGCGTTCACGAACAGCTCCGGCACGGCGGCCTTCACCGCGGCGACCTTGGCCGCGTGGAGTTCGGCCGGTGCCAGGGTGCCGTCCGGCCGGCCGTCCTCCAGGTTGATACCGACCGCCCCGAACCCGGCCAACTCAACGGCCAGCGCGGCGACTTCGGCCGGATCGTCACTGAACCCGGACTCCACGTCGACGCTCAGCAGGTAGTCGTCACGGCCCAGCCGGCGGGCCAGCCGGACGGTCTCCGCGCGGGTGGCGGCGGCGCCGTCGGGCAGTCCGGCGGCGGCCGCCACGCCCAGGCTGGTGGTACCGATCGCGGGGTGGCCGGCGGCGGCCAGGGCGGCGGCCGAGGCGTGGTCCCAGGCGTTCGGGAGCAGCAGCGGGCGGCCGGGGCGGTGGTGCAGGGCGGCGAAGGCGGTCAGCGGGGCGGGGGCGGTCATCGGGTCTGCTCCTCGGTCATCGGGCTCTGCTCCTCGGTCGTGGTGACGGGTCCGGCCGGAGCGGCTCCGACCGGGCCGATGGGGCCCAGCGAGTCGGCGTAGTAGACGGTGCCCTCGGCGAGGTGACGGACGATCTGCCGGATGCTCCAGCCCGTCCCCGGCGAGTCGTCGAGCTGCCGCTTCGGCAGCGCGGCGACCCGGTGGGCCCAGATCGCGCCGAGCCGGGTGAGCCGGCTGCGGGCCTCGTCCAGGTCGGCGACGGTGAACGGCGCCAGGTCGGCCGGGGTGGTGACCAGCGAGGCGTGCCAGTGGTCAGGGGCGGTCGGTGCGCCGACCAGCCGGGCCTCCACCTCCGCCAGGTGGTCGACCAGGTGGTCGGCGACCCGGCGTACCACCTTGTGCGGGGTGTACGTCCGGCCGTCGGCGTTGACCACCGGTCGGCCGTCCCAGGCGGTCCAGGTCTCCGCCAGGGCGAGCACGTGCCGGACCGCCGCCGGGATCAGGGCGGCCGGTTCGACCCGGTCGAGCTGGTCCTGTTCGGCCCGGTCGAGCTGCTCCCGTTCGGCCCGGTCGAGCTGCTCC
The DNA here is from genome assembly GCF_044760155.1 of Kitasatospora sp. NPDC098652. Classification (NCBI taxonomy): domain Bacteria; kingdom Bacillati; phylum Actinomycetota; class Actinomycetes; order Kitasatosporales; family Streptomycetaceae; genus Kitasatospora; species Kitasatospora sp. NPDC098652. Next base: position 30,846 of record NZ_JBIWAQ010000010.1, read on the forward strand.
CCGACGGGCGGCAGCGAGCCGTCCGCCGGGTCGGAGGCGCCGAACAGGATGCCCTCGGCGATCACCAGGGCGTGTGCGCGGCCCGGGCAGAGCCGGGGCTCGGCGCCGAAGGCCAGCGGCTCCCGGCCGGGCTCCCGGGCGGCGTCCAGGTCGAGCAGCACCTGCGCCCCGGCCGGCACGGCGACCCCGCCGATCACGGTCGCCCGGGCCGCGAACCGGCGCATCGCCCGGACCGGCGGGTCCTCGCGCAGCACCGCGGCCAAGTCCCGCACCCCGCCAGGCCCGGCGTGCTCGACACCGTGCCCGGCGTGCTCGACACCGTGCCCGGCGTGCTCGACACCGTGCCCGGGATGCTCGGCACCGTGCCCGGGATGCTCGGCACCGCGCAGGGCGTGCTCGACGCCACCGCGCCGGGCGTGCTCGACCAGGGCCGCGGTGGCCTCGCAGGCCTGCACCAGCAGGCCGATCCGGTTCGCCGCCGTCTCCGCGTCCGCGTCGCCCATCGCGGGCAGCAGCCGGGCCACCGCCGCGTCCGCCTCCGGGTCGTCCGGCGCCGGGTCGAAGTACGCCCGGGCGACCGCCTTCACGTCCCGCGCGACGGCCTCCGGCCCGGCCAGGCCCAGCGCCGTCGCCAGCACCCGCACCACCCGCAGCCGTACGTCCGGTTCGTAGCCGCCCGCGGCCAGGGTCCGCAGCAGGCCCTGGTCGAGCCGTGCCAGGTCGGCGAGGACGAGTGCCCGGCGGCGGGCGTGCGGCTCGCCCGCGCTGAACCGGGCGACGGCGGACCGCAGCCAGGCCACCGTGCCGTACCGGCCGGGCGTCGCGGGCGGCGGGACCAGCGCCGGGTCGGCCAGGGCCGCGGTCACGTCCTCGTATCGGGCGAAGATCACTTCGTTCATGCCGTCATCGTGGCCCCGAGTCGTTTCGGCCCCGGCCGAACCGTGCCGGGACGACCATGGAGGCATGCCCGACCACGAACGCACACCGGTGGACCACCGGGGCTCCCCGCTCGCCGCCCTCGCCGCGCTGCTCGCCGACCCCACCCGCGCCGCCTTCTGCTCCGCCCTGCTGGACGGCCGCGCCTGGACGGCGGGCGAGCTGGCCCGGGCGGCCGGGGTCGCGCCGTCCACGGCCAGCGAGCACCTGTCCCGGCTGATCGCGGGCGGCCTGCTGAGCGAGGAACGCCAGGGGCGGCACCGGTACGTCCGGCTGGCCTCGCCCGCCGTCGCGACCCTGATCGAGGACCTCACCGTCTTCGCCGAGACCCGCCCGGAGGCCCCTGGGAGCACCGCCGCCGGAAGTACGGCCGCCGGGAGCACGGCCGGCGGGAGTCCCGGCGAGCCCGCCCGCCGGACCGGACCGGCGCCCCGCACCCTCCGCGAGGCCACCCGGCAGAGCGCCGAGGCCCGCGCCCGCACCTGCTACGACCACCTGGCCGGCCGCCTCGGTGTGGCCGTCGCCGAGGCCCTGATCGACCGCGGCCTGGTCAGCGACCTCGCCGGACTCGCCGTCACCGAGCGCGGCCACGCCTGGCTGGCCGACCAGCGGATCGAACTGCCGCCACGGACCGGCCGCCCGGGCGGGCGCCCGGTGGTGCGCAGCTGCCTGGACTGGACGGAGCGCCGTACCCACCTGGGCGGCGCGCTGGGCGCGGCGCTCTGCCGCACCGCGCTGGACCGCGCCTGGGTCGAGCGGATCGGCTCCGGCCGGGCCCTGCGGGTCACCCCGGACGGCGGCCGGGCGCTGCGCGAGCTGCTCGGCGTCGAGGTGTCCTGAGCAGCGCCGCCCCTACTGCCCTCACCTACCGCCCTCGCCTGCTGCCCGTGCCTGCTGCCCGTACCGACTGCCCTCACCACGCCCGTCCGGGCGAGGAGCCGCCCGCTCAGCCCATCGACTTCGCCCCGTCCAGCGCCTCCCGGATGATGTCCGCGTGCCCGGCGTGCTGCGCGGTCTCCGCGATCAGGTGCAGCAGCACCCGCCGGGCCGACCAGCTCGCCCCCGGCTCGAACCAGGGCGCCGGGGGCAGCGGGTGGCCGTGGTCGAGGTCGGGCAGGCTCCGGACCAGCTCGTCCGTACCGCGCGCCACCGCCTCGTACCCGGCGAGCAGCCCGGCCAGGGTCTCGCCGTCCGCCATCCGGAACTGCGCCGCCCACCCGTCGCCGCCGGAACCACCACCGGAACCACCGTCCCCGCCAGAGCCGCCGTCCCCGCCGCGCATCGCCTCCGCTCCGCCGGTGATGAACCGCGCCCAGCGCGCCTCCACCGCCGCCACGTGCTTGATCAGGCCGCCCAGGCACAGCTCGCTGGCCGTGGTGCGCCGCGCCGCCTGCTCGTCGGTGAGGTCCCGGACGGTGCGTCGCAGCAGGCCGCGGTGCTTGTCCAGGGTCTCGACGAGGTCCTCGCGCTCACCCATCAGACGTCCACCGTCGGCGGCTGGTCGCCCACCGTGCGGCCCAGGTCGATCAGCCCGAAGGCCGCGCCCTGCTGGTCGCCGACCGCCGCGAACCGTCCGAACGGGCTGTCCATCGGCCCGAAGTACACCTTGCCGCCGCGCGCCGTCAGCCGCCCGATCGCGGCGTCGGTGTCGTCCACGGCGAAGTAGACGCTCACGTACGAGGGCGCCTCGGGCGGCAGGAAGTCGCCCTCCGCGCCCATCCGGCCCAGCACCGGCCGGCCGCCGACCAGGAACATCCGGTAGTCGAACTGCTCGGAGTCCATCTTCCGCACGCCGTACGGGAAGACGGCCGGGAAGAAGGCGTCGGCCTTCCCGGGCTCGCGGGTGACGAGCTCGGCCCAGGCGTACGCGCCGGGCGCGCCCTGCTTCTCGAAGCCCTCGTGGGTGCCGCCCTGCCAGACCCCGAACACCACCCCGCCCGGGTCCTTGGCGATCACCATGGTGCCGAAGTCGCCGACCTGCATCGGCCCCATCACCACCTCGCCGCCGTTGGTCCGGATCCGCTCGGCGGTGGCGGCGGCGTCCGGCGAGGCGAGGTACAGGCACCAGGCGGACTGCGCCTGCGCGCCGGGCATCGGCGGCACGATCGCGGCCACCGCCTTGCCGTCCGAGTAGGCCTGGGTGTAGTTGCCGTACTCCGACGAACTCTCGCCGAAGGTCCAGCCGAGGACGTCCCCGTAGAAGGCCTTGGCGCCCTCCAGGTCGGTGAACATCGCGTCGGCCCAGCAGGGTGTGCCCTCAGGTAGCGCTGCCATCTCTCAGCCCTCGTGTACGACGGTGCGGGCGCGCGCCGGAAGGCGCGCACGGCCCCCGACTCGCCAGCCTAGCCACGACGCGGCGCACCCGCGCGGGCTGGCCACGCGGGTGCGCCTCCGTCCGGGAGGGTCCGGGTCCGGGAGGGTCCGGTCAGCTCGCCGGGGCCGTCACGCCGAACGGGGGGCGCAGCGAGGCGGTGCCCAGACCGGTCGGACCGAACGGCGCCGCACCGGTGCCGGGGCCGGTCCGCACAGCCGGGGCAGCCGGGGCAGCCCCCGCCCGGGCCAGGACCGCGCCCACGAGGTCCCGCTCGGCGCCGAAGTGCCGCTCCAGGTCCTCGGTCCGGTACCGGCGGCACTCCCGGTGCCAGTTCAGCACGCCGGCCAGCCAGTTCTCGAGCTCCCGCACGTACCCGTCGAGCAGCCCCCGGGCCGGTGCCGACAGCCCGAAGTCCTCGTACATCACCGGGAGTTCCTTCTGCGCGACGTGCTGGAACTGCTCCAGCCGCGAGTGCATCAGGTCGTCGACGATCCGGACCGCCGACGGATAGTCGCAGTCGAAGAAGTTCTGCACCACCAGCACGATGTTGTGCAGCTCGCCCTCGTACTCGATCTCCTTCTGGTACGAGAACAGGTCGTTGACCATGGCGCCGTAGTCCATCGCGGAGTTCTCCAGCGCCCGCATCGAGCCGTGCCCGTAGACCTCCTCCGGCACGGTCCGTCCGTGGCCGAGCCGGGCGAGCAGGGTGGTGAGTTCGGAGCCGAAGGTGGTGCGGCGCATCTCCAGGTAGTCCACCGGGTCCGGGATCCGGTTCTGGATCTGGTTGGCGAGCTCCCAGATCCAGCTCGCCGTCATCACCTCGACCGACTCCCGCAGCCGGCCCCGGGCCTCGACGGTCATCGGGGCGGCGGTGCGCTCCCAGATGTCGGCGAGGGAGCGCTCCAGCGCGTTGGCGGGCTCGGGCGCGGGAGTGCCGTCCACCGGCATGAACAGCGGCAGCCGGGCGGTGGCGGCCTTCGCCCCGGCCAGGTCGCGGGTGCGGCCGAAGACCACCGGGTAGTAGTCGTCGGCCCAGGTGCCCCAGGCCAACCAGGCCGAGGCGACGTCGAGTTCGTCGACGGTGGCGTCCGGCTGGAGGCCGGCCGCGCAGAGCGCGAGGTCGTAGTCGCGCATCGACTCGGCGTCCCAGATGCCGGAGCCGGGGACGCCGGGCTCGGCAGCGGCCAGCAGCCCGACCCGCTCGGCCCACTCGACCACCCGCTCCCGCGCACCGTCCAGGTGCGGGCTCAGCGTGAGGGCGAACGGCAGCTCGAACTCCGGCAGCCGGGACGGCCCGACGGGCCGGTACGGCCGGTTCCCGTACGACCGCGCCCGCCGCACGGCCGGCGCCGCCGTCGGCCCGGCGCCGGCCGGCGCCCCGCCACCGGCCGCCCCCTTCCGCAGGATGTCCAGGGCCGAGGTCCCGATCCCGCCGATCGCGTACTGGTCCCACCAGTTGCCGGCCCCGGGCATCCCCGGCAGCCCGCCCCCGCTGCCCGGCGGCACCCCACCGTCCGAACCCGCCCCACCGGCCGAACTCGCCGCACCGGCCGAACCCGCCGCAGCACCACCGCCGTTCATGTACCGGCTCGACCGCATGTGCCACTCGTGCCCGCCGGACTGCCAGTCCTGCAGCCCCTTGACGTACGCCAGCACCCGGGCCCGGCCCACCGGGTCCAGCCCGGACTCCTCGAACAGCACCGGCAGTTCGGTGAACACGGTGTTCTCGAACTGCTGCAGCCGTGAGGTGAGCAGGTTGTTCACCGTCTCGGCGGCCTCCTGGGTCGAGCACTCCAGGAAGTGCTCCAACACCAGGATGCCGTTGCTCAGTTCACCCTCGTCCTCGACCTCGCGCTGGTACGAGAAGATGTCGTTGCGCAGGTGCACGCCGTCGGAGAAGGCGTCCATCAGCACCCGCAGCGCCCGCGAGCCCGACACCTCCGCCGGCACCTCGGCCCCGGCCGCGTACTCCACCAGCTGCGCGGACCACGGCGCGCCGCCGACCTTGCGGCGCATCTCGATGTACTCGACCGGATTGGCGATCCGGCCCGCGTCGATGTTGGCGAGCTCCCACAGCGACTCGTTCAGCAGGTTGCGGGTGCTCTCCGCGAACCGGACCCGCCAGTCCGCCCCCATCGCCGGCACGGTGCGCCGCCACAGGTCGGCCAGCCCGGCCTCGACCGGGTTCTCCGGCTCGGGCACCGGCGCGGCCGGGTCGGCGGGCATGAACAGCGGCAGCCGGTCGAGGTGCGCCTTGCCGGCCCGGCGGTCGTTGGTGCGCTTGTACATGTCGAGGAAGTGGTCGTCGAAGAAGAACACCCAGACGTACCAGTCGGTCACCAGCGACAGCGCCTCGGCGGAGGCGTCGGGGTGGGTGTAGGCGCAGAGCAACCCGTAGTCGTGGGCGTCCAGGTCGGCCTGGTCCCAGATCCCCGATCCCTCCAGCATCCCCATCTCCCGGGCCCAGAGCGAGGAATGGGCCCGTGCCTCCTCCAGATGGGGATTGAGGCGCGCCGGGTGCGGCACGTAGAAGGACGGCAGTTCGAACGGCTGGCTCACGGCGGCGGGCCTTTCTCGACACGTCGTTGGGGATCAAGAATGACCCCTCGTCACACCCCGGCGCCGCCACAACCGAAACAGTCATACGAGATGCCCCACCCCTGGAACAATGCCGCCCCGCACCCCTGGGGGCGGGCCACCGGTCGGTGGTCCGCCCCCGGGGGTGCGGGGTGGTCAGGCCGCCAGGCCGAGGACGAGGGAGGCGGCGACCGGGGCCAGGTAGATCAGCGGGAAGGGGATGTGGGCGTAGGCGCGGGCGCGCACGACGGTGATCACGGCGCCGAGGAAGTAGAGGACGATGCCGACGGCGGCCGCGTAGCCGACGGCCGGGACGACGAGCCCGACCAGCAGGCCGAGGGCGCCGGCGGCCTTGGCCAGGCCGAGCCAGGTCCACCAGGCGCGCGGGACGCCGTACTCGGCGAGGGGCCCCACGACGTACTCGGCCTTGGTGAAGACGGAGTAGGCCGAGAAGCCGACCAGGAGGGCGCCGAGGATGGTGACGAGGGTGTGGGCGACGGACATTGGGGTGCTCCCGGTTCGGTCGGTGGTCGATCCGATGTGCTCGGATCCGGTCGGACACAGCACTGACCCGACCCACGCGACGGATGTGACAACCGCGGACAAATATTTCTCCGCCGCACCCGCGAGCAGCCCCCGACAACCGCTCCGCCGACGAACAAAGCAGGCCTGCCAAGGGGTTGAACACCAAGACTTCCCCAGCTACGGGCGTGTTGACGGTGTCCACCCACGCCACGTCATCCAGACTGGGCGCCGACCGACGTCAACTCCGAGGAGGCCCCACCTCATGAACGTCACCGTCCGGCTCGCCCAGCAGCCCGAGGCCGACGAACTGCTCGGACGGAGCGCGCTCGCCGCGCTCGTCGGCATGCTGCTGGACCAACAGGTCCCGATGGAATGGGCGTTCACCGGCCCGCTGACCATCGCCCAACGGCTCGGCCGGGACGATCTCGACGCCCACGAGATCGCCACCTACGGCCCCGAGGAGTTCGTCGCCCTGCTGTCGGCCAAACCGGCCGTCCACCGCTACCCGGCCGCGATGGCCAAACGGATCCAGCAGCTGTGCCAGTTCCTGGTCGCGCAGTACGACGGCGACGCCGCCGCGCTGTGGAAGGGCGCCCGCACCGGAAAGGAGCTGCTCAGCCGGCTCAACGCGCTGCCCGGCTTCGGCAAGCAGAAGTCGCAGATCTTCCTGGCCCTGCTCGGCAAGCAGTACGGGGTACGGCCGGAGGGCTGGCGCGAGGCGGCCGGCGCGTACGGCGAGGAGGGCGCGCACCGCTCGGTCGCCGACATCACCGGGCCCGAATCCCTCACCCTGGTACGGGAGTTCAAGCAGGAGATGAAGCGCGCCGCGAAGGAGGCCAAGGCCGCCGCGAAGCCCCGCACCACCACCCGGTCCGTCACCGCGGCTGTCACCGGGGCTGCCACCGGGGCCCGTTGAGCCCACCCGCCGGGTCGGCGGCGGCTACCGCCCGGCCGGCACCGCCACGTAGGCGTACCGCCCGCGCACCGACCGTACGAAGTACCGCCCGTGGCTCTCCGCCGCGAGCAGTTCCCGGTGCACCCGGGGCGGCACGTCCGCGTACCGGTAGACCCGCCCGCCGGTGAACTCCAGCTCCAGCACCCGCGCCCGCGGGTCGTACCCGACCGAGCGCAGCACCGAGGAGTCCACCGCCGTACGGTCCATGACCCTCCCAGTGTGCGGCGAGGGCCCCGGCCGCGCAGTGCGACCGGGGCCCTCGACCGGGAGGAGCGGAGCTCAGACCAGGACCGGCTGCTCCACCGCGTCCTCGTCCGAGCCGCCGGCCACAGCCGGGCCGCCGGTCCCCGCCGAGCGGGTCCCCGCCGAGCCGGTCCCCTCCGGGCCGGTCCCCTCCGGGCCACCGGCCTCGACCGGCGCCACCGCCCGCTTGCGCGGCAGCGCGAACATCAGCAGGAACACCGCCGCCAGCACCCCCGCGACCCACCACATCGCGTGCACGAACGCCCCGCCGAAGGCCGTTCCCAGCGCGTCGGGCGCGACCACGTCGTCCATCGCCCCGAAGAAGGCGACCGACACCAGGCCGAGCCCGAGGGCGTTGCCGACCTGCTGCACGGTGTTGATCAGGCCGGAGGCCGAACCGGCGTGCCGGCGCGGCACCTCGGACAGCACCGCGTCGGTGATCGGCGCGACGATCAGCCCCATCCCGAGGCCCATCACGACCAGCGGCAGCGCCATCTGCCAGGCCGAGATGGCCGTCCCGTACCGGTCGGCCTCCCAGATGTAGGTGAGCACACCCGCCACCATCACCAGCGCGCCCGCCTGGAGCACCTTGCGCCCGAAGCGCGGCACCAGCTTCTGCACCGACAGCCCGGCCGCCGTGGAGACGGCGATCGAGAAGGGGATGCCGGTGGCGCCGGCCTTGAGCGGGCTCCAGCCGAGGCCGACCTGCATGTAGAGGGTCCAGACCAGGAAGAAGATGCCCGTCGCGACGCCGAAGGCCAGCTGCACGCCGATCCCTGCCGCGAAGCTCTTCACCCGGAACAGCGACAGCTCGACCAGCGGCGAGCCGTCCCGCCGGGTCTTGACCCGCTCGTACGCCACGAACAGCAGGAACACCGGCAGGCTGCCGGCCATCGACAGGTAGCCCCAGAGCGGCCAGCCGGCCTCCCGGCCGTGGGTCAGCGGGTAGATCAGCATCAGCAGGCCGAGGCTGGCCAGCGCGACGCCGACCAGGTCGAGCTTGAGCGCGTGCTCGGCCTTGGACTCGTCGATGAAGCGGCGGCCGAGGAGCAGCCCGGCGATGCCGACCGGCAGGTTGATCAGGAAGATCGGCCGCCATTCGAGGCCGAGCAGGTTCCACTCGGTGAGCAGCGCACCGATCATCGGACCGGACACCGCGCCCAGGCCGACCACCGCGCCGAACATCCCGAACACCTTGCCGCGCTCCTCCGCCGGGAAGGTCGCGTGGATGATCGACAGCACCTGCGGCACCATGAGGGCGGCCGTCCCGCCCTGGAGGATCCGCATCGCGACCAGCATCTCCGGGCCGGTGGCCAGGCCGCAGAGCGCGGAGGCCAGCGTGAAGCCGGTGATCCCGATCAGGAACAGCCGCTTGCGGCCGTGGATGTCACCGAGCCGTCCGCCGGTGATCAGCCCGATGGCGAAGGCCAGCGCGTAGCCGCCGGTGACCCACTGGATGGCGCTGAACGAGGCTCCGGTGTCCTCCTGGATGCTGGGGATGGCGATGTTGACGATGGTCACGTCCACCAGGTCCATGAAGGAGGCGACCATCACGATCGCCAGCGCGATCCACCTCCGCAGGTCGGCTCCCGCCGTACTCATGCCGTTCTCCTCGCTCGTCCTCTTCTCCACGCCGAGGACGGTAGCGGCCATGTAGGTCAGGAGCTGTCCCAGTTCCTCCGGCATGCTGGACGGCATGACCGACACCCCGGCCCGGCTGCTCAACCTGCTCTCCCTGCTGCAGACCCCGCGCGAGTGGCCCGGCAGCGAACTCGCCGAGCGGCTCGGCGTCAGCCCCCGCACCATCCGCCGCGACATCGACCGGCTGCGCGAGCTCGGCTACCCGGTGCAGGCCAGCATGGGCGCGGACGGCGGCTACCGGCTGGTCGCGGGCACCGCGATGCCGCCGCTGCTGCTGGACGACGAGGAGGCGGTGGCCATCGCGGTCGGCCTGCGGGCGGCCGCCGGACACGCCGTGGTCGGCATCGAGGAGGCCTCGGTACGGGCCCTCGGCAAGCTGCTCCAGGTGCTGCCGGCCCGGCTGCGGCACCGGGTGGGCACCCTCAACACCGCCACCGTGCCGCTGCTCACCGGGGACGGCCCGACCGTCGACCCGGAGGCGCTGACCCTGCTGGCCGGCGCCGTCACCAACCACGAGCGGCTGCGCTTCGGCTACCGGGCCCGCGACGGCGCCGAGACCCGGCGCAACGTCGAACCCGAGCGCCTGGTCTCCACCGGCCGCCGCTGGTACCTGATCGGCTACGACCTGGACCGGGACGACTGGCGGCTCTTCCGGGTCGACCGGATCGCCGACCCCTTCGCCACCGGCGCCCGCTTCACCCCGCGCCCGCTCCCCGCCGAGGACGCCGCCGTGTTCGTGGCCAACCGGCTGCGCCGCTCGCCGACCCGCGCCATGGTGGCCACCGTCCACCGCCCCGCCGCCGAGGTCGACGGCTGGATGCCCTGGGCGGGCGACTACGAGATCGAGCCGATCGACGACCACAGCTGCCGCCTGCGCGCCCGCGCCGACTCGTTGAAGTGGATGGCGGCCGGACTGCTCATGCTGGACTGCGACTTCGAGGTGCACGAACCCCCGGAGCTGCGCGAGCACCTGCGCACGGTCGCCCTCCGGGCCGGGCGCGCCGCGGACGGCGGCAGCGCCCGGTGGTCCGGCGGCACCACGACGGCGGGTGCCGCCGGCACCTCACCGCCGTAGGGCAGCCGGAGGTTCGGGCACCGCGCTGCTCAGACCCCGTACTCGCCGGTCAGCAGCGCGCGGCCGAGGGTGTGGAAGGTGAGGTGGAAGCCCACCTGGGCCGGCGGGGTGTCGGCGCTGACGTCCAGCTTCTCGACGTCCAGCGCGTGCACCGCGAACACGTACCGGTGCGGGGCGCCGGGCGGCGGGGCGGCGCCGTCGTACTTGTTGGCGGGGAAGTCGTTGCGGCCGTGGAAGGAGTTCGCGCCGGGCAGGGTGTCGTCCGAGGAACCGGCGCCGCGCGGCAACTCGACGGTGTCGGCGGGCAGGTTCAGGGCGAGCCAGTGCCACCAGCCGGAGCCGGTCGGCGCGTCCGGGTCGTAGCAGGTGACGGCGATGCTCCGGGTGCCCTCCGGAAGGCCGGACCAGGCCAGCTGCGGCGAGAGGTTGCCGCCCGCGTGGATGAACTCCTGGTCCAGCGTGGCGCCTTCGGTGAAGTCCTCGCTGCTCAGCGGGAAGGACGGCACCTGCGGCAGGAACTCGTACGGCAGCGGCGGGCGAACGCTCATGGGTGCACCTCTCACGGTCGGGATGACATCGGTCACTGTAATGGGGTGCACGACCGATCCGGCGGCCCCTACAGTCGATTCCATGGCCTCGAAACTCGCCCAGTTGCTCTCGGATTCCCGCCGCGCGCTGTTGACCATGCTCGGGCTCCAGGCCGTCATCTGGTCGGTCCAGGTGGTGAACTGGCTGGACGACTACGACCTGTCCAGGGAGTACGGGCTGCGCTCGGAGCGGGTGGACGACCTGCCCGAGATGTTCACCATGCCCTTCCTGCACTTCAGTTGGGACCACATCATCTCCAACTCCTGGCCGCTGTTCGTGCTCGGCTTCCTGGCCGCCTACCGGGGCATGCGGAAGTTCCTGCTGGCGAGCCTGGTGATCACGGTCTCCGGCGGGCTCCTGGTCTGGCTGCTGGAGAGCCCAAACCACGTGACGGCCGGGGCGAGCGGCATGGTCTACGGCTACCTCGGGTACGTGGTGCTGCGCGGGGTCCTGGACCGCAACGTGCTGGACGCGGTCGTCGGCCTCGGCGTCGCCGCGGTCTACTGGACGATCCTGATCGGCGTGCTGCCGGTCTTCCCGGGCGTCAGCTGGCTGGGCCACCTCGGCGGGCTGATCGGCGGACTGGCCGCCGCCGTCCTGCTCCGCGACCAGGCCCGCCGGAAGCCGGTGCCCGCGACCCCCGCCCCGGCCTCTACCCCCGCCTCCGCGCCCGCCCCGGACAGCCCGAACGCCGCCCTGCTCAAGGAACTCGACGATCTGGGCCTCTGAGGGCCCCTCGCCCCCTTCGGCCGATCGGCCCCTCGCCCCCTTCGGCCGATCGGCCGATCGGCCCCGCCAGGTATAGACCATTACCACCCCTGCGGCTAGCGTGAACGGCGCACCTGCCCCCAGCTCCGGAGCCGCACCGTGGAGTCGTCCGTCCTCGCCTTCGCCACCGACCTGCTCGACGAGGGCGCCGACACCTTCTTCGGCAACCTCACCGACCGGGCCGGCGTCGGCGGCGTCACCCTGGCCTCGGTCTACCACGAGGCCCGGGACGTCTTCCCGCACAACCCGCGCCGGGTGATCCGCTACCTGGAGCCGGGCGCCGCCTACTTCCGCCCCGACCCGGCCCGCTGGCGGGGCCGCCGGCTGGCGCCCGTACCGTCCAGCGTCATCGGCGAGCGCGACCCCTTCGCCGAAGCCGCCGCCGAGGCGGGCCGCCGAGGCCTGAAACTGCACGCCTGGACGGTCTTCTGCCACAACGACCGGCTCGGCTTCGCCCACCCCGACTGCGCCCCGGCCAACGCCTTCGGCGACCGCCACCTCACCGAGCTCTGCCCGGCCCACCCCGAGGTCCGCGAGTACGCGCTGACCCTGGTGGCGGAGCTCGCCCGCTACGGCGTGGACGCGATCCGCGCCGAGTCCCTGCACTTCCACGGCCTGCGCCACGGCTACCACCACGAGCGCTACTTCGAGGAGCTGGGCCCGACCGCCGAGGCCCTGCTCGGCGTCTGCTTCTGCCCGCACTGCCGCGCCGCCGCCACCCGCGCGGGCGTCCCGGCCGACCGGGTCGCCGAGGCCGTCCGGACCGAACTGCGGCACCGGCTGGCCGACCAGCACGCCGCCGCCGGGCCCGCCGACCTCAGCGCCCTGGCCGACGGCGCCTTCGCCGCCTACGTGGACGCCTCCGCCGCCACCGTCACCGCGCTCGCCGCCGAGCTCACCGAGCAGGCCCGCCGCCACGGCATGCGGCTGAGCTTCATGGACGGCGGCGGCCCGGGCAAGGGCTGGCTGTCCGGCATCGACCTGCCCGCCCTCGCCCGGGCCACCGACCAGATCGAGACCCTCGGCCACGCCGCGACGGCACGCGAAGTCCGGGAGAAGGTCGCCGCGTTCGCCCTGCACGGCGTCCGCCCGGAGCGGATGGCGGTGATCCTGCGCCCGATGGCCTCGGACTGCGACGGCCCGGAGAACCTCGCCGCCAAGCTCGCCGAACTGCGCCGACTCGGCGTCCCCGAGGTCGAGTTCTACCACTACGGCCTGATGCGGCTGTCCTCGCTGGACCGGATCGGCGCGGCGCTCGGAGCCTGAACCCAGCGCCGCCGCCCGGGGCCTGAACCCAGCGCGCCGCTCGGGGATCGACCCCAGCGCCGGCGCTCGTCAGCGCCGCCGCTTGGACGTCCCGAACAGGCTGCGCGAGATCTCCTGCCCGAGCTGCCTCCCGGCCGAGCGGGCGAAGGACTTCACGGTCGGGTTGTTGAGCAGCGAGCCCAGCAGCCCGCCCGCCCCCTGCGGCTCCTCCCGCCGCGGTGCGGGCGCGGGCGCAGGCGCGGGTTCGGACTCGGACTCGGACTCGGTCGGCCCGACCGGTGCCGCGTCCGGCCGCGGCGCCCGGGCCGCCAGCTTCTCGTACGCGGACTCCCGGTCGATCGCGTCCCGGTAGCGCGCCGTCAACGGCGAGGCGTCCACGGCCGCCTGGAGCGCCCCCGGCTCGATCGGCCCCATCAGCGAGCGGGGTGCCCGCAGCCTGGTCGCCGCGACCGGCGTCGGCGCGCCCTTCTCGGAGAGCACCGTCACCACGGCCTCGCCGGTGCCCAGCGAGGTGAGCACCGTCGCGAGGTCGTAGGAGGACCGGGGGAAGGTGGAGACGGTGGCCTTGAGCGCCTTGGCGTCGTCCGGGGTGAAGGCGCGCAGCGCGTGCTGCACCCGGTTGCCGAGCTGGGCGAGCACCTCGGCGGGGACGTCCCGCGGCGTCTGGGTCACGAAGAAGATACCCACGCCCTTGGAGCGGATCAGCCGCACGGTCTGGGTGATCGCCTCCAGGAAGGCCTTGGAGGCGCCCTTGAACAGCAGGTGCGCCTCGTCGAAGAAGAACACCAGCTTGGGCCGGTCGAGGTCGCCGACCTCGGGCAGCTCCTGGTAGAGGTCGGCGAGCAGCCACATCAGGAAGGTGGAGAACAGCCGCGGCCGGTCCTGCACGGCGGGCAGTTCCAGCACCGAGACGACGCCCCGGCCGTCCGGGGCGGTGCGCAGCAGCTCGGCGGTGTCGAACTCGGGCTCGCCGAAGAACGCCCCGGCGCCCTCGTTCTCCAGCACGGTCAGCGCCCGCAGGATCACCCCGGCGGTGGCGGCGGAGAGGCCGCCGATGGTGCGCAGCTCCTCCTTGCCCTCGGGCGAGGTGAGGTGGCCGATGACGGCGGTGAGGTCCTTGAGGTCGTAGAGCTCCAGGCCCTGCCGGTCGGCGTAGTGGAACACCAGGCTGAGCGAGGACTCCTGGGTCTCGTTCAGGTCCAGCACCTTGGACAGCAGCAGCGGGCCGAAGCTGGTGACGGTGGCCCGGATCGGGATGCCGGCGCCCTGCCCGCCGAGCGAGTAGAAGTCGACCGGGCAGCCCAGCGGCGTCCAGTCCTGTCCGACCTCGGCGGCACGGGCGGCGGTGCGCTCGCCGGGCGTGCCGGGTGCGGCGATGCCGGAGACGTCCCCCTTGATGTCGGCGAGGAACACCGGCACGCCCTGGGCGGAGAGCTGTTCGGCGATCAGCTGGAGGGTCTTGGTCTTCCCGGTGCCGGTGGCCCCGGCGACCAGTCCGTGCCGGTTGAGCACCGCCAGCGGGACGCGCACCTGCGCGTCGGGGTACGCGGTGCCGTCCAGCAGCACCGCGCCGAGGTCGAGGGCGGGCCCGGTGAAGGCGTACCCGTCGGCGATCTCCCGGACGGTCGTCGGGGTGGGGGCGGAGTCCATCGGTGCACGCTCCTGGACGGGATCGGCGGTCGGAGGCCGGGCCTGAACCCGGCCGGGACCGGACGATGTTCGCGACATTTCCCATCAAACAACCGCAATGGCCCCCGCGCAGCTCGCACCGGAGCGCGTGGCGGAGGCACGGCTGCTGCGCCGCGCGCCGTCCGAACGGTAGGCTTTCCGTGTGATCTTCAAGCGCATCGGCAATGGGCGGCCGTACCCGGATCACGGCCGGACGAGCACCCGACAGTGGGCTGACGTCGCCCCACGCCCGGTGCGGCTCGACCAGCTGGTGACCACCAAGGGCCAGCTCGACCTGGAAACCCTGCTGGCCGAGGACTCGACCTTCTACGGCGACCTCTTCGCCCACGTGGTCAAGTGGCACGGCGACCTCTACCTGGAGGACGGGCTGCACCGGGCCGTACGGGCCGCGCTGCAGCAGCGCCAGGTCCTGCACGCCCGTGTCCTGGAAATGGACTGACGGCCGCACTCCGACGACTCCGGACCGCCCCCTCGCCACCCGGCGGAGGGCGGTCCGCGCGTCCCCGGGTACCCCCTTTCGGGTACCGGGGTACTCCAGATGATGATCGTTTAGTACCTTCGCAGCTGTCCGGCACTACGCTGCTGACTACGGCCGCGACCAGGGGATCCGCCCGCTCCCGGAGGATCCCCCGCCCTGGCCCACCCGTCATCCCGACCCCGCCCTGGCACGAGGGGGAGACAGACCCGTGAGCATGTTGACTCCCCAAGGCCTCAAGGGGAAGCAGTACCGCGTCACCGGCAACGCCTACCCGCGGCTGGGCCGGCCCCCGAAGAAGAGTCGCAAGGTGATCGCCGCACTCGCGGCCCTGCTCGCCCTGGCCCTGATCGGCCTCGGCGGCGTCCAGCTGTACGACATCTTCCGCGGCAAGGACAAGAACGCCTCGGCCCAGGCCTGCGCCGCGCCGTCCGGGAAGCCGCTGGCCGCCCCGACGGCGGGCGCCACCCCGGGCGCCCCCGCGGCCTCCGGCGCGCCGGTCGATCCGCACGCCGTCCCGCAGCCCTCGGCCGTCACGGTGAACGTCTACAACGCCACCACCAAGGCCGGCCTCGCCGGGCGGACCGCCGACGAGCTCAAGAAGCGCGGCTTCACCATCGGCAAGGTCGGCAACGCCCCCGCCGAGCTGGACAAGAAGGTGCCCGGCACCGCCCAGGTGATCGCCGGCCCGACCGGCGTCGCGGCCGGCACCCTGGTGGGCGCCCAGATCGCGGGGGCCACCGTGACCGCCGACGCCCGCACCGACACCAGCGTGGACTTCGTGATCGGCGACAGCTACAACGCCCTGCTGGACGAGACCCAGGCGGCCGCGGCCCTCGCCCTGGCGATCAAGCCCTCCCCCACCCCGAGCGCCACCGGCAGCTGCTGAGGCGCGTCGGAGAACCGGCACAGAACCGGCGGAGAACCAGGAGAGCCCCCCGGCAGACGCAGTGCCGGGGGGCTCTCGGACGTTCGGAGGGGTCGCTCAGCCGGCCGTGCCGTACAGCCGGTCGCCCGCGTCGCCCAGGCCGGGGACGATGTAGCCGTTCTCGTTCAGCCGCTCGTCCACGGCGGCGGTGACCACGGTGACCGGCAGGCCGGCCAGCTCGCGCTCCATCACCTCGACGCCCTCCGGCGCGGCCAGCAGCACCACGGCGGTGACGTCGGTGGCGCCGCGCTCGATCAGCATCCTGATCGCGGCGACCAGGGTGCCGCCGGTGGCCAGCATCGGGTCGAGCACGTAGACCTGGCGGCCGGAGAGGTCGTCGGGCATCCGGGTGGCGTACGTGGAGGCCTCCAGGGTCTCCTCGTTGCGCACCATGCCGAGGAAGCCCACCTCGGCGGTCGGCAGCAGGCGGGTCATCCCGTCCAGCATGCCGAGGCCGGCCCGCAGGATCGGCACGACCAGCGGACGCGGGTAGCTGAGCCGGGTGCCGAGGGTGACCGCCACGGGCGTGGTGATCTCCACCTCGTCGGTGCGGACGTCCCGGGTGGCCTCGTAGGCGAGGAGGGTCACCAGCTCGTCGGTCAGGCGACGGAAGGTCGGCGAGTCGGTGCGCTCGTCGCGCAGGGTGGAGAGCTTGTGGGCGACCAGGGGGTGGTCGACGACGTGGAGACGCATGTACCGAGGTTAGCCCGGTCCTGGACGCCTGTACGACACGCCGTGCCAGGCCGCCGACCGGCGGCTGTCACGGTCCGGTGACACGCCGTGACGTGCCAGGAATGTCCGGACGGAACCGGCTCCTGTGGTATCAACCCGGCCGTTCGGGGAATGTCACGTCTTATGACGAGCAACCCGAGGGCCGGGGACGGCTCGGCCGACGAGCCCGTCGACGGGCCGGCCCTTCGCGCCGGCCCGCCGCAGGAGCCCCCGGAGACCGAGTCGGAGCGCCGCAAGCGGCGGGCCGTCTTCCTGCGCGAGCTCGCCGAGGCCCGCGAGTTGAGGGAGCGGGTCCAGCCCCGGCGGACCAAGGAACGGCGGATGCGCGAAGCGATGCGGATGCGAACCTTCCGGATCTGACCGGCCCCACCACCGACCCCGCCGCGGCGCCGCCGGGCGGCCGGATCGAATTCGACCGGCTTCGGACGGCCCCGCCCCGGCTCCGCCCCACGCCGCTCGGCCCTTCCGACACGACCTGCGAAGACGCGCTGCCGAACACTCCCCGCGAGGGCGGGCTTTCTGTCACGATTCCGAAGGGACGGTCCGAACAAGCGGACCGACTCTGGCGCGGGGGCGGCCAGATTTTCGCGCCGCCCGAGCGCGCCGACAGCCGAGACCGATGATCTTGGGAGTGTCCCTGGTGGCGTACTTCGCTGCAGTGCTTGCTCGCTCCGAGGACGGGTGGGATGTGAGCGAGACGGAGCTCGACGACGTCGAAACCCTGGCCGATCTGGCCGATCTGGCCCGCGAATCCGCGCAGGACGACGACAGCGTCCTGATCTTCATCGAACAGGAGGACTCCTGGTTCGCCATCGTCCGGGTGGACGGCGAGGACGACCCGAGGATCTTCGTGTCGGACGGCGCCGCCGCCGCCCGCAGCTCCTACGGCTCCGTCCTCACCGACGAGCTGGTCGACCAGGCCGGCGAGAGCGAGTTCGGCGACCTGGACCACCTGCTGGACGAGGACGCGGAGACCGAGGAGCAGGACGACGAGGACGCGGACGCCCACGGCGGTGTCCCGGTCGGCCCGCTCGGCGACGCCCACCTGCTGACCGAGTTCGGCCTGGCCGCCGACGAACTGCTCGCCCTCAGCGGCGAGGGCGCGGTGCCGGGCGACGCCCTGGAGGACATCGCCGAGGCCCTGGGCTGCGGCGAGGTCCTGGAAGCGGTCCGGTAGCGGCACCGGTCGCACCGGTGTCCGCCACCGGATGCCCGACACTGGATGCCATGCAGCCCGCATCCACCCCGCTGACCGTCCCGTACGTCCCCCCGCTGCCCGCCCCCGTCCGCCCCGACCCGGTCCGCGACCGCTGGGCGGCGCCGATGCGCCTCGCCATCGCCGAGGCCGCCCTGGCGCCGGCCACCGGGGACGTCCCGGTCGGGGCGCTCGTCCTGGACCCGGACGGCGAGGTGATCGGACGCGGCCACAACGAGCGCGAGGCGGTCGGCGACCCGACCGCGCACGCCGAGGTGGTCGCGATCCGGCAGGCCGCCGAGCGGATCGGGGAGTGGCGGCTGAGCGGCTGCACCCTGGTGGTCACCCTGGAGCCCTGCACGATGTGCGCCGGCGCCATCGTGCTGTCCCGGATCGACCGGGTGGTCTACGGCGCCCTCGACGAGAAGGCCGGCGCGGCCGGCTCGCTCTTCGACGTGATGCGCGACCGCCGGCTCAACCACCGGCCCGAGGTGATCCTGGGCGTGCTCGCCGAGGAGTGCGGCGAGCAGCTGCGCGCCTTCTTCGACATCCACCGCTGAGCCGCCCGGCGACGGCCCGTCCGATACGGATTTCGTGACCGCGCCACCCGTCCGGTAGAGTTCCCCTCGGTAGCGTGTCCGAGCGGCCAAAGGAGCACGCCTCGAAAGCGTGTGTGGGGGCAACTCCACCGTGGGTTCGAATCCCACCGCTACCGCTCGAAAGCCCGAGGGCCCGTCCGATCGCGGACGGGCCCTCGGCGTTTGCGCGCTCCGGACCGTTCCTGCACTCCAGACGGCGGCGGGGCGCCCCCTGACGCGGGAAAGTCCCCCGGACGCCCCGGACGCGGAAAAGGCTCCGCACTCCGGGCCGATGACCACCATTGCCCGGCTCGTACGGAGCCTTGGAGGGGGAGCGGCTCGGGGGGACTGACCGCTCCCCCGGCGGAGTCCCACAACCGGCGCCGCGAGGGGGGAAGCCGCGACCACCGGTCCCACAGCGGGGGCTCCGGATCCACGTGCCGGGGATTCCTGCCAGATCCTCGGCACGTCATCCATCCTGCCGCCCGGCCCCGGCCCGGGCACCCGGAGAAAGGCCCCACTCGCGGGGACCTTCGTCCCGCCGGGCGAACGCGTCGCACACTTGATAGCCCGTCCGGTGGATAAGCTGCCCTGCAGGACCGCTCGGGGACCGGATGACGGCGGCCCACCGCAGGGAGGAAGGTCACGATGGCGCAGGCGAAGAAGATCGGCATGGCCCTCCTGCTCATCTTCGTGCTCTACTCGATCATCACCTCACCGGCCCGGTCCGCCGAACTCGTCCAGCTGGGCTTCGAGGGCATCTCGAACGCGGCCAAGGCGGTCGGCACCTTCATGACCGGTCTGATCAAGTAAGGAGCGGCAATCGTGATCCGCCACCTGGTCCTGTTCAAGCTCGACGAAGGCGTCGCCAAGGACGAGCCGCGCGTGCTCGCCGCCGCCAAGGCCTTCGAGGAGCTCGGCGCGCTGATCCCCGAGCTGCGCGAGTGGGAGTGCGGCTGGAACACCACCGAGCGCGACATCGCGTACGACTATGCGATCAACAGCCTGGTCGAGGACCGCACGACCCTCCAGGCGTACCTGACCCACCCCGCGCACCAGGCCGCGGCCGGCCAGTGGCGCGAGTTCGCGACCTGGGTGATCGCCGACATCGAGGTCTGACCCCCGCCGCCGTCCCCCGGACGGCCCGCGCCCGCCCCGCCCGGCTCACGGGCGGGGCGTCTTCGTCTGCCCCGGGACAATCCTTGCGGCGCCTCGCCGACAGGGTGGCCACCGGCTGCGCACCCCACCAACACACCTCCACCGGGTGCTTGCCCGACCTGCGCCCACCTTGTGATGCTATGACCGGTTTTGCCGGACATGGCGAGGTACCGAACCAGCCGCGACACCCGATCCGCAGGGCCCACCGTTGTCGACTTTGGGAGGGGGGACGTGTCCGTGGACGAGGTGTTGGCCGCGATCATCAGTCCGGCCGGCGAGCTCCGCCCGGACGGGCTGCGCGGCCCCGGCGGTCGACCCGCCGTGGACGTCCGGACGCTCACCCGGGTGCTGTTCGAGCGGCTCAGCGAGCTGCCCCCCGACGCCCCCGAACGGGAACGGGTCCGGGCCGCCCTGATCGAGGTGAACATCCCCCTGGTCCGCTACGCCGCCACCCGCTTCCGCAGCCGCAGCGAGCCGATGGAGGACGTCGTCCAGGTCGGCACCATCGGCCTGATCAACGCGATCGACCGCTTCGACCCGACCCGGGGCGTCCAGTTCCCCACCTACGCGCTGCCGACCATCCTGGGCGAGATCAAGCGCTACTTCCGGGACAACGTCCGCACCATGCACGTCCCGCGCCGGCTCCAGGAGCTCTGGGTCCAGGTCAGCGGCGCCATGGAGGAGCTGACGGTGCTGCACGGGCGGGCCCCCAAGGTGCCCGAGATCGCCGCCTGTCTGCGGATCCCCGAGGAGGACGTCCGGGCCTGCCTGGACGCCGGGCGCGCCTACAACGCCGCCTCGCTGGAGGCCGCCCAGGAGCACGAGGGCGGCCTCGCCCTGCTGGACCGGCTCGGCTACGAGGACACCGCGCTGGCCGAGGTCGAGCACCGCGACATGGTCCGCCACCTGCTGGTCCAGCTCCCCGAGCGGGAGCGGCGGATCGTGATGCTGCGGTTCTTCGCCAACCTCACCCAGTCGCAGATCAGCACCGAGCTGGGGATGTCGCAGATGCACGTCTCCCGGCTGCTCTCCCGGATCCTGACCAGGCTTCGGACCGGCAACTCCTGGGAAGAGTGAGATTGCAGCGCGTTACCCCGGTGTGACATCTTGCGACGTTCGGGTTTGCCGTGCACCGTGTTCCGGTATGCAGGGGGTTGGGCCCCCGCCGGGAACCTCCGTGCGACGGCCCCCGTTCAACTGTCAGTCACGAGGGGGTGGGTGCATGTCCGGAGAGCTGGGCACTGCGGAGATCCACGCTGGTCAGGCCGAGGGTACGGCCGTCACCGGGGACCGGATCCCGCTCCAGCGGGCCGCGTCCCTCACGAGGCCCGGAGCCGGAGTGCCCGGACCCGGAGCGCCCGGCCCCGGAGCACCCGGCGCCGGAGCCGACACCGCGGCACCGCCCGGCTCCGGGCTGGACACCCGGACGCTCTCCCGCTCGCTCTTCCTGCGGCTGGCCGCGCTGGAGCCCGGCAGCGCGGAGCACACCTACGTCCGTGACACCCTGATCGAACTCAACCTGCCGCTGGTCCGGTACGCCTCGGCGCGCTTCCGCAGCCGCAACGAGCCGATGGAGGACATCGTCCAGGTCGGCACCATCGGCCTGATCAAGGCGATCGACCGCTTCGACCCGGAACGCGGGGTGGAGTTCCCCACCTTCGCGATGCCCACCGTGGTCGGCGAGATCAAGCGCTTCTTCCGGGACACCAGTTGGTCGGTCCGGGTGCCGCGACGGCTCCAGGAGCTGCGGCTGGCGCTCACCAAGGCCGGGGACGAACTGTCCCAGCGGCTGGACCGCTCCCCCACCGTCGCCGAACTGGCCGCCTGCCTCGGGGTCAGCGAGGAGGACGTGGTCGAGGGCCTCGCGGTGGGCAACGCCTACACCGCCTCCTCCTTGGACTCCAGCCCCGGCGAGGAGGACAGCGAGGGGCCGCTGGCCGAGCGGCTCGGCTACGAGGACCTCGCGCTGGAGGGCGTGGAGTACCGGGAATCGCTCAAGCCGCTGCTGGCCAAGCTGCCGCCGCGCGAGCGCCGGATCATCATGCTGCGGTTCTTCGGCAACCTCACCCAGTCGCAGATCGGCGAGGAGATCGGGATCTCCCAGATGCACGTCTCCCGACTGCTCACCCGCACCCTGACCCAGCTCCGCGCCGGGCTGATCAACGAGGGCTGACCGCCACCACGGCCGGCGGCGGGATCAACTCCCGTCGCCGTCCAGCAGGTTGGCGCGCAGCCCGGCCAGCACCCGGCCGTCCAGTCCGAGCCCCTCGCGCCAGAACGCGGCGAAGTCGCCCCAGCCGGACTCGACCTCCGCGAAGGCCGCGTCCAGGTAGTCGCGCTCGGCCCGGAAGACCGGCAGCAGGAGCTCGAGCTCGTGCATCAGGCCGCGACCGGCGAAGTCCGCCAGCACCAGCTCGACCACGGCCGCGACCCGCTCGTTGGTGAGCAGGTAGTCGGCGAGCACGGTCTCACGGTCCACGCCCAGCGCGGTCAGCAGCAGCGCCGCCGCCCAGCCGGTGCGGTCCTTGCCCGCCGAGCAGTGGAACAGCAGCGGCACGCCGTCCGGGGCGGCCAGCAGCCGCAGCAGGACCGCGAAGGTCTCACGGGCCTCTCGGTCGGTGACGAACCAGCGGTAGAGACCGGTCATCATGGCGGCCGCCCGGCCTTCGCCGAGCAGGGCGCGCTGCCCGTCCGGGCTGCGCTCCGCCAGGGCGCCGCGCAGCGTCGCGTGGATGTCGAAGTCCGTTGCCAGCAAAGGGAGATGGTGTGCCGTCACGCCGCCCGGCAGGACGTCCCGGCCGGCCTCGCGGACCTCGTCGGCGCTGCGCAGGTCGACCACCGCGCGCAGGCCGAGCGCGCCCAGCGGGTCGAGGTCCTCGGCCGTGACGCGATTCAGGCCGTCGCTGCGCAGGACCACGCCGGCCCGCAGCACCCCGCCGTCGGCCGTCCGGTACCCACCCAGATCGCGGGCGTTGACCGCGCCCCGCAGCCCGAGACTGCGGCCGACCGGGATGGTCCCGGCGGGCTCCGGGAGCGCATTCCGTGCGTGCCCGATTCGCTCGGACGCGATCTGACGATCGGCCACCCGCGGCCTCCATTGCATATTCGGACTGTCACATGGCACAGCGGTGCCCGATATTGCATGAACCTGCCCATTGGAGCAGCAGGATGTGCGAGAGTGTCATGCGCAACGACGACAGTGTAGGTGCCCCACGGAGCCGTGCGAGGCGCACAGTCGGTAACCAGCTGTAGCAGTCGGCTTCCGGTTTTTCATTTTCAATTCATTATTTGCGCGAGCGGTCCGGTTACGGTCACAATCAGCGCCTCCATGGCTTCACCATGAACGTTGGTAACAGGTTCGCTGCACTGTCGCCCAATTGGTCCCCCGGACTGCCGACCCTCGACCAGGATGGGCGCCGGGCAGCCTGCTGCCCGCGAACAGCTACACGGGCAGGCGAGCGCCGAAGCAGCGCGGCGCCTGACCCAAGGGGAGGATCAGACATGGGTCGAGCGACCCGAAGAGTCGCCGCTTGCGCAGCGGCAGTTCTGCTGGCCAGCGGCCTGCAGACGACCCTGGCCCACGGCGACACCACGCCACCCAGGATCGACCTCACCATCCTGGTCATCGACGACGGCGGCCCGTCGGTCGCGGCGATCACCGCCGAGCTCAAGAGCCAGGGGACGCCGTACAAGGTCGTCAGCCTCAATGACACCAACCGCCCCGTCATCAACGCCGCTTTCCTGAGCGACACGGTGAACGGGCTGCCCCGGGGCAAGTACCAGGGCATCGTGCTGCCCAACGAAAACCCCTTCCCGAACAGCGCCGCCGAGATGGCCGCGATCGCCACCTACGAAGCGGCTTTCAACGTCCGGCAGATCGACGCCTACACCTGGGCCAGCCCGGCCGTCGGCCTGAACTACGCCCAGAATCCGGGATTCGTCGGGACCCTCGACGGAATCCAGGGTGCCACCACCACGGCCGGAACTTCGGGCCCGTTCGGGTACCTCAAGGGCAGCGTGCCGTTCGAGGACAACGACCCGAAGGTCGGCGAGAGCTACGGCTACCTGGCGACCCCGCTCGCCAACCTGCCGTCCGGCGCCTCCTTCGTCCCGCTGGTCGACGCGGCGATACCCGCCTCGACCAGCCGCGGCTCGCTGGTCGGTGAGTACACCCACGACGGCCGCAAGGAACTGGTCGTCACCTTCGTCTACAACCAGTACCAGCAGCAGTACCGGCTGCTGGCCCGCGGCATGGTCGACTGGATCACCCAGGGCGTCCACCTCGGCTACGACCGCAACTACTTCGCCACCCACGTCGACGACGTGTTCCTGGCCGACGACCGCTGGGACACCGCGCTCAAGTGCACCCCCGGCGACGTCACCTGCCCGCCCGGCACCCCGGACACCGCCAACCCGATCCGGATGACCCCCGCCGACGCGCAGTACCTCAAGCAGTGGCAGACCGCCAACAACTTCACCCTGGACATGGTGTTCAACGGCGGCGGCAGCGAGGACTGGAAGTCCGACCACCAGACCACGGTGGACCCGACCGCCACCCAGATGATCACCGACCAGAACAGCTACCGCTGGGTCAACCACACCTACACCCACCCCTACCTGGGCTGCGTGCAGGACGTCTCGGTGGTCCCGTGGAAGTGCACCAAGGACGCGTCCGGCAACACCGTCTGGACCGACCAGAACACCATCTCCACCCAGATCAAGCAGAACTTCGACTGGGCCACCGCCAACGGCCTCAAGGTCGACCCGCAGGTGCTCGTCACCGGTGAGCACTCCGGTCTGCTCACCGCCCCGCAGGAGACCAGCGACAACCCGAACCTGGCGCCGGCGCTGGCCGCCAACGGCATCAGGTTCACCGGCAGCGACGCCTCCCGCGAGCCCGCCCAGCGGGCCGTCGGCTCGTCCACGCTGACCGTGCCGCGGTACCCGATGAACGTCTTCTACAACGCCGGTTCGGCGAAGGAGGAGGCCGACGAGTACAACTGGATCTACACCAGCAAGGCCAACGGCGGCAGCGGCGTCTGCGAGAACAACGCCAACTCCACCTGCCTGCCCGCGCCGCTGGACACCACCACCGGCTACCAGTCGTACATCGTGCCGCTGGAGGCCCGGATCGACCTCGGCCACGTGCTGAGCAACGACCCGCGCCCGCACTTCGTGCACCAGTCGAACCTCTCCGAGGACCGCATCCTGTACCCGGTGCTGGAGAAGATCCTCGGCAGCTACCGCTCGCTGTTCGCCGACAACGCCCCGATCGTGAACCTCGGCGAGCGCGAGATCGGCCAGGAGTTCCAGAAGCGCGCGGCCTGGAACACGGCGGTCGCCGCCGGCCAGGTCACCGCCTACAGGATCGGCAACACCGTCACGGTGAACGCGCCCGCCGGTGTTCAGGTCCAGGCCACCATGCCGACCGGAACTGCTCAGAAGATGGCCATCGGTACGGCCGCCTTCGGTTCGTCCTACGCCGGTACGCTCTCTGGCTGGGTGTCCCCGGGCGCCCTGCAGAGCGGCATCACCCTGCAGCTGCCGTCCGGCAGCGCGCCGGCCGCCCCGGCCGCCGTCGCCCCGAGCGTGGCCGCCAAGTCCGTCCCGGCACCGGCGCCGGCGGACAAGAAGGTCGTGCCGCAGGGCGTCGCCACGCCCGTCCCGGCCGGCCCGGGTGATGTCACCCGCAAGCCCGCCCAGTCGCTCGTCCCCGGCAGCGGCACCCCGGTGCCCGGCAAGGACGTCGTCCAGGGCGCGAAGACCCAGGGCAACGGTGCCCCGGCCGGCAACGGCCAGAACGGCTCCGGCAAGGCCTCTGGGGGGACGGCCTCGCACGGCAGCACCACCACCACCGGACGCTCCGGCAACCGGTAATCCGTAGCATCCCGTCGCGGGGTCGGGCCGGTCGCCCGGCCCGGCCCCGCCACGGCTCCCGCTCCGGCCACCCAGGCCGGACAACCGACGCAAGAACAGGAGGGGGGACAGGAGATGCGCGTCACCCTGCTCACCGAGGGGACGTACCCGCACCAGCACGGCGGCGTGAGCGTCTGGTGCGACCAGCTCGTCCAGGGCATGCCGGACGTCGACTTCGACGTCATCGCCGTCACCGGAACCGGCCAGGAACCGCTGGCCTGGGAGCTGCCCGCCAACGTACGGTCGGTCACCACCGCACCCCTGTGGGGTCCGGCCTCCGAGGCCCGGGCGCCGCGCGGCAAGGAGATGCGCCGCTTCCTCAACGCGTACGAGCGCTTCCTGCACTCCATCCTCGACCCGGTCTACACCACCCACTTCGGCACCGAGCTGTACGGCTTCGCCGACCTCGCCCGGCGCGGGCTGCTCAGCCCGGCGCTGCGCAGCGAGCGCGCCCTGCGCACCCTCCAGCACGTGTGGACCCGCGACTACCTGCCCACCGCGGTCTCCCGGCCCACCCTGCACGACGCGCTGAACGCCACCGACCTCCTGGAGCACGCGCTCCGGCCGCTCTCGGTCGACCCGCCCACCGACGGCGTCGCCCACGCGGCCAGCGGCGGACTCGCCACCCTGCCCGGGCTGATCGCCGCCCAGCAGTACGGCGTACCGTTCCTGCTCACCGAGCACGGCATCTACCTGCGCGAGCGCTACCTCGGCTACCGCACCGGCCCGTACCGCTGGCCGGTCAAGGCCCTGCTGCTCGGCTTCTACCGGATGCTCGCCGAGGAGAGCTACCGGCAGGCCGCGCTGGTCACCCCCGGCAACCGGTACAACCGGCGCTGGGAGGAGCGCGGCGGCACCCCGTCCCACCACATCCGCACCGTCTACAACGGCGTGGACCCGGCCGCCTTCCCGCCCGCCGGGCCGGAACCCGAGACGCCGACCCTCAGCTGGGCCGGCCGGGTCGACCCGATCAAGGACCTGGAGACGCTGATCCGGGCCTTCGCCCTCGTCCACCAGGAGATCCCCGAGGCGCGGCTGCGGCTCTTCGGGGGCACCCCCAAGGGCGGCGAGGCGTACCGGGACGGCTGCATAGCCCTGGCCGCCGAGCTCGGCATCGCCGACTCGGTGGCCTTCGAGGGCCGCGTCGCCGACATCACCGACGCGTACGCGGCGGGCAACGTGGTGATGCTCTCCAGCATCAGCGAGGGCTTCCCGTTCACCCTGATCGAGGCCATGTCCTGCGGCCGCGCGACCGTCTCCACCGACGTCGGCGGCGTGCGCGAGGCGGTGGGCGACACCGGACTGGTCGTCCCGCCGCGCGAGCCCGAGCCGATGGCGGCCGCCGCGATCGAGCTGCTGCGCGACCCCGCGCGGCGCGCCCGGCTCGGCGAGGGCGCCCGGCTGCGGGTCATCGAGCAGTTCACGCTCCGCCAGAACATCGACGGGTTCCGGGGCATCTACACCGAACTCCTGGGCACCTCCCGCTGGATGCCCGGCGGCATGGTCGCCGTCACCGACGCCGCCCCCAGCCCGGACTGGGACCAGCAGCTGGCCGCCGCCCGTCCCGAGCCCAGCGAGGTAACGGCATGAGTGGTCCGATCCGCCTCGTCCCCGACGAGGGCGGCGCCGAGCGGACGATGCAGCTGCGCACCCTGCCGTTGAAGCGCCGCCGCCCCGCCCCGTCGGCCGAGCCCGACCCCGCTGAGCAGCTCGACCTCTCCGAGGACCCGCTGGACGAACTGGCCGAGCGCCTGCGCGACGTCTGCGCCGACGCCGTCCACCCGTACGAGATCGCGGCCTTCCTGGAGTCCGACGGCCTCTCCGACGAGCAGGCCGCGCTGCTGTACGGCCGCCCCGACGCGTTCACCGTCGCCGAGGAGCTGTTCGAGAAGGTCGAGCGCCGCTACCCCGGCCCGAGCTCCGAGTTCGCCAACCCCTGGCGGGCCGACCCCTGGCGCTGCGTGGTGCGCGGCCTGGTGTTCGCCCTGCCCGGGCTCGGCTACCTGCTCGGCGCCAACCTGTTCGCGACCACCCGGATGCGCTTCGGCCTGCCCTCGGGCATGCTCGCGCTGTCCATCGCCACGCTGGTCAGCTGGGGCTTCAACCAGGCCCTGGCGCACCGCGCGTACCGCTGGCTGAGCCGGCTGCGCCGCCGGGACGCCGCGGTCTGCCTGGCCGTCGGCGCACCGGTCGGCGCGCTGCTGGCCGCCGCCTCCGCGTACGTGGTCGGCGGTCCGCTGGGCGCCCTGTGGTTCGCCGCGGGCCAGTCCTGCTACCTGGCGGCCGCCACCGCACTGCTGGTGCTCGGGCGGGAGAAGTTCCTGCTGCTGGCGCTCGCCCCGGCCTCGGTCGGCGCGGGCGTGGTGCTGGCCGTCGACGTGCCGGAGCTGGTCCGGACGGTGGTGCTGCTCGCCTCGGTGGTGCTCGCGGTCGGCCTGGCCGTCCGGGAGCTGCTGGTCGCGGCCCGCGGCGGCGAACGGGACGGCGTGGAGCTGCGGCTGCCGATCCGCCAGGAGGTCCCGCACCTGCTGTTCGGCCTGGCCTGCGGCGCGCTGACGCTGATCGCCGGGCTCGGCGAGACCATCCACCAGGCCGTACGGGCCGCCGGCCCCGCGGTGCACGCCGCGGCCCACGGAGCGCACGCCGTGCACGAGGTGCGGACCACCCCGACCGGCCCGGCCATGATCGCCCTGACGCTCAGCCTGGGCCTCGCCGAGTGGCTGCTGTTCCGCTACCGGGCGATGGCCGTGGCCGCGCTGCGCACCAGCCACACCACCGGGCAGTTCACCCGCCGCACCGGCGGGATCCTGCTCGGCTGCCTGTTCATCTACCTCACCACCGTGGCCGCGCTGGACGCCGCCGCGACCGTGCTGTGGCCGGGCGCCCCGTCGCTCGGCGTGCCGCAGCTGGGCGCGATGCTGCTCCTGGGCGGCTCGCTCTGGCTGGCGCTGCTGCTGAACGCCTTCGGGTTCAGCTGGAGCACCGCCCTCATCTGTCTGGCCGCCGCGACCGCCGAGAGCGTCGGGCTGCTGACCGGTGCGGACCCGATCGTCCTGCAGCTGATCGGCTGCGGGGCGGCCGCCCTCGTCCTCACCGCCACCGCCGGGCCCGCGCTCGGCCGCACCACCCAACACCGCTGATAGTCCGCCTCCTCCGAGGCACCACCGGCCGGCCGTGCTCAGACGTCCGGCAGCCCCCGAAAACGAGAAAGCGAAAACGCATGAGCAGCGTCGCGGTTACCGGAGCCGAAGGCTTCATCGGCTCCCACCTCGTCGAGACCCTGGTCGCCGACGGGCACCACGTCCGCGCGATGGTCCAGTACAACTCCTTCTCCTCCTTCGGCTGGCTGGAGACCCTGGCGCCGGAGGTGCTGGACTCGGTCGAGATCGTGCTCGGCGACGTCCGGGACCCGGGCTCGGTCAACGGCCTGGTCAAGGGCACCGAGGCGGTCTACCACCTGGCCGCCCTGATCGCGATCCCGTACTCCTACCGCGCCCCCCACTCGTACGTGGACACCAACGTCACCGGCACCCTGAACGTCCTGGAGGCCGTGCGCCACCAGGAGATCCCGCGCCTGGTGCACACCTCCACCAGCGAGACCTACGGCACCGCGCAGACCGTGCCGATCACCGAGGACCACCCGATCAACACCCAGTCCCCGTACGCCGCCTCCAAGGCCGGCGGGGACCGGCTGGCCGACAGCTACCACGCCAGCTTCGAGACCCCGGTCGTCACCCTGCGCCCGTTCAACACCTTCGGCCCGCGGCAGTCGATGCGCGCCGTCATCCCGACCGTGATCGCCCAGGTCGCGGCCGGCCAGACCGAGATCACCCTGGGCGACCTGCGCCCGACCCGCGACTTCACGTTCGTCAAGGACACCGCCAACGCCTTCCGCACGGTGGGCACCGCGGCCGCCGAGACCGTGGTCGGCCGGACCTTCAACGCCGGCACCGGCGGCGAGATCTCGGTCGGCGACCTGGTCACCCTGGTCGGCAAGCTGATGGGCGTGGACCTGGTGGTGAAGGAGGACGAGCAGCGCATCCGTCCGACCAACTCCGAGGTCATGCGCCTGGTCGCGGACGCCACCCGGCTGCGCACGGCCACCGGCTGGGCGCCGCGGTTCACGCTGGAGCAGGGCCTGGAGCAGACCATCGAGTTCTTCCGCGACCCGGCCAACCTGGCCCGCTACAAGACCGACATCTACAACGTCTGACCGCCGAAACGATCTTGCTCGTCCCGGTAACCGAGGTTCGTGTCCTACACACCTTTTCCGTGGGGGAAACACCATGCACGCAGTGATCCTGGCCGGCGGTAAGGGCGTTCGCCTCCGCCCGTACACCACCGCGCTTCCCAAGCCGCTCGTCCCGATCGGCGACCAGCACGCGATCCTGGAGATCGTGATGCGCCAGCTCGCCGCCGCGGGCTTCAAGACCGTCACCCTGGCCATCGGCCACCTCGGCCACATCATCCGCGCCTACGTCGGCAACGGCGCCCAGTGGGGCCTGCGGGTCGGCTACGCCGTCGAGGACAGCCCGCTCGGCACCATGGGCCCGCTGCTCACCATGCAGGACCGCCTGCCCGAGCACTTCCTGGTGATGAACGGCGACATCCTCACCGACCTGGACTTCGCCGGGGTGCTCAAGCACCACGAGACGTCCGGCGCCCCGCTGACCATCGCCACCTACGCCCGCCAGGTGAAGATCGACTTCGGTGTGCTGACCACCGACTCCGGCACCATCACCGGCTTCCAGGAGAAGCCCAGCATCGACTACCGGGTCTCGATGGGCGTGTACGGCGTCTCCCGCTCGGCGCTCGCCAAGTACACCCCGGGTCTGCCGCTGGGCTTCGACGAGCTGGTGCTCGACCTGCTGGCCGCCGACACCCCGCCGGCCGCGTACGACTTCGGCGGCTACTGGCTGGACATCGGCCGCCCGGACGACTACGACCGGGCGAACGCCGAGTTCTCCACGATCCGCCCGGTCCTGATGCCCTTCGAGTCGGACGGCACCGTGCCGGGCGTCGCGGAACTGCCGCTCCCGGCCGCCCGCACCGCCCCGGACGACTCGGCCGAGCAGCCCGCCGCCGCGGGCGCCGAGAGCGACGGACGGGCCGCGTGAGAATCCTGCTGCTCGGCGGCGACGGCTTCCTGGGCCGTCACGCCACCGCCGTCCTGCGGTCACTGCCCGGGGCCACCGTGCTGACCGCGGGCCGGCGGCCCACCCACGACCTCCGGCTGGACCTGGGCACCGCCCAGGCCGGCCCGCTCGGCGAGGAACTGGCCGCGCTGGCCCCCGACGTGGTGGTCAACTTCGCCGGCGCGGTGGCCGGCAGCGCGGTCAAGCTCGCCGAGGTGAACGCCCGCGGACCGGCGGTGCTCTGCGAGGCGCTCGCCCTGGGCGCCCCGAAGGCCCGTCTGGTGCACGTCGGTTCGGCCGGCGAGTACGGCGTCTGCGCGGAGGGCGAGTCGCTCTCCGAGCAGGCCGACGCCCGTCCGGTCGGCGTGTACGGCGCGACCAAGCTGGCCGGTTCCCTCGCGGTGGCCGGCTCACCGCTGGACGCGGTGGTGCTGCGGGTGTTCAACCCGGTCGGCCCGGGCGCCCCGGCGGGCTCGCTGCCCGGCCGGCTGGCGGCCGAACTGCGCCGGGCGGCGCCCGAGGGCGCCGACGCCGTGGTCACGGTCGGGGACCTCTCCGCCTACCGGGACTTCGTGGACGCCCGGGACATCGCCCGGGCGGTCGGCCTGGCCGTCACCGCCGAGGGCCCGCTCCCCAGGGTGCTCAACCTCGCCTCCGGCCGGGCCCAGCGGGTCCGGGCGATCGCCGAGGGCCTGGTCGCGGCGTCCGGCTTCACCGGCCGGATCGACGAGAGCGGGGCGGGCTCCGAGCGGTCGGCCGCGGTCTCCTGGCAGCAGGCCGACGTCTCGGCCGCCGCCCGGGAGCTCGGCTGGCACCCGGAGACCGGGCTCGCCGACACCCTGCGCGACCTCTGGCTCAGCACCGCCGAGCCGACGCCGACCCCGGTGGTCGCATGACCGCCGGGACCACCCCCGACGGCCGCCTGCTGGTGCCGCTGTACGTCCACCCCGCGGTGGACCCGGCGGCCTGGCAGGCGGTCGCCGCCGCCGACCCCGCCCGGATCTCCGCCGTGGTGATCAACCTCGCGGACGGTCCCGGCGAGGTTCCGGACCACGTCTTCGCCGATGCCGCCGAGGAACTCCGCGCCGCCGGGCTGCCGTTGGTCGGCTACGCCGACACCGACTACGGCCGCCGGCCCCACGCCGCCGTGGTCGCCGACATCCTGACGTACCGTCAGCGCCACGGCATCACCGGCGTGTACTTCGACCAGGTGGCCACCCACCCGGGCGCGCTGGCGCACTACCGCCGCCTCGCCACGGCGGCCCGGGCGGCGGGCTGCGGCACCGTGGTGTTCGGCCACGGCGAGCACCCGGACCCGGCGTACGCCGAGGTCGGCCTGGCCGACCTGCTGGTCACCTTCGAGGGCGACTGGGACGCGTACCGCGCCATGACCCTGCCGCTGTGGACCGGCCGCCACGCGGCCTCCCGCTTCTGCCACCTGGTCTACGACGTCCCCGCCGAGTCCGCCCGCGACGCCTCCGCACTGATCGCCGCCCGGCGAGCCGGCGTCGGCTGCGCCGTACCGGGCGCCGGGGAGAACCCCTGGCGCACCCTGCCGCACGGCCTGACCGCCGCTGAACTGACCTGACCCGATCCGGAGTTCGACTACCGTGAACCGCCGTACCCGGCTGCTGCCCGCCGCCATAGCCTTCGCCACCGTCACCGCCCTGCTGGTCAGTTCGTGCAGCAGCTCGGGCTCGGAGGACGACAACGACTCGGCCGACGGCACCCAGAGCGCCTCGCCCACGGCCAGCGCGCCGAGCACCCCCGGCACCGCCTCGCCCAGCACCCCCGGCACGCCCGGTGACCCCGGCACCACCTCGGCCCCGGGCACCCCCGGCGGCACCACCGCCCCGGGCACCACCCCGCCCGGCACCACCACCCCGCCGCCGGCCGGCGCCCGCTGGCAGCCCACCCCGGGCCTGACCTGGCAGTGGCAGCTCGGCGGCGGCCCCGTGGACCAGTCGGTGGACGTGCCGGTCTACGACATCGACGGCTTCGAGAACGACGCCTCGGTGGTCGCCGCGCTGCACGCCAAGGGCCGCAAGGTGATCTGCTACATCAACGCCGGCTCCTGGGAGGACTTCCGCCCCGACTCCGCCGCCTTCGCCAAGACCCTGCAGGGCTCGGACACCGGCTGGAAGGGCGAGAAGTGGTTCGACATCCGCAAGCTCGACCAGCTGCGGCCACTGATGGCGGCCCGCTTCGACATGTGCAGGAGCAAGGGCTTCGACGCCGTCGAGCCGGACACCATCGAGGCCTACAACCAGAACAGCGGCTTCCCGCTGACCCCGGACGACCAGATCAAGTACAACCGGATGCTGGCCCAGCTCGCCCACGAACGCGGCCTCGCCATCGGCCTCAAGAACGACCTGGACCAGATCCCCGCCCTGCTGCCGGACTTCGACTTCGCGGTCAACGAGGAGTGCTCGCAGTTCGACGAGTGCGACCGGGTCGCGCCCTTCGTGAAGGCGGGCAAGGCGGTCTTCCACGTCGAGTACAAGCTCGACACGGATCAGTTCTGCGCCAGGACCAAGGCCCTGGGATTCAGTTCGATGCAGAAGAAGCTCGACCTCAACGCCTGGCGCAAGCCCTGCTGAGGCCGGTGCTCCCCGCCGCGCGGGTGACCCTCACCGGGGTCACCCGCGCGAGGGTCACTTGACCGCCAGCCAGACGACGGCGCCCAGGACGACCAGGGCGACGACGGCGATCAGCGCGATCACGCCGGTGCGACTGCCGCCGGTCTTGCTGCTGCCGTAGGTGGAGACGGAGCCCGGTGCCTGACGCGCCGGGCTCTCGTCGACGAACGCCCGGAACATCTGGGTGCTACCGGCGGGGTCGTAGTCGTTGTCAGCCATGGCACGGACTCTAACGAATCCGCCCACCTCAGGCACACCCCGGACCCCTCCCCGGGCGAACCCGCCACCCGCGCGTGCGACGGCGGTCCGACCGGATCGTGAAATCCGTGTGACGGACGGAACAACCCACCGCACGGGCCTGGTTGACTGCGGACATGACCGGAAACCAGAGCCGGGTCCGCCTCGGCACCTCCGACCTGTCCGTCCACCCGCTCTGCCTCGGCGGCAACGTCTTCGGCTGGACGGCCGACGAGCAGCAGTCCTTCGCCGTGCTGGACGCCTACGCGGCCGCCGGCGGCAACTTCGTCGACACCGCCGACGTCTACTCCGCCTGGGCCCCCGGCAACGCCGGCGGCGAGTCCGAGACGGTGATCGGCGACTGGCTCCGGAGCCGGGGCAACCGCGACGACATCGTGATCGCCACCAAGGTCGGCAGCCACCCCAAGGCGACCGGCCTGGCCGCGGCCACCATCAAGTCCTCCGTCGAGGGCTCGCTGCGCCGCCTGGGCGTCGACCACATCGACCTCTACTACACCCACCGGGACGACGACACCCCGGTCGAGGAGTTCGTGACGGCCCTGGACGAGCTGGTCCGCGCGGGCAAGGTCCGGGCGGTCGCCGCCTCCAACATCTCCGCCGAGCGGCTCGCCGAGGCGCTGTCCTTCGCCGAGCGCGAGGGCCTGGCCAAGTACGTCGCGGTCCAGCCCCAGTACAACCTGGTGTCCCGGGGCACCTTCGAGGGCCCGCTGGCCGAGGTCGTCGCCGAGCACGGCCTCGCCACCGTGCCCTACTACGCGCTCGCCTCCGGCTTCCTCACCGGCAAGTACCGCCCGGGCGGCCCGGGCGTCGACAGCGCCCGCGCCGAGGGCGCCGCCCGCTACCTCGCCGAGCCGCGCGGCCCCAAGGTCCTGGCGGCCCTCGACACCGTCGCCGCCGAGCACGGTGTCGAGCCCGCCACCGTCGCCCTCGCCTGGCTCGCCGCCCGCCCCACCGTCGCCGCCCCCATCGCCAGCGCCCGCACCGTCGACCAGCTCCCCCCGCTCCTCGCCGCCGGCGCCCTCACCCTCACCCCCGCCCAGACCGCCCTCCTCACCACCGCCTCGGCCTGAGCACGCACCGGCCCCCGACAGCGGCGTGCTGTCGGGGGCCGGTGGGTTCCCTGGCTACGGCCGCCCGAAGTGGGTCGGGTAGTAGCCCGAGTCGAGCGTGGATATCCGGACGGTCCTGCCGGGCCGGGGGGCCTCGACGAACTTGCCGCCGCCCAGGTAGATCCCCACGTGGTGGATCCCCGAGGCCCGGCCGCTGTCCGACCAGAACACCAGGTCACCGCGGCGCAGTTGGCCCGCGCTGATCGGCGTGGTCGCCGCGTACTGGTCGTCGGCCACCCGGGGAAGGCCTATCCCGCTGCGCCGGTAGGCCTGCTGGACCAGCCCGGAACAGTCGTAGCCGGACGGGCCGTTGCCGCCCCAGACGTACGGCTTGCCCAGCTGGGCGAGCGCGTAGTCGATGGCCGCCTCGGTGTTCCCGGAGGTCGGGGTGGTGTCCGGGGACGGTCGGCTGCCCGACCCGCCGGAGCCCTGCTCCGAGCCGCCGCCGGACTGGCCGGTGCGACTGGCGTAGACGTCGTAGTGGCTGGTCCAACGCCACTCGCCGCTGCCGTTCTTGAACCAGTACCTCGCCCCGTCCCAGCCCTGGCGCAGGCCCCAGGAGGAAGCCGAGCCGTTCGAGTCGGCCTTCGAACCGGAGGAACCGGAGGAACCGGAGGAACCGGAGGAGGCGGAGGAACCGGACGAGCCGGACTTGCCGGTGCGACTGGCGTAGACGTCGTAGTGGCTGGTCCAACGCCACTGGCCGCTGCCGTTCTTGAACCAGTACTTCGACCCGTCCCAGCCCTGCTTGCCGGCCGCCGCGTGCGCGGAGCCCGCACCGGCGGTCAGGCCGACCACGCCGGCACCCGCCAGCACGGTGGTGGCCAGGCAGGTACCTCGCACGGCCCGGTTTATTCGGCTGCCACCGCCGACCGCGGCGGCCCGGGCGGTGCGCGGCCGGGCGGCGCAGTTCGGGCAGCCGCAGCCCGTGATCGCGGGGATGCTGCCCAGGCGCTCCTCGAAGCCGATCAGACCGGTATCGGCGTCGGGGCCGATACCGGTACCGGTGCCGGGGTCGGCGTACGCGCCGGTGGCTATCCTCATGCGGGTCGTCCTTCCTTCCGCCCGGCCCGGGCGGCCGGGGGCGGTACCGAGGCGGCCACTCCGGCCGGGGCGACGAAGGCGACCAGCAGCTGTTCCATCAGCGCGCTGCGGGCGGCCTCGTCCAGTTCGTGCGCGGTCGCACGCTCCAGGCGCCGGACGGCCAGCGCCGCCGCCTCCACCGCGTCGTCGACCAGGACGGTCCGCAGGCCCGCGTCCAGGTCGGCCAGCCGACGGCGGCGCATCGACTCGGCCACCTCGGGCGCGTAGTCCAGCGCCAGCGGCTGCACCGAGTAGACCTCCAGGCCCGCCGGAGCGGCCTCGGCGGCCAGCGCCCGGGTCATCTCGTCGGCGAACCACTGCCCGTCGCGCAGCGCCGGGCCGGGCGCCGCGTTGCTGTCGCACGGCAGGGTGGAGGCGGTGCGGGTGAGCACCGCCTGGACCTGCTCGCGCAGGTAGCTCTCGTGGTCCTCGATCGCCAGCAGCGCCCGCGCGGTGTCCTTGACCCGCCAGACGATCAGCAGCCGGACCACGATCGGGGTGCCGGTGCGGTCGACGGCCTTGACCGGCTCGCTGCGCCAGTGCCGCAGCCGCACGTCGACCCGGCGGCGGCGCAGCAGCGGGTTGACCCAGACCAGCCCGGTCCTGCGCACCGTGCCCCGGTAGCGGCCCCAGCGGCTCAGCACCCGGGTCTCGCCGCCCGCGTTGGCCAGCAGGCCGGCCAGCGCGAACACCACCAGCAGCCCGGCCGCGCCGACCGCGGCGATGGCCTGGGCGTCGATCTCGGCCCGGCCGCTCGCCCGCGCGGCGGGACTGCGCAGTTCGGGCAGCACGTCCCAGTGCGGGACGACGCCGGTGCGCAGCAGCGCGTAGCCCACCGCGGCCAGGCCGAGCAGCACCACCAGCAGGGCGACCCAGCCGGGCAGGACGGCGGCGGTGTACTCGCGCAGCGCCTGGTCCGCCCGCGGGGGGCGGCGCGAGGTGGCGGCGGCGGGCGCACCGGCCGGCCCGGGCTCGGGGAGTTCGACGGTCTCCGGGGCGGCGGTCTCCAGCGGGTCCCGCTGGTCGGCGGGACCGGCCGGCGACGGGGCGGGGACGACGGCCATCGGGGCCGTGGCCGGACCGCCGTCGCCCGGACCGACCGGGCCGACCGGCTTGGCGGCCTTGACGGTCGAAACCCTGGGCAGCGGGCTGGCGCCGGAGGCGGAACGTTCCGGCAGGGCCGGGGGGAACGACTTGGACAGGTGGTCGGGTCGCTGCGAAGAATCGCGGGTGACGTCCATGCACGGATCCTCTGGGTCTGGTGTGTCGCGCAACGGGCGGCCCGGATCTGACGGGCAGTGCCAGAGTCAGGCTAAGTTCATACGTCATCAAATGCGACATTTGAGCCGAGGTGTGTCGACATTTACTGACTAATCGTCCAAAGCTGACCTGACGCGCAGGCACATGGTCGGTTGGTCGGGACGGTTCGGCGCAGGTCAGCGCCGTCGGGCACCGGATCCACGGGCGAACACCCGACGGGTGATCAGCCCGATTCCGGCGAGCACCAGCAGCACCCCGGCGAGCAGACCGTGCCAGCGGGCCTCCCGTGGCTGGGCAGCCGCCGCCTGGGCCGGGGGCGCCGGCAACGGCCGGGCAGCGGCCCCGCTCGCCCTGCTTCCTCCCTGGTCAGCGGCCGACAGCGGCTCGGCGGCGACCGGTCCGCCGCCGGGCGACGCGGCCGCCACGGCTCTCGTCGAGCCGACGCCCGGGGCCGGGACGGCGGAGGCGACGGAGGCGGCGGGAACGAACGGAACCGACGGACGGGCCGAGGCGCTGGAGCCGGCCGAGGCCGCCGCAGGAACCGCGGGAAGAGACGTCGCCGACGGCACCACCGGCGGCACGACGATCGGCAGCAGCCCCACCGGAACCGGCCGGAGCGCCGGCACCCCGGTCGGACTCGGCGACCCGACGGCCGACGGCACCACCGCCGACGGCGACGGCGAAGCCGACGGGCTCGCACTCACGCTCGCACTGGCGCTCGCACTCGCCCCCGACGGAACCGCCACTGACGGACTGACCGCCGGAGAGCTGACGGCCGAAGGACTCACCACCCCCACAGCCGCCACCCGCACCCGCACCGGATCCGCCGAAGTCCCGTTCCCCGCCCGGTCGGTGACCGTGACGGTCAGCCACTGCTCCCCGTCCGCCAGGTCCCGGTTGGCGGTGCAGCTCCAGCTCCCGTCCAGCGCCGCCGTGGCCCCGCAGAGCACCGTACGGTCGCCGCCCGCCGTCGGAGCGGCCGCGACCTGCACGTTCGCCCCCGCTTCGGCCCGTCCGGCGAGCTTGGGCCGGCCGACCCGCAGGACCTCCCCGGGAGCGGGCGCGGTGAGCACCGGCTTGTCCGGCGGCACGGTGTCCACGACCAGCGCGACCGGCTGTCCGGCCGTCCGGTTCCCGGCCGCGTCGACGGCGACGGGGGCGAGCTGGTGGCTGCCGTCGGCCAGGTTCTCGACCGGCAGGCAGGACCACCCGCCGTCCGCGCGGACCGCGCTGCTGCACAGTTCGGCGGAGGCGGAGGCGGAGGAGGGTGCGGAGGCGGCCCGGTCGGTGACCGAGACGGTGCTGCCGGCCTCGCCGGTGCCGGTGAGTTGCAGCCCCGGGTCGTTGGTGTAGGCGGGAAGGGTGAGCACCGGCGCGGTCGGCGGGGTGGTCTTCACGGTGACCTTGGCGGGCTCGCCGCGCAGCACCACGCCGCCGCTGGTGGTCTCCACCGGGGTCAGGGAGTGCGGCCCGGCCGCGAGCGCGTTGCCGGGGCGGCAGGACCAGTCGCCGTTGCGTTCGACCTTGGCCCGGCAGAGCACGGTGTCGCCGTCCCGGATCTCCATCGAGGCGCCGGCGACGGCGCCCTCCCCGCTGATCCTGGGGCGGGCGTCGGCCAGCACGGTGCCGTCGACCGGCTCGGCGACCTCAGGCCGGGCGGCGCCGACGGTCAGCTTGATCCGCTGGTCGGTGACCTGTCCGGAGTCGGCGAAGCCGCCGGAGGGCACGAGTTGGCTGGTGTCCCGGCCGATCCGCAGCCGGGCCCAGGTGTCGCCGGAGGCGGCGCCGGCCGGCACGGTCCACTCCAGCGTGGCGGTGTCGGCACCGGCCGGGATCTCGGTCTGCACCCGGTCGGCGGGGTCGAACCGGCCGCTGTGGTCGAAGTCGATCCAGCCGGCCAGGGTGGCGGGCTGGTCGCCCACCGCGACCGGGACGGTGACCCGGTAGTACCGGCCGATGGCGGCCTGGTCCGGGAAGCCGAGCGAGGGGTCGGCGCCCTGGTACTCGCCGCGGCCGGGCTGGAGCTTGGGGGGCGGCGGGCTGCCGGAAGGGCCGGTGGGCAGGCTCGCGAAGGGGTTGCCGCGCCGGACCGCGTCGTGGTCGAGCTCGACCAGCGGCCGGTCGGCCGAGGCGGTGGCGGGGCGGCTGCGGTCGCGGTGGCCGGGGGTGGTGGCGTCAGCGCCCAGGAAGAGGTCGGAGACCACGTGCGAGGCGTTGCCGTAGGCCTGCGGCGCGGTGCCGAACTCCTCGTCCACGGTGACGGTGTAGGCCTGCCGCAGGACGGGCGGCGCGGTGGTGCTGCCGGCCCGGGGGGTGGAGCGCTGCTCGATCCGGAAGACCGCGGTGCGGACCGTCCCGGTGAGTTCCAGGGTGCCCTCGGCGGCGGAGCCCGCGGCGGCGTCGGTGGAGCCGTCGGTGCCCGCGGGCGCCAGGGAGTTGCCGCCGACCGTCCAGCCGGGCCAGTCGGTGCGCCCGACCAGGCCGGGGGCGGCGGGGGATCCGCCGGTGAGGGTCAGCCGGGCCGCGGTGCTGGTGGTGCCGGAACTCCCGGTGGCGACGGCGGCGAGTCCGCTGAGGTGCAGCCGGGGATTGCGGACCGGCCGGGAGAAACCCAGCCGGAGGGTTCCGACGGTGCGCCAGGAACCGTCCGGCTGCGGACGGTCGGGGGTGAGGAGGAAGGTCTGGGCGGGGTCTCCGGCGTGCATTCCGTCCGCGTACCGGACGGGACTCCCCCCTCCGGGACGATCGGCCAATCGGCCCGCTTCGGCGGTGACCGCCGTTCCGGTCTCGGCCGTGAGGTCGAACTGGACGGAGAGCCCGGAGGGCAGCACCGCCCGGTGTTCGGCCGACCAGGAATCCGGGGTCTGTCGGGCCACCGAGAGCGGGGCGTTCCAACCGGTCAGCGCCCCGACCGTGAGGACGGCCAGGGCGGCAGCTGTGCGGGGAAACCGTCGGCTCATCCGGCTCTCCTTCACGGTCGGCTGCCGGGGCGGCGGGCAGTCTGGGCACAAGATCTGACAAACGGAACCACGATCCTGGGCCGGCCATACTCCGACACATGTGCTTCTGGCTGCATCCCACCCGATTGGCGGCCATTCGGGCGGTAGGACGGGAGGTACCCGAAACGACCGCATGTGATCCATTAGGTGGGGCCAGATGCCACCCGGACCGCCCTGGAGTGACCGGCGTCACACGCCTCCGGAAGCCGTGCCCGGAAAACGGAGAAGCCCCCGGCCGGTGGCCGGGGGCTTCTCGCTGGTGCGCTCAGCAGGATTCGAACCTGCAACCTCTTGATCCGTAGTCAAGTGCTCTATCCGTTGAGCTATGAGCGCAAGGAACGGGCGAACCCGATCTTGCGGAGTGTGGTGCGCTCAGCAGGATTCGAACCTGCAACCTCTTGATCCGTAGTCAAGTGCTCTATCCGTTGAGCTATGAGCGCTCGCCCTGGTGAACCATGCCCCCGGGGCGTTGCGTGGACAACATTACATGACCTGCGACGCAGGACGAAATCGATTGATCCGACCCGGGCCGACCGCCAGCGGACCCCGTCCCGGCAGCCCGCGGCCCCCGTCCCGGCCGGGCGGCCGACGGGCCCCGGACATGCGAAGAGCCCCGCCGACATGATCGTCGACGGGGCTCCCCGGCTGGCGGAGGCTGAGGGATTTGAACCCTCGATCAGGAATAACCCCGAAACCGCATTAGCAGTGCGGCGCCATAGACCGGACTAGGCGAAGCCTCCCCACATGGATCACACCCGCGCGAGCGGGCTCGTTCCGTGTGTCAGTGATGATGCCACAACCGTGGGGCTCGGCACCAACCACCGCCCACGTTACTAGGCGGGTCGCTCCCGCCGCAAAGAAGAATGAGATACTGCCGATTCCGGAGGAGCTGCCCTGAGCCGAGGAGACCTGTCGACGTGAGCAGCAGGCCGATCCGAGGCGCTGCTCGCCTCGACGCCATACTCGACGCCCTGCCCGAAGCGCTGTTGCTGGTGAACAGCAACGGCACCGTGGTGGACGCCAACAGCGCGGCGGTCCAGGCGCTACAGGCGCCCGGCACCTCGCTGGTCGGCATGGGCGTGCTCGGCCTGCTACCCGAGTTCGACCCCAGCCGGATCCCGGGCTCGATGCGCCCGGCCACCCGCGAGGCCGACGCCCTGGACCGTCCGGTCCGGATGACCGCCCACCGCACCGACGGGACGACCTTCCCGGTCGAGGTCTCCGGCAACGACTTCGCCGCCGACGGCGGCGACGGCTACGGGCGCTCCCCCTACGAGCCCTACCGCGAGGGCTCCCGCGCCTCCTCGTCCTCCGACCTGCTCCTGCTGCTGGTCCGCGACCTCTCCGGGCGGCTCGGCGTCGAGACCGAGCTGCGCCGCCAGCACAAGCAGACCGAGATGATCCTGCGGGCCGCCGCCGAGGGCGTGCTGGGCGTGGACCTCGAAGGCCGCTGCGTCCTGGTCAACCCGGCCGCCGCGCACATCCTGGAGTACCGGGCGAGCGAGCTGGGCGGGCGCGAGCTGCACCCGCTGATCCAGCACTCCCGGGCCGACGGCACCCCGCTGGCGCTGGAGGAGTCCGCGCTGCTGGACACCCTGACCTCCGGGCGCAAGCACCGGGTGCGCGGCACCGTGCTGTGGCGCAAGGACGGCCGCCCCGTCACCGTCGACCTCACCACCGCCCCGGTCCGGGACGGCGACGAGCTGGTCGGCGCGGTGATGACCTTCACCGACCGCAGCCGCGAACTCGCCCTGGTCGCCCGCAACGAGCACCTCACCGCCGTCCTGGAGAGCGAGCTCGGCGGCGCGCTGAGCGCGCTGAACCAGCGACTGGACCGCCTCGCCGCCGACCCGGCCGGGCAGCTCTGGCCCGAGGCCAACTGGACCCTGCGGCGGCTCGCCGACGAGTGCCGCCGGTTCGGCAGGCTGATCGACGGCGTGCTGGAGCACCAGCGCTCCGAGGCCGGCGAGGGCGCACCGCCCGAGGGCCGGGACGGCAAGGGCGGGCGCGGGGCCGCGAAGCGGGTCCCGGTCGGCCTGGACCAGGTGGTCCGCCGGGCCGTCGAGGAGGCCGGCGAGCTGGTCGGCCCCGGCCGGGTGCGCTTCTCGGTGCACGCCGCCGCGGTCGAGGTGATCGCCGACGAGCGTCGGCTCGCCCAGGCGCTGGCCCACCTGGTCGCCGACGTCAGCGGCACCGGCCTCTCGCTGGACCCGCCCACCGCCCCCTCCCCCGGTCTGGCCGTCCCCGGACTGACCGCGCCCGGGCTGGGCGGCCCGCCCACCCCGCCGGCGCCCGCCGAACCGCCGACCGTCGTCCTGGCCGCCGCCCAGCGCGGCGAGGTCGCCCGGGTCGAGATCCGCGGCCCCGGTGTCGGCGGCAGCCCCGTCCACCTGCCGATAGCCCGCGCGGTGGTCGAGCGCCACGGTGGCGTGCTCCAGCCGCACGAGCTGCCCGGCAAGGCCGGGACCACCTACGTGGTCGAGCTGCCGCTGGACCCGGCCGCCGCGAAGGCCGCCGCCGAACGCGCCTCCGCCGAGGGCCGCTCGGACCGGCCCAAGGAGGGCGACAGCGCCGTCCTGCCCGAGCTGCCGGGCATTCCGCAACTGCCCACCAGCGGCGGCGAGGCCGCCGAGTCCACCGGGCCCACCCCGGCCGCCGGCACCCCGACCGGCTCCGGCCGCCCCGGCGACGCGCCGGGCACCCGCGAGGCCGCCGAACCGGAGCAGGCGCCCGCCGAGGAGGCCCCGGCCGAGCGCCGCGGCCGCCGCGGCCGGCCCGCCGCCGAAGCCGGGGCCCCCGAGGGCTCCGCCCCGGCCGCTCCCGCCGACCAGTGGCCGAACGCCCCCGCCCGGGTCGAGCGGGCCGTCCCCGAGCAGTGGAACGGCACCGGCAACGACCCCGCCTACGGCCGCCCCGGCCCGGCCGCCCCGGAGGCGGCGCAGAGCGACCCCTGGGGCAAGGACGACGGCCGCTCCGGCCCCGCCTACGCCGTACCCGTGGAGGGCGCGCGCCCCGCCCAGGGCCGGCCCGCCGGCCGTGGGCCGCTGGCGCTCGGCCCGGCGCCCGCCGACGCCGCCGCTCCCACCTCCGCCGCCGCCTCGGTCGAACCGCAGCCGAACGGCGCCGTCACCGAGGACGGCGGCGAGGCCAAGCCGCGCAGACGCCGCGCCCTGCCCTCCCCGGAGGACTCCTCGGGCGGCTTCGCGCTCCCCGGCGTGGGCGACACCCCGGTCTACCCCGGCCTGGAACACGCCCTGCCCACCGGCCCGGCACCCGCCCCGGCCGAGCCCGCCGTCGCACCGACCGGCCGCCGCCGCCGGCTCTCCGTACCGCCCGGGCCCGGAGCGGACGCCCCGGCCGGAGCACCCGC
Organism: Kitasatospora sp. NPDC098652; assembly: GCF_044760155.1. Lineage (NCBI taxonomy): Bacteria > Bacillati > Actinomycetota > Actinomycetes > Kitasatosporales > Streptomycetaceae > Kitasatospora > Kitasatospora sp. NPDC098652. The sequence goes on from NZ_JBIWAQ010000010.1 coordinate 74,258, forward strand.
TCCGCAGACCGGCGGCGCGCTGGAGCCGGCCCGGCCCGCGCTGTCCGCCGCCGAGGAGCCGGACGGGCCGCGCCCGGTGGGCAGCGGACTGGCCGAACTGGCGCCGCCGCGACCGGCCGCCGCCCCGGTGCCCGCCGCCCCGCAGCCGCCCGGGCCGGCCGCGCCGCGCGCGCTGGCCGAACTGCCCGCCGCCCGGAGCGACCGCCCGGACGCCGAGCAGCCGCAGGCCGCCTCCGGTGAACTGGCCAACACCCGCCGGCTGCTGGTCTGGCCCGAGCCCGACCCGGCCACCGGCCAGGCGCTCCAGGCCCGCGGCTACCTGCCGGTGATCGTCCGCTCCCGCGAGGAGGTGGACGCCCAGGCGAACGCCTTCCCGGCGGCGCTCTTCGTCGACCCGCTGACCGGCCCGATCACCCGCACCGCGCTGCAGTCGCTGCGCACCGCGGCGCTCAACAGCCGGGTCCCGGTGCTGGTGACCGCTGGCCTCGGCCAGGCCACCCGGGACGCCGCCTACGGCGCCGACCCCGCCGTACTGCTGCGCGCCCTGGCCCCGCGCGACGGCGAGCACCACGCCCCGCGGGTGCTGCTGGTCGAGGGCGATCCGGACATCGCCGCCGCCATGATCAGCAGCCTGGAGCGGCGCGGCATGCACGTCGAGCACGCGGTGGACGAGAACGACGCCGTCGCCCGGGCCAGCAGCGTGCAACCCAACCTGGTGGTGATGGACCTGTTCCAGATCCGCCGCCGCCGGATCGGACTGCTGGACTGGCTGCGCGCCAACGACCGGCTGCACCGCACCCCGCTCGTGGTCTACACCTCGGTGGACCTCGACCCGCGCGAACTGCCCCGGCTGCGCACCGGCGAGACGGTGCTCTTCCTCGCCGAGCGCTCCACCAGCGAGGACGTCCAGTCCCGGATCGTCGACCTGCTCGGGCGGATCGGCGCGATGGGCGAGGCGGGCGTCGCCGCCGCGGGCTGAGCCCGGACACACCGGAGGGCCGACCCGTCACGGGCCGGCCCTCCGGTGTGCGTCCGCTACTCCTTGCCGAGCGTGGTGACGTCCAGTTCGTCGGCCGCGTAGCTGGCCCGGATCACCTTCTTGTCGAACTTGCCGACCGAGGTCTTCGGGACGGACTCGACGATCGCCCAGCGCTCCGGCAGCTGCCAGGAGGCGATCCGCTCGGCCAGGAACGCCCGCAGCTCCTTGAGCCCGACGGCGGCGCCCGGGCGCAGCACCACGGTGGCCAGCGGGCGCTCGCCCCACTTCTCGTCCGGCACCGCGACCACGGCGGCCTCGGCCACCTCGGGGTGGCCCATCAGGGCGTTCTCCAGCTCGACGGAGGAGATCCACTCGCCGCCCGACTTGATGACGTCCTTGGCCCGGTCGGTGAGGGTCAGGTAGCCGTCGGCGGTGATGGTGCCCACGTCGCCGGTGCGCAGCCAGCCGTCCTCGGAGAACTTGTCCTCCGGGCGGACCGGGTCCTGCCCGGCGCCGCCGTAGTACGCGCCGGCGATCCACGGGCCGCGGACCTCCAGCTCGCCGGCCGAGACGCCGTCGTGCGGCATCCGCTCGCCGCCCGGGCCGATTAGCCGGGCCTCGACCGAGGCCGGGAAGAGGCCCTGGGTGATCCGGTACGGCCACTCCTCCTCGGGGGTGAGGCCGCCCGGCGGCTGGGCGAAGCAGCCGAGCGGGGAGGTCTCGGTCATGCCCCAGGCGTGCAGCACCCGGATGCCGTGGCGCTCGTCGTAGGCCTTCATCAGCGAGGGCGGGCACGCGCTGCCGCCGATGACGACCATGCGCAGGCTGGAGGTGTCGTAGTCGCCCGCGTCCAGCTCGTCCAGCAGGCCGCTCCAGATGGTCGGGACGGCGGCGCTGACGGTGGGGCGGACGGCGGCGATCATCTCGGCCATCGGCTTGGGCTGGAGGAAGCGGTCCGGCATCAGCAGGTTGGCGCCGGACATGAAGGCGGCGTGCGGGATGCCCCAGGCGTTCACGTGGAACATCGGGACCACCGGCAGGGCGGTGTCGCGCGGGGTGAAGGCGAAGTTGTCGCCGGTGTTGACCTGCATGCAGTGCAGGTAGATCGACCGGTGGCTGTAGAGCACGCCCTTCGGGTCCCCGGTGGTGCCGGAGGTGTAGCAGAGCACGGCGGCCTGGCGCTCGTCGATGTCCCGCTGCCACGGGTAGTCGGTGGGCCGGTCGGCGATCAGCTCCTCGTAGTCGTGCACGCCGCCGGCGAAGCCGGTCAGCACCGAGCGGTCGCCGGGGCCGGCCACCACGATGTGCTTGAGCGTGGGCGCGAGCTGCGGCAGCACGGCGGCGAGCAGCGGCAGGACGCTGCCGTTGACGATGATCACGCGGTCGGCGGCGTGGTCGACGATGAAGGACAGCTGCTGGGCGGGCAGCCGCAGGTTCAGGGTGTGCAGCACGGCGCCCATCGACGGGACGGCGAGGTACGCCTCCAGGTGGACGTCGTTGTTCCACATCAGCGTCGCGACCCGGTCGTCGCCCGTCACCCCGAGCTCGTCGCGCAGCGCGTGCGCCAGCTGCGCGGCGCGCGCGCCCACCTCGGCGTAGGTCCGGACGACCGGACCGGTCGCGTCCCAGGTGGTGACGGTGGAACGGGCGTGGACCGTGGACCCGTGCTCCAGGATCCTGGCGACGGTGAGCGGTACGTCCTGCATCGTGCTGAACACGGGTCCTCCTCGACCTGGCGGCACTGGCGGTTCCACGGCACTTCCTACCGGGGGGTAATGCGCGTGGACGTGCCCGATTGTGCCGTTCCGTCCGGCCGCTGTCAGCATCCTGAACCCGTTGCACGGATCACTGAGGCGCCGTCTCCCCTCACCGCCTTCCCTCGCCGCCTCGCCTCGCCGTCTCGCCGCCGTTGGCCGCGGTGGGGTGGCGCGGTCAGCCGGCGGTCGGACCGTCGACCTGGTCGCGGTCGACGGTGAGGGTCTCGCCGGCGTAGGTCTCCTGGACGTTGCCGTGGTACTGGTGGACGCGCTGGTGGGAGGCCCAGAGCTGCGGGTCGAGCGGGCCGGAGCCGGCGGTGTCGGCGTGGTCGTCCCAGCGGGCGTACCAGACGGCGTCGGGGAGCGGGGCGCTGCCGGCCCGGGCGGCGGCGGCCAGGTCGGCGACGCCGGAGTCGAGGCTGGAGTAGAAGCCGGAGCGGTAGCCCGCCGCGTGCAGGGCCCTGGTCCAGCCGAGGGCGAAGTCGACCACGGCTTGGCCGCAGCCGGCGTCGTGCATCGGGTAGGCCTCGATGTCCAGGTAGACCGGGGCGCCCTTGCCGAAGCCGAGCGAGCGCATCGCGCGCACGGCCTCGCCGGCCTCGTCCCCGCCCTGCTCGGCGGCCTTGGCCGGGTCGATCCGCCTGGGCTTGCGGCTCGGGTCGGCGCACGGCGCCTGGAGGCCGACGTGCACCGGCAGGAACCGCCAGCCGATCGCGCGCGCCTGGTGGATCCAGTCCGCGGTGAGCCGGGGCTGGGTGCAGCCGCGCTGGGAGCCGCTGACGTAGATGCCGACCGCCCCGTACGGGGAGGCGGCGCGCCAGGCCCGCAGTGCGTCGGTCGAGGGGGCGGTGCAGGCGTCGAAGGCGGTGCCGCTCCAGTGGTCGCGGAACCGGGGCGGCCCGATCCGGTCGGGGAGCCGGACGGCCCGGATGCGCGGGGCGGCGGCCGGGACGGAGGCCTCGGCGCTCACACCCGTCCCGTCGATGGCCAGCAGGAGCACGAGGGAGGCGGCGAGGAGGGCCGCTGGGCGGAGATAGCGCACCCGGCCTTGATACTGACGGACCATCGGATGAACGCGTCCACCACGCCGCGTGGCCCGTTCGAGCCCACCCTTTCGGGCGCACCCGTCCGCATCCGTCCCGGTTTCCGTGAACGGGTTGTAACGAGCTTGCTGGTTGGTCACTCCTTACGGCAAACTCGTCAGCATGCCCACCTCCCACACCGGCGAAACCGTCGCCCCCGCCTCGGCCGCTGCCGTCGCCGAGGCCCTTGCCATGCCGCCCGCCCCCAAGGGCGAGCCCGCCGGCGAGCGGGGCAGCTGGCGACGAGGTGGGGAGCCCGGCTCCACGGCGCCCCCGGGGCTCCGACCCGGCCGGTCCACCGGCCGGATCGGCAAGGCCCTGCGGCGCCCGGACAGGATCCCGGCGCCGCTTCTGTGTCTGGTCGCGATGTTCCTGGTGCAGACCGGCATCGCCCTGTCCAAGCCGCTGTTCGGCCCGCTCGGGGTCAGCGGCACCACCTTCCTGCGGCTGGGCTTCGCCGCGGTGATCCTGCTCGCCGTCACCCGGCCCCGGCTGCGCGACAAGCGCCCGCGCGACCTCGCCGCGGCCGCGCTGCTCGGCATGGCCTCCGCCGGGATGACCCTCCTGTTCGCCGGGGCGATCGACCGGCTGCCGATGGGCACCGCCGCGACCATCGAGTTCCTCGGCCCGCTCGCGGTCGCCCTGGTCTTCGCCCGGCGGGCCAGCCACCTGCTCTGGGCGCTGCTCGCGGCGGCCGGGGTCGTGCTGCTGACGCTGCTCGGCGAGGGGGACGGCGGCGGCTCGCTCGACCCGGTCGGCCTGCTCTACGCCTTCGGCGCGGCCGGCTGCTACGCGCTGTACATCCTGTTCACCGACAAGGTCGGCGCCACCTTCAAGGGCTTCCAGGGGCTGGCGGTGTCGATGACGGTCGGCGCCCTGTTCCTCGCGCCGTTCGGGCTCGGCGAGGCCTGGGACGGGCTGACCGCCCCCGGCGCCTCGCCGTTGGTGCTGCTCGCCTCGGCGGCCGGGGTGGCGCTGCTGCTGCCGGTGCTCCCGTACGCGCTGGAGATGACGGCGCTGCGGCGGATGCCTCAGCGGGTGTTCAGCGTGCTGGTCAGCCTGGAGCCGGCGGTCAGCGCCCTGGTCGGGCTGGTGGTGCTCGGCCAGCTGCTGGGCGCGGCACAGCTGGCCGGGATCGGCTGTGTGGTCGCGGCCAGCGTGGGGGCCACGCTGACCGGACGGCGCTGACCGTACGGGGCCGGCCGGACGGGGTCGACCCTTGCGGCGCCGGCCCCGTGACGCCGGCCTACGGCCAGAGCAGGGTGCGGGACCACTCCGGGGTGCGGACCGGACCGGTGCGGGTGTAGCGCAGCCGGACGTGCCGGCGCTGGGCGTCGCCCTGCCAGAACTCCACCTCGTGCGCCCACAGGGTGTAGACCGCGTGGCCGGGCGCGACGGCGTCCGGGGTGGCCTCCAGCCGGCGCCGGGCGACGGCCACCGCCTCGTCGTACTCGGCCAGCTCACCCAGCGGCTCGCTCTGCCGGCCGACCAGCGCACCGACCCGGGCGGCGGGCGAGCGGGTGGCGAACTCCGCGGCGGCGACCAGGTCGGCGGCCCGCTCGACGCTGCCGCGCACCCGGACCTGGCGGCCCAGCTGCGGCCAGTAGACGCTCAGCGCGGCGGCCGGGTGGTGGGCGAGCTGGCGGCCCTTGGGGCTGTCGGCGGCCGCGGAGAAGTTCCAGCCGGTGCCGGCCGCGTCCACGTCGCGCAGCACCAGCACCCGGGCGTCCGGCATGCCGTCGGCGTCGACCGTGGAGAGGGTGAAGGCCTGCGGGTCCAGCACCCCGGCGTCCAGGGCGGTGACGAGCCAGTCCACGAACAGCGGGCCGGGCTCGGCGGGGGCGGTCGCGGGGTCGAAGGAGGGCAGCGGGCGGGCCATCGGCGGGCGGCCGAGCAGCAGTTCGGGGACGGACCGCGGCCCGGGCCGGCGCTCGTCCAGTGGTGCCGGGCACGGCTCCGGCTGCGGCTCCGGTACGGGCCTGGCCCCGTCCGGGCCGGTCAGGCCCTCGTCCTCCGCCGCCATCGCGCGCCTTCCTTCCGATTGCCGCGGTCGCCGCCCCGACCGGGCCGTCCGTTCCGGGCCCGGGCACGTGGAGCGCTGTCGGAGCGCAACCGTACCGCCGTGGACCGACGCCTCCGGGCGCGGGCCCTCGCTGGCGGGATCCGGGCCGCTCGCGGGGACGGGGCGCGCGCGGGGCGCGCACGGGTGGGGCGCGCGGGCGGGGCTGGTGGCAACCCCGGGCCCGGACGCACTCGTGGGCGGTGCCGATGGCGGCACCGCCCACGAGGCCGGTTTCGCGGCGACCCTTTCCGCTGGCCGGTCCATGCGTTCGTCCGGTCTCCCCGGTCCACCCGGGGCGGGAAGCCCGCCCGGTGACCGTTCCGAACCCCGCCGCGGATGTTCAGCTCACCCGCGGCCGTCCACCTCCGGCGCCCCCGCCGGCAGTGGCACCCGGGGCCGTCAGGGGAAGATCGGGGCGAAGATGACGTTGACGTTCTTGTTGCCCTGACCGGCCAGGACGTTGCCCGCGTTGTCCTTCACCGCGACGGTGTTGTTCTGGTTCGAGGCGCCGGCACCGGTGGCCGTCTGCTGGGTGGAGACGTAGTTGCCGTCGACGCCGCCGAAGACGTTGCCGGTACCCGTGTTGGACACCACGCCGGCGTTGGAACCGGCCGCGGCGCCCGCGCCGTTGTCGGCGGCGGCGACCCCGGCACCGGCCAGCAGCAGACCCGCCGCCAGCGGGGCGGCGAGCAGGATCCCGGACACCCGGCGGGTGTTGAAGCGAGCCATGTATGCCTCCAAAAAACTGTTAATCGTGCATTGGTCGAGCAGGGTTGCGGGGGTTCGCCGGCCAGACGAACACCTGCGGGCTGCGACGCCGGGAGACAGACTTCCGCAACAAATCGACAAAGCACTAGCCGACGGATCAGTTTTCGCCCGTAAGCGTGATATCCACCGAGGCCGCGCATAACGGGCACCGAACCGGACAGTGCGCCGACACACCGCTACTGAGCTGGCACTTCGCCCGATCGGCGGCCTTTCGGCGGGCGCCGGACGACGGCGCATCGGTGCCGTACGAACCTCCGGGCGCACCACCCCGGCGCAAGGCGCATCGAAACACGCCCCCGCTACGTTCGATCACCCTTCCAAGTCGACTTTTCGGCCATTCACAGACCATCGGAAAGTCCTACTGAAAATGCGGGCCGACCAAGGGCGCGAAATGCGGAAAAGACATCCGTCCTGAAAATCGGACCATCTTGCCCGGTCAGACCATCTTGCCCGGATTGAGGATGCCCAGCGGGTCGAAGACCGCCTTCACCTGCCGCTGCAGCTCCAGCCCGACCGGCCCCAGCTCACGCGCCAGCCAGTCCCGCTTGAGCAGCCCCACCCCGTGCTCCCCGGTGATCGTGCCGCCCAGCTCCAGCCCGAGCGCCATGATCTCGTCGAAGGAGCGCTGGGCGCGCGCCGTCTGCTCAAGGTCCGCGGCATCGAAGATCACGATCGGGTGGGTGTTGCCGTCCCCGGCGTGGCTGACCACCCCGATCGTCAGCGCGTGTCGCTCGGCGATCGCCGCGACTCCGTTGAGCATCTCGGCCAGCCGGGAGCGCGGCACCGCGACGTCGTCGATCATCGTGGTGCCCAGCCGGTCCAGCGCGGGCAGCGCCAGCCGCCGGGCCGCCAGCAGCAGGTCCGACTCGGCCTGGTCCTCGGCCGGGACCACCTCCGTCGCCCCGGCCTCCCGGCACAGCTCCGCGACCCGGGCCAGTCCGGTCTCCCGCTCCGGCCCGTCGAAGGCCACCAGCAGCAGCGCCCGGGTCGACTCCGGCAGCCCCATCTGCCCCAGTTCGTTGACGGCCCGGACGGAGACCGCGTCCATCAGCTCCATCAGCGACGGGGTCAACCCGCGCTCCATCACCGCGCAGACCGCCGCCCCCGCGGTGTCCGCGCTGGGGAACTCCGCCGCCAGCGCCAGCTGCGGCTCCGGCGCGGGCCGCAGCGCCAGCACCGCCCGGACCACCACTCCGAGGGTGCCCTCCGAGCCGACGAACAGCCGGGTCAGGTCGTACCCGGCCACCCCCTTGGCCGTGCGGCGCCCGGTGGACAGCAGCCGGCCGTCCGCCAGCACCACATCCAGCCCGAGCACGTACTCACTGGTGACGCCGTACTTCACACAGCAGAGCCCGCCCGCGCCGGTGCCGATGTTGCCGCCGATCGTGCAGGACTCCCAGCTGGACGGGTCCGGCGGGTAGCAGAGCCCCAACTCCTCGACCGCGCGCGACAGTTCCGCGTTCACCACGCCCGGCTCGACGACCGCCACCCGGTTCACCGGGTCGATCTCCAGGATCCGGTTCAGCTTCACCAGCGACAGCACGACGCAGCCGTCGACGGCGTTCGCCGCCCCCGACAGCCCGGTCCGGGCCCCCTGCGGCACCACCGGCACCCGCAGCTCGGTCGCGGTGCGCAACACGTGCTGCACCTGCTCGACCGTCTCCGGGAAGACCACCACCGCGGGAGTACCGGCGGCGCAGAAGCCCGCCATGTCGTGGCTGTAGGCGGCGGTCACGTCCGGATCCACCACCACCGCCTCCGCCGGGAGGCCCAGTGCCAGTCGGTCCGTCAGATCACTCATCGCCGCCTCCAGTCACCGCGCACCGCCGCCACCTCCGCACTCTGCCCCGAGGCCCGGGGCCGGGCAAGTGGGCCTCGGAGCCGGCCGCACGCCGCGGCCACCCGCCCCGCCGACGAGCGGTGCCGGTCGGTCAGGCCCGGCGCAGTGCCGGGGCGGCGAGGGCCGCCAGCCCGGCCGCCCCGGTGGCGAGGGCGCAGCACAGGGCGGGCGGGACGACCCCCGTCGCGTCCGCCGCCGTCCCGAGCAGCCCGGTGGACAGCACCAGGGCGAGGCTCTGCACCAGCGTCAACAGCGCCTGCACCCGGGAGAGATGGGAGGCCGGAGCGCCACCGAGCACCAGCGGTCCGAGGTGGCAGGCGAACAGTCCGGAGCCGAGGCCCAGCACCGTGCTGCCGGTCACCGCCGCCGCCGGACCGCTGGACAGCGCCAGCAGCGCGGTGCCCGCCGAGGCCGTGCAGAGCCCGGCGGCCGCCCCGACCCCCGGCCGGGGCAGCCCTCCGCGCCAGGCGACCGACGCCGCCACCACGAGCACCCCCGCCGCCTGACCGGCGGTCACCAGTCCGGCGGTGCCCGCCGCCCAGCCGTGTGCCCGGGCGAGCAGCGGGCCGAGCAGCGAGACCACGGGCAGCAGCGCCCCCGCAGCGGCCCCGGTCAGCAGCAGCGCGGCCCGCAGCAGCGGATCCCCCAGGGCCAGCCGGACGCCCGCCCCCGCCTCCCGCAGCAGGCCCACCGGGGCGGCGGCGGGAGCCGGACCGGGCCCGTCCCGGTCCGGCCGGACCCGCAGCAGCACCAGCAGGACGACCGCGAAGCTCACCGCGTCCGCCGCCGCCGCGCCCGCGAGCCCGCCCCCGGCGACCAGCAGGCCGCCCAGCGGCGCCCCCAGCAGCACCGCGCACTGCCCGCCGGCCTGCCGCAGCGCGAGCGCCCGGGGCAGCCGGTCCGCGGGCACCAGCCGGCGCGGCATCGAGCCGCTCGCCGGGAGGTAGAACGCGTCGACCGCCCCGGTCACCCCGGCCGCCCCGACCAGCAGCCACAGCGGCGCGGCCCGGTCGCCGGCCACCGCGAGCGCCAGTCCGGCGGTCACCACCAGCATCACCGCGTCCCCGGCGAGCATCACCCGGCGGGCGCCGAACCGGTCCGCCACCGCCCCGCCCAGCAGGACCAGCACCGTACGGGGCACGGTGACCGCCGTCAGCACCAGCCCGGCCGCCCCGCCGCCGTACCCGGAGGCGGCCCAGCCGAGGGCGAAGGACAGCGCGGCGTCACCCAGCAGCCCGGCCTGGGCCCCGGCCAGCCAGAGCAGGTACGGCCGGGGCAGGTACGGCCGGGGCAGGGCGGTGCGCCGGGCCGCCCCGGCGGAGGTCACGGTGGTCATGCCGGGTGACGCTAGGGCCCTCGACCTGGTCGAGGGCAAACCGCGAGCGGCGGCCGCTACCTGCGGACCACCGGTTCCTGGAACTCGACGACCCAGCCGGACCGGTCGTCCGGGGTCTCCAGGTAGCGCTCCCGGGCGTAACCGGTCGAGCGGTAGCCGTTCTCGTCGATGTAGCGGGCCAGCGCCTGGAAGCTGCCCATCGCGTCGTCCATCGAGCCGCGGTGGACGATGGTCACCGCCTCCTCGATCGGCGCCAGGTCGACCACCTCGAAGTCCGCCCGGTCGTTCCGCACGGACGGCGCCACCTGGAGGGCGACCCGGATGACCACCGAGCCGTCGCCCTCCGGCCCGTCCTCGTACCAGGCGACGGACGGCCCGACCACCTCGATCCCGGACTCCTCCACCCGCCGGCACAGCTCGTCGAAGAGCGGGCCGATCACCGGGGTGATGTCCTCCGGCGCGTAACTCGCCGCCACCCCGCTCAGTTGGGCCACCCGCACGGACGGAACGGGCTTCACCACGACATCGTGCTCGAACATGTTCCCCTCGCTCTCGATCGTCCGGAGCCTCGCCTCCACCCGGGCCAGCCGCCGCTCGTCCGCCGCGATCGCCTCGGCGAGCTGGGCCCGCCGCAACCGCAGCATCCCGCGCAGCTCGGCCGCGTCCAGGTGCTCGTCCAGCACGGCCCGTACCTGCTGCAGCGTGAAGCCGAGCTCCTTGAGCGCGATCACCCGGTTCAGCCGGGCGAGTTGGCCCGCCTCGTAGGAGCGGTACCCGGTGACCGGGTCGACCCTGGCGGGCGTGAGCAGGCCGATCGCGTCGTAGTGGCGCAACATTCGCACCGACACCCGGCCGTGGACGGCGAAGTCTCCGATGTTCAACATGGTGCTCCCACTCCACCGTCTCCCCCCGTGTCAGGGTCAACCCCCGGCCGCCGGGCCGTCCGCGGCCCGCCACCGGCCCACCACCGGCCCACCGCCGTCACGCCCCGGAAAACACCGAGGGCGGGTGCCGAACGATCTCGGCACCCGCCCTGAGCAGGTGGTTCTCCTACCGGCGGAGAGCGTGGGATTCGAACCCACGGTGACGGGTCACGCCACGACAGTTTTCATGACTCACGCTCGAACAGGTAGCCGAAATGACGTTATTGCAGGTCAGGAGGGTAGCAAAGCCGCCCGCGAACCGTCCTCATCGCCACCGTGCCAGTTCCGTGCCAGATCAACAACGGTGAGCTTCCCCCGCTATGGACGGCCCCGCTGGCGGCGCAAGGAACGAGGCGGCGGTCGGCTGGGCAGGAGGCCCTCGGGAAGGCTGTCCGGCCCCACGGGGGCCCAGGTCACGGCCGATGGTTGCCCGCCGTTCGTTCGGGCCCCCCGCCGCCCGATTCTCCGGGGCGAACGGAACCCGTCAAGCCCGCACCACGCGCCACCGTCGCCACATACAGACCCGTACGAGCGGGCTTGACCGAACCCGCCCGTCCCTACAACTCCGCTCGCCAGAATGCGGCCGCTGTCGGGCGTTCGCCCTCATCAAATCCTCAGCTTTGATGATTCACACTGAGCCGCGTGGCCTAGCCACGACCTAGGACCCTGACAGCTTTACGGACTAGCTGTCAGCTAATTTGGCGCGGCTGGCATGGTCCGCCGTCGTCCGCCGCGACATGCTCGGTCAGACACACGGGGAGCTACTGGAGAAATGTCGCACAAAGCAACCGCCAACCGGTTCCTGCCGCCCATGGCAGCGGCGTTCGTAGCCGCGCTGACCGCAGGAGCCGTGATCGCAACGGCCTCCGGCGCTCATGCCGAAACGTTCCAGCAGAAACGGGCCTTGGCCACAGTTGTGGCCGAGCGGGCCGATCCGGTTCCGGATGACGTTCCCACCAAGCTCAGCGAGTTGACGGAGGAGGAATCTGATCAACTCTCGGCAGCCGTGTACGAGCCGTACCTGACGCAGCTGGAGGCCGTTCCTGACGAGGTGATCGATCAGGGGGGCGAAGCCGTGATCACTCGCGTCACGGAGCAGATCGCTACGGCGTCCGGTCCGCGCCCCGGCGACACCCAGGCCGTTCAAGCTGGCTGGTTCGACATCAAGTGCATCGGCTTGGTCCTCGCCGCTGCGGGAGGAGCACTGATCCCCGCCTCGAAAGTGCTGAAGGTCGCAAAGATAGTCAAGAAGTACGGAGTTCGCCGGGTGGTCAACGCCATCAAGGGCGTGCGCAAGGGGAAGGGCGCCACGGTGGGTGCCGAGCTGAAGGACGTGGCACTGATCCTGCTCGGGCTCGATAAGGTCCAAGAGGCTTGCTCATAAGAGGAGGCGAACGGTGAAGGCAACGCAACTCGTTCTCGGCGCGGAGATCACACTGGTAGTCGCCGGGGTCACATGGATGCTGCTGGGTGTACGACACCGCGCGACCATCGCAGGAGCCCGCCGGGCCCGGCATGAACTGCTCGCTCCGACACGGGAGATGCTGACAGCAGCAGCCCTCAGTCTTGGGGTTGGCTGGGCCATCACACGACACGAGGTCCCTGACCTCTTGAGCCTGGCAATGCTCGGAGTCCTCCTACCGGCCACAGCGGGCATGGCGCTGGCGCTGATCCTCAAGCAGGAGGGCGAGCCCACCCGAAGCGTGCGTGGCTGGCTGGTTCTTCTCGTGCCCGTCATCGGTGGTGGAACAGCAGGACTCATGCCATCGATGTTCTGACGTCAGGTTGGCTGAGACCGATCAAACTGGGAATTGTGCGCCCGGGTGAGCTTCCCCCGCTGCGCGGGAGGTGCTGATTACCTGGTCAGGACGGGTGTGGGTGGTTCGACGGCCACTGGTTCGGCCGTCGCCTGGTCGGTGTAGTACTTCGCCTCGTACTCGTCGGGGCTGAGCCAGCCGAGGCGCTTTTGGATGCGGCGGGTGTTGTACCAGCCGTCGACGTAGGCGAACAGCGCCAGGTCGGCGTCGGTGCGGGTCGCGAAGGTCGCGCGGCGCACGCACTCGGTCTTCAGCACGCTCCAGAAGTTCTCGGCCAGGGCGTTGTCGTAGGAGTCGCCGACGGTGCCCATGCTCGGCTCAATTCCCGCCTTGAGCAGGCGGGTTGTGAGCTTGATGGACGTGTACTGACACCCGTGGTCGCTGTGATGGATCAGCTTTCCCGGTTCGACGGGCCGGCCGTGCAGGGCGTACTCCAACGCGGTGAGGACCAGGTCGGCGTCCGCCCGTTCGGAGGTGTGCCAGCCCACCCGTGGACACCGGAATCGCCCTCGGCCAGTTGGGGGACGCGACCGCCGCCGAACCCCTCATCGCCGAAGCCTTACGGGCCGAACCGACGACGAACCTCCGGGGTCGAGCGTTCCACAGCTTTTGGCTCGCACGGACCCAACTCCAGCGACGGCAGGTCGAGTTGGCGTGCGCGACCGCCACGGAAGCCCTCGATCTCGCGGCAGTGATCGAGTCACCCCGAGTGGTTGCCCACCTCCAGGAGTTCCGCCACCTGCTCAAGCCCTACCGGGCCAATGCCTCAGTAGCGACGTTGGCCGACCGGATCACCCGCGCGGCCAGCTGATCAAAGGCCGGCCTCGTCCAGCAGCAGGTAGAGCACACCCACGAGCGTGCCGCTGCTGACGATCTCGCGGCGGTCGATCATGCCGCGCAGCTCGGACAGCGGGACCCACTCGATCCGGTCGGACTCGTTGCGCTCGGTCGGCGGTCCCACGTACTCGACGGCGTCGGCCCGGAAGACGAAGTGCTCGGAGTCGGTGATCCCGTTCGCCGGCTGGGCGTAGATCAGCGGCTTGACCTCACCGACCTTCCAGCCGGTCTCCTCCATGGCCTCACGGGCCGCCGCATCTGCCGGAGACTCGTCCGGCTCGATCAGTCCCATCGGCAGTTCCCAGGCCCAGGTGTCCGTGATGAAGCGATGCCGCCACATCATGAGGACCTGCTTCTCGCTGTTCACGATGGCAGCGACGGCCAGGTGCCGGAGCTTGACCACGTGGTGTTCCCAACGGTGGCCGTCGGGCTGTTCCACGTCAGCCAGCCACAGGTTCACCCATGGGTTCTCGTAGATCGGACGTTCCCCGTGGATCTTCCATTGCATCGCTGCGGCCCCTCTCAATGGACCTTTAGCATGTCGGACCACGGAGGCCGGCGAGCCAGTTCCCGCGAATTTGCGTCAATCTGACGAAATGTAGGCGCTGACCCGCTGGCTGGAGTCGAGCAGAGAGCGCATCGGTGTCCGAGCGCGCTCGGCTCGGCCCCCGTGCCAGATCCGTGCCAGAACGGGCGGTCAGGAGGGGTCACTCACGGATCATGACGGCCATCGGGAAAAGCGTCGGCCCCTGACCAAAGTTGCTGGTCAGAGGCCGTTCCACGCGGAGAGCGTGGGATTCGAACCCACGGTGACGGGTCACGCCACGACAGTTTTCAAGACTGTTCCCTTAGGCCGCTCGGGCAGCTCTCCAGGCGGAGGTCAGCCTAACGGGTCCGGCGGCGTTCGGTGCACACGATTCCGCGTGCCCAGGGGTCACTGATCGCCGTCCCGCTGGCCGAGCGTGACCTTGGTGGTCATGGTCTGGCCGTTGCGGGTGTACTCGACGTCGACGGTCTCGCCCGGCTTGTGCGTCCAGATCCGGCTGACCAGGGCGGGGCCGTTCTCGATCGGCACGCCGCCGAGCTTGGTGATCACGTCGCCCGGCTTGAGGCCGGCCTTGTCGGCCGCGCCGCCGGGGGTGACGGCGGGCTGGCCCTGGATGTCCTTGGTCTGGATCTGCGCGCCGTCGCCCTTGTAGTCGTCGTTGCGCAGCACGTCGAGCTTGGCGTAGACCGGCTTGCCGGTCTTGATCAGGGTGTCCGCGACCCACTTGGCCTGGTTGATCGGGATGGCGAAGCCCAGGCCGATGCTGCCGGCCCGGCCGTTGGCGGAGGCGTTGGACTGGATCGCCGAGTTGATGCCGATCACCGCGCCGCTGGAGTCCAGCAGCGGGCCGCCGGAGTTGCCGGGGTTGATCGAGGCGTCGGTCTGCAGGGCGTTCATGTACGAGGCCTGCGAGCCGGTCTCGTCGCCGGAGGCGACCGGGCGGTCCTTGGCGCTGACGATGCCGCTGGTGACGGTGGACTCCAGGCCGTACGGCGCACCGATCGCGACGGTGGCGTCACCGACGTTGACCTTGTCGGAGTCGGCCAGCGGCAGCGGCGACAGCCTGCTCTTCGGCGGGTTGTCGATCTTGACCACGGCGACGTCGTAGCCCTCGGCGTGACCCAGCACCGAGGCGCTGTAGGAGGTGCCGTCGGCGAACTTGACGGTCAGTTTGCCGCCGTTGAGGGTCGGCGCGACCACGTGGTTGTTGGTGAGGATGTGGCCCTCGGTGTCGAAGACGAAGCCGGTGCCGGTGCCCGACTCGGTGCTGTTCTGCGCCTTGATGGTGACGACGCTGGGCAGCGCCTTCTGGGCGATGGCGGCGATCGACCCGGGGGCCGGCTCGTTCTTCTGGGTGTTGCTGGCCTGGACGGTGGTGCTGCGGTGGTCGTCCGCCGAGCTGCTGCCGCTGTTGTGGTCGCTGGCGACCACACCGACCGCGCCACCCGCGATGCCGGCGACCAGCGCGACGGCCGCGAGCAGGGCCACCAGGCCGCCGCGCTTCTTGCGCGGGCCGTGGCCGCCCGGGCCGCCGGGGTACTCGGCGGGGTAGCCGAGCGGACCGCCGGGGCCGCCGGGGTGGCCGGCACCGGCGTCGTGGCCGGCGCCCCAGCCGCCGAGCGGCTGGCCGGCACCGAAGGGGTGGTGACCGGGCGCACCGGGCGCGACGGGCACACCGGCGGCCGGAGCACCGTACGGCTCCTGGGCGTTGGCGGCCGAAACGCCGTACGGGTCCTGGGCGCCGGCAGCCGGCACGCCGTGGGTCGGGGTCGCGTACGGGTTGGTACCCGGGGCGCCCGGCGGCAGGGCGGGCGCGGCCGGGGCGGCGGCGACCGGGGCCGCGGCGGGTGCGGGTGCGGCGGGCGGCGCGGGCGGCAGGACCGGCGGCGGGGCGTCGAGGTAGCCGGTGACCGGGTCGACGGCCGGCTCCTCGACGGCGGCCGCGGCCGGCGCGGCCGGCGCGGCCGGGGCCTCCGGCGCGGGCACCTTGGTGAAGGCGACGGTGGGCTTGTGCCCGCCGTCGGCCGGGACGGCCGGGGCCGGGGCCTCCGGGGCGGCCTCGGCCGCCGCGCTCGCGGCGGCCGGCTCCGGGATCCGGCCGAAGGCCATGGTCGGCTTGTGCCCGCTGTCGGCCGGACCAGCCGGGGCGGCCTCGGCCGTGGCGTCCACCGGCTCGTCCTTCGGCTCGGGGACCCGACTGAAGGCCATGGTCGGCTTGTGGCCGCCCTGAGCGGTGCCCTCGGAAGCGGCACCCGCCGCCTCCGGGGCCCCCGCGGGCTGCTCCCCCTGCGGCCCGGTGGGCCCAACCTCGCGCTCGGTGCTCACGGACGACCTCCATAGCTGACAGAACCAAGGACCATAGTTTTTCGCACCGACGATTCGATTGCCGTAAGGACCCCTCTGAATAACTCATAAGAATCCTTAGCCGCCACCGACAGCCGGGGCTCCCCACCCCCGCCCGGCGTCCCGCGATGCGGACCGCGCACCCCGTGGCCTTTGGCGTTCGTCTCCGTGCCGGTTAGCCTGTCGCTCCAAACTGACACGCGGGAGCTTGGACCGACCAGGCTGAGAGTGCGCATGTCGACCGTACGCCAGGCCAGTGACCGGCGGACCGTCGAGGGGGCGCTGACCGCCGGAACCTGTCCGGGTAATGCCGGCGTAGGGAGTATCGGCCATGCCGCCTGCTTCGCCATCCTCTTCTTCGGGCGCGCCCGCGTCCAAGGATTTCCCCCCGGGCCCGGCCGGCGCCGGTGCCGCGCTGCTGGACCACCGCGTCGAGGCGCCGCTGGTCCTGGACACCGAGCCGCCGCGCACCCTGCGCTTCCGGGACCACTTCGCGCTCTGGATGAACCTCGGCGTCAGCCTGATCGGCTTCTCCACCGCCGCGACCGTGCTCGGCGAGAAGGGCAGCGAGCTGTCGCTGGCCGCCGCGGTGACGGCGATCGTGACCGGTACGGCGGTCGGCACCGCGATGCTCGGCGTCGCCGCGCTGATCGGCGCCCGCACCGGCGCCCCCGCGATGGCCAACCTGCGCGGCCTGTTCGGCACCCGGCTGTCCTACCTGCCGACCGTGCTGAACATCGTCCAGTGCGTCGGCTGGGGCGTGTTCGAGCTGCTGACCATCGCGGCGGGCGCCCAGACCGTCGCCCACACCAGCGACTACCGCTGGCTGTTCGTGCTGCTCGCGGGCGCGCTGACCACCGTGCTGACGATCTGGCCGCTGGGCTCGATCGCGGTGCTGCGCCGCTTCGTGGCCGGGGCGGTCGCGGTCGCGATGGTGTACTTCACCGTCCAGCTGGGCCGCCAGGGCGTGCCGGACCCGGGCGCGGGCAACTGGCACGGCTTCCTGGGCGCCACCGACGCGATGATCGCGGTGTCGATCTCCTTCGTCCCGATGGCCGCCGACTACACCCGGCACTCGCGCAGCCCGAAGTCGGCCTTCTGGGGCAGCTTCTCCGGCTACACCGTCGCCCAGGTCTGGTGCTACGTGCTGGGGCTGATGGCGCTGCTCCAGTCCGACGGCGACCCGAGCCGGATCTTCGACTCCTTCCTCGGCGTCTGGGCCGGCTGGCTGTTCCTGCTGGTGCTGGTGCTGCGCGAGACCGACCAGTCCTTCGCCAACGTCTACTCGACCGCGATGTCGCTGCAGAACCTGCTGCCGCGGGTGGACCGCCGGGTGCTGAGCGGCGGGATCGGCGTGCTGACCACCGTGCTGGCGCTCAGGATCGACCGGTTCACCGACACCTACAGCAACTTCCTCGGCCTGATCGGCTCGGTCTTCGTGCCGCTGCTGGCGGTGCTGGCGGTGGACTACTTCTTCGGCGCCGGCCGGCACGGCTGGGACCTCTCCGAGCGGGCGCCGTCCCGCTGGCTGATGCTGCTGCCGTGGGTGCTGGGCTTCGCCGTCTACCAGCTGATCGCGCCGACCGCGGTGGCCGACTGGTGGGTGGACTTCTGGACCTCGGCCCAGCAGGCGCTGCACTTCACCCCGCAGGAGTGGACCTCGGCCTCGCTGTTCGCCTTCCTGCTGCCGGCGCTGGCCACCTGGGGCCTCACCCCGCTGACCCGCCGCACCGCCCGGGCCTGACCCACCGCACCGCCCGGGCCTGACCCACCGCACCGCCCGGGCCTGACCCACCGGAGGCGGAGCCGGCCCCACAGGTTGGGACCGGCTTCGCCCCCGGTTCACCCGCGCCCCCTATCGTTGGGGCCGTGACCAGCCCAGAACTGCCCTCGGCGGCGGCGCGCACCACGCCCTCCGTCCAGGTGATCGCCCACCGCGGCTCCTCCCACGCCCTGCCCGAGCACACCCTCGCGGCGTACCGGCGCGCGCTCGACGAGGGCGCGGACGCCGTCGAGTGCGACGTGCGGGTGACGGCCGACGGCCACCTGGTCTGCGTGCACGACCGCCGGATCGGCCGGGTGTCGAACGGCCGCGGCACCGTCTCCGCGATGACGCTGGCCGAGCTGGAGGCGTACGACTTCGGCGCATGGAAGACCGGCCGGCCCAGCACCGACCCCGAGCTGCGCGGCGTGCTGCGGCTGGAGCGGCTGCTCGAACTGGTGGTGGACTGCGGCCGCCCGGTGGACCTGGCGATCGAGACCAAGCACCCGGTGCGGTTCCGCGGCCGGGTCGAGGCCGAGCTGCTGCGCACCCTGGAGCGGTACAAGATCGGCACCGCCCCGGACGGCGACCGCCCGTCCGCCCGGATCATGAGCTTCTCCTCGATCGCGCTGAACCGGGTGGCCGCCGCCGCGCCCGACTACCGGCGAGTGTTCCTGATCGAACGGATGCTGCCGCTGCTGGGCCGCCTCCGCCCCGGGCAGCCGCTGCCGGGCGGGGCCCGGATCGCCGGCCCCGGCATCGAACTGGTCAAGGCCAAGCCGCAGCTGGTGCCCCGGCTGCGCGAGCTGGGGCACGAGGTGCACGTGTGGACGGTGGACGAGCCGGCCGACGTCGAGCTCTGCCTGGAGCTCGGGGTCTCCGCGATCATCACCAACAGGCCCGCCGAGGTGCTGGCCCAGCTCGGCCGCTGAGCCGGGGCCGGGCGCCCGGCCGTCCCGGGAGAACCTGATCGCCCTGGTCGGCAGTCAAACCTTCCGTGCACGTTGTTGCCGGAATTCTTGCGCACGGGCGACGGAGGGTGAGCACGGAATGACCTCTTGTCGACCCTGAGTCGCATCGCCCGAAATGGGCCCGCAGGATCCTCCGACGGTCGTTTCCGACGCATTACCAAGGGGCATCCATCCCTCGGCATACGCTGAAGGAGGTCCGGGGGTGGCGTTGATGGTGGCGCGTGAAGTGCCGACTTCATCGACCATGGCAGTGCCGCACGGCCCAGCGAGTGTCGGGGTCGCACGGCGCCGACTGCGTCGAGATCTGGGTGACCGGCAGATACCGGAACCGGTCATCGATGATGCTGTTCTGATCCTTTCCGAACTGTTGAGCAACGCCTGTCGATACGCCCGTCCGCTGGGCCCGCTGCCCGCCCTGGGCCGCGGTGCCCGGGCCGAGGTGGTGGACCAGGTGCTGGTCGGCGTCCCCTCCGGGACGCACCCGGCGCCGGGCGGCCGGGAGCCCGAGGACGGCGCGACCGAGCCGGACGGCGGCGTGCTGGTCCGCTGGCAGATGCACGCCGACGGCGTGCTCACCCTGGAGGTCACCGACGGCGGCGCGGCCACCCGGCCGCTGCCCGCCAGCCCCTCGCTGACCTCACGCGGCGGCCGCGGCCTGGCCATCGTCGACCAACTGGCCAGCGACTGGGGCGTCCGGGACGCGCCCGGCGAGGTCACGGTCTGGGCGGCGCTGCCCGCCCGTGCCCGGCACGCCCGGCGCACCGGGGGCGGCACGGCCCGCAGCGCGTAGTCGTCCCGGCCCGCACCCGGGCGCCCGTCCGACCCGGCAGCCGGACGCCCGCCCGACCGGCAGCGGGGCGTACGGTGCCCGCCCCGGCGCGTTCCCGCGCGCCGGGGGAACCTCAGTAGGCTTCCCGTGAAACAGGACCACCGTCCCCGGGAGAGCCGCAGCATGGGCAAGAAGGCCGCCAAGAAGGCGCCGCAGCGCCAGTCCACCACCGCCGTCACGGGCGAGATCCCCGTGGTCGGGGCCCGCGAGGACTGCCCCTGCGGCTCGGGCCGCCGCTACAAGGCGTGCCACGGCCGGGAGGCCTCGCACGCCGTGCAGGAGCTGGTGCACCGTCCGTTCGAGGGCCTGCCGGGCGAGGCCGACTGGGTGGCGCTGCGCGAGCTGGTGCCCGCCGCCACGGCACCGCTGACGCTGGCCGCCGGGGTGACCGCGAGTGCCGCTGGCGACGTCCCGTCGGTGACCCTGGCGACGGTGCTGCCGCTGGCCTGGCCGGCCCTGCGCCGCGCCGACGGCTCGATCCTGCTCGGCCTGCAGACCCAGTCCTCCTCGGGCGACCTCAGCCGCGACCTCGCGGACGCCCTGGAGCTGGCCCTGGCCACCGAGCCGGGCAGCCCCGTCCCCGCCCGCCGGACCGTCCCGGGCGGCCGTCGCCTCCAGGACCTGCTGGACACCTCCGCCGCGTTCACGCCCACCGTGCACACCGGCTTCGAGTTCTGGCTGGAGGACGCCGAGACCGCCACCGGCGAGGTCGCCGCCTCGCTGGAGCGCGCCAACGCCTCCGCCATCCCGACCGAGAAGCTCGCGAGCGTGGACGCCGCCTACTGGTGCGGCACCCCGGACAAGAACCACCTGCGCTGGGTGATGACCGTGCCCGAGGAGCAGCTGCTGGACGCGCTGGCCCGGCTGAACGCCGCCGGTGAGGCCTCGCTCGGCGCGGACACCCGCCTGGTGGGCTCGTTCCGCGCGCACGGCCTCACCGTCCCGGTGTGGGACCTCCCGCTCGCCATGACCGCCGCCGACTGCGAGAAGCCGGCCGCCGAGTTCGGCGAGCGGCTCGCCGCCGTCCTCGCCGACCCGACTCCGCTGACCGCCGAGGAGCGGCGCGCCCGGGCAAACCTGGTGAACCGTCAGGTCACCTTGAACTAAAGGGCGCAGGATCCGGGTGATACGCGTCACATTGTCGCCGGGAAGCCGCAATTTCCGGGCCTGGAGGGCGTCTTGGAAATTGGCGCGGGCGCGGATCCTTGTTACTGTCTAAAGAGTCCGGCCGCTGGTGCATCCCCCGTCGCCAGCGGCCGGATCTTTTGTTTTCCGGAACGCCCCGCACCACCGGGCCCGGAGTCCGGCCCGACCCGGCGATCCGTCAGTACGTCGAGCGCCCGCTGTCCAGCCGGACCGTCGCCTCCACCAACTCCCCCAGCAGCGGCCCGACCTGCGGCAACCGGACCCCGCCGTCCGCAGCCGGCCGCGGCGCCAGCACCCAGCGCACCCTCCCGGCCCCGCCGCCGGGCGGCAGCGGCAGGAAGCCGCCCGGCCCGTGGTAGCGCAACGATCCGGGCACCAGAGGGAGTTGGGCGAGCATCTCGCCCAGGGCGTCGAGCGAGTACGGGGCCACCAACAGGGCGTAGCGGCCCGGCATCGCGAGCACCGGGCCGAGCGGCAGCCGCAGCGCGCCCAGGTAGACCAGCGCCCTGGCACCGGCCGCCGCGGGCAGGCTGACCGCCGAGACCGCGGAGCCGGTGGCGGCCAGCACCGGCGCGTCCGGGTTCTGCCGCTCCCACCACCAGCGCACCATCCGGGGGTCCGTGGTGGCGGCCAGCAGGGACGGGTCGTGCGGATGGGCGCCGGGCGCCGGGCAGTCCGGCTCCCCGCAGGAACAGCGGCCGCCGCACAGCACGGTGCCGGGCACCACCGGCCAGCGGTGTTCGACGGCGGCCGTGAGCGCCGCGGCCAGCCGGGCGGACGACTCCTGCGACTGCTGCGGTTCCTGCGGCTCCCGGGGCTCCTGCGACCGGCTCCTCGGGCTCTTCCGGTTCTCACGCATGGCGCTCGTTCCTTTCCCTGACCGCTCGGTTCGCTCCGCCCCACCGACATCCGTCGGGACCCGCCGCACGGGCCCGCGGCGGCACGGCCCCGGAAAGGCGCGGAGCGGGGCGGGCGGCACGGCGGACGGCGCGGCTACGACGTGGAGCACGGTGTGGAGCACGACATGAGAAGGGCCGCGCACTGGAACAGCCCCTGGAACGAGAATCCCGTATGCGACCGGATGGACGCCGCCCGGGCGCGCTTGGTTCCACCGTACGAGTGAGAGACTTCCGGCCAGCCCGGATCGCGGGCGGCGCGGACATACGATCCGGACGGCCACCCGGTCCGTCCCCTCCGTTCTGCCCGCTCCCGGCTCGCTCCATGCCTCCGGCTCCGACCGGCGCGCCGCGCCCGGTGCGCGCCCTCCGGCCGGGTCGCGCGGACGTGGAACCGGCCACCGCGTCGTCCTGGATCTGGACATGCCCCGAATGGCCTGTGTAGAAGTGGTGGCATTGCTGTCGATCAATGACGAGTAGTAGCGAATCGAGGCGAAACGCGTCCTTTGGCCGTGCTCGCTCCACATCGGCCGTACCTGGGGGTTTCGCATGGCACGTAGCACCGCGTCAGGAGTGGCGGCATGACCAAGTCCCACGCGTCGGCCGCCCAGCCGTCGACCCCGCCCGCAGAGCCGGGTGAGACCGGCTGTGCGGGCGGGCTCACCGTCCTCGACCCGCCGCCGGACCTGCCCGGCCCCGCCGACGCGCCGGACGGCGGCACCGACGGCCCCACGGCACCGTCCACCACGGTGCAGGACCGTTTGGCCGGACGCCTGTCCGAAATCACCAGCCTGTACGAGCACACCGAGCGGCTCGCCCGCGCCCGCGGCACCACCGCCACCCTGGACGCCGTGCTCGCCTCCGGCGCCGCGCTGCTCGGCGCCGGCCGCGGCGTCCTGGTCACCCTGCTGCCGGGTGGCGGCACCGGCCAGCCCGTCGGCCTCGGCCTGGACCGGGCCAGCCTCGGCGCCCTGGAGACCGTCCCGACCGAACAGAGCCTGCTCGCCCGGCTGCTGAGCGAGCACGACCGGCCCGAACAGCTGCACTCCGCCGACCTCGCCGACGACCCGGCCGTCGGCGCCCGGCTGCGCGAACTCGCCGTCCACCTCGGCCTCGGCGGCGCCTACGGCCTCCCGCTCGCCACCGCCGAGGACGGCCCGCTCGCCGCCGCCGTCTGGTTCTACGACCGGCCCGCCCAGCCCACCGACTGCCAGCGCGAACTCGCCCGCCACTACTGCGAGATCGCCGCCCCGCTGCTCGCCAAGCAGCTGGAGGCGGACCGCACCCTGCGCACCACCGAGGCGCTGCGCCGCGGCCTGCTGCCGGACCACCTCCCGCAGACCCCCGGGCTGCGGCTGGCCGCCCGGATCGCCCCGGCCGGCCTGGACCGCTCCAGCGGCAGCGACTGGTACGACGCCATCCCGCTGCCGGACGGCACCGTCGGCCTCACCGTCGGCTCGGTCTCCGGCGACGGCCCCGGCGCGGGCCCCGGCTCCGCCCCCGGCGCGGCCGCCGCGATGGGCCGGATCCGGGCCGCGCTGCGGGCGTACGCGGTGCTGGAGGGCGAGGACCCGGTCTCCGTCCTCGGCGACCTGGAACTGCTGCTCAAGACCACCGAGCCGACCCGCACCGCCACCGCCGTCTACGCCTGGATCGAACCCGAGGAGCGTCGGATCACCCTGGCCGGGGCCGGGCACTGCCCGCCCGTCCTGGTCGGCCGGCACGGCGCCGAGTTCGTGGAGACCTCGCTCTCCGCCCCGCTCGGCATGCTGGCCTGCTGGGAGGCCCCCGGGGTCGAGTTCACCGCCGGGCGCGGCGACACCCTGCTGCTCTACACCGAGGGCCTGGCCCGCCGCTGCGGCCCGACCCTGCACGCCGGACAGGCCAACCTGCGCCGGGCCGCCGCCGACGCCCCGCGCGACGTGCGGATCGACCCGGACCGGCTCTGCGCCCACCTGCTGGCCGTCTGCCCCGCCCCGGACGCCGCCCCGGCCACCGACGACCTGATGCTGCTGGCCGCGCGCTTCGAGTAGGCGTACGAACCCCGGACCGGCGAGCGGCCGGGCGTCCGTACCATGGACGCACGGCCGCCCGCGCGTGTCGCGACCCGACACCTCCCCCGAGGGCGGCGGTACCACCCCCAAGGAGGCGTTGCACGTGACCGAGGACCGGACCCCCGCAGTGGCCGAGAACCCCGAGGCCGAGGGCGGCGAGGAGCCGCCGCAGTTCAAGGGCCGCAAGAACGGCCTCTACGGCGAGATCTCGGACGAGCTGTCCGCCTCGATGAGGACCGGCTGGGCCGACACCGAGCTGCACGGCCTCACCCCGGTCGCCCAGGCCCCGTACGCCGCCGCGCGCCGCGCCGCGCTGTCCGCCGCCCACCCGGGCGTCCGCCTGGTCGTCCCGGCCGGCAACCTGCGGGTGCGCTCCAACGACACCGACTACAACTTCCGCGCCGCCAGCGAGTACGTGCACCTCACCGGCGACCGGACCGAGGACGCGGTGCTGGTCGGCGAGCCGACCGGCGACACCGGCCACGAGTTCACCCTCTACCTGCTGCCCCGCTCGGACCGCGAGAACGGCGAGTTCTGGCTGGACGGCTACGGCGAGCTGTGGGTCGGCCGCCGGCACAGCCTGACCGAGCAGGAGCAGCTGCTCGGCCTGCCCGCCCGCGACGTCCGCAAGGCCGCCGAGGAGCTGGCCGAGCGCGCCAAGGACTCCACCGTGCCGACCCGGATCGTCCGCGGCTACGACGCCGGCCTGGAGGCCGCGCTCGCCGAGGTGCTGGACGCCGACAAGGACGCCGAGTTCAAGGAGTTCCTGAGCGGCCTGCGGCTGGTCAAGGACGAGTGGGAGATCGGCGAGCTGCGCGCCGCCTGCGACGCCACCGTCAACGGCTTCACCGACGTGGTGCGCGAGCTCGGGCAGGCCGTCGCCACCTCCGAGCGCTGGATCGAGGGCACCTTCTGGCGCCGCGCCCGGGTCGAGGGCAACGACGTCGGCTACGGCACCATCGCCGCGGCCGGCCCGCACGCCACCACCCTGCACTGGGTCCGCAACGACGGCGACGTCCGCCCCGGTGAGCTGCTGCTGCTGGACGCCGGCGTGGAGACCCACACCCTCTACACCGCCGACGTCACCCGCACCCTGCCGATCAACGGCTCCTTCACCGAGCTGCAGCGGAAGATCTACGACGCGGTGTACGACGCCCAGGAGGCCGGCATCGCCGCGGTCAGGCCGGGCGCCCGCTTCCGCGACTTCCACGAGGCCTCGCAGCGCGTCCTCGCCGAGCGACTGCTCGCCTGGGGCCTGCTGGACGCCTCGGTGTACGACGTCGAGAAGGTCCTGGAACTCGGCCTGCAGCGCCGCTGGACCCTGCACGGCACCGGCCACATGCTCGGTCTGGACGTCCACGACTGCGCCCACTCGCGCCGCGAGGAGCACGTCGACGCCCTGCTGGTGCCCGGCATGGTGCTCACCGTCGAGCCCGGCCTGTACTTCCAGCAGGACGACCTGACCGTGCCCGAGGAGTACCGCGGCATCGGCGTCCGGATCGAGGACGACATCCTGGTCACCGCCGAGGGCAACGAGAACCTCTCGGCCGGGCTGCCGCGCCGCAGCGACGAGGTCGAGGCCTGGATGGCCTCGCTGGCCTGAGCCTGGCCTGAGCCCCGGGCCCGGGCACGGGCACGGGCACGGGCACGGGCACGGGCACGGGCACGGGCACCGAGCACGCGCACACCGGAGGGCCCGGTCTCCCCGCCACGGGGAGGCCGGGCCCTCCGTGCTACTGCTACTGCTACCGCTACTGGACGATCCTGAGCGCGATGTCCTGGTGCCCGAGCACGGTCTGGTCGCCGCTGCCGCGGTACGGCACCAGGGCCTGCGCCCTCAGCGGCATGTCCCCGGTCCCGTCCTTGGGCCCGATCGTCAGCCGGTAGGTCAGCCGCTTGCTCTGCCCCGGGCCCAGCGAGAAGACGTCCTGGTCCTGCGCCACCGCGTAGGACATGTCGCTCCCCCGGGACATCGCCCGGGCCGACCAGCCGCCGTCCGTCTGCACCTCCAGCTTGCCGTCGTTGGGCAGCAGCTGGCCGGCCGTGGTCGGCGTGCCCCCGTAGCGGTCCGTGAAGACCAGCGGCTGGACCTGGTCGTAGGTCCCCTGCCCGGTGTTCCGGAAGGTCACCGAGAAGGTGGCGACCGCGCTGCCGATCCGCAACTGCTGGCCGGAGCCGAGCCCGTCGATGCTGACCGCGAGGTCGTTCGGGCCGGGCCCCGCCGCCACCGGGGCCTGGTGGCCGCTCGGGTCCAGGCTGTTGACGATGGACGCCAGCCCGGGCTGGTAGTCGGACTTGAGCCCCTGCGCCGAGACGAAGACCTGGTCCTTGGGCAGGGCCCACAGCTGGGTCGTGAAGGAGTCGCTGCCGCAGGTGACCTGCCACTGCGACCTGACCGCCGGGCTCCCCGCCACGGTGACCGTGCTCTTCGTCGGACCGGCGCTGTTCATCTCCCCCGCCGCCGGCGGGTGCGGGTTGCCCCAGACCGGGCAACTGCCCTGGTGCGCCCAGCCGGCCGGGGCGTCCAGGTCGGCGGTCGTCGGCCAGGCACCGCCCTCGAGTTCGCCCGCCGAGCTGTAGACCGTGACCTGGACGCCGTACGGCGCGCACACGGCCGACGACCAGTTCCGCTGCGGATCCGACGGCGCGCCCGGGCTCAGCAGGCAGAGCGCCCGGTCCGAGAGCGGTACGGCCTTCCAGCCGGCCGGCACCTTCAACCTGACGCCGCGGAAGGTGTACGGCGTGCCCGGCCCGGTCGGCACGCCCGAGCCGGAGGAGGACGGGACGGCGTCGGCGAGCGGCCGGTCCGTGGCGGGACCGCCGGTCGTGGTGGCGGTCCCGTCGGGGGTGGGCGACGCGTCCGGGGTGGGGGTCGCGTCCGGCTTGGGGGTCGGGGGCGTGGTGATGCTCGCGGCCGGGGGCGGGGGGACGTCCTGCTTGGCGACCGGGTCGCCGTGGAAGGCGAGCAGGCCGATCCCCAGGGAGGCGGCCAGGGCGAGGATCGGCACAGCGGTCAGGTACACCGGGCGGAGCCTGCGGACCCGGCCCCGCGGGGGTGCGGCCGGGCGCAGGTCGTGGACGGTGATCAGGGACGCACGGGCGTCCATCGCCTCGCGGAGCAGCCGTTCGGTAGCGGTCTCGGCCGGCCCGCCGTCGTCACCGCCGCCCGGGCGGGAGAACTTGTCGGTCATCGAACCTTCTCCAGGTGCTTCTCCAGGGCGTCCAGGCCCCGGCTGGCAGTGGACTTCACGGCGCCCCGGGAGAGCCCCAGGGTCTCGGCTATCTGGGCCTCCGACATGTCGGACCAGTAGCGCAGCACCAGCACCTCACGCTGGCGGGGGGTCAACTCCTGCAGGGCGACGAGCACCCGTCGGTGCTCGTCGTTGAGCACCGCGTGGTCCTCGGCGGAGGGGGCGTCGGCCTCGTGCGGGGGCACGTACTCCCGGGCGGTCCTGCGGCGGCGCAGCATCGAGCGGGCGCCGTTGACCACCGAGGTCCGCAGGTATCCGAGCGCGTTGTCGAGGTCGTCCAGGTGCTCGCCGTGCCGCTGGTAGAGCTGGGTGAAGGCCTCCTGCACGACGTCCTCGGCCAGGTCCTGGTGGTCGACCAGCAGCACCGCCATCCGGACCAGGCCCAGCCGGTGGGCGTGGTACAGGTCGGTCAGCGTGGGCCGGTCCGCCGCGGGCCCGCGGCCGCCGCGCACCAGCCGGAAGCCGGCGCGGCGCGGCGCCGGCTGCTGCTCCGCGGCGGGCGTGGAGGCCGGCAGACCGACCTCCTGCGCACCGAACAGCGCGACGACCGCTCCGCGGACTCCCCGGACTTCCCGGACTCCGCGGACTCCACGTGCTCCGCGGGTTCCACGGGTTCCACGGGTTCCACGGGTTCCACGGACGGAGAAGCCGCGCCCCCACCGTGGCGCGGCGGACGGGCCGATGGCCATGGACATGTGCGGTTCTGCTTTCCCCCAGGACGGTGTGGCGGCGTGCTCGCCCGACCGTCAGGCACCTGATGAAGATCGTGATCGGGAGATCCTCGCAGCCGTGTTCCACCCGGATCCCTCCGCCCCCGTATTGATGGACGTGTGGCACGGGTGGAGGTTGCAGGGGGATTCGCGGGAAGTTCCCGGAGGGCCGCGACGACTACACTCACCGGCAGTTCCGCCACCCGTGAGCAGGGGGTTCGCATGGCCGAGCAGATCGCCGGACAGGTCACCCAGCAGGTTGCCGAGGATGTCGTCGCGGATGTCGCCGCGGATGGCGCCGAGGAGTTCGCCGCGGACCGGCCCGCCCGGCCGCGGCCGGTGGCCGTCGCCATCGGCCGCCGCCCGGAGCCCGTGCACGACCTCGCGGTGTACGCCTTCGATGGCATGGCACCGTTCGAACTCGGCGTGGTGGTGGAGGTGTTCGGGCTGGCCCGGCCCGAGCTGGGCGGGCTGCTGGCCGCGCCCTGGTACGGACTCAAGGTGTGCGCGGACCGGCCGGGCACGCCCCTGGACGCGGTGGGCGGCTTCGCGCTGACCGCCCGGCACGGCCTGGACGAACTCGCCGCGGCCGACACCGTCATCGTCCCCGGCGTACGCAACGCCTTCGGCGGCGAAGTCTCCCCCGGCCTGGTCGAGGCGCTGCGGACGGCGCACGAACGCGGCGCCCGGATCGTCTCGATCTGCTCGGGCGCCTTCGCGCTGGCCGCCGCCGGACTGCTGGACGGCAAGGAGGCGACCACCCACTGGCGGTACGCCGACCTGCTCCAGCAGCGGTACCCGCGGGTGCGGGTCAACCCGGACGTGCTGTACGTCGACCACGGCGACGTGTTGACCAGCGCGGGCAGCGCCGCCGGGATCGACCTGTGCCTGCACCTGGTGCGCCGGGACCACGGCGCCAAGGTGGCCAACAACGTGGCCCGCCGCTTCGTGGTGGCGCCGCACCGGGACGGCGGGCAGGCGCAGTTCATCGAGGCCGCGGTCCGTCCGGTCGAGGAGGACGAGGACGGGATCGCCCGCAGCATGCAGTGGGCGCTGGACCACCTGGCCGAGCCGCTCACCGTCTCGGTGCTGGCCCGGGCCGCCCGGATGTCGGACCGCTCGTACCTGCGGCACTTCACCGCCCGCAACGGCACCAGCCCGATGCGCTGGGTCGTCACCCAGCGCATCGCGGCCAGTCTGACGCTGCTGGAGTCGCCGGAGGGCACGGTGGAGGAGGTCGCCGCGGCGGTCGGCTTCGAGAGCGCCGCGACCTTCCGCCACCACTTCGGCCGGGTGATGCGCACCTCGCCGACCGCCTACCGGCGCTCCTTCGGGCGCGGGGTCGCCTAGCGGGGTCGCCTGGCGAGGTCACCTAGCGAGGGCGCCAGGCGGGGTCGCCCGACGGGGACACCCAGCGGGGCGCGCAGCGAACCCCCGCGCCGCTGCGCGCCCCCCGTACCGCTGCGCGCCCCCGTACCACTACGCCTTCTCGTGCCGGTCGGCGTTGGCGACGATGGCGTCGTGCAGCCACCGCGCCAGGCCGGGGGCCAGCTCCTCGTAGGTGGTGGTCCAGCGCTGGTCCTCGACGTACAGGCAGGCGAGGCCGCGGTGGATGGTGAACGTGCAGTCGTAGAAGTTCCGGCAGATGTGCTGCCGGTGCTCCTCGGCGAGGTCCATGGCCGCGGTGCCGTCGGCGGGCTCGCCGGCGGTGACGGCCGCGGCCAGACGGGCGTTGAGCCCGCTCGTCTCCTCCTGGATCCGCTGCCAGTCGGCCTTGGTGTAGCCGCCGGTGCGGCGCTGGGACTCGGCCCAGGCCTCGGTGTTCCCCCAGCGCTGCTCGGCCTCCTGCTCCCACTCCTCCTGGTAGCCCTCGCCGAAGATCTCGAACTTCTCCTCCGGGGTCAGCTGAATGCCCATCCTGCGTGCCTCCATGGCGTGTTCGACGGCTGAGGCGAGTTCCTGGAGGTGACTGATCCGGTCGGTCAGCAGTCGGTGCTGACGCCGGAGGTGCTCGGTCGGGCTGACCGAGTCGTCGTCCAGGATCGCCGCGATCTCCTCCAGGGCGAATCCGAGCTCGCGGTAGAACAGGATCTGCTGCAACCGGTCGAGGTCGGCGTCCACGTACCGGCGGTAGCCGGCCCGGGTGCGTCCCGCGGGGGACAGCAGTCCGATCTCGTCGTAGTGGTGCAGGGTGCGGACGGTCACCTTGGCGATCTTCGCCACGGCGCCGACCGGGTAACCCGCGTCCCCGTTCATCCGGAGCTCCTCCCTGGTGGTGACCACCACCCTCCGCTCTCACGTCGCGTGAGGGTCAAGCCGTGTTTCCCGGGAGGCCTCAGGCGTCGACCAGCTCCCGCTCGCGCCGCCGGGCGGCGCGCCGGCGGCCCTCCCCGTCCTGCGTCGGCGGCCGGGGCCGGCGGGACCGCTGGGTGGGCCAGAACAGCACGTACGCGGCGGAGACCACCACGAAGGCGAGCCGGACGAAGCCACGGGCCGCGTCGGACGGCAGGAGCAGTGTGCCGCCGTACAGCGCGGCCAGCGCGATCCAGCTCCACCACGGGACCAGCCGCTTCTGCCCGACCGCGTCCCAGAGCAGGGTGCCGAGCAGGATCGAGGCCGT
Source organism: Kitasatospora sp. NPDC098652 (assembly GCF_044760155.1). Classification (NCBI taxonomy): domain Bacteria; kingdom Bacillati; phylum Actinomycetota; class Actinomycetes; order Kitasatosporales; family Streptomycetaceae; genus Kitasatospora; species Kitasatospora sp. NPDC098652. Next base: position 104,788 of record NZ_JBIWAQ010000010.1, read on the forward strand.
GTAGTACGTGTAGACGCTCGGGTCGAGCAGGATCCGGGCGTCCGCCCCGAGCAGCACCACGGCCGGCCAGCGCCCCCGCCAGACGGCCACGCAGCCGAGGCCGATGCCGAGCGCGAACTGGGTCGGGCGGTCCCACCAGGGGGTGGCCGGGTCGGTGACCCCGAACCAGCGCAGCGCGGAGGCGGGCTGGTTCGGGATGGTGAACTTCGCCGCCGCCAGGGTGTCCAGGTTGCCCAGGTAGAACGGCAGCCAGGCGATCGCGACCAGCAGGCAGAACCAGAGCGCGGTGCGCAGCCAGACGGGCCGGGGCAGGGCCAGGATCAGCGGGGCGAAGGCGATCGCCCAGGGTTTGGAATCGACCGCCAGGGCCAGGAAGATCCCGGTCTGGACGGACTTGCCGCGGGCCAAGGCGTGCGCGGCGAGGGTGGTGAAGAACAGCGCGAGGACGTCGTCCAGGTGCGCGAAGCGGACCGAGACCTCGACCCACATCGGGATGAACGCCAGCCCGGCGATCAGCAGCCGCTGCTGGAGCCGGCGGTGGTTGGTACCGGTGCCGAGGTAGTACAGGGCGGCGGTGCGGCCGACCAGCACCAGCATCACCAGGCCGAGCCCGGCGCTCGCCGCCTCGGCGATCAGCTGGCCGGCGTGCGGCGAGAACGGGGCGGTGAGCCGGGCGGCGGCCAGGCTGACCGGGCCGATCTGCAGCTCGGGGTGGTGGGCGTAGAGCGAGAGGCCGCCGTCGGGCTGGCTGCTGAACAGCAGTTGTTCGCCCTGGCGCAGGTAGTGCCAGGAGAAGCCGCCGCTGGGCTCCACCAGGAAGAACCAGAGCACCGTCCACGCCGTCAGCAGCACGTGGTGTCGGCGGAGCGGTAGACCCGCGATCCGACCGGTCGTGGCTTCGTAGTCGGTGGTGGCCCGTGCCGTGCGATCTCCCCGCACCTGTACCTCTCCCCGCCGTTCCGCCCCCTCCGGCCGGACATCCTATGTGACGGAGGAGAACAGCCCGTTCCGCCCGGCGCCGCCGCCCGCTGGGGAGCGGCGGCACCGCGCCGTCGGGGACGGAGGTCCGTCCCCGACGGCGGTCGGGCGGCAGTGGGGTCCCTCAGCGGGAGCCCCTCCGGGTCGGTCCCGGGGCGGGCCCGGATCAGCCCTGCCGGCCGGCCTTGCGGCGGCGGAGCACCACGAGGGTGCCGACACCGGCGACCAGGACCGCGCCACCGGCGGCCGCGATCATGGTGGTGTTGTCACCGCCACCGGTGGTGGCGAGGGTCTTGTCGGCGTCGGCGGCGGCCGTCTTGGCCTTGGTGACGACGGCCGGGGTGATCTTCGGCGGGGTGACCTTCGGGACGTCCACCGGGAAGTCGATCGGCTGCTGCACGTCGGTGCTGCCGGCGGTCGGGGCCGGGGTGGTGGTCGCGCCGGAGTCGGTCGGCGAGGCCGACGGCGAGGCGGTGCCGGTGGCCGGGGTGGTCGGCGCGGGGGTGGTCGGGGCCGAGGTGGTCGGCGCCGGAGTGGTCGGGGCCGGAGTGGTCGGGGCCGTGGTGGGGGTCCCCGTCGTCGTGGCCGAGGGCGACGCGCTGGTGCTCGGGGTCGGCTTGCCGGTCTTGGTGGGGGTGGGGGTCGGGGTGGGCTTGCCGCCGCCACCGGCCTTGATGGTGAAGCCGGCGCCCTTGATCCCCTCGCAGCTGAAGTGGCCGTTGTCGGACTCGTCGTCGGCGTTGGCCGAGAAGACCACCGGGACGACGCCGGCCTTGCCCAGCGGGGTGTCCTTGGTGAAGGAGACCCGGACGTCGATGTCGATCCGCTTGCCCTGGGCGAGGTAGAGCAGCGCGTCGTCGGCGGGACCGCCGTCGTTCACGCCGCCGAGCAGGATCAGCACCGCGCTGTCGTCGCCGTCACCGCCGCCGGGCGCGATCGAGCCGGTCCGCCAGGTGCCGCTGCCGGGCAGCTGGTACTCGACCTTCAGGTCCTTGGCCTTGAGCGTGCCGGCCTTGTTCTTGAACTTGAGGAGCGGGAAGGCGACGAAGTCGTTCTCCGTCGAGTTCTGGATCCGGTAGGAGAAGACGCGGGCGTCACCGCCGGCGACGAAGGTGTTCGGGACGCCCCGCACCGAGAGGTCGAGGTTCTGGTGCTTCGCCTGCGCGGCCTGAGCGGCGGCGGACGGGGTGCCGGTGGAGCCGACGGCCATGGCGCCCTGGGCGCCGGTGAGCACCAGCGAGGACGTGAGCGCGGCGACGCCGGCCAGGGCAAGACTGCGACGTATGGACAAGGAGACCTCACGGAAGTGTCCGGGCGAGGCCCGGGCGCGAGGGGGCGGCCACAGACGCCGCTACTCCCCCGCGAAGCTGAAAGTCCGACGGAGAGTACCGAACGATTCGGCCACTTCGGAAGGCGGGTGCCCGGTTCCGTCGTACGGCCGGGCCCGGGGCGTCCGAATCGCCCAACTCCGTCCGCCGGTAGGGCTTTTGCACCCCGACAAGGGCGGCCGCAAAGTGACGGGTACACGCCCGGGAGGACGGTAGCGCACGGGCCCGGGTGGCGCGAATGCATCGGTCCGTGGCGGGGGCCGGGGCGGGGGCGGCGGGGCCCGGGGCGACGGTCGGGGTCGGGTCGCGTCGCGCGCGACGTCAGGTGACACCAGGTGGCGTCAGGTGGCGTCAGGTGGCGTCGGACGACGTCAGGTGGCCGACCCCGGCCGTCGTCGATCGGGTCAGCCCGCGAAGAAGGACTTGGCCGCGATCAGCGCCTGCTCGTCGCGCAGGACGTCCCCCGGGCGGGTGCCGTTGCCGATCAGCGCGCCGCCCCAGCGCATCCCCATGTACTCGGCGGTCAGTTTGAGGGTGCCGATCAGCGGCTGGACGTGCTCCTCGGTGCCGGCCAGCACGGTGACGTCCCACAGCGTGCCCCCGCGCATCCCGTCCCGGAAGTCCACCCCGGGCACCCGGAACCAGGCCGACCAGTAGTCGAGGTAGAGCTTGGCGCTGGTCGGCATCGTGTACCAGTACAGCGGCGCGACGAGGACCAGGTCGGTGGCCGCCAAGGTGGCCTCCAGCAGCGTCCGTTCGTGTCCAACCGGCTCCGGGTAGCGGCCGTCACCGGTGTGCCGCAGGTCCTGGAAGGGCGGCAGCGGGTGGTCGTCGAGCCGCAGCCACTGCTGCTCGGCGCCCTCGGGCAGGCTCGACTCGGCGGCCAGCCGGGCGAGTTGTGCGGTGTTTCCGTCGACGCGCGAGCTCGCGTCCAGGAACAGGAAACGGCGCGGCGCCCCGGCGCCGGACGGCTGGTCGGTCATCGGTACTCCCCCTGATCAGGTGCTGTGGACACCCGAACGAGCACCGGCGGACCGCCGGGTATTCCACCGCCCGCCCCGCTCCTCCCAGCTCCGGCTCCGACTCCGGAGCGGGAGTGGGCGGGAGCGGGGGCGGGCGTCGGTCAGTCCGGCAGCCCGGCCCGGCGGCGGGCGACCTCGGCGACGGCCGCCCAGTCCTTCTCGCCGTCGCCGTGCGCCAGCGCGTCCAGGAAGGCGTCCCGCAGGATGCCACCGAAGGGCAGCGGGACGTGCTTCGCGGCCCCGGCCTCCAGGGCCAGGCCGACGTCCTTGAGCCCGAGCGGCAGCCGGAACCCGGCCGGCTCGTAGCGGCGTTCGGCCACCATCGAGCCGTAGCCGGAGTAGACCGGCCCGGGGAAGACCGTGCCGCTGAGCATCTCGACCAGGTCGGTGGGCCGGACCCCGTGGGCCTCGGCCAGGCTGCACGCCTCGGCCATCGACTCGATCGCGCAGGCCAGCAGGAAGTTGGTGCTGATCTTGGCGGTGTTGGCCTGCGCCGGGCGGTCGCCGAAGTGCCAGCTGCGCTCGCCCATCGCGGCGAACAGGGGCTCGGCCCGGTCCAGCAGTTCGGGTGCGCCCGCCACCAGGAGGTTGAGCTTCCCCGCCGCCGCGGCCGGCGGGCGGCCGAGGACGGGCGCGGCGACGTAGCCGATGCCGTGCTCGGCGTGCAGTGCCTCGGCCCGCTCGGCCAGGGCGAGCGAGACGGTGGCCATGTTGACGTGCAGGGTCGCCTTCGCGCCCGCCAGCAGCCCGGGGTCGAGCAGCAGCCCTTCGACCGCCTGGTCGTTGGCCAGCATCGAGACCACCGTGTCGGCGGCGAACACCTCGGCGAGCGAGCCGGCCGCCTCGGCGCCCTGGGCCACCAGGGCGGCCACCGGCTCGGGCGAGCGGTTCCAGACCCGTACGGCGTGGCCGGCGCGCAGCAGACTGCCGGCCATGCCCTGCCCCATCGCGCCCAGCCCCACGAAACCGACCGTCGCCCCGCTCATCCGCGCACTCCGTTCGCCGCCGTCACCCGGACGTTGGTCCGTCCGGAATCGACTGTACGTCAGGGGAGTTCGGTGGGCCGGGGACGTCCGGGCCGGGGACGCTCGGGCCGGGGACGCTCGGGCCGACCCCGCCGCGCCGGCCGGGTGGCTACGTGACCCGGGCCAGGCGGCTACGCGACCCGGGCCGGGCGGCGGAGACGGTCGGCGGAGGCGCCGCGCTCCAGCTCGGTGACCACGCGGTGGCGCAGCAGCTCGTACTGGGCCTGGAGCCGACCGGGGCGGGCCGGGCGGGCGACCGGGCGACCGGGGCCGACCAGCTCGCCCGGGCCGAACTGCTCCCGGGTGAGGTCGATCTCGAAGCCGGTGGCGAAGCGGTTCCACCAGTGGAGGTCCGTCCGGACCCCGTCGACGTGCACCTCGCCCATCATCAGCTCGCCGCCGAGCAGGTCGTGCACCACCATGGCCGTCACACCGCACTGGCCGCGGGCGGGATTGTCGGGACGCCAGCGGGCCTGGTCCTCGGGCGCGCAGGTGTCGACACCCCAGGAGGAGCGGATCGCACGTTCGATGTCGTTGAGGGTCCACGCCGTCATACCGGGAAGCCTGCCACGCGGCACTGACAACGACACCGGCTTTTCAAAGGGTCACCGCCTGTTCTGCGGCGACCCTCCCCTTGTTCACCCGAACGAGTTCCACCGCGGGCCGTCGGCCGGGAGCACGGCGGGTGCCGGGTACGGGAGTTCGCCCGGCCGGTCGGCCCCGGCGGCGGGCCGGCCGACCGGAGCGGGTCACTTCGCCAGGGCGGCCACGCCGGCCTGCGCGAACTGCTCGTCCAGGTCCCCGCTGGGCGCGCCCGCGACACCGATGCCGGCGACCGGAGCGCCCTTGGCCTGCACCGGGGCGCCGCCCGCCAGGAACAGCGTGCCGGGGATGTCCTTGAGGTTCGGGGCCTGGGCCAGGCGCTTGGCCAGCTCCGAGGTCGGGGCGTTCCAGGAGACCGCCGTGAAGGCCTTGCGCTCGGCCGACTCCGGGGCCTGTGGGCCGGCGCCGTCGCCCTTGAGCAGCACGCGGGTGACGCCGTCCCGGTCGACCACGGCGACGGAGACGTGCTGGCCGGCCTTGGTCGCCGCGTCCAGGGCGGCCTGGGCGGCGCGGGTGGCGGCGTCGATGGTCAGGCCGGTGCTCTGGGCGAGGTTCTTGTTCTGGGTGTCGACCTTCACCGCGGCCGGCGCGGCCGGGGTCTCGGTGGTCTCGGCGCTGGCCGAGACGGCGCCGACACCGGCGGCGGCGAGTGCGGCGACGGCGACGGTGCCGGTCAGCACCCGGGTGCGCACGGAGGTCTTCTTCATGGTCCAGCTCCTCAACTCAACGGGACGGCGGGGCCGCGGGGTCCGCAGGGTCCACGGGGGCCGCGGCGGGTTCAGGGCCGGGCGGCGGGGGGACCGCCCGGCTCTGCTCCGATCCTCCGGCCGGAACCGGGCGCGCGGCATCGACGGTCCGGCGCGACCGTCCGGGCATGATGGGGGACGCCGGTGTCAACCGATCGGCTGATGCGGGACCGAGCCGGACGGGTCAGCATCGAGGGATCGGCGCAGGTCGGCGCAGGTCGGCGCACCGGGCGCCGGTCCTCACCGCTCCGCCCGACACTGCTCGGCCATCGGCCATCGGCCATCGGCCGGGCCCTGAGCACCGTCGGCCGAGCCCCAGCCGCGCCGTCGGCCGAGCCCCGTCCGGAGCCCGTACGTAGCCCCAGGAGCCCCCGTGCAGCAGCCCCGCCCGTCCGCCGGTCCGCCCCCGGGCGGGCTCGACGCCGGCGACCCGGACGCCGGACGGCTGGCGCTGCTGCTGGACTCCGCCTTCCTGCTGCTGCTCGCCGCCGCGCTCAGCCGCTACCTCACCCACCACGCCGGGAGCCCCCGGATCCCCTGGGTGATCGGGCTAAGCGCCGCCCTGGCCGTCGCCCAGCCGGCCGCCTCCTGGCTCGACCACCGCCGTCCGACCCCGCCGGGCCGGCCGCGCCGGTGGCCGCTGGCGCTGGTGGTCGCGCTCTGGGTGGTGCTGGTGCTGCTCGCGCCGAGCTTCGCCTGGTGCGCCGTCCCGCTGATCTACACCGGCCTGCGGGCACTGCCCGCGAAGGCCGCGATCCCGCTGGTCGCGGCCCTGACGCTGCTCGTGGTGATCGCCGAGGTCCGGCTGCCCGGCACCACGGACGCCACCCTCGTCCTGCTGCCGCCCGCGGTGGCCGCGCTGGCCACCGGGGTGTTCCTGTTCATGGCCCGGCAGGCCGCCCGGCAGCGCGCGCTGATCGCCGACCTGGTCCGCACCCGGCGCGAACTCGCCGCCACCGAACGGCGCGAGGGCACGCTCGCCGAGCGCGAGCGGCTGGCGATGGAGATCCACGACACCCTGGCGCAGGGCCTGTCCAGCCAGCAGATGCTGTTGCAGGCCGCCGACCGCACCTGGGACACCGACCCGGCGACCGCCCGTACCCACGTCCGCACCGCCGCCGAGGTGGCCGCCCGCAACCTCGCCGAGGCCCGCCGCTTCGTCCATGACCTCGCCCCGGCCGAACTCGCCGACGGCGGCACCCTGGACCGCGCGCTGCGGGCGCTGGCCGAACGGGAGTCCGCGGAGAGCGGGCTGCCGGTCCGCTTCCACCTGGACGGCGCGCCCGTCCCGCTGCCGGCGGCCGTGCAGTCCGCGCTGCTGCGGATCGCCCAGGGCGCGCTGGCCAACGTCCGGGAGCACGCCGGGGCCTCGGCGGCCGCGATCACCCTGTCCTTCCTGGGCGACCAGGCCGTACTGGACGTCGCCGACGACGGGCAGGGCTTCGACCCGGCGGCGGGCGGGCACCGCGCGACCGGCGGCACCCGCGGGTACGGCCTGCCGGCCATGCGCGCCCGGCTGCGGCAGCTGGGTGGCACGCTGACCGTGGAGAGCACCCCCGGCGAGGGCACCGTCGTCTCCGCCGCGATCCCCCTGGAGCACCGATGACCGCAGCGCGCACCCCGTCGAGCGACGCACCGGACGGCTCCGCCGCCGTCCGGCTGCTGGTCTGCGACGACCACGCGGTGGTCCGGGCCGGCCTGCTGGCGCTGCTCGCCAGCGCGGGCGACATCGAGGTGGTCGGCGAGGCGAGCACCGGGGAGGAGGCCGTCGCACTGGCGGCCGGACTGGCCCTGCAGGTCGTGCTGATGGACCTCCAGCTCGGCGAGGGCATCGACGGCGTGGAGGCCACCCGGCGGATCACCGCCGCCCCGGGCGGGCCGCACGTCCTGGTCCTCACCACGTACGACACCGACGCCGACATCACCCGGGCCATCGCGGCCGGGGCCACCGGCTACCTGTTGAAGGCCGAGCGGCCGGAGGAGCTGTTCGCCGCCGTCCACGCGGCCGCCCGGGGCCGGACGGTGCTCTCCCCGCCGGTCGCCTCCCGGGTGATGGCGCAGATGCGGGCGCCCGCGCCGCAGCTCACCGAGCGCGAGCAGGACATCCTCGAACAGCTGGCGCGGGGGCTGGGCAACCGGGAGATCGCCCGGGCGCTGTTCATCAGCGAGGCGACGGTGAAGACCCACCTCGGCCGGATCTACGACAAGTTGGGCGTGGACACCCGGGCGGGCGCGGTGGCGGTGGCCAAGGAGCGCCGGCTGCTGCGCTGACCGCGCCCCGGCCCGCCTGCCCCGGCGAGCCCGTCGGACCCACCCCTCCACTGCGCTGGGCACTCGCGCGGTGTCACTCCGTGCTGTCATGATGCATGGAATGTCGGCTTCCAGGCCGCGCGCTCCTCGCGTCCCGGGCGGGCGGTACGGCCTCGGGGCCGACCGCGGGCACCCCTGACGAGGTCACAACTGCCTGGTGGGACGCCCATCACACCGACCCGACCACATCGCCACGATTGTGGATTTTTCGTGGATCTCACTATTGACAAACCAACCACGCGGTTTGTTAGCGTGAGAACACGACGTCCCCGGGGGTGGGGACTCGCCGGGTCTGTGCGGACGCTCTCGCCGGAGAGTGGTGCCAGGGGGGAACGGCGAGGCTGCCGGGGTGTCGGGGGGAGCGGCAGCGCCGAAGCCGCGCGACGTGGCGGCGTGGAGCGGGTCCGGGGGGACTCGCTCCACGCCTCCCCCGTAACCCGCCCCACCCGTCACACCAGCGCGCTCCAGTACGCGCAGTGCACGTACGGCAGCGGAGCCGGATCGGGCTCACCCGCTCCCGGCAGTTCGGGCACCCGCTCCGAGCGGGCCACCCCGAGCAGGCTCGCGGTCACTCGGATCTCACCGAACTCACCGAAGCACAGCACCAGTTGGGAACCGTCCCGAGTCGTCGCGGCGACCCCGGGCCGGTCCCGCCCGGCGTTCAACGAGGTGATCGTCCACCCCCGCCGCCGCCACAGCCGCTCCACCGTGCCCGCCAGCTCCGCCCGCCGGCCCGGCGACACGACGGTCAAGAGGTCCCGCCCCCGGGTCACGTACCAGAGCACCTCGGGCCCGCGCCGCCCCGGCGCCGCCAACCGCACCCCCGCCCGGGGCACCGCCTCCTGCCACGCCGGCACCGGCCGGAGGGCCTCCACGGTCTCCCGCAGCAGCTCCTCGCACCGCTCCCCGGCGTCGAGTTGATCGACCGTCACATCCGGGGCCAACACCGGCCACCAGTCCGGCACGGCCACCGCACCAGCGCGGAAACCGTCCGGGCACCCCAGGTTCAGCTCGGCACCACCTGACTGCACAGGGCCCTCCGTACTCCCCCCGGCGTTCAACCCGGGCAGGCATTCCGTCACTCCTTGGACGGCACCCGGGCACGGACAGTTCCCCCGCCCGGGCCCCACCGCACCCCACCACCCGGCGCGGCCCACCCCCCACCCCACCCCAGCACGCCCCTGCCCCGGCCGCCCCCAAAACGCCGAAAGCCGCAGGTCAGATGACCTGCGGCTCTCGGTACGGAGCGGGCGACGAGAATCGAACTCGCGCTCTAAGCTTGGGAATCTTTGGGCCTTCGGGCCCAAAAGTACTCCTGACCTGCACCGATACCAGTGCGACCAGCCCTTCGGACGCCCTGCGCTGACCGCCGCTGCACGTCCTTCACCGCCCGTTCTGCCCCAGATCTGCCACGCGCCGCAACCGCACCAGAAGGACTTCGACAGATCGAATACGCATTCGATCAAATGTCGCCCTAAAGGTACAGACTTCGCTGGCGCCCGCTCGGAGGATGGTGCTGGGGAGATCAGCCCGCCATCCTTTCGAGGTCTGTCGTGTTGGGAGCCATCGCCGAGTGGAGTGTCCTCCTGATCTGGGGCGTCTCGCTTGTGGGCGTCCTACTAGAGAGGGTGCGAGTGGTCTTGGAAAGGGCCACCGGTGTCGTTCGCGCTTGGCGTGAACTACGTCGGGAAGTGCAGCCGCCCGCCGCCGACACGGACCGGCGAACGGCTGATCCATGACGCATTCGCCCGGACGGCTACCCGCATGGCAGGACTTGCCCAGCGTCTCGGAGCCCGGCAACGCCGTGGCACCAGGCAACAGCCGGTTCAGGCCGTAGAGTGCCAGACCGCACGGCGAACGGCGAGAATGAGACGACCGTCTGACCGTCGCACGCCGGTGGGGTGCGAGGTAGGCCATGACCACCTGGGACTGCACAGTCGCCGAACTGCGGACACCTGCGCAGCGCCGTGTGCTGCGGCGCCCGGTACGACCGCTCCTGGCACCGCAGCACACTCATCCGCGTTCCCGGTATCGACCCATCCGGTGGAACTGGCCGACGAGTGCCCGCGGCAGAGAGACATAGCCGAGGGCGCTCCCGCGACCGGTCCGGTCCCGTTCAGCGCGGCATCGACCTTGCGTGCTCCTGGCGCAACTGGGCCCAGGCCGCGACCTGGTCCGGCTCACCAGACGGAAGCTGCCCGCCGGCCCGCTCGACCAGCACCGACGCCGTAGCGATGAACCCCACCGTGAGCGATCGGAGGATCGGGTGGGTCGCCTCGTGGTACCGCCGCACGAGTTCGGCGACAAAGGCCTCCAGGACCGGGATATCGAGTTCGCACTCGTCCTCGATGATCTCACCGATTCCCGAATGCAGCCCGAAAGCAGATGCCACCGCCGCCGCCTCTCCGGTGAACAACCTGGCCACCGTGTTCGACGGATCCCACACGATCTCGTCCCCCACCTGGAAAGTACAACTCACTGCGCCCACCTAACTGATACATCCACGCCCGGATTGGCGGCTTTCCAATCCTCGACAGCTTGTTCAACCGCAGCCCTGAACTGGGGTGTTGCTCCCGGCTCCGTGAAGTCCATTCCGAGTGGGGCATTCTCGTAACCCTCAAGATAGGGACGAGCGCGGACATAGGAGTCGAGCTTCTTGACAACATTCTTCTGCACCCACTTCTGGGGGTCCATCCGCGGGTCCTGGCCAGTGGCCGTCTTCTCCTCCCAGAGGGTCCCGTTCTCCACCCGATCGATATCGGTGATCGTATCCGAAAGATCAGATGGATTGTCGACAACGTAGTTGGTGTCACCCTCCCGAGGGGGCCGGACGCGATTCGAGACAGGCTCGCCGCCGGTCTCTCCTCCGCCACCGCCACCGCCGCCGTCGGAGTTCATGTTGACCCGATCTGGACCAGCCGCGTCATGCATGATCGTGTTCAGACCAACGCCGGCCATCCCGAGACCGCCGGTGATGGCCACGGCTGAGATGACGTTGACCGGCACGCCCAGCACCGCCCCGATACCAGTGACGTCGAGGGCGAAGCCGCCGATCTCGCCGCCCGCGCCGAGCACGGCCAGGCCGAGCCCACCTGCCAGCTGGAGCACAGCACCCGGGTCATGCACCATGGCGTTGCCCACCGACGCGAGGTCGCCAAGAACCACCTCTCCGGCTTTCTCGACGAAATGTCCGGCATCGGAGAAGAACCCACCAATGTCGTCGCCCAGGCGGGACCAGAAGCCCGGCTTGGGCGGCGCCAGGTCACGGGCCTTCCCAACTTTGGAAGCTGCACTGTCACCAGCAGATGACAGTTGTTCTCTGGCACCGCGCAGCGTTTCACCCGCGGCTGCCTTGTCGCCGGAGTTCCACTGACTGACCGCTGTAGCTGCCTGGGCCTGTGCCCACACCAGAGTCGAGACATAGCTCTTGAGTGCGTCTGCGGCATCGTGAAATGCGTCGCCAGCCTGGAGCCACTTTCCCGGCTGCCCATGGAATGCGTGGCGGAAGGCGTCTCCGGCGTCTCCACGCCAGCCGTCAACCGTGTCGATCCGTTGGAGTCCGGCTCCTGCCTGATGCAGGTGGTCTCCATAGGAACGCAGTTCGGCCTCGGTCGCGTAGATCGCCGCCGGATTGCCGGGGACCAACGACTTCGGATCGCTCGTGGTCCCGAGTTCGGCCGCCATCAGCGCACTCCGGGATCGGCCCCGGGAGCCGTCACCATGTTGCCGCTCTGCACGACATGCTGGTGTGCGTCCTGCTCAGCCTTGGTGTACGCATTCACACTGAGCGTCAGCCGACTTCTGATCTCCTTGCCATCCTTGGCAAGGTTGTCCACACCACGATTCCATCGACTCAGGAAATCGGACAGCGTGCTCGCCAGGTGGCCATGACCGATCGCCGACGGGTCGTGGGGTATGTCGGCGACCTTCCGCTGGCTCACCTGCTCGAGAGTGCCATTCACGCCTGCGGCCGCCTCCCTTAACGCACCCAGATCTACCGAGTAACCGTCTTGCACCGCATCCCCCTTGCACCCTGCCGACATCACATCCCGCCCCGGCCGCTGTGGAACCCACCGCGGCGACCTATCCCATCCTGCGATGGGATGATCGAATCTTCTATCGATCAACTGCCAAATAGAGGTCAAGAGTTGTGAATCAGCACACCGATCAGGACAGCAGCGGTCGGCAGCAAGCCGCGCCCCCACCTTCACGGGGCACACAGCCTCGACGACTCGGCTCGCCACGGTGACAGTCGCTTCTCCCGAGCAGAGGATCGCCGCCAGCCCGGCTCACTGCCGCTAACGCCTCCATCGCCCCGAGAGCCGCCCTGCGGCTCGGCCCTCCAGGCGCGCAGCGATCGGAAGAGGCGTGACTTCAAAGATCACCCAGCCGCGTTCGGGCACGGATCTGGCGCGGGCGGAGTCGGATTGGTCTAGACAATGCGAAAGGCCCAGGTCGTTGACCTGGGCCTTTACTGCTGGAGCGGGCGACGAGAATCGAACTCGCGCTCTAAGCTTGGGAAGCTCATGTTCTACCATTAAACTACGCCCGCCTGATGAGCCGTCAGAGACTGCTCATTCCAGTGTCACTGTACCCCATCCGCGACAGTGGTTGCACGGCCGGTCCCGGGCCGTGGCGGAGCCCGGCGGGGGCGGGCCGGGGGCGTACTGTTTGGGCCGCGTGCCAGTGCCCCGGTGGGTGTGGGGTCGGGGCGGCGAGCCACGGTGTGGAATGTCCGGAACATCCCCTAATGTGACGCTGTCCCGGGGCCAGGCCGCCGGGGCGCGATGAGTACGGGTGAGTACTGGGTTAGGGATGGGAAGGGGATCGATGGAGCAGCGCGCCGTCGTTCGTTGTGCCGAGGGGCACCTGTTCAGCACCACCACGTTCCCGATGCAGAACCTCGGTCCCGGGCGGCTCGGGCCCGGGCGGTTGATCCGCTGTCCGCAGTGCGGACGGCTCCGGAGCTCGGTGCTGGCCGACGTGCGGGAGCTGTCGACGGCCCAACTGGCTCGGGCGATGCGGTTGGAGGCCGCTGAGTTCCTGGCCTGACGGCCGACGGGAGGACACGGGGCCCCGGACGGATTCGTCCGGGGCCCCGTCGTGCACGTAACCTCGAAGCGTGCTGCTCTCTGACAAGGACATCCGGACCGAAATCGACCTGGGCCGGGTCGTCATCGACCCGTTCGACCCGGCGATGATCCAGCCGTCGAGCATCGACGTGCGCCTCGACCGCTTCTTCCGCGTGTTCGAGAACCACAAGTACCCGCACATCGACCCCTCCGAGGAGCAGCCGGACCTGACCCGGCTGGTCGAACCGGACGGCGACGAGGCGTTCATCCTGCACCCGGGCGAGTTCGTGCTGGCCTCGACGTACGAGGTCATCACGCTGCCCGAGGACGTGGCCTCCCGGCTGGAGGGCAAGTCGAGCCTGGGCCGGCTGGGCCTGCTCACCCACTCCACGGCGGGCTTCATCGACCCCGGTTTCAGCGGTCACGTGACGCTGGAGCTGTCGAACGTCGCGACGCTGCCGATCAAGCTCTACCCGGGGATGAAGATCGGGCAGCTGTGCCTGTTCCGGCTCTCCTCGCCGTCCGAGCACCCGTACGGCTCCGCGCGCTACGGCTCGCGCTACCAGGGGCAGCGCGGCCCGACGCCGTCCCGCTCGTACCTGAACTTCCACCGCAGCGAGGTCTGACCGCGCCGCGGCAGAGCGCACGCACGGCGGGCGGCCACCCCCTCGACCAGGGGGTGGCCGCCCGCGGCGTTTCCGGACGGACGGCGGTCCCGGACAGACGGCGGGGCCGCCCGGCGGTGTCAGGCCCGCTTGGGGCTGGTGACGGCGACCAGCTCGGCGCCGTCCTCGGACAGCCGCAGCTCGGTGCGCAGCTCGGCGAGCTCGCCGAGGTGGTGCAGGTGGGTGCCGCCGCAGAAGATCTGCGCGCCGCCCTCGGGCAGCTCGCAGTGCCACTGGCGGCGGGCGGTCAGCTCGGGGCCGGGGACGTCGATCCGGACCGGGGCGTCGGCCGCGACCCAGGCGGCCAGCCGGGCGTTGACGGCCTCGGTGAGGGCGGGCAGGGCGTCGGCGAGGGCGGGGAACTCCTCGGTGGCGTCGACCGTGAAGCCCTTCTTCTTGAGCGACTTGCCGAGCCGGTAGGTGTCCGTGCTGGCCTGGGTGTCCATCACCGAGCTCGCCATGGCGAGGCTGTCGAAGTCGGGGTTGCCGAAGGCGTCGGAGCGGCCCGGGTCCTTGCGCCAGCGCGGGGCGAGCGCGGCGTTGAGGGCGAGGGCGAGCAGGTGGCAGCCGCTGTGCGAGGCGCTCAGGGCGGCCCGGCGCTCGGTGTCGACGGCGAGCACCGCGGTGCGGCCGACGAGGTCGCCGGGGTCGGCGGCGAGGACGTGCAGGACCAGCCAGGACCACTCCTCGTCCCCGCGCTTGACCGGGATCTCGGCGCCGACCAGCGGCGCCCCGCCGTCCGGGCCGACCGCGCCGGTGAGGCAGTCCACCACGGCCAGCTCGGTGCCGTCGACGGTGAGGGTGCCGTGGTCGGCCGGCTGGTCGGGCCAGGTGTGGTCGAGCGGGTGGAACGGGGTGGCCGCGGTCACCACCGCGTACCGGCCGTCCGCCAGCGGGTGCACCGCCAGCACCGGGGACTCTCCGGTCACCGCCCCGGCCGGGAAGCTGACGTGGGTGGTGGGGAGGGTCATGGCTGGCTCCGCTTGGTGGTCGACGAACGAGGGTGGGCGGGCCCGGGCCTTCCGGCCGGACCCGCCCACCATTCTGCCTGTCGGCCCCGCACCGGCGGCAGGGACCTTGATCACGTCGGCCGCTGCCGCCCGGTCACCCGAGCGTCGGCAGCTTGATCAGAACCAGCAGCGCGAGCAGCTGCACCGCCGCGGCCGCCGCCGCCTTGCCCCAGGGCAGGTCGTGCACCCGCCGGACCATGGTGGTCAGCAGGTACGCGCAGAGCATCCAGGTCGCCCAGCCGACCACCTGCACCACCGCACTGCCCGAGGGCAGCACCAGGTCGAGCAGCAGCCGGGGCGCGTCGGTCAGCCAGCCGATCAGCGCGGCCAGGCCGACCGTCGACTTCCACGGGCCGTCGCCGCCGAGCTGGCGGGCCAGCGCGTAGGTGACCGCGCCGAAGACGGCGCCGGCCACGGTGAAGCAGACGGCAGCGGCGAGCAGGCCGGTCAGCGCGACCGAGAAGGTGGAGTTGACGATGTCGTCGTGGGTCAGCCCGATGCCGAGCACCGCGAGCACGCCGTACAGCAGCGAGACGCTGAGGGCGGGCAGCCAGACCTGGTGGTCGCGGGTCCGGTCGAAGATCGCGGTCGGGGTGCGGAAGATGCCGACGAACAGTTCGCGCCACTGCGGCCGGGGCCCGCTGACGTGCGGGGCGGACTGGCCGCCGGCGCGGTAGACGGTGACGTTGTCCTGGCCGTACGGGGGCTGCTGCTCCTGGCCGTACGGCGGCTGCTGCCCGTAGCCGCCGTTGTCGTCGTAGCCGTACTGGCCCTGGTCCGGGCCCTGGCCGTACGAGCCGGGCCGGCCCTGGCTCTCGTGGCCGTAGGGAGGCGGCTGCTGCCCGTACGGGGCGCCGCCGCGGTACGGGTCGCCGGCCGCCGGGAAGGCCCGGGTGTTGCCCGGCCGGTCGGCCGCGTACGGGTCGGCCGCGTAGGGGTCGTACCCGCCGCCGGCCGTGCTCCCGGGACCGCCCGCGCCACCGCCCGGGGTGCCCGGGGCACCCGGCCCGCCGGGTGCTGCCGTCGGGTGCGCGGCCGTGAAGTACTCCGGCCCGTCCACGGGGCCGTCCGTCCGCCCGTACCCCCCGGGCGCCCCCGGCGGCGGCGGAGGCGCCGACCATCCGCCGTGCGGACGGTCGGCGCCCTGACCGCTGTCGTATCGATTACCAGCCACGCTCCGAAGGTACCCGTCCGGCCCAATGCGCGTCGGCCCCGGACGGAGCCGGGGCCGGTTTGCAGCGAGCCTGAGACGAACGGGTCCGAAAGTCGTCCGAACGGGACGCCCGGGGCCCGCTGCGGAGCCGCTAGCGCGGGGCGCTGACCGACGGCCCGTGCACCGAGGCGGCCGCGGCCGTGCCGGCCGGGCAGCCGCCCGGGCCGGCCGTGGTGCGGACGGCGCCGACCGGCAGCAGGGTGCCGCAGGCGATCCGGATGCCGCTCGGCAGCTCGTTGTCGGACTCGACGATCGCGCCGTCGCCGATCACCGCGCCGTCCAGCGCCGAGCGGTCGCCGACGGTGGCGTAGGCGCCCACGATCGAGTCCTTGACCAGGGTGTCCGGGCCGATCACGGCGCCGGGCAGGATCACGCTGCCCTCGACGATCGCACCGGCCTCGACCACCGCGTCCGCGGAGACCACGGTGCCGCCGCTGAGCACCGCGCCCGGGTGGACGGTGGCGCCGGGCAGCAGCAGGGCGTCACCGGTGGGGCCGGGGACGGCCGGGGAGTCGACCTTGCCGAGGACCAGGTCGGCCGAGCCGCGGACGAACGCGGCCGGGGTGCCGAGGTCCAACCAGTACGAGGTGTCGACGACGCCGCGCAGCAGGGCGCCGGTGGCCAGCAGCTCGGGGAAGGTCTCGCGCTCGACGGAGACCTCGCGGCCGGCCGGGATGCGGTCGATCACGGACCGGGTGAAGACGTAGCAGCCGGCGTTGATCTGGTCGGTGACGATCTGCTCCGGCGTCTCCGGCTTCTCCAGGAACTCCAGCACCCGCCCGTTCTCGTCGGTCGGGACCAGGCCGAAGGCCCTCGGGTCCTCCACCCGGGTGAGGTGCAGGGTGACGTCGGCCCCGGCGGCCACGTGGCCGTCGCGCAGGGCGGCGATGTCGAGGCCGGAGAGGATGTCGCCGTTGAAGACCAGGACCGGCTCGTCCGGGCCGCAGGTCAGCCCGGAGGCCGCGTTGCGGATGGCCCCGCCGGTGCCCAGCGGCTCGCGCTCGGTCAGGTAGACCAGCTCGATCCCGTACGGGGTGCCGTCCTGGAAGTGGTCCTCGAACACCTCGGCCAGGTAGGAGGTGGCCAGGACCACCCGGGTGACGCCGGCGGCGGCCGCACGGGCCAGCTGGTGGGCGATGAACGGGACGCCTGCCACGGGCAGCATCGGCTTGGGGGTGTGGGTGGTCAGCGGACGCAGTCGCGTGCCCTTACCACCGACGAGCATGATCGCCTCGGTCATGGTCTGCGCTGTTCCCCTTGTGCTCTCCGCGGCCCGGCCCGGCGGGCCGATACCTCCGTCAGTGGTCTGAGCCCGTCGTGAACGGGTCGACCGGCGCGCGGCCGGTCCGGCGCCTACTGTATTTCCTTCCGACCGAATGCCCGTCCGGCGGCCGTGCGATTGACGTCACTCGCCGTCCGCCCGCCGTACCGCCGGCCGTCGCCCGGGGCACCGAAAAGCCCGGCCCGGCGGGCGCGTTGGCGGCGTCCACCGGGCCGGGCGGTTGTTGCAGAACTGTCGAACAGCGAACGGTGACCGCGGTGATTGCGGTGACCGAAGTGACCGCAGTGATTGCGGTCACCGCGGTTACGCGTCGACGGTCGCGGGCTCCTCGGCCTCGGCCGGCGGGGTCGCCTTCACCGAGTCGAGCAGCAGCTGGGCCACGTCGACCACCTTGAGGTGCTCCTTGGCCGCGCCCTCGTTCTTCTTGCCGTTGACCGAGTCGGAGAGCATCACCAGGCAGAACGGGCAGGCGGTGGAGACGATGTCCGGGTTGAGCGACAGCGCCTCGTCCACACGCTCGGTGTTGATCCGCTTGCCGATGCGCTCCTCCATCCACATCCGCGCGCCGCCGGCGCCGCAGCAGAAGCCGCGCTCCTTGTGGCGGTGCATCTCCTGCTGGCGCAGACCGGGGACCTTGTCCATGATCTCGCGCGGCGGGCTGTAGACCTTGTTGTGGCGGCCCAGGTAGCAGGGGTCGTGGTAGGTGATCAGGCCCTCGACCGGGTTGACCGGGACGAGCTTGCCCTCGTCGATCAGGTGCTGCAGCAGCTGGGTGTGGTGGATCACCTCGAAGTGCCCGCCGAGCTGCGGGTACTCGTTGGCGATGGTGTTGAAGCAGTGCGGGCAGGTGGCCACGATCCGCTTGGTCGGGGCGTCCTCCAGCGCGGCGTTCAGCGTCTCCACGTTCTGCGCGCCGAGCATCTGGAAGAGGAACTCGTTGCCCAGGCGGCGCGGGGAGTCACCGGTGCAGGTCTCCTCCTTGCCGAGGATGGCGAACTTCACGCCCGCGGTGTGCAGCAGCTCGGCGAAGGCCTTGGTGGTCTTCTTGGCGCGGTCCTCCAGGGCGCCGGCGCAACCGACCCAGTAGAGGTACTCGACCTCGGCGGGGTCGATGTCCTCACCGATCACCGGCACCTCGATGCCGGTCTCCTTCTTGAGCTCCTTGACCCAGTCGAGGCGGGCCTTGGTGGCCATACCCCACGGGTTGCCCTTGTTCTCCAGGTTCTTGAGCATCGTCCCGGCCTCGGTCGGGAAGTTGCTCTCGATCATCACCTGGTAGCGGCGCATGTCGACGATGTGGTCGACGTGCTCGATGTCTACCGGGCACTGCTCGACGCAGGCGCCGCAGGTGGTGCAGGACCACAGCACGTCCGGGTCGATGACGCCGTTCTCCTCGGCGGTGCCGATCAGCGGGCGCTCGGCCTCGGCCAGGGCGGCCGCCGGGACGTCCTTGAGCTGCTCGGCGGTGGCCTGCTCGGTGCCCTCCATGTCCTTGCCGCCGCCGGCCAGCAGGTACGGCGCCTTGCCGTAGGCGTGCTCGCGCAGGCTCATGATCAGCAGCTTGGGGGACAGCGGCTTGCCGGTGTTCCAGGCGGGGCACTGCGACTGGCAGCGGCCGCACTCGGTGCAGGTGGAGAAGTCGAGGATGCCCTTCCAGGAGAAGTGCTCGACCTGGGAGACGCCGAAGACGGCGTCGTCGGCCGGGTCCTCGAAGTCGATCGGCTGACCCTTGCTGGTCATCGGACGGAGCCCGCCGAGCGCGGTGCTGCCGTCCTCCTCGCGCTTGAAGTAGATGTTGAAGAAGCCGAGGAAGCGGTGCCAGGCCACGCCCATCGAGGGGTTGAGGCCGATGGTGATCGCCCACGCGAACGAGATGCAGATCTTCAGCATCGCGAACAGGTAGACCAGGTTCTCCAGCGTGCCGTGCGACAGCCCGCTCAGCGCCGAGGTGATCGGGTACGACACCAGGTGCTCCGGGCCGTACGAGTCGACGCCGGCCAGGGCGCCCTCCAGGGCGCGGAGCATCAGGATGCACAGGCCGATGCCGAGGATCGTGTACTCGACGTAGAAGGCCTGCCAGGCGATCGAGCCGGCGAACCGGGACTTGCGGCCGGACCGGGACGGCAGGCTCATCAGCCGGATCACGATCAGGGTGGCGATGCCCAGGGTGGTCAGGGTGCCGACCAGCTCGACGAAGAGCTGCCAGATCATCCAGTGACCGATGATCGGCAGTTCCCACTCGGCGTCGAACAGCTGGCCCATCGCGTTGACGATGGTGAGCACCAGGCTGAAGAAGCCGACCGCGACGAACCAGTGGGCGATGCCGACGATCCCCCAGCGGTTCATCCGGGTGTGGCCGAAGAACTCGGTCGCGAGGGTCTTCACGCGCTGGGCGGGCCTGCCGAAGCGGGTGGTGTCCGGCGCGCCGGTCAGCACGACCCTGAAAATGTGCCACGCCGCACGGAGGGCGAGCGCGGTGCCGATCACGAACGTGACCAGCGAGATGACGATCGCTGCTAGTTGCATCGCTCTCCGTCTCCTGCGGCTTGCGGTTGAGCAGTGTCTGCGGTTCTGCGGTTCTGCGCTTCTGCGGTCTACGTTTCTACGTTCTGCGTTCTGCGGGCCCGCGGGTTTCCGAGTGATTGTACTGGTCGGTAACTTGCCGGGCCGACGGCCCGGACATTACAGGTCGCCAACAGTCCTCCAGAAGGTTCCCAAGCTATGGCGGCAGTCACGTGACCGCACGCGCGCCGCCCCGTCGCGAGCGCCCGAACCGGCCCGCCCCTCCGGGTCGATGTCAGCGCCGATGTCAGCGGGGATATCAGCAAAGTTGAGTGCCGAGCACTCATAGCTGTTGACGCTACCCGCCGGGTCGTGCATCCTTGAGCCTGTAAAGCTCAACTCTTCCGTGGAGGTATCTACGATGGCACGCGCGGTCGGCATCGACCTCGGTACGACGAACTCGGTCGTCAGCGTTCTGGAGGGTGGCGAGCCCACCGTCATCACGAACGCCGAGGGCGCTCGGACCACGCCGTCCGTCGTCGCCTTCGCCAAGAACGGCGAGGTCCTCGTCGGCGAGGTGGCCAAGCGCCAGGCGGTCACCAACGTCGACCGCACCATCCGCTCGGTGAAGCGCCACATGGGCACCGGGTGGAAGATCAACATCGACGGCAAGGACTTCAACCCGCAGCAGATCTCGGCCTTCGTGCTGCAGAAGCTCAAGCGGGACGCCGAGGCCTACCTGGGCGAGACCGTCACCGACGCCGTCATCACCGTCCCGGCGTACTTCAACGACTCGGAGCGCCAGGCCACCAAGGAGGCCGGTGAGATCGCGGGCCTCAACGTCCTGCGCATCGTCAACGAGCCCACCGCGGCCGCCCTGGCCTACGGCCTGGACAAGGACGACCAGACCATCCTGGTCTTCGACCTCGGCGGCGGCACCTTCGACGTCTCCCTGCTGGAGATCGGCGACGGGGTCGTCGAGGTGAAGGCCACCAACGGTGACAACCACCTCGGCGGCGACGACTGGGACCAGCGCGTCGTCGACCACCTGGTCAAGGTCTTCCAGTCCGGCCACGGCGTCGACCTGTCCAAGGACAAGATGGCCCTGCAGCGTCTGCGCGAGGCCGCCGAGAAGGCCAAGATCGAGCTGTCCTCGTCCTCCGAGACCTCGATCAACCTGCCCTACATCACGGCCTCCGCCGAGGGCCCGCTGCACCTGGACGAGAAGCTCACCCGTGCCCAGTTCCAGCAGCTGACCGCGGACCTGCTGGAGCGCTGCAAGGTCCCGTTCCACAACGTGATCAAGGACGCCGGCATCTCGCTCTCCGAGATCGACCACGTCGTCCTGGTCGGTGGCTCGACCCGCATGCCCGCCGTCGCCGAGCTCGTCAAGGAGCTGACCGGCGGCCAGGACGCCAACAAGGGCGTCAACCCGGACGAGGTCGTCGCCATCGGCGCCGCGCTCCAGGCCGGTGTCCTCAAGGGCGAGGTCAAGGACGTCCTGCTGCTCGACGTCACCCCGCTGTCCCTCGGCATCGAGACCAAGGGCGGCATCATGACCAAGCTGATCGAGCGCAACACCACGATCCCGACCAAGCGCTCCGAGATCTTCACCACGGCCGAGGACAACCAGCCGTCCGTGCAGATCCAGGTCTACCAGGGCGAGCGCGAGATCGCCGCGTACAACAAGAAGCTCGGGATGTTCGAGCTGACCGGCCTGCCGCCGGCGCCGCGCGGCCTGCCGCAGATCGAGGTCACCTTCGACATCGACGCCAACGGCATCATGCACGTCGGCGCGAAGGACCTCGGCACCGGCAAGGAGCAGAAGATGACCGTCACCGGCGGCTCCTCGCTGCCGAAGGACGAGGTCGACCGCATGCGCCGCGAGGCCGAGCAGTACGCCGAGGACGACCACAAGCGCCGCGAGGCCGTCGAGACCCGCAACTCCGCCGAGCAGCTCGTCTACTCGACCGAGAAGTTCATCGCCGACAACTCCGACAAGCTGCCGGCCGACGTCAAGACCGAGGTCGAGACCGCCATCGGCGAGCTCAAGGAAGCCCTCAAGGGCGAGGACATCGCGAAGATCCGCGAGGCCTCCGAGAAGGTCTCCACCACCGCCCAGAAGCTCGGCCAGGCGCTCTACGCCAACGCCGACGCCGCCGGTGCCGGTGCCGCCGCGGCCGGCGACTCCGCCCACGCCAAGGAGGACGACGTCGTCGACGCCGAGATCGTCGACGACGAGAAGCCCAAGGGTGGTGCGTCGGCATGACGGACAAGCCGCAGGGCGGCAAGCCCGGCGACGACTCCGCCGCCGAGGAGGCCGTGATCAAGGCCGCCGAGGAAGCCGCCTCGGCCGGTGCCGGCGAGGCCCCCGAGGAGCTCGCCGCGGCCAAGCGCGAGCTGGCCGAGCGCACCGCGGACCTGCAGCGGCTGCAGGCCGAGTACCAGAACTACCGCAAGCGGGTCGAGCGCGACCGGCTGACCGTCCGCGAGATCGCGGTCTCCAACATCCTGGAGTCCCTGATCCCCGTCCTGGACGACATCGGCCGCGCCCGCGAGCACGGCGAGGTGACGGGCGGCTTCAAGTCCGTCTCCGACTCCCTGGAGACGGTCGTCGCCAAGCTGGGCCTGCAGCAGTTCGGCAAGGAGGGCGAGCCCTTCGACCCGACGCAGCACGAGGCGCTGATGCACAGCTACTCCTCGGACGTCACCGAGGACACCTGTGTCCAGATCCTCCAGCCCGGCTACCGCATCGGCGAGCGGATCATCCGCCCGGCGATGGTCGCCGTGGCCGAGCCCCAGCCCGGCACCCAGACGACGCCCGGCCCGGACGCCGAGGCGAAGTCCGCCGAGAAGGACAAGTCCGACGGTGGCTCGGACAGCTGACAACCTGTGACAGCTGACAACCAGTGCGCTGCGGAGTCGTACGCCGGCCAGTACGGCGGCCGGCTCCGCAGCGCGCTGTCAGCAGCGCTACTTCCGGCGGCTGTTGACAGCGCAGTGACGATGGACATCGGGAGGTGTCGGGAGCGGTGAGCGAGCACAGCGAGCGAACCATCGAGGGGTGCGTGAACCGCTCTGCGGCTTCCGGGCGGAGCGAGGTGGGCGCATGAGCGGCAAGGACTTTGTCGAGAAGGACTACTACAAGGTCCTCGGCGTGCCCAAGGACGCCACCGCCACCGAGATCAAGAAGACCTACCGCAAGCTGGCGCGCGAGTTCCACCCGGACGCGAACAAGGGCGACGCCAAGGCCGAGGAGCGCTTCAAGGACATCTCCGAGGCGTACGACGTCCTCTCCGACGAGAAGCGCCGCAAGGAGTACGACGAGGCCCGCAGCCTCTTCGCCAACGGCGGCTTCCGCACCGGCGGCCCCGGCGGCGCCGGCAGCTACGGCTTCGACTTCGGCGACCTCTTCACCGGCACCCAGGGCGGCGGTGGCGGCGGACTCGGCGACGTCTTCGGCGGACTCTTCAACCGCGGCGGCGCCCGACAGGCCCAGCCCCGGCGCGGCGCCGACGTCGAGACCGAGGTGACACTCTCCTTCGAGGAGGCCGTCGACGGCGCGACCGTCCCGCTGCGGATGACCAGCCAGGCCCCCTGCCGGCTCTGCAACGGCACCGGCGCCAAGAGCGGCACCACCCCCAGGGTCTGCCCGACCTGCGTCGGCGCCGGCACCGTCAGCCGCGGCCAGGGTGCCTTCGCGCTCTCCGAGCCCTGCAAGGACTGCCGCGGCCGGGGCATGATCGTCGACGACCCGTGCCCCGACTGCCACGGCAGCGGCCGGGCCAGCTCCGCCCGCACCATGCAGGTCCGTATCCCGGCCGGCGTCCAGGCCGACCAGCGGATCCGGCTCAAGGGCAAGGGCGCCCAGGGCGAACGCGGCGGCCAGCCCGGTGACCTCTACGTCACCGTGCACGTCGACCCCCACCCGGTGTTCGGGCGCAAGGGCGACAACCTCACCGTCACCGTCCCGGTCACCTTCCCCGAGGCCGCCCTCGGCGCCACCATCGAGGTGCCCACGCTGAACGGCCCCGCCGTGAAGCTCAAGCTCCCCCCGGGCAGCGCCAACGGCCTCACCATGCGCGCCCGCGGCAAGGGTGCCACCCGCAAGGACGGCACCCGCGGCGACCTCCTCGTCACCGTCGAGGTCGTCGTTCCCCAGCACGTCGACGGCGACGCGCTGGACGCCCTGGAGCAGTACCGCGAGGCCACCGCCTCCGACGACCCACGAGCCGCTCTGTTCCGGGCGGCGAAGGGAGCGTGACGACCAGATGTCCCCGAACCCGATGAACCCGACGAACCCGATGGACCCGGCGAACGCCAACGGCCCGATCGGCGCGGGCGGCCCGATCGGCCCGGGCCTCGGTGAGGGCCTCCCCGGCAGCCCCGCCGGCGGCCGCCCCCGCCGCGCCGCGGCCGCGCCGCAGTACGTCCTCACCGAGGACACCCCGGTGTACGTCATCTCGGTCGCCGCCGAACTCTCCGGCCTCCACCCGCAGACCCTGCGGCAGTACGACCGCCTGGGCCTGGTCTGCCCCGACCGCACCGCCGGCCGCGGCCGCCGCTACTCGGCCCGCGACATCCAGCAGCTGCGCGAGGTCCAGCGGCTCTCCCAGGACGAGGGCATCAACCTGGCCGGCATCAAGCGGATCATCGAGCTGGAGAACCAGGTCAGCGCCCTCCAGTCGCGCATCACCGAACTGGTCGACTCCCTCGAGGGCGCCGCCACCGCCCTCCAGCAGCGCGAGGCCGCCGTCCACGCCTCCTACCGCCGCGACCTCGTCCCGTACCAGCCCCCCACCCCCCAGTCCAGCGCCCTCGTCGTCTGGCGCCCCAAGCGCTGACCCGGGGCCCGCACCGCACCACCAGCCGCCGGCTCCCTCCTGTTCGGGGGGTGCCGGCGGCTGGGTGTTGGTGAGAGAGTGCGATCACATTCCCTCTCCAGAGGACTCAGAGGATCTGGCATGCTGAACCGCGATTCAGCATCAGCGCTGACAGCACACAGGCATCACGGTAACGGCAAGGAGTCGCGGATGAGTGAACGAGAGCAGCCCCTTTCCGCCGGCTTGTCCACCCTCTCTGCAGAAGCAAAAGAGCTCTACCTCGCCGTCATCCGAGGAGACGGCAAGCTGCCGCTGGGCCCCAGTGCCGATCAAACTCATTCATCCCGAGAGGAGCTGGTGAGGATTGGCCTTCTCGTGCCCGACAGCGATGACCCCACTACTCTCGTAGCCGCCGACCCGGCGCAGCTCTCGACGAGTCTCAGCCATTCCTGGCAGCGTCAGGCGCTGGAACTCCTATCGCGCGCCGTGTCCCTCCCCTCCGAACTGCAGGATTTGGCACGGGAATTCCACACCCCAAAGCAGTTCGGAGGATCTATCGAATATGTGCAGGGGAAGGTTCTTATCCGTCAGCGGCTGGAGCAGTACCGGGAGTCCGGACTGGGGGAGGCCCTATCACTCCAACCTGGCGGCCCCCGACAGCCCGATCTTCTCGCTGGAATGATCGAGCAAGATCTGGAGACGCTCCGCAGTGGCACGGAGGTACGGACGATCTACCACGCCAGCACCCGCTACCACCAGCCGACCAGGGACTACGTAGCGACGCTCGCTCGGGCCGGCGGCCAGTACCGAACCCTTGACGAGCCGTACACGCGCCTCATACTGATGGATCGACGGGTCGCCGTCATCCCGATCGCCGAGGACATGAGCCTTGCGGCCTTCATCCACGACCCCGCAGTAGTCGACTACCTCGCCGAAGAGGTGTTCGAACGATGCTGGAGCCGCGCCCTGGAGTTCGAGGGTGGCCGCACAGTGCCGCAGCAGGTGGTATCCCGCCTCCGGCAAACAATCATCGATCTGATGCTCGAAGGCACCAACCACCGAGTCATTGCGCGACGCCTGGGAATCAGCGAGCGGACACTCGCAAGACATATAGCTGAAATGCGAGACGACTACAAGGTCGACTCGCTATTCCAGCTCGGATACGTTCTCGGTCGGCAAGCCCAGAATCCTACCGACTGACCCATTCGCCCACTTCTGGAATGTCGGCGAATATTTCGGGAATTTTGGCATGTACCCAGGAAGCCACGTGGCTACGATCACTGCCAGGAGATGTCGTCCGCGACACTCACGGCAGCCTTGATGGCAGTCGTGTCGTGCGAGTCGGCAGCATTCGCGAGAGAAACAACGCCCAGCGCAGCAGCAGCAACGGCCGCCGAAAGCACAACCTTGCGGACAAATCGGCGCATGTCAGTCACGCCCCTACTCTCTCTCGACAATCGCCACTAGAACCGCCATGCAGGATAACGGCTCACATTGTGCCGCGCGAAGGGGAGGCTGTCACCAGCAGCTGCCCCGCAAGGTGTGCGTCATCTCCCTGCCAGGCATCCAGATGACACCGACCAACCCTGGACGCCACACCACGGCGCGTTGGACGATCAGTTCGCTCCCGATGGTCCAGCAGGACGCCACATCTTGCCAATGTACCGTCAAACGCCAAGCCGTTCACCAGTAGCACCACTCCACAGAGCAGCCCACATTCAACGCATAGCCGACATTCTCTCCCCCGGTCGGCCTTCCCCCGGAGTCGACATGACCGAGCCCTACCTGCGTCACAACGACAGCCAGGCCCCTGAGGGTCGGCGTGCACGTGTGTTCCTGGCCGCGCCGCTGATGCGGCTGACCGGCCCCGCGGACAGCGTGGTGACGCTCGCCAGCCGGACGCGGCTGACGACGCTCCGCACCACCCTCCTCCGCAGCGGTGCCGCCGTGTACAGCGCGCACCACAGCGACGCCTGGACCGTCGCCGGTCGGGCGCCCGAGCCCCGGGTCCCCTCCGACTTCCGCGCGCTCCAGTCCGCTGACCTGGTGTTCGCCTATGTCGGCGCCCCGCTCTCGGCCGGCGTCAGCCTCGAACTCGGTTGGGCGTCGGCGCTGCGGAAGCCGATCGTCCTGCTCGTCGACGAGGCCATCACCCACAACCCGCTGATCGCCACCATCGAGCAGGTCGCCCCCGTCCTGCCGCTGGTCTTCGACGACACCTGGTCCCAGGAGGCCCTCCACCACACCGTGGAGACCGCCCTCGACTGGGCCGGCATGGCGCTCTCCCTCCGCGAGGGCTTCTGGACCGCCCCCGGCGACCGCTTCAACGTCCCCCGGCAGCAGACCGCCACCCCCGGCTACTGGCCGACCGGCGCCGCCACCGGCTGAGCAGGACTCACCCACCGGACTCCCCCGTCCGGGCTCCCCGCATCTGCCAGCCGAGCTGGAACAGGGTCTCCGCGTCGTACACCTCACGCAGCCGGGCGATGTGACCGGCCACGGTCCGTTCGCTCAGGCCCATACGGGTAGCGATCGCCCGCTGCGTGAGACCCCTGGCGAGCAGGCGACCCACCTGCTCGTGGGCGATCGGGGCGGAACCGGCTGCGAGTGACTCCCAGTCCACGGCCTGGGCGTGCTGCCACTGCTGCTCGAAGACCCCCACCAGGTAGGCAACCATCGCGGCGTCCTCGACCACGGCGGCAACCGTGTGGTCGAGGGTGGCCGGGATCACGGCCACGGTGCGGTCGAAGATCAGCGTCTTGGTGAAGGGCCCCTCCAGCAGCCGGATCGGGGCGCCGGCCTGAGTGGAGTGCAGCGCGTACTCGACCGTCCGTGGATCGGAGCAGGCCGACGGTTCGAAGACGGTGAACATCGCCCCGCCCGCTTCGACGTAGCGGCGGCTGTGGTCGAGCGAGTCCTGCATGTGGTCGTGGGGACGGGGCCCGCCGGGCTGGGCCGCGAGGGCCTCATGCGGGTAGTCCTTGACCAGCTGCGAGATCAGGTGCCGGATCTCCGGCATGCCGACCACCCGCCGGACCCCGCCGACGGGATCGGCGCGACGGGGCGCGGTGTCGTAGGCCTGGGTCAGGTCGTCCAACAGGTCCGGGACGGCAGCGGCACGGGCAAGCAGGCGGGCGCTCTCCTCCCGCAGGTCCGCGCCAATCCGCTCGCCTACGGCCCGGGGGTTCACCGCGCTGTAGGTGCCGTCGGCGATGCGGAGGACGAGCAGGCCGAGGTCAGCGAGCTGTTGGACGGCGGCTGCGTCCTCAGGACCGATCTCGTCGATGCGGATCCGGCCGCCCTCGGCCAGGATCGCCCGGTAGAGCTCACGGGCTGCGGCATCGGGCAGGTCGAGTACCGGCTCAGGCATCGCGGGCTCCCCTCATCTGCCAGCCGAGCTGGAACAGCGTCTCCGCGTCGTACGACTCCCGTAGGCGCGCGATGTGGCCGGCGACGGTGCGCTCGCTCAGGCCCAGGCGGGTGGCGATGGCGCGCTGGGTGAGGCCTTGGGTGAGCATGTGGCCGATCTGGTCGTGGAACGGGGCCTCGGCGGTTCCGCCAGCGAGGGCCGACCAGTTCACCCCTTCCGCCTGCTGCCAGTGCAGTTCGAACTCCCGGACCAGGAAGTCGACCACGGCCCGGTCCTCGACGAAGGCGGCGCAGGTGTAGTCCTGGCCGACGGGGATCACGGCGACGGACCGGCCGAAGATGAAGAGCCGGGTGAACGGGATCGGCAGGATCCGGATGGCGACGCCGAGTTCGGTCGCCTGTGCCGCGAAAGAGACGGTCGGCGGATCGGCGAGGGCGGACGCCTCGTAGATGGTCCTCATGGTGCCGCCCTTCTCAATGTGGCGACGGTCGGATTCGAGGGCCTCCGCCAGGTGCGCGGCGGGCCGAGCACCTCCTGGCTGCCGGGACAGGGTCTCGCTCGGGTGGTCGGCGTGGATCTGGGCGACCTGGTGACGGATCTGCTCCAGGCCGACGACGTACTGGACCGCGGGCGAGGGTTCGGGATTCCGGCGGGGCGCGAGGTCATAGGCCTGGGTGAGGTCGTCCAGCAGCTCGGGGATGCGCGCCGCCCGGGTGATCAGGCGGGCCCCTTGCTCCCTGAGCTCGGTGCCGATCCGCTCGCCGACGGCCCGGGGGTTCACCGCGGTGTAGACGCCGTCCGCGATGTGCAGGAAGAGCAGACCGAGGTCGGCGAGTTGTCGGACGGCGGACTCGTCCTCAGGGCGGATCTCGCCGACGCGGATCCGGCCGCCCTCGGCCAGGATCGCCCGGTACAGCTCACGGGCTGCGGCGTCGGGCAGGTCGAGTGCCGGCTCAGGCATCGCGGGCTCCCCGCATCTGCCAGCCGAGCTGGAACAGCGTCTCCGCGTCGTACGACTCCCGCAGCCGGGCGATGTGGCCGGCGACCGTGCGCTCGCTCAGGCCCAGGCGGGTGGCGATGGCGCGCTGGGTGAGGCCGCGGGCGAGCAGGCGGCCGACCTGTTCGTGGGCGGCGGCCTCGGTGGAACCGTCAGCGAGGGCGGCCCAGTTGACGCCTTCGGCCTGTTGCCAGTGCGTCTCGAAGTCCTGGACCAGGAAGTCGACCACGGCCGGGTCCTCGATGAAGGCCGCGCTGCTGTCGTCCGGGGCGGCCGGGATCACCGCGACGGTCCGGTCGAGGATCATCAGCTGTCGGAACGGGACGGGCAGGACCCGGATGTGGCAGCCGGCCTCCGTCAGTCGCGCGGCGATCCGAACCGTCGGGCCGTCGAGCCGGGCCGCGACCTCGTAGATCGTGCGCAGTGTGCCGCCCGCCTCGGCGTAGCGGCGGGCGTGCGCCACGATGTCGTCCGCGGCCTCGGCCGGCCTGGCACCGCCCGGGCGCAGGGACAGGGCCTCGTTGCCCAGTTCCTCGACGAGTTGGGAGACCCGGTGCCGGATGTTCGCGTGTCCGTGGACGATCTGGGTGGCCCCGGCGCCGTCGTGGCGTCGCGGAGCACTGTCGTAGGCGGCGGCCAGGTCGCCGAGGAGGTCGGGCACTTCCTCCGCCTGAACCAGCAAGCGGGTACCGGCCGCACGCAGCTCGGCCGCAATCCGGGTGGTGACCGTACGCGGATTGACCGCGCTGAGCACGCCGTCCGAGGCGTACAGCTTCAACAGCCCCGTTTCCAACAGGGTCTGAACGGTATCGGCGGCCTCCCCCGGGATGTCGGCGATCCGGAGCCGCCCGCCGTCCTCCAGGATCGCGCGGTAGAGCTCACGGGCGGCATCGGGCAGGTCGAGTACCGGCTCAGGCATCGCGGGCTCCCCTCATCTGCCAGCCGAGTTGGAACAGCGTCTCGGCGTCGTACTGCTCGCGGAGGCGGGCGATGTGGCCGGCCACCGTGCGCTCGCTCAGGCCCAGGCGGGTGGCGACCGACCGCTGGGTGAGGCCCTGGGCGAGCAGGGCGCCGACCTGCTCGTGGACGGCGGAGCCGAGGGAACCGTCTTCCAGCGCAGCCCAGTTGACGCCTTCGGCCTGCTGCCAGAGCGTCTCGAAGGTGTCGACCGCGAAGGCGACCGTCGCCGGGTCGTCGACCACGGCGGCGGTGCTGTAGTCGGCGGCGGCGGGAATGATGGCGACGGTGCGGGCGAAGATCAGGAAGCGCCTGAACGGTACGGCGAGGACGCGGGTGGTGGCGCCGAGCCGGGAGGCCTGGGCGGCGAAGCGTACGGTCGGCGGGTCGTACTTGGCCGAGACCTCGTAGAGGGAGCGCACCGTGCCGCCGCGTTCGTGGAAGCGGCGGGCGCGCCGTAGTGAGTCCGGTAGCTCGTTGGCCGGGCGGGGGCCGCCGGGTTGAGCAGACATGCCGTCTCCGGGCATCGCCTCGGTCAGCCGGTCGATCTCGTGCCGGATCTCCTCCTTCCCGGTCACGTAGCGCGCCCCGGTCGAGGCGCTCCGCCGCTTCGGGCTGGTGTCGTAGGCCTGGGTGAGCTCGTCCATCAGCTCGGGGAGTTGCTCCGCTTCCGCGAGCAGGCGAATGCTCTGCCGGCGGATCTCGCCACCGATTCGCTCGATGGCCGTGCGCGGGTCAACGGCGCTGTAGGACTCGTCCAGCAACTGCGGTACCAGCAGCCCGAGTTCCACCAGGCGCCCGAGTGCCTCCCGGTCGCCCGGGCCGACCTCGGTGGCGCGGATGCGGCCGCCCTCGCGCAGGACGGCGAGGTAGAGGGCGCGGGCGGCGGCGTCCGGGAGGGCGGCGGCGAGGAGGGCGGTGGGGTCAGCCATGGCGTTCCCCGCGGAGGTGCCAGCCGAGGTGGAAGAGGGTCTGGGCGCCGTAGCGCTCGCGGAGGCGGGAGATGTGGGCGGCGACGGTGCGTTCGCTGAGGCCGAGCCGGGTGGCGACGGCGCGCTGGGTGAGGCCGCGGGCGAGCAGCCGGCCGATGCGGACGGTGGTGGGGTGGGGGGCGCCGAGGTTGCGGTCGGCGGGGGTGGCGCGGGCCCAGTCCCGTTCGAACTGGGCGACCAGGTAGGCGACGGTGGTGCGGTCGGTGACGACGGTGGCGCGGCTGCGGTCCTCGACGGCGGGGATGACGGCCACCGAGCGGTCGAAGACCAGCATCCGCTCGTACGGTTCGGCGAGCGCCCGGGCCTCGGCGCCCTCGCCGCTGCGGAGGGCGACCTGGCGCAGGGTGGCGGGGTCGGCGAGGGCGCCGGGCTGGTGGAGGGTGCGCATCGAGCAGCCGCGGCGGAGCAGGGCGAGGTCCTGGGCGAGGCTGGTCTGGAGGACCTCGGCGGAGTGGTGGCCGGGGCGGGCGGCGAGGAACTCCTCCTTGCACTCGGCGAGGAGTTCGGAGATGCACTGGCGGACGGCGCCGGCACCACCCCCGGCACCAACATCGACCCCGACCCCGTCGGGCCGAGCGCCGTCGGGCCGAGCGCCATCGAGCCGAGCGCAGTCCAGCCGAGCACCGTCGACGCCCCCGGACGGCCGGTGGAGCGCCTCGTAGGCACGGGAGAGCGGCTGGAGGGTCCCCGGCAGCCGCTCGGCGTGCACCAGCAGCCGGACGGCCCGGAGGCGGAGTTCGGTGCCGAGCCGGTCGCCGAGGGCGCGCGGGTTGGCGGCGGTGTAGCCGGTGGCGGTCGGGGTGAGGAGCCCGCGGGCGACGAGGGCCGCGACGGTGGCGCGGTCGGCAGGGGCGAGGTCCTCCGGGCGCAGCCGGCCGCCGGCGCGCACGACGGCGAGGTAGAGGGCGCGTTCGGCCGGGCCGGGCTCATCGGTCATCGCGGGCGCCTCTCATCAGCCAGCCGAGCTGGAAGAGGGTCTGGGCGCCGTACCGGTCGCGCAGCCGGGAGATGTGGCCGGCGACGGTGCGTTCGCTGAGGCCCAGCCGGGTGGCGACGGCGCGCTGGGTGAGGCCGCGGGCGAGCAGTCGGCCGACCCGGTCGGGGATGGTGCGGGCGGGGCCCTGGCCGAGAGCGGCGGCGGCCTCGGCGGTGTCGGCGCGGGCCCAGTCGCGTTCGAAGCCGCCGATCAGGAAGGCGAGGGTGGCCGGGTCGCTGATGAACGCGGCGGTGCTGTTGTCGTCGTTGGCGGAGATGACGGCGACGCTGCGGTCGAACACGATCAGGCGCTGGAAGGGCTCGTCGAGGACCCGGATCTGCGAGCCGTACCGGGTGACCTGCTCGGCGTAGGCGAGGGCGGCCGGTTCGACGAGGGCGACGGGCTGGTAGACGGTGCGCAGGGAGCAGCCGCGCTGGAGGAGTTGGACGTCCTGGGCGAGGGCGACCTGGAGGGTGTCGGCGGGGCGGTGGCCGGGTTGGGCGGTGAGGACCTCGGAGCGGCAGTCGGAGACCAGTTGGGAGATCCGCTGGCGGATGTGGACGTGGCCCTCGACGTAGACCGCGCCGCCGGAGGTGCCGGACGGGCGGGGCATCGCGTCGTAGGCGCGGGTGAGGCCGTCGAGGGCGCCGGGGAGGTTCTCGGCGCGGACCAGCAACCGGGTTGCCTCGCTGCGGAGTTCGGCGCCGAGCCGGTCGCTGACGGAGCGCGGGCTGACGGCGGTGTAGCAGTGGTCCATCCGGTTGACCATGACCAGGCCGATGTCGAGGAGCTGCCGCAGCGCGGCCCGGTCGGCGTCGGAGACGTCGGCGAACGGGATGCGGCCGCCTTCGGCGATGACGGCGAGGTAGAGCTGTCGGGCGGCCTCGTCGGGTTCCTCGCCCTCGGGTGCCGCATGGTGCGGCGCGACCGCCGGTTCCGCCGTCACGTCGTACTCTCCCTGCCGGACGCCTCTCCCCTTGCCTGTCCCCGTCCGTACGCGCGGGGCCGCGGGTCGCGCGGTCCGCGGGCGCCGGTGGCCGGGCGTCCCACGCTACCGGCCGGAAGGCGGGCCCCCGGGTCCGGGTGCCGTCGCACACGGGGTCCCGGGGGCCGCCATCGGTACGCCAGGTCCAGGCGATTCCGTCGAGGCGGAGCAGCAACGCCTCGCCGGTACCGGTTCGGGCTCCATCACCACACATGGATCCCGGCCGGGGCTCTTCCCCCCCGTTCCACGCGTGCGGGACGTTGCACTCGTGGTCAGTTCTGAAGAGCTGGTCGCCACCATCGGACTGCGGTGCCCGGACGACCTGGCGTACCTCCACCCTCACAGCGTGACGGCCGGTGAACAAGTGCCGTCCGAGTGCAGGTTCGCGCAATTGCAGTTATCTGCATCCCGCAGCGGGTGCGGGGCCGCGGGCGGGGGCCGGGATTCCGGTAAAGGCCGAGGCCAGCGGGGGGTACGGGCGGCGCGCAGCGATTGGCAGTGCACCGTCATCGTGCAGCTGCGCGTTCCTGCAACGGCGGCATGCTCCTGAGTGCGGGCGGCCGCCGCGCGGGTCGTCGCAGCTCAGCCCGCGCCGGCCGCACCGAGCAGGGCGTCCGGCTCAGGACGTCCGGCTCAGGACGTCCGGCTCAGGACGTCCGGCTCGGCGCCTGACTCAGGGCGTCCGGCTCAGCGCGCCCGACTCAGCGCGCCCGCGCTCAGCGCGCCAGCAGCCGTCCGCGCAGCAGCCCGGTGGCCGTGCCGGTCGCGGCGAGCACCCAGGCGGTGCCGAGCAGCAGGTAGAGCCCGACGGAGAGCCCGGTGAAGCCGCCGAAGCCGGTGTGCCGGGCGAGCGCGGAGGCGCCGGTGACGCAGGTGCCGACCGGGAAGGTGAACGCCCACCAGGTCATCGCGAACGGCATCCCGGCCCGCCGGGCGCGCAGGTTGGCGGCCAGCGCGACGGCCAGCCAGAGCATCGCGACGCCGATCACGGCGACCCCGTACAGCTCGGCCAGCGGCAGCAGGACGGGCGCCAGCCCGGGCAGCACCGGGCGGGCCGCGTCGGCGAGTTGGTGGATCGCGGTGACGGACTGGCCGAGCGGGCCGAGCACCAGGAACAGCGCGGGGGTGAGCACCAGGGTGGGGAGCTTGCTGTGGAACAGGCCGGTGAACACCACGGGCAGCAGCACCAGGGTGGCCAGCAGGCCGATCCCGAACAGCGCCCAGCAGCCGTACAGCATGGCCTCCTGGGGCGTTCCGGCGGGCAGGTGGGGGACGAGGGCCGGGCCGCAGGCGGAGGCGACCAGCGGGGCGACCACGGGCAGCAGCCAGGTCGGGTTGGCCTCCAGGGCGGACACCCGGTGCCGGGTGATCATCAGGTACGGGATGCCGGCCGCGACGGTCAGCGCGTAGAGCGTGCCGACGCCCCACAGCACGGCGTCCAGGGCGACGGCGGGGCCGGTGCCGATGACCCGGGAGCCGAGCAGCAGGGTGCCGAGCCCGACCGCCAGCAGGGCCATCGGCGGGCAGCCGTAGAAGACGGCGGTGGCCGGGTTGTCCAGCAGCTGGGTGCGGGCCGCCTCGCGGTGCCGGGTGAGGTGCACCAGGCGGGCGCCGGCCAGCAGCACCAGGGCCGCCGCGCCGAGCGCCCACATCACCTCGCCGAAGCCGATCAGCCCGGGCAGGTGGACCGGCAGGGCGGCGGCGCCGTTGGCCACGATCGCGGTGCCCATCACGGCGGCGTACCAGTTGGGACCGAGCTGGGCCAGGTCGAGGCGGGGAAGCCGGGAGAGCCGGGAGGACCGGGGGCCGCGGGAGGGACCGGAAGGGCGCGGGGGACGGGACGGCCGGGGCTGCTCGGAGGAGCGGGCAGGAGCGGCGGAGCTGGTGAGCGGGCGGACATCGGCCGAGGTGGACATGGTTCCACCGTCGCCGAGCGGCCCGGCCGCCGGTAGCGCCGCGGGTTCTATGAGGGCATAGCCTGAACCTATGCCCCTCTCCCCGCACGTCCCCGAACTGGGCGCCCTGGAACTGCTGCTCGCGGTGGCCCGGCTGGGCAGCGTCGGCCGGGCCGCGGCCGAGCTGGGCGTGAGCCAGCCGACCGCGAGCGCCCGGATCAAGGGCATGGAGCGGCAGATCGGCGTCCCGCTGCTGGAGCGCTCGCCCCGGGGCAGCCGGCCGACCGAGGCGGGCCGGCTGGTGGTCGAGTGGGCCCGCCAGGTGCTGGAGGCGGCGCAGGCGCTGGACGCCGGGATCGACGCGCTGCGCGAGCGGCGGGACGCCAAGCTGCGGGTGGTGGCCAGTCTGACCGTCGCCGAGTACCTGATGCCGGGCTGGCTGCTGGCGCTGTCCGAGGCCAGCCCGGGGACGGCGGTGACACTGCGGACGGCGAACTCGGCGGAGGTCGCCGGGCACGTGCTGGCCGGGGACGCCGACCTCGGCTTCGTCGAGGGTCCGACCACCCCGCCCGGGCTGGCCGGCGCGGTGGTGGCGGCGGACCGGCTGGTGGTCGTGGTGGCACCCGGCCACCGCTGGGCGCGCCGCCGCACCCCGCTGACCGGGGCGGAGCTGGCGGCCACCCCGCTGGTGCTGCGCGAGCCCGGCTCGGGCACCCGGGAGGTGCTGGAGGCGGCGCTGGCGCCGTACGGGGGCGCCGTGCAGCCCCGGATGGAGCTGGCCTCGTCCACGGCGTTGAAGGGGGCGGCGATGACCGGGGCGGGGCCGGTCTGCCTGAGCGAGCTTGCGGTGGTGGAGGAGCTGGCCACCCGGCGGCTGGTCGAGGTGCCGCTGGCGGAGGAGCTGGACCTGCGACGGCCGTTGCGCGCGGTGTGGCCGGCCGGGCAGCGGCCGGGCGGGCCGGCCCGGGAGCTGCTGGGGCTGACCCGGCGGAGCGTCCGCCAGCACCCGCGGCGGGAGGCCTGAACCGCGCGGGCCCGGCGCCGAGCCACCAGCCCCGAAAAGCCTTCCGCCGAAAAGTTGAGCGGAATACACTCAACTTAGTGCATGCTGTATCTAGCAGCAGTGAAGGACGACGAGGGAGGATCCCCCAGCAGTGGACGCGAGCAAGTTCACCACCAAGACCCAGGACGCCCTGTCCGCCGCGATCCGGCAGGCGGGCGCCGCAGGCAACCCGGACGTCAGGCCGGTGCACATCCTGATCGCCCTGCTGGAGCAGCCCGAGGGCATCGCCCGGCCCCTGTTGGAGGCGGTCGGGGCGAACCCCGCCCGGGTCGACGCCGAGGCGCGCCGCCAGCTGACGGCGCTGCCCAGCGCCATGGGCTCGACGGTCGCCGCCCCGCAGCTGGCCCGGGACACCCTCGCCGTGCTCACCGAGGCCGGCCGGCGCGCGGACGACCTGGACGACCAGTACGTCTCGACCGAGCACCTGCTGGTCGGCCTGGCCGCCGAGGGCGGGGCGGTCGCCGAGCTGCTGGCGCAGCAGGGCGCGACGCCCAAGGCGCTGCTCGCCGCCTTCAAGGACGTCCGCGGCAGCGGCCGGGTCACGTCGCCGGATCCGGAGGGCACCTACAAGGCCCTGGAGAAGTACGGCACCGACCTCACCCAGGCCGCCCGGGACGGCAAGCTCGACCCGGTGATCGGCCGGGACCACGAGATCCGCCGGGTGGTCCAGGTGCTCTCCCGCCGGACGAAGAACAACCCGGTGCTGATCGGCGAGCCCGGCGTCGGCAAGACGGCCGTGGTCGAGGGCCTGGCCCAGCGGATCGTGGCCGGTGACGTACCGGAGTCGCTGCGCGGCAAGCGGCTGGTCGCCCTGGACCTCAGCGCGATGGTGGCCGGCGCCAAGTTCCGCGGCGAGTTCGAGGAGCGGTTGAAGGCCGTCCTGAACGACATCAAGTCCTCCGACGGCCAGGTCGTCACGTTCATCGACGAGCTGCACACCATGGTCGGCGCGGGCGCCGGCGGCGACTCCGCGATGGACGCGGGCAACATGCTCAAGCCGATGCTGGCCCGCGGCGAGCTGCGGATGGTCGGCGCCACCACGCTGGACGAGTACCGCGAGCGGATCGAGAAGGACCCGGCCCTGGAGCGCCGCTTCCAGCAGGTGCTGGTCGGCGAGCCCAGCGTGGAGGACTCGATCGCCATCCTGCGCGGCCTCAAGGGCCGGTACGAGGCGCACCACAAGGTGCAGATCTCGGATGCCGCCCTGGTCGCCGCGGCGACCCTGTCCAACCGCTACATCACCTCCCGCTTCCTGCCCGACAAGGCGATCGACCTGGTCGACGAGGCGGCCTCCCGGCTCCGGATGGAGATCGACTCCTCCCCGGTCGAGATCGACGAACTCCAGCGCTCCGTCGACCGGTTGCGGATGGAGGAGCTGGCCCTGGAGAAGGAGTCGGACCCTGCCTCGGTCGACCGCCTCGCCCGGCTGCGGCGCGATCTGGCCGACAAGAACGAGCAGTTGAGCGTGCTGACGGCGCGCTGGGAGCAGGAGAAGAAGAGCCTCAACCGGGTCGGCGAGCTCAAGGAGCGGCTGGAGGGCCTGCACGGAGCGCTCGAACGGGCCCAGCGCGACGGGGACTTCGAGCGGGCGTCCAAGCTGATGTACGCCGAGATCCCGGCCGCCGAGACCGAGCTCGCCGAGGCCCAGGAGCGCGCCGCCGACCAGGACGCCTCCGCCTCGATGGTCAAGGAGGAGGTCGGCCCGGACGACGTGGCCGACGTGGTCGCCTCCTGGACGGGCATCCCGGCCGGCCGGCTGCTGGAGGGCGAGAGCGCCAAACTCCTGCGCATGGAGGAGGAGTTGGGCCGCCGCCTGATCGGCCAGACGGAGGCCGTGCAGGCCGTCTCGGACGCCGTGCGGCGCACCCGCTCGGGCATCGCCGACCCGGACCGCCCGACCGGCTCCTTCCTGTTCCTCGGCCCGACGGGCGTCGGCAAGACCGAACTCGCCAAGGCCCTGGCCGACTTCCTGTTCGACGACGAGCGGGCGATGGTCCGGATCGACATGAGCGAGTACGGCGAGAAGCACTCGGTCGCCCGTCTGGTCGGCGCCCCGCCCGGGTACGTCGGCTACGAGGAGGGCGGCCAGCTCACCGAGGCGGTCCGGCGCCGCCCGTACAGCGTGGTGCTGCTGGACGAGGTGGAGAAGGCCCACCCCGAGGTCTTCGACGTGCTGCTCCAGGTGCTGGACGACGGCCGGCTCACCGACGGCCAGGGCCGCACGGTGGACTTCCGCAACGCGATCCTGATCCTCACCTCCAACCTGGGCTCGCACTACCTGGTCGACCCGACCACCCCGGAGGACCGGAAGAAGGCCCTGGTGCTGGACTCCGTCCGGGCAGCGTTCAAGCCGGAGTTCCTCAACCGGCTGGACGACATCGTGGTCTTCGACCCGCTGGGCACCGCCGAGCTCAGCCGGATCGTGGACCTCCAGGTGGCCCGCCTCGGCGAGCGGCTGCGCGAGCGGCGGCTCACCCTGGAGGTCTCCGCGGCGGCCCGCGACTGGCTGGCACTGACCGGGTACGACCCGGCGTACGGCGCCCGCCCGCTGCGCCGGCTGGTGCAGTCCGCGATCGGCGACCAGCTCGCCCGGGCGATCCTCTCCGGCCAGGTGCACGACGGGGACACCGTCCTGGTCGAGCGGGACGAGGAGGGCGACCGGCTCACGGTCCGCGGCCGGGGCCCGCTGGAGAAGTAGCCACCGGCCCCCTCCCGTCACCGGCACCGCCCTCGGCCGCCCCCTTGCCCGCGCGAGGGGGCGGGCGAGGGCGCGGCCGCCGGGCGCCCGCTCACTCCCCCGGGGCCCGCTGCTCCCGCCGCGCGCGGTCCCGCCAGGCGCGGGCCATCCGGTGCAGCTCGGCGCCCTGGGACTCCGGGAGGTTCCAGGTCTGGGTGAGCAGCCGCAGGGTGGACACCCGCGGGCAGGACACCCCCCGCTCCAGGTCGCGGATCGACCGCACGCTCAGCCCCGACGCCTCCCCCAACTGCTCCTGCGTCATCCCCCGGTCCAGCCGGATGTTCCGCAGCAACGCCCCGAGCGAGGCGCCCTCCCCCGTCACCGTACGCTCCATCCCCGTTCCCCCCTTCGGTTCAAAACACCTCAACTCGCCCGGGAGGCAAGGCCTTTGCCCCGGGCCGGTTCCGTCGCACGCTAACCGCATCCGGCCCGCACGGCAGGCGAACCCGGGCGCCGGGCGCGTGACTTGGCTCACGCGCGCGCCGGGCGTGCGACGGGGCCACCGCACCCCGGGCACCGTGCGTGACGGAGGCCTCCGGACACCCCGGGACGAAGATCGACGCGCCCCCCGCCTCCCCTGTGAGCGGAGCCCCGAATGAGGCAGGATGGGAGGTGGAAAGGGCGGCCTCTCATTGCCGGCCACCACGTGCACTGAGGAAGAGGACCCCCCCATGAGCATCGACCCGTCGTCCATCCCGTCGTTCGGCGTGCCCCAGGGCGGCCAGCCCGGTGGCCAGGGTGGCCGGCCGGCCGGCCCTCCGCCGATCGTCGTCCCGGACCAGGCCCTGGTCGCCCAGCTGCTCGACCAGATGCAGCTCAAGCACGTCGTGGACGAGGAGGGCGACCTCACCGCCCCTTGGGAGGGCTTCCGCGTCTACTACATGTTCCGCGGCGAGCAGAAGGAGCTCTTCGCGGTCCGTGCCTTCTACGACCGCGCGTACCCGCTGGAGAAGAAGGGCGAGATCCTCGACCTGATCGACGAGTGGAACCGCGAGACCCTCTGGCCCAAGGTGTACACCCACACCCACGAGGACGGCGTGGTCCGCCTGATCGGCGAGGTCCAGATGATCGTCGGCACCGGCGTCAACCTGGACTACTTCGTCACCACCACCGCGAACTGGACCCAGGCCGCGGTCGGCTTCGAGCAGTGGATCGTCGAGCGCCTCGGCCTGCAGAACGAGATCGAGGGCGAGGACGGCGGCAGCGAGGACGGCGAGGAGGCCTGATCCCGGCCCCCGCGCACACCCCTGCGGCCCGGCCCCCGGCAGACGCCGGGGGCCGGGCCGTTCCCGTACCCTCCCCCCACCCTCCCGGCCGCCTGGCCGTCCTTGTCCCCGGCCCCCGGCTCGGCTGGGTCAAACCCTGCTCGCCTACCTGTTCGCTGGCGAGCTGAGGGCGAATGCGGTGGCCCTGCCAAGATGCCGGGTCCGCCTGCGAGTGCTCCCATGCCTCGGTTGTCCATGCCCCGCTCGCGTTCATGCCAACGCCCAGGTCCACCGATCGCAGCTAGAAGCAACCGATTACTATCCGACAGTAATCATTTCTGGGGGAATGCGGGCTGCGGGCAACGCCTCGGGGCCGGCTACAGGGGGGAACACATGGCGGATCCTGATCTGGCCTTGGAGTTCAAGGTCAATCCGGCTGAGCTGGACGGCTGCGGACAGAGCGCGCAGCACGTCGGGGGTCTGATACCGGGTGAGACTGCGAAGGTGACGGAGCCGTGCAGCCAGGCCGCCGGCACGCTGCAGGGGTGGCTGACGGCCGCCGCGGTGCGAGACTGCGGCACCAACTGGAAGACGCTGCTGGACAAGCTCGCCGGCGACATGGGGGACGTCGGTACCAAGCTCGCCGCATCGGCCGCCTACTACCGCCAGGTAGAGAAGGACGTCCACACGAGTATGAGGAACCCGGCCGCGCCGATCCCGGACGAGCCGGACCCCTTCGGCACGACCGTCGTCCCG
Organism: Kitasatospora sp. NPDC098652; assembly: GCF_044760155.1. Lineage (NCBI taxonomy): Bacteria > Bacillati > Actinomycetota > Actinomycetes > Kitasatosporales > Streptomycetaceae > Kitasatospora > Kitasatospora sp. NPDC098652. Next base: position 145,300 of record NZ_JBIWAQ010000010.1, read on the forward strand.
GGCCCGGTGAAGCCCTCCAGCGCGAAGGCGGCCGAGTAAGCGATGAACATCAAGACGCTCTACGACGCCAACATCAACAACATCACCATCGCGAAGAACGCCTTCGACAAGCTCTACTCGGCCTTCGGCCAGCACATCGAGTCCTGGCAGCACGAGGTCGTCGACCGACTCACCAACTCGCACTGGACCGGCACCGCCGCCGACCACGCCCATTCCCGAATCCAGTTCCTGGGCACCGAACTCCAGTCCGCGCACAGTGAGCTCGACTTCGTCAGCAAGGCACTTGCCAAGGCCGCCGAACAATTCGCGCTGGCCCAGGCCCACTTGATCTACGCCCTGGACGACGCCAAGAACGCGAAGCTCAACGTCGCCCCTGACGGCCGCATCACATGGGACAAAGAGCCCACGTCCCCGAACTACGCAGGCGCCGGCGCCGAGACGACGGCGATCGCCATCAGCAATCGCATCGCCGCCGCACTCAGTGAAGCCGACCACGCGGACCAGGAGATCAGTGCCAGGCTGAACCACCTCGCGACCAACGCGAGCAACGGCACCGGCCTGGACGCCGCCACGGTGGCGAAGGACCAGGCGGCCGAGACCGCCCGCGAGCAGATACCCGCCGCGGGCACGGACCCGGCCTCCGTCAAGCAGTGGTGGAACGGCCTCAGCGACAGCGAGCGCCAGAAGTTCATCAACGACCACCCCGACCAGGTCGGCAACCTCGACGGCATCCCCGCCGTCGCCCGCGACCAGGCCAACCGCATCAACATGAAGAACGCCAAGCAGAACCTCCAACTCCAACTCGACCATCTGGGCCCCGAGCCACCGCACAAGATCGATGGCGGGCAGGGCCCCATCACCAACCCGGACTGGATGGCCTGGGATGCCAAGAACATCGACCTGCGGGAGAAACTCAAGGGAATCGGCGACATCGAAAGCCGCCTGGACGGCAAGAAACTGGCCGCCCGTGGCAACACACCGGCCTTCCTCCTCGGCTTCGACACCAAGGGCAACGGCCGGGCAATCGTCTCGGTCAACAACCCCGACACGGCCGACAACGTCGTGACCTTCGTCCCTGGCACCACCTCCAAGTTCGCAGCGGTCAGCGGCGACGTCGACAAGGCGGACGAGATGGTGAAGGCAGCCACCACGGAGGGCCGAACCAAGTCCACCGCGGCAATCGCGTGGGTCGGGTATGACGCGCCGCAGAACAAGATCCCGGACGCAGCAATGGACCATTTCGCGGAGAACGCGGAGAAGGATCTGGCCCGTTTCCAGGTCGGGCTGCGCTCGACCCACGAGGGCGCACCGTCGCACAACATCCTCATGGGCCACAGCTACGGAACCCTCGCAGTCGGTTACACCATGCGCGACCTCAAGCCACCAGTCGACGACGTCATCCTCGTCGGCAGTCCCGGCGTCGGCGTCGACCACGCCAGGGAACTGAACATCGACCCGTCCCACGTATACGTCGCCCGGGGAAGCGAGGACACCGGGATGTATGCGGTAGCGCGAAGCGAGTGGTTCAGGCAGGATCCTATGAGTTCCGATTTCGGAGCCCGGCATTTGCAGGCCGGGGACAGCGATCACTCCCACTACTGGAATCCAAATGGGGACGCGGTCAAGGAATTCGGCAGGGTCATCGCCGGCACATGGCGGCCGTGATGGCGAACGGGACCCACCAACGCCTTACCAAGGCCGCGAGGTTGGCGCTGCCGGCCGTCGCCGTCCTGCTGATGGCCACGTCCTGCGCCGGTACGGACGACAGCCCGACGATGACCCATGAGCAGGCCAAACAGAAGACCGAGGCGTACTTCGCCGACGCATTCGCCGCCCTCCCGCAACCGGTGACCGCAGTCGCCGATCGGGACAGCGACGGGTGGTGCTTCAAGAACGACGCCCCTTCGGAGGAAGACGGCCGGACCATGGCCGTAACCTCCCGCTATCTGCGAGGCATCCCGGCCGACCATCATGCCGCCACCTTCGAGGCCTTCCGCGACCATCTCGTCAAAGCCGGGTTCAAGGTCACCAGCAGCCACCCTGATGCCATCTTCCTCAAGAATCCGAAAGACGATTTCAGCGCCACCATCGACGACGGCGGCGACTGGAGCACCACGCTGCACATCGCCTTTGTGTCCCCTTGTGTCTGGCCCAACGGCACCAAGCCACCCACCGGGTGAGCTGGAAGTCCGTCGAAGATCTCGCTGGTAGCGGGGCTGTCCCGGTTGCTAGGAGTCGGCGCTCCGAGGGCCCAACCGACGGGCTATGCGTGCGGCTTTCCTTCCAAACGGGCCGATCTCGCGGCACTCGTAGAGACCGTTACCGCGGAGCGGCCAGCCGTAGGGCTGGCCGCTCCGGCCGAGGAACGTACGCGCGTACACGTACTTCTCGTTCGTGCCAAGGATCTTGGCGACCCAGCCAGCCGAGACGGAGCAGATGAGGCGCTGGGGCGTGATGGACACGTCTGGAAACGGGGCGGCGGGATCCGCGCTGGAAACGTCAAGGGGCACGTCAAGCGGCCGCGGTCGATGCGGTGGTCTGCTCGGCGGTGGCGTGCTGTGCGAACACCCCCAGGTGCTCGCCGATGCCGTACCAGGGCATCAGCTGGATCGACGGGTTGCGCTTGCTTGTCCATCACTCGCCAGCCATCAGAGGATGGCTCTGACTACGAGCCGTGAGGAGCCGCTGATGGGTACGAGGCCTTTGCTGAACCGCAGGCTGGCGGGCATGGGGACGACGATCTTCGCGGAGATGTCCGCCCTGGCCACGGCCACCGGCTCGATCAACCTCGGGCAGGGCTTCCCGGACACGGACGGGCCCGAGGAGGTCCGCGAGGCGGCCGTACGAGCCCTGCGCGAGGGTCGCGGCAACCAGTACCCGCCCGGCCCCGGCATCCCCGAGCTGCGCACCGCGATCGCCGAACACCAGCAGCGCTTCCACGGCCTCGCCTACGACCCGGACACCGAGGTACTGGTCACCGCCGGCGCCACCGAGGCCATCGCCGCCGCCCTGCTCGCCCTGCTGGAGCCCGGCGACGAGGTGATCGCCCTCGAACCCTTCTACGACTCCTACGCCGCCTGCATCGCCATGGCCGGTGCCACCCGCGTCCCGCTCACCCTCCGGGCCCCGCACTTCCGCCCCGACCTGGACGAACTGCGCACCCTGATCAACCCGCGCACCCGGCTGCTACTGATCAACACCCCGCACAACCCGACCGGCACCGTCCTCACCCCCGAGGAGCTCGCCACCATCGCCGCCCTCGCGATCGAGCACGACCTCCTGGTGATCACCGACGAGGTCTACGAGCACCTGGTCTTCGGCGCCACCCACCACCCCCTCGCCGCCCTCCCCGGCATGCGCGAGCGCACCGTCACCATCTCCTCGGCCGGCAAGACCTTCTCCTTCACGGGATGGAAGGTCGGCTGGGTCAAGCCCTGTTCGCCCACCTATTCGCTGGCGAGCTGAGGGCGGATGCGGTGGCCCCTGCCGAGATGCCAGGTCAGCCTGCAAGCGCTCCCATGCCTTGACTGAAGGCCGAGAGCAGCATCTGCTGAACCAGGGTTCGAGGATGCCGCCGAGAGAGAGTCCCCCGGATCCGCCGGCCCACGCTCCTCGGTCGGCCCTCTTGGACCGGCGCTGGTGCGGTGTCCTCCAGGATGTCCGCGTCCTGAACAAGATCCTCCCGCTCGGTCTCGGAAAGTGCATGTCAGCGCCCGGGTCCGCCGATCGCAGCCAGAAGCAACCAATTACTATCCGACAGTAATCATTTCTGGGGGAGAGCGGGCTACGGGCGACGTCCCGGGGCCGGCTACAGGGGGAACACATGGCGGATCCTGATCTGTCCTTGGAGTTCAAGGTCAATCCGGCCGAGTTGGACGGCTGCGGACAGAGCGCCCAGCACATAGGCGGTCTCATACCGGGTGAGACGGCGAAGATCACCGAGCCGTGCAGCCAGGCCGCCGGTGGCCTGAAGGGCTGGCTCACCGCCGGCGCGATCACCAACTGCGGCACCAACTGGAAGACCCTGCTGGACAAGCTCGGCACCGACATGGGCGACGTCGGCACCAAGCTCGGTACGACGGCCACCTACTACCGAACGGCCGAACAGAACGCCCACAACAGCATGCGGAACCCGAATGCGCCCGTCTCGAACGGGTCGGAGCCAGACCCCTTCAACACCGCCGTCGTCCCCGGGCCCGTGACGCCCCGCAGCGCGAAGGCGGCCGAATAAGCGATGGACATCAAGACCCTTCACGACGCCGACATCATCGGCATCACCACCGCGAAGAACGCCTTCGACACCCTGGCCACCGCCTTCGGTCAGCACGTCGAGAACTGGCAGACCGAGGTCGTCACCCGGCTCAACAACTCGCAGTGGACCGGGACCGCCGCAGACCACGCCAACACCCGGATGCAGAACCTGGAGAACGAACTCAAGGCCGCCAAGCAGGAGATCGGCCTGGTCAGCCGCGCCCTGCAGGACGCCTACGACGGCTTCGCCGCCGCCCAGTCGCACCTGATCAGCGCCCTCAACGACGCCAAGACCCACAAGCTGACCGTCGCCGACGACGGCGGGATCACCTGGGACAAGGACCCCAACTCCCCGAACTTCGCCGGCAACGACGCCGATTCACAGGCCCAGCAGATCCACGCCCGGATCACCGCCGCGCTCGACGAGGCCGACCACGCCGACCAGACCATCAACGCCCGACTCGCCCACCTGGCCACCAACGCGAGCAACGGCACCGGCCTCGACTCCGCCACCGCGAAGACCGACACCGACGCCGCGAACGCGCTCCAGCAGGCCCCCGCCGCCGGCACCGACCCGAACAGCGTCAAGGCCTGGTGGAACAGCCTGACCGACGACCAGCAGCACCGGATGATCCTCAACCACCCCGACCAGATCGGCAACCTCGACGGCATCCCCGCCGCCGCCCGCAACGACGCCAACCGGACCAACCTGAAGAACCTGATCCAGGACCGCCAGCGCCAGCTCGCCGACCTCGGCCCCGAGCCGAAGCAGTACCTGGGGTACGTCAAGGGCGAGCCCGTCACGAACCCCGAGTACGAGAAGTGGAAGGCCAAGCACGACGCCCTGAAGGAGAAGCTCGACGGCTTCCAGTCCATTCAGGACCGGCTCGACGGCAAGAAGGACGAGGGTGCGGGCGGGCCGAACTCCGACCCGCCGCTGCTGTTGCTGGGGATCGGTGATCAGGGGCAGGGCCGTGCGATCGTGTCCTGGGGCGACCCGGACAAGGCGCGCAACGTCTCGTCCCTGGTACCCGGGCTGAACAGCACCATGGCGGGCGTCGGAGGCGGCGACGCCATGACCGCGAAGCGCATCTACGATTCCGCGGTGAGCAGCGCGGGGAAGAATGAGACGCCGAGCGTCGCGTCCGTGTTCTGGTTGGGGTACGACGCCCCGCAGCTGGACGGTGATTCCGTTACCGCCAAGGACCGGGCGGTCGCGGGCGGGGCTGACTACAACAAGTTCCTCGCCGGGCTCCGAGCCACCCACGAGGGGGCGCCGGCGCACATGACCGCTCAGGGGCACAGTTACGGATCCTTGGTGGTTGGACAGGCGACCCAGCACCCAGGAGGCTTGGCCGCTGACGACATCATCCTGGTCGGCAGCCCAGGTGTCGGGGTGGACAAGGCGTCGCAACTCGGGGTCGGCGCTGATCACGTGTACGTCGGCGCTGCCAAGAACGACCCTGTGGCCAATGCGCCGAGTCCCGGGATGATCGGTGGTTGGGGCGCGTTCATCTACGAGGAGATGAATCACACGGGCAAGCAGTCGTGGTTCGGCGCGGACCCGGCCAGCGGGGACTTCGGCGGGCAGCGCTTCTCGGTGGCGGATGGGACCATCACCGACTCGCACGACAACTACTTCGGGAAGCACGGCGCGGGCGGCGACTCGCTCCCCAACATCGGGAAGATCGTGAGCGGCCACGGGAACGCGATCACCCGGCAGGACCCGCGGTGAGGGCCCCGACATGGCGCGTGACCGTGCCGGGGGTCGTGCTGGCCCTCCTCATCGGCTGGCTCGCCTGGCCGGAGCAGAAGGAACCCACCATGCCGGTCGAGCAGGCACAGCACCGGGTCGAGGGCGAACTCGCCGATGTCGCTGGGGCCTTCCACCCGGGGCTCCAGTGGGCCGAGACGAAGTTCGAGAGCAACCCCGACCTGACCGGGTTCTGCGGAACGTCCGGGTGCAGGAAGACGGGTCGCACGGAGATGATCGCCGAACAGGCGGCCCGGGTCCGGATCGCCTCCAGGCGGGGTCAGGAGCCGCTCGACCTCGTCCAGGCGCTCTGGACGGGCAAGGGCTACCCCGTCGAGCGCAACGAGGGCGCGGTGGAAGTGAGGGGCTCGGGGTTCACCCTCTGGTTCGCCGTGGGTGTGAACGGCTGCGCCAAGGTCCGAGCCACCCTGACCGATGTCACCGACACCACCGATAACAACGGCAACGGCGGGTTCCTCCGTGGACCGTTGAACTACGCCGACCAGTGCGCGACGGTCGAAGACCCGTACTGGTCGAGCTGAGGCACGAGTTGGGCCGGGGCGGCGGGCGCGCATGCTTGTCCGCCGCCCACCGGCCGTCAGAAGATGGCCCCCACGACGAGCTGTGAGGAGCCTTTCGCATGGGAACCAGGCCGCTGCTGAACCGCCGACTGGCCGGGATGGGCACGACGATCTTCGCCGAAATGTCCGCCCTCGCGGTCGCCACCGGCTCGATCAACCTCGGCCAGGGGTTCCCCGACACCGACGGGCCCGCCTCCGTCGCCCAGGCCGCCGCCGATGCCGTGCTCAGCGGCCGCGGCAACCAGTACCCGCCCGGCCCCGGCATCCCCGAGCTGCGCACCGCGATCGCCGAACACCAGCAGCGCTTCCACGGCCTCGGGTACGACCCCGATACCGAGGTCCTGGTCACCGCCGGCGCCACGGAGGCAATCGCCGCCGCCCTGCTGGCCCTGCTGGAGCCCGGCGACGAGGTGATCGCCCTCGAACCCTTCTACGACTCCTACGCCGCCTGCATCGCCATGGCCGGCGCCGTCCGCCGCCCGCTCACCCTCCGGGCCCCGCACTTCCGCCCCGACCTGGACGAACTGCGCACCCTGATCACCCCGCGCACCCGGCTGCTGCTGATCAACACCCCGCACAACCCGACCGGCACCGTCCTCACCGCCGAGGAGCTGGCCGGCATCGCCGCCCTCGCGATCGAGCACGACCTCCTGGTGATCACCGACGAGGTCTACGAGCACCTGGTCTTCGGCGCCACCCACCACCCCCTCGCCGCCCTCCCCGGCATGCGCGAGCGCACCGTCACCATCTCCTCGGCCGGCAAGACCTTCTCCTTCACGGGATGGAAGGTCGGCTGGGTGACCGCGAGCCCCGCCCTGGTCGCCGCCGTGCGCACCGCCAAGCAGTACCTCACCTACGTCAGCGCCGGCCCCTTCCAGTACGCCGTCGCCGAGGCCCTGCGCCTGCCCGACGACTACTTCGACACCCTGCGCACCGATCTGCGCCGCAAGCGCGACCTCCTGCTCGACGGCCTCACCGCGGCCGGCTTCCGCGCCTTCACCCCCGAGGGCACGTACTTCATCACCACCGACATCACCCCACTCGGTGAGAAGGACGGTGTCGACTTCTGCCGCGCCCTCCCGGACCGCTGCGGCGTCGTCGCCATCCCCAACGCCGTCTTCTACGACGACCCGGACGCCGGCCGCAGCCTGGTCCGCTTCACCTTCTGCAAGAAGGACGAGGTTCTCCGGGAGGCCGTCGACCGGCTGCAGCGGCTCTGAGCGACCCTGGTCGACGTCGGCGGCGAATTCGGTGCCGTACGGAGTCCGGTAGAACCGGAAGAAACCGCCGACGTCCTCACCGGTCACCGAACCGGTCACGAAGTGCGGAATGCCGGACGACGGAATACGATCCCGCTCCGCGGCCGGGGCCGTCGCCCCGGGCCCATCCCCCTGCCCCCGCCCCCTGCCTCCCGGCCGCGCGTCAGGTCGCGCCCCGGAGCCGCCGCGCGCGATGAACACGCCTTTTCCACAAGGAAGTTGAGCCGCCGATGGCGCCGCTCGACGGTCCCGCCCGGCCTGCGCGGCGCTACCTAGCCCGACGGAGAGCGGTTTGTGCAAGGGGATCGGGGGGTTCCGGGAGTCCGTTGCGCGTGTACGGCGCGCGTACGGCTTTGCACGCCCCCCTTGGACGGGGCCAATTCTGGCCCGACGGACGTGCCGATTCGCCCCCAACTCCCCTGGGTGGCATGCTCCTTTGCTGCCCGTCAGGCAGTCCCCACGGCCCGTCGGGCACCCCCCGGAGACCCACCCGCATCCCCCACGTGGCAGGCGGCAGCGCACGGTGCGCGTGAAGAGCGCACTACCGGCGCACACGGCGCACAGGCCGGTGACAGGGGCGCGCGCTGTTCAGAGTCGCACACCGGGTCGATCAGAGCCGGGAAGCAGGTGTGCTCGAAACGGTGAATGCTTGACAAAGTTGGGTAAATCACCGACGGACCCGGCGTATTCATGCTTCTCTGCTGCTGAATCTCCAGCCGGAATCCTTCCTTCCACGGTCGGCCGCGCCCAGGGCCGCACAGCCACGAACAGCCTCGCCATCGCCTAGGCCTACTCGCTGCTGCTCGGCGGGCGCGCACGGAGCTGAAACGCGGAGCCGAGCATGCTCACCACACTGCAGACCTCCTACACGGACACCCGCGCCGGTGACCTGGCCTGGTGCCTCGGCGGCGACCCGCTGCCCGCTCTCGCCGTCCGCGACCTGAGACTCGACGGCGGCCGCCCCGGAACCTCCGGCACCCTCCAGCTGCGGCTGCTGGGCGCCTCGCACCAGGTGGTGATCTCGGCCGGCCCCGGGGACTGCCTGGAGACCGTCGCCTGCATGCCCGGCCGCCGCACCCCGCTGCCCGCCCGGGTGGCCAAGCAGGTCGGCGGCTGGGAGTACGAGTTCGCCGCCCGCATCGAGGCCCTGCCCCCGCACGACTTCGCGGCCCGCGCCCAGGAGCTGCTGGCCCTGGTCGAGGGGCACCCGCGCGGCCTCGCCGGGGTCTTCCCGGGCGACCCGAGCGCCTTCACCGCCCTGGTCACCCAGGGCGGCACCGACCGGCTGCTCTGGCGGACCTGGCACGCCTACCCGCAGGAGGGGCAGCTGGTCTGCACCCGTTCCGCGCTGGTGGTGTCGGGGCCGTGACAGCCCGCGCGCCGGGCACCAGGAGCCCGTCCGACAGCACCGAACCCGGTCATATGCCACCCGGCACAGACCTACGAATCGTACGCAGGAACGATTCGTCAATCCGAGGGCTCCCGCTGTCCGTCGGATGGGCGCAGCGATCCGTCCCGCACGTCCCCTAGCGTTTGTTCGTGATCAATCATCCGGCCGGTCCGCCCGCACGCCCGCGAGTGGACCTCGACGACGGCACCCCACCCCGGCCCGGGCGAAGCCTCATCCCCCTGCCCGCCCGCCGTCGCTCCCGGCTGCGCTCCCGCCCCCGGCTCGCCCGGCTGACCGTCCTGCTGGCCGCGTTCGTCTGCGCGGCCTGCGGACTCGTCTACGAACTCGAACTCGTGGCGCTCGGCGACTACCTGCTCGGGGACACCGTCACCCAGACCTCCGTGGTGCTCTCCGTCATGGTCTTCGCGATGGGCCTCGGCTCCCTGCTCGCCAAACGGCTCACCCGGCGGCCCGCGACCGCCTTCGCCCTCGTCGAGTGCGCACTCGCCCTCACCGGCGGACTCTCCGTCCTCGCCCTGTACTCCTGCTGGGCCTGGATCGGCCGCTACCAGGCCGCGATGGTCGCCCTCACCTGCCTCATCGGCATCCTCATCGGCGCCGAGATCCCGCTGCTGATGACCCTCATCCAACGCATCCGGCGCGAGGACGCCGGACGCGCCGTCGCCGACCTGTTCGCCGCCGACTACGTGGGCGCGCTGATCGGCGGCCTCGCCTTCCCGTTCCTGATCCTCCCCCTGCTCGGCCCCGGCGACGGCGCCCTGCTCACCGGGGCGGTCAACGCCGTCGCCGGGGCCGCCGTGGTGCTCTGGCTCTTCCGCGAGGAACCCGCCCCCCGGATACGACGGCTGCTCTGGGCCGGCTGCACCCTCGTCCTCGCCCTGCTCGCCGCGGCCGCCGTCGGCTCCGACCCGATCGAGCGCGCCGCCCGGCACGCCCTCTACGGCGACCAGGTCCGCTACGCCATCCGCAGCCGGTACCAGGAGATCGTGCTCACCGGCCCCGCCGAGGGCCCGCTCCGGCTCTACCTCGACGGACGGCTCGCGGTCTGCGGGCCCGACGAGTACCGGGGCAGCGAAGGCCTCGTCCACCCCGCCATGGCCGCCGGCCCCGACGCCCGGGTCCTGCTGCTCGGCGGCGGCGACGGCCTCGCCCTGCGGGAGGTGCTGCGGCACCGCGGCGTCCGCTCGGTCCTCCTCGTCGACGCCGACCCGGCCCTCCCCCGGCTCGCCCGCACCGACCCCGGCCTCGCCGCCCTCGACGGCCACTCCCTGGACGACCCCAGGGTCCGCACCACCGCCGCCGACCCGCTGGCCTGGCTGCGCGGCGCGCCCGGCGAGGAGTACGACGTGGTGCTCGCCGACCTGCCCGCGCCCTCGGACGGCGGCCCGGTCAAGTTCCACTCCCAGGAGTTCTACGGCCTCGCCGCCCGGCTGCTGGCCCCGGGCGGCCGGATCGCCGTCCGCGCCGGCCGGGAAGGCGGGGAAGGCGGGGACGGCCGGGAAGGCGGGAACCGCGGGGACGGCCTCTGGCAGATCGAGTCCGGCCTCCGCGCGGTCGGGCTGCGGACCACCCCGTACGCGGTCGACGGCAGCGCCACCGCCGACTGCCGCCCCGGCCTGCCGGACACCGCCCAGGACTTCCTGCTCGCCGCCGCCACCCCGCCCCCGCTCACCCTCGCCCCCGACGCCCCGCCACCCCGCGCCTTCACCTCCGACACCCTCCAGACCTCGGCCACCCGCCTCACCGCCCTCCGCCCACCCCGCCCCCCGGCCCCCCTCACCCTCCTGGCGCCACGCTGACCCGGCGACGGGCGCCCCGGGGCGCCCGGGCCGGTGGGCGGGGTGGGCGGAGCGGCTCCCAGCCCTCGGGCCGACCCGGCTGGAGGCGCCCCTACGACGCGACAAAGCCTCCGACAGAGCCCCGGGAATACCGGGCCGCCCCGGGGCCCGGGCGGGCGGAGGTGACCCCGGGAAACTCGGGCGGTGGTGGGTGGGGACCGGGCGGGGCCCAGTCGGTAGGCTCCGTGGCATGGAGCATGAGGTTGTCGTCCCGATGTCCGCAGAGCTGGTGCGGCAGGCCTTGCAGGATCCGGCGCTGCTGGCGCGGAGCGTGCCGGGGCTGAGCACCGAGCCGGCGGCGGTCGGGGCCGGGCCGGCCGAGGAGATCGGCGGGCGGCTGAAACTGCGGATCGGCGGCTCCACGATCACCTACAAGGGCGTGCTGTCGCTGATCGAGGGCCGGGGCGGTGTGCTGACCGTGCTGGCCGAGGGCGAGGAGGCCCGGGGCAGCGGCGAGGCGACCGCCACCGTGCGGGTCAGCGTCGCGGAGGGTGCCGAGGACGGCACCGCGACGCTCCGCTTCACCGGCGACCTGAGCGCCACCGGCCGGCTGACCGAGTTCGACGCCGAGACCCTCGACGCCGTCGGCCGCCGCCTGCTGGAGCGCTTCGCCGTCTCGCTCACCTCCCCGGACGCCCCGGCCGAGGGCGACGAGGAACTCACCGGCGAGGCCGCCGACGAGGCCGGGTCGGAGCCCGCGGACGAGACCGACGCCGAGACCGACGCCGGAACGGACACCGGAACGGACACCGGGACGGACACCGGGACGGACGCCGAGGTCCTGTTCATCGAGGACCGCCAGGACCAGCCCGGTGACGACCTGGACGACGACCTCTCCGACCTGATCGCCTTCTCCGACGCCGATGCCGAGCGTTTCGGCCTCCCCACCGGCTCCGCCGCCGACGACGACAACGACGGCGATGACGACATCGACGAGCACGGCGACGGCAACGCCGACGAGGCCGGCACCGGTGGCCCGCAGGACGGGGTCGCCGAGGAACTCCCGGTCGGGCCGCTCTTCGCGTACGAGGACGAGCCGGAGCTCTCCGGCCCGGTCCGCCGCAGCATCGTCGGCCGTTCGGCCGAGGAGGTGGACCACGCCCCGCCGCGCGGCCGGTACGCCCCGGCGCTGCCGACCCGCAGCGCGCGGGCCCGGGCGGCGTCCCGCTGGGGCGGCGAGGCCGGTGGCATCGTGGTGCCCGGCACGGGTGGCCGCAGCGCGGTGCCGTGGGTGATCGGCGGCTCGGTGGCCCTGCTGGGCGGCGCCGTGGTACTGGCCAGGGTGCTGCGCCGACGCTAGCCGCGAGCGCCCGCGAGGGCCCGGGAGGGCCTCAGGGCCTAGACTGAACGCTCATGAGCAACGACCGCGACGCCCTGCTGGCACAGATCAAGGACAAGGCCGTCGTGCACGGCAAGGTCACCCTTTCCTCCGGCAAGGAGGCCGACTACTACGTCGACCTGCGCCGGATCACCCTGGACGGCGAGGCCGCCCCGCTGGTCGGCCGGGTGATGCTGGACGCGACCTCCCACCTGGAGTACGACGCCGTCGGCGGCCTGACCCTGGGCGCCGACCCGGTGGCGGCCTCGATGCTGCACGCCGCCGCCGCGCGCGGGCAGAAGCTGGACGCCTTCGTGGTCCGCAAGGCCGGCAAGGCGCACGGCCTGCAGCGCCGGATCGAGGGCCCCGAGGTCAAGGGCCGCCGGGTGCTGGCGGTCGAGGACACCTCCACCACCGGTGGCTCGGTGCTGACCGCCGTCGAGGCGCTGCGTGAGGCGGGCGCCGAGGTGGTCGGCGTCGCGGTGATCGTCGAGCGCGGTGGCGCGGCCGCGATCGCGGAGCAGGGCCTGGAGTACGTGACCGCGTACGACCTGGACGACCTGGGTCTCTGACCCGTACGGGCACCCCGAGCAGCACGGAGGGCCGGGCCCTGTTTCACGTGAAACCACGTGGAACAGGGCCCGGCCCTCCGTCACTACACCGTGCGGCCGAAAGAGCCACGCAGCCGTAGAGCACTACACCCGTGCAGCCTCAGCCGCGGCGGTGCCGCCCGCTGCCGCTCTGCACCGCGTCGCCGGCCGGGGCCTCGACGATGCCCGCCTTCTTCTTGCGGCGCTCCCGCATGACCTCGACCAGGATCGGCGAGATCGACAGCAGCACGATCAGCAGCACGGCCGGGATCAGGTACTTGTCGATCACCGGGGCGAGCGCGTCGCCGAAGAAGTAGCCGATCAGCAGCATGGACTCGGTCCAGAGCACGCCGCCGACGACGTTCCACACGAAGAAGGTCCTGGCGGGCATCTCCAGGGTGCCGGCCACCGGGTTCAGGAAGGTCCGGATGATCGGCATGAAGCGGGCCAGCACCACGGCCTTGCCCGAGCCGAACTTGTTGAAGTACTCCTCCGCCTTCACCACGTACTCGCGGCGGAAGATCTTCGAATCGGGCTTGTCGAACATCCTCGGTCCGACCTTGGCACCGATCAGGTGCCCCAGCTGGGCACCGGCGATCGCCGCGATCGGGCAGCCCACGAGCAGGACGGCGATCGGCAGCTTCGCACCGTCGCCGAGGACCGAGGAGGCCGCGTTCGAGGCGGCCACGCCCGCCAGGATCAGCAGCGAGTCACCCGGGAAGAAGAAGCCGACCAGCAGGCCGGTCTCCGCGAAGATGATCGCGATCAGCCCGATGGCGCCGAGGGACGAGATCAGGGATTTGGCGTCGAGCACGTTGACGGCCAGCTGGTTGTAGTCCACGGGCGCAGGATAGCGGGCGTACCTTTCCGGCGGCTTCCGGCCGAGCCCACCGCCCGGCCGCGGCCGGGCGCCCCGCCCGGTCCGCGGCCCCGGACCGGGCGGCGAGTTCCGGCCGAGCCGTCCGGTACGGCGTCCCGACAGACGGGCTCCTGCTGACCTGCGGGCACGAGTCTGGGAAGATGACACCGGCGTCCGGTCCGCGGCGGCCCACCACCCTCATGGCCGTACCGCGGAGGTCGCCTCGAACCTTGGTGCCGGAGAGCCACACCGCAGCGCCGCGCGTCGGCGGGCCGGCACGGAGTCGTCACGAAGGCGTACACAGCGTCGGACAGCACCGTCCGTACGCCGCAACCCGACAGGAGCGGATCGCATGCCCATCGCAACTCCCGAGGTCTACAACGAGATGCTGGACCGGGCCAAGGCGGGCAAGTTCGCCTACCCGGCCATCAACGTCACCTCCTCGCAGACCCTGCACGCCGCGCTGCGCGGTTTCGCCGAGGCCGAGAGCGACGGCATCATCCAGATCTCGACCGGTGGCGCGGAGTTCCTGGGCGGCCAGCACAACAAGGACATGGTGACCGGCGCGGTCGCGCTCGCCGAGTTCGCCCACATCGTCGCCGCCAAGTACGACGTCACCGTCGCGCTGCACACCGACCACTGCCCGAAGGACAAGCTGGACGGCTACGTCCGCCCGCTGCTGGCGGTCTCCGCCGAGCGCGTGGCCAAGGGCCTGAACCCGCTGTTCCAGTCGCACATGTGGGACGGCTCGGCCGAGACCCTGGCCGACAACCTGGAGATCGCCCAGGAGCTGCTGGCCCAGGCCGCCGCCGCCAAGATCATCCTCGAGGTCGAGATCACCCCGACCGGCGGCGAGGAGGACGGCGTCACCCACGAGATCAACGACGAGCTGTACACCACCGTCAACGACGCGGTGCGCACCGCCGAGGCGCTGGGCCTGGGCGAGAAGGGCCGCTACCTGCTGGCCGCCTCCTTCGGCAACGTGCACGGCGTGTACAAGCCGGGCAACGTCGTGCTCAAGCCGGAGCTGCTGCGCGAGCTGCAGGACGCGATCGGCAAGCAGTACGGCAAGACCGACCCGTTCGACTTCGTCTTCCACGGCGGTTCGGGCTCGACCGCCGAGGAGATCGCCACCGCGCTGGAGAACGGCGTCGTGAAGATGAACCTGGACACCGACACCCAGTACGCCTTCACCCGCCCGGTGGCCGGCCACATGTTCGCCAACTACGACGGCGTGCTGAAGGTCGACGGCGAGGTCGGCAAGAAGAACACCTACGACCCGCGCACCTGGGGCAAGCTGGCCGAGGCCGGCATGGCCGCCCGCGTGGTCGAGGCCGCCGAGCAGCTGCGCTCGGCCGGCAAGCGCCTGAAGTAGCCGGCGGCCGGCCCGACCGGCGCCCGGAGTGCTGAGTGCCCCCGGTGGATCATCCACCGGGGGCACGGTCACATCATCGGGGTGACGGAGTCACCAGGTCACGCGGTCACGCGGTCCGAGGTCCCTACAGCTCGGTCGACGGCTTGAGCTCCGCGTACGCCTCCGCGCTGCTGTCCTTGAGGAACTGCCAGCAGCGCGCCTCCTCCTCGGTCTCCTTGATCGCGCCGGCCGCCCGGGCGAGCGCCGCCAGGCAGCGCAGGAAGCCGCGGTTGCCGCGGTGCTCCCACGGCACCGGCCCGTGGCCCTTCCAGCCGTTGCGGCGCAGCGCGTCGAGGCCCCGGTGATAGCCGGTGCGGGCGTAGGCGTACGACTCGACGTGCCGGCCGGCCGCGTAGGCGTCGTCGGCGAGCATGGCCCAGGCGAGGCAGAAGGTCGGGAACTCCGCGGCCACCTGGGTCGGTGAGGCGGACTCCTCCGCCAGCATCCGGTAGGGCTGCTCGTCCTCCGGCAGGAGGGTCGGTTCGGGGCCGTCGAGAAGATTCCTGTGAATCGCCATGGGTGCAGTCTGCCATCCGGGGCCCTGGGGTCAACCGTCCCCCGGTGATCGGCCGCCCACTGGTCCGGCGGCGCGCCGTCCAGCGCACGACGCGCCCCGGGGGCTGCATACCGGGTATATGGACATTCACCCGTTCGCCATGTCAGGGTGTGGCGCGTGCCCGCAGCCAGATCCGCCCGCCGGCGAGCCACCCGACCCGAGAACGCTCGCAGCAGACGCCGTCGCCGGGCACCCCGTCGGATCGGACCTGGCATGCTCACGGCACTGGTGGCCTCCGTGCTGCTGCTGGGCGCCGCGGCCTTCGCCCTGGACCGCTCCCCGGACGCCCCGGCCCCCGCCGCCTCCGCCCAGGCCCGGCTCGCCCCGCCCGCCGAACAGGCACCCGGCAGCCCGTCGACGGCGCCCACCCCGACCCCGGTGAACACCCCGACACCGACGCCCACGCCGACGCCCACCGCGCCGGACCCCGGCCCCGCCAAGGGCGCGGGCACGTTCAGCACCGCCCCCGCCAACGCCAAGGCGGTCGGGCGCGGCACCGTGCGCCGCTACCGGGTGGAGGTCGAGGACGGCATCGGCATCGACGCCGCCTCCGCCGCCGCCCAGATCCACGGCATCCTCGGCGACCGCCGCGGCTGGACCAACGACCGCAAGAACGCCTTCCAGCTGGTCGCCGGCGGCTCCTACGACTTCACCGTGAAGATCGCCTCCCCGGCCACCGTCGACAAGATCTGCGGCGCCTCCGGCCTGGACACCCACGGCGAGGTCAACTGCAACGTCGGCAACCAGGTGCTCGTCAACTCCAAGCGCTGGAACACCGGTTCACCCCAGTTCGACGGACCGCTGGACGACTACCGGGCCCTGATCATCAACCACGAGGTCGGCCACCGGATCGGCCACGGCCACGAGACCTGCCCCGGCCCGGGCAAGCCCGCACCCGCGATGATGCAGCAGATCTACGGACTCAAGGGCTGCACGCCGAACGCCTGGCCGTACTCGGCCGAGGGCACCTACCTGAGCGGCCCGGCCGTGCCCTGAGGAGCGTCCGACGCCCCGCTTCGGACCGACGCCCCGCTTCGGAACGGAGTTGAGACCAGATCGACAGACCGGCGGGACACCCGGCGCCTACCCTGCGACCATGACCGCTGCCCAACTGACCGCTGCCCGACGCCGAAAGCTCACCGCCGTGTTCGCCGCCGCCGGGATCGCCCTCGGCGCCGCCGCCTGCTCGTCCTCGGCCGGGGGCGTCCCCGGGCCCGGCGCACTGTCCTACGGCTCCGTCCGCTCGACCGCCGAGAAGCTCCAGCAGGACAAGCAGGACACCTGCCCGTTCGGCCTCGACCTCGGCAAGGCGCTGCAGGCGGCCGGGATCCCCGGCACCGTCACCCCGGACCACGAGTACGGGCACGCCGTGCAGGGCAGCGTCGGCGACGGCCTGCCGCCGCAGCCGTGGCCGTCCGGCGCGAGCCACCCGCCGGCCATGCCGTCGATCCCGGCCACTCCCCCGCACGCCGACGTCATCTGCGCCTACCAGGTCGGCACGGCGAGGCTGGACCTCGAGCTGTTCGCCGTCCCCCAGCCCGACGTGGCCGTCAACCTGCTCCTGCCGGGCATCCAGCGCGCGGCGGGGCTGCCCGTCGCCGCACTCCAGCAGGTCGCCACCGAGCAGCCGGGCCCGGGCCAGACCAGGCTCCTCGGCAGCAAGGGAACGGCGGCCCTCGCCCGGATCGCGCACCAGGGCGAGGGCGACATCGTCCTGATGCTGTCCCAGAACCCCAGCACCGGCGAGCCGGACCAGGCCCTCACTGGCGAACCCCTGCGCAAGGCCGCCGCGGCCCTGGTCGACCAGCTGCACTAGCGGTCCCGGGTCGCTACCCCAGGACCGGCAGGTACGCCCCCAGATCGCTGCGCTCCCCCGAGGCGGACACCTGGTGGTCGGCCACCGCCGCCGCCCAGGGCAGCCGGCCGGTGGCCAGCCGGATCCAGGTCAGCGGGTCGGTCTCGACCACGTTCGGCGGGGTGCCCCGGGTGTGCCGGGGGCCCTCGACGGCCTGGACGACGGCGTACGGCGGGATCCGCAGCTCGACCGCGCCGCCGGGCACCTGGTCCGCGAAGGCGTCCGCCAGCATCCGGGTGACGGCGGCGAGGGCCTGGCGGTCGTGCGGGAAGGCCTCCAGCCGGAGCGCGTCGGCCAGGTCGTCGGCGTGCACCACGGCCTCGACCAGCCTGGTCACCAGGTAGTCGGTCAGCAGCATCCGACGACCGACCACGACGGCGGTCGGCTCCGGTGCCGCCCCGGCAGGCCGGTCGAGCACCGCCCGTACGGCGTCGAGCGATCGGTCGAACGCGGCGACCACCTCCGCGAGCGGGCCCGCGAACCCGGTCGCCGCGCGCTCCGTCACCGCGCTGTCGACGGCCCCGGCCAGCGTCCGGCTCACCTCCGCGTAGCCGGCCAGCGAGAGCACCGGCCCGTCCGGGGCCGGGGCGTCCAGCGCGGTCGGCATCCGGCCCAGCGCCAGGCTCAGGTGGGCCAGCAACTCCCGTACCCGCCAGGCGCCGAGCCGGGTCGGCCGGTCCAACTGGTCCGCGCCGAGGCCGTGCACGACGGCGCGCAGCGCCTCGCTCTGGGCGGCCAGCGCGGCGCGGACCTTCTGCGGCTGGTACGTACGGGACTTGGGAGGCATGGGGCCCAACATACGCCGAGGAGCGGACGGTTCAGCGAACCATCCGCCCCTCAGAACGAGCACTCAGGCCAGCAGGGCCTCGATGACGCCGGTGTGGGCGTCCCTCAGCTCGGCCAGCGTGACGCTGAACTGCCCCTGGACGTCGAGGCTGTCGCCGTCCACGACACCGATCCGGGTGGCCGGCAGGCCACGCGCGGTGCACATGTCGTTGAAGCGGAGCTCCTCGCTGCGCGGCACCGCCACGACGGCGCGGCCGGCCGACTCCGAGAACAGCAGGACGAACGGGTCCATGCCCTCCGGCACGACGATCCGGGCGCCGTGGCCGCCCTTGAGGCAGCTCTCCACGAGCGCCTGGCCGAGGCCGCCGTCGGAGAGGTCGTGCGCGGCGTCGATCATGCCGTCGCGCGAGGCGGCGATCAGGATGTCGCCGAGCAGCCGCTCGCGCTCCAGGTCCACCTTGGGCGGCAGGCCGCCGAGGTGGTCGTGGACGACCTGGGACCAGGCCGAGCCGCCGAGCTCGTCCGCGGTGTCGCCGAGCAGGTAGAGCAGCTGCCCCTCCTCGGCGAAGGCGACCGGGGTGCGCCGGGTGACGTCGTCGATGACGCCGAGCACCGCGACCACGGGGGTCGGGTGGATGGCGACGTCGCCGGTCTGGTTGTACAGCGAGACGTTGCCGCCGGTGACCGGGGTGCCGAGCACCAGGCAGGCGTCGGCCAGGCCGCGGGTGGCCTCGGCGAACTGCCACATCACGTCCGGGTCCTCGGGGGAGCCGAAGTTGAGGCAGTCGGAGACGGCGAGCGGCTTGGCACCGCCGGCCGCGACGTTGCGGTACGCCTCGGCCAGGGCCAGCTGGGCACCGGTGTACGGGTCCAGCTTGGCGTAGCGGCCGTTGCCGTCGGTGGCGACCGAGACGCCGAGGTTGGTCTCGTCGTCGATCCGGATCATGCCCGAGTCCTCGCCGTGCGAGAGCACGGTGTTGCCGAGCACGTAGCGGTCGTACTGGTCGGTGATCCAGGACTTGGAGGCCTGGTTCGGGTGGCTCGCGACCTTGAGCAGGTCGGCCTTGAGGCCCTCGCCGGTGGTCGGGCGGGCCAGCCGCTCGGCGGTGGGGGCGTCGGCCTGGAGCGCGTCCTGCCAGCTCGGGCGGGCGTAGGGGCGCTGGTAGGTCGGGCCCTCGTGGGCGACGGTGCGCGGGGGCACGTCCACCACGAGCTCACCGTGCCAGAAGATCTCCAGGCGCTCGCCGTCGGTCACCTCGCCGATGACGTTGGCGATGACGTCCCACTTCTCGCAGATCTCCAGGAAGCGGGCGACCTTGTCGGGCTCGACGATCGCGCACATGCGCTCCTGCGACTCGCTCATGAGGATCTCCTCGGGCGAGAGCGTGTGGTCGCGCAGGTGCACGGTGTCGAGGTCGATCCGCATGCCGCCGGAGCCGGCCGAGGCCAGCTCGCTGGTGGCGCAGGACAGGCCGGCGCCGCCGAGGTCCTGGATGCCCTTGACGAGCTTCTCCCGGAAGATCTCCAGGGTGCACTCGATCAGGAGCTTCTCCTGGAACGGGTCGCCGACCTGGACGGCGGGGCGCTTGGTCGGCTTGGTGTCGTCGAAGGTCTCGGAGGCCAGCACCGAGACGCCGCCGATGCCGTCGCCGCCGGTGCGGGCGCCGTACAGGATGACCTTGTTGCCGGCGCCGGAGGCCTGCGCGAGGTGGATGTCCTCGTGCTTCATGACGCCCACGCACAGCGCGTTGACCAGCGGGTTGCCCTGGTAGCAGGAGTCGAAGACGACCTCGCCGCCGATGTTCGGCAGGCCCAGGCAGTTGCCGTAGCCGCCGATGCCCGCGACGATGCCGGGCAGCACGCGCCGGGTGTCGGGGTGGTCGGCCGCACCGAAGCGCAGCGGGTCCATCACGGCGACCGGGCGGGCGCCCATCGCGAGGATGTCGCGCACGATGCCGCCGATGCCGGTGGCCGCGCCCTGGTAGGGCTCGATGTACGACGGGTGGTTGTGCGACTCGACCTTGAAGGTCACCGCGTAGCCCTGGCCGACGTCGACCACACCGGCGTTCTCGCCGATGCCGACGAGCATCGCGTCCGAATCCGGCTTCTTCTCGCCGAACTGCTTGAGGTGGACCTTGCTGCTCTTGTACGAACAGTGCTCGGACCACATGACCGAGTACATCGCGAGTTCGGCGCCGGTCGGGCGGCGGCCGAGAATCTCCCGGATGCGCGCGTACTCGTCCTGCTTGAGGCCGAGTTCGGCCCACGGCTGGGCGGCGTCCGGGGTCTGCTCGGCGTTCTTGACGGTGTCGAGGCTCATCAGGCGTTCACCAGCTGCTTGAGGACGGAAGTGAAGAAGCCCAGTCCCTCGGTGGTCGGACCGGTGAGCGGCTCCACGGCGTGCTCCGGGTGCGGCATCAGGCCGACGACATTGCCGGCGGCGTTGGTGATGCCGGCGATGTCGCGGTACGAACCGTTCGGGTTGACGTCCAGGTATCGGGCCACGACCCGGCCCTCGGCCTCCAGCTCGTCCAGGACGTGGGCGTCCGCGACGAAGCGGCCCTCGCCGTTCTTGAGCGGGACGACGATTTCCTGGCCCACCGAGTAATCCCCGGTCCAGGCGGTGCCGGCGTTCTCGATCCGGAGCTTCTGGTCGCGGCAGACGAAGTGCAGCGAGTCGTTCCGGGTGAGCGCGCCGGGCAGCAGGTGCGATTCGCACAGCACCTGGAAGCCGTTGCAGATACCGAGCACCGGCATTCCGAGCCTGGCCTGCTCGATGACGGTCTCCATCACCGGCGAGAAGCGGGAGATCGCGCCGCAGCGCAGATAGTCGCCGTAACTGAATCCGCCCGGCAGGACGACGGCGTCGACCTGGTGGAGATCCTTGTCACGGTGCCAGAGGGCGACCGGCTCCGCGCCGGCCAGGCGGACCGCGCGCTGGGCGTCGCGGTCGTCGAGGGATCCGGGGAAAGTGACGACGCCTACGCGGGTGGTCACTTCGCCGCCTCCTCGACCCGGACGGTGAAGTCCTCGATCACGGTGTTGGCGAGAAAGGTCTCGGCGGCTTCGCGGATACGGGCGAGCGCGGCGTCGTCGACCGGGCCCTCCAGCTCCAGCTCGAAACGCTTGCCCTGGCGGACGTCGGCGATCCCGGTGAATCCGAGACGGGGCAGTGCACGCTGCACCGCCTGTCCCTGGGGGTCGAGGATCTCCGGCTTGAGCATGACGTCGACTACGACGCGTGCCACTGGCACTCCCGGTGGTGTCTTCGGTGAGGCGGGGGAACTCCAGACTACCGGCCGTTCGGGGCAGGATTGCTGGCCGGGGAGGGTGACGCGCGTAGACCCAGGACCCTTACGCCACAAGGGATCCGACGCCCCCGCCCCCCGTCCGGGCCGTCCCGTTTCCCGGGATTCGGAGCCCCGAACCGCACTGCCCGAAGAACACCCGAATACGGCACTTGGGGACAGAACCTCCCGTCCCGCACTCCGGTATCCGGCAGTCCCACCAAGACTCGTGAATATCCGGAAAAGAATGCCGGACTCTTCGATTTCGACCCCCTTCGGGTGCAGAATAGGGCCACCTGTCGCGGCAAGTGCTGCGTATCCGGCGGGCCACCAGGCCTGCCCGTGTGCGCTTGCGCGAGTTGGTGCACATCAGGCCGGCGGGCGCACTCCGCGAACCGGCGGCCGAATTGCCCGAGAGGATTGACACCCATGGCTCAGCGTGTAGTTGTCACGCTCTCCGACGACCTGGACGGCGGTGCCGCAGCGGAAACCGTCCACTTCGGTGTCGACGGGAAGTCGTACGAGATCGACCTGTCCGTGGACAACGCGGAAAAGCTGCGGGAGGCCCTCGCTCCGTTCGTCGCGGCCGGCCGCCGGCAGAGCCGCACCGGAAAGTCCTTCCGCCGCACCGCGCTCACCCCGGACCCGGCCGCCGTGCGCGCCTGGGCCCTGTCGCGCGGCATGGAACTCCCGGCCCGCGGTCGCATCCCCAAGCATGTCTACGAGGCGTTCGCCGAGGCGAACTGACCGCGTCGGGGCAGCGCCCCCGGTCGCCCCGCCCGCCTGGACCGAAAGGGTGGGGCGACCACCCCGAACGATGCTGTAGAGTATTCCTCGTCGCCGCAACGGAGAGATCCGAAGAGGCGGCGGGTGCCCCACCAGGCACCATGCGGACGTGGCTCAGTTGGTAGAGCATCACCTTGCCAAGGTGAGGGTCGCGAGTTCGAATCTCGTCGTCCGCTCGCAGTGCGCGAGCACAGCACAACTCAATAGTTTGACCTGCGGACGTGGCTCAGTTGGTAGAGCATCACCTTGCCAAGGTGAGGGTCGCGAGTTCGAATCTCGTCGTCCGCTCCAGATCGAAGGCCCCCTCGGATCGAGGGGGCCTTCGGCGTATTCCGGCACGTCCTTCCCGGCTTCTCCCCATGACATTTGTCATCGCCGACCCGTGGATCCGCACCGCGGACCGATGACGGCCCGCACTGCCCGGGAGGCCCCGGCGGCGGAAGGCTGGGGGCATGGAGAAGAGCCAGCCCGCCCGCCCCGGCGACAGCGTGATCGAGGTCACCGACCTGCACCGCCACTACGGCACCGGCGCCGCCGAGTACCACGCCGTCCGCGGCGTCGACCTGACCGTCGGCCGCGGTGAGCTGTTCGCCCTGCTCGGCACCAACGGCGCCGGCAAGACGTCCACCATGGAGGTCATCGAGGGCCTGGCCGCCCCCGGTGCCGGCAGCGTCCGGGTGCTCGGCCACGACCCCTTCGCGGAGCGCGCCGCCGTCCGGCCGCGGATCGGCATCATGCTCCAGGAGGGCGGGTTCCCCGGCGAACTCACCGCCGCCGAGACCGGCCGCACCTGGGCCGGGATGACCAGCGGCGCCCGCCCGGTGGCGGAGGCGCTGGAGCTGGTCGGCCTCGGCCACCGCGCCGACGTCCGGGTCAAGCAGCTGTCCGGCGGCGAACGGCGCCGGCTCGACCTCGCGATGGCCCTGCTCGGCCGCCCCGAGGTGCTGTTCCTGGACGAGCCCAGCACCGGCCTCGACCCGGAGGCGCGCGCCGCCGTCTGGCGGCTGGTCCGCGAACTGCGCGCCCAGGGCACCACGGTGCTGCTCACCACCCACTACCTGGAGGAGGCCGAGGAGCTCGCCGACCGGCTGGCCATCATGCACGGCGGCCGGGTCGTCACCACCGGCACCGTCGCCGAGGTGATCGCCGGCCGGCCCTCCCGGATCTCCTTCGAGCTCCCCGAGTACACCGGGGCCGCGCTGCCCGTCCTGGCCGGCGCCGAGGTCACCGTCGACGGCCGCAAGGTCACCGTGCAGAGCACCGGCCTCCAGGACACCCTCACCGACCTGCTCGGCTGGGCCCGGCACCACGGCATCGCGCTCGGCGCCCTGGACGCCCGCAGCGCCACGCTGGAGGAGGCCTTCCTCGCCATCGCCTCCGAGGCCGCCCACCAGGCCCCGCCGCGCACCACACCGCCTTCCGGACCCGCCGCCTCCCGTCCCGCCCGCCGCCGCCTGATCGGATCCGCCCGATGACCACCGCCGCCACCACCGCCACGGGATCCCCGAGCAGCGCCACCGCCCCGGGTGCCCCGAGCACCACCGCCGGCCGCCTGCTCGCCCTCGGCCGCGCCGAGGCCACCCTGCTGCTGCGCAACCGCACCGCCCTGTTCACCGCCGTGGTGCTGCCGGTGGTGCTGATCGGCTCGCTGCGCGGGATCCTCAAGCAGCAGGCCGAGCACAACCCCGGCCTGGACATCGACTCGATGCTGGTCTACGGCTCGGTCGGGATGGTCCTGGCCTTCGTCGTGTACTACAACCTGACCGCCGCGTACGTCGGGCGGCGCGGCGAGCTGGTGCTCAAGCGGCTGCGCACCGGCGAGGCCCGGGACCTGGAGATCCTGCTCGGCACCGCCGTCCCCTCGCTCGCCCTCGGCCTGCTGATGGCCGCCCTGATCGGGGTCGGCGGCAGCCTGGGCCTGCACCTGGCGGTGCCGGTCAACCCGCTGCTGATGCTGGTCGGCCTGGTGCTCACGCTGGCCACCATGATCGCCCTGGCCGCGCTGTCCAGCGCCTTCACCAAGACCGTGGAGAGCGCGGGCATCACCACCCTGCCGGTCATGCTGGTCATGCAGTTCGGCTCCGGCCTGTTCGTCCCGCTGGAGGTCATGCCCTCCCAGCTGGCCGACGTCTGCCGGCTGCTGCCGACCACCCCGGCCTTCCAGCTGATCCGGGTCGGCTGGTTCGGCACCGACGGCTCGGCCGCCCCGACCGACTTCCTGGGCAGCTGGAGCGCCGCCGCCCCGCACCTGGTCACCGGCACGGTCTGGCTGGGCCTCGCGATCTGGGGCGCGGTCCGCCACTTCCGCTGGGAACCGCGCCGCTGACCAGGGCGAACGGGAAACCGAAGGATCCGTCCCCGGCCCACCTCTGATATGAAGGCAGCGACACGATCGTGAGCAGACGGGGGGCACTGCGATGGTCCGGGGGCCGGTCCGCCGCTGGAAGGGCTACGGCAAGCCGCAACGCGCCGAGCTGTACTTCCGCTGGTCGCTCTACCTGGTGGCGTGCATCGGGCTGCCGGTGAACCTGCTGGCCAGCGTCTCCTCGGTACAGATCGCGGACTCGGCCTCCGTCGCCCGGACCGCCCTGGTGCTGTCCCTCGCCTCGATCCTGGTCACCCTCCGGGCCTACCGCACCTCCCTCGACCACTACCTGGGGCGGCCCAGCACCTACCGCCGCTGGCTGACCGTCAACGCCGTCCTCGCGGTGGCCGGTTCCTGGGCCGTGCTGCTGCTCGGACCGTCCTCCGACGGAATGTCACCCCACCCCGGCCCGCCGTTCACCATGGTGATCGCCGCCGCCCTGGTGGGCGGGGCCGCCGGACCGGCCGGGGTGAGCCTGCCGTTGCGCTGGGCCTTCGTCGGCGCGGTCGCCGCGCCGCTCGCGGTCGCGCCCCCGATGCTGCTGGCCGGCATCGGCCCCGGCGTCACCACGGGCTGGGTGGTCGGCGCGATCTTCGGCACCCTCGTCCTGATCGGTAGTTGCCGCAGCGCCGCGTGGGTGACCGCCGTCGTCTGGGAGTTGGACGCCGCCCGCGAGGCGCAGTCCCGGCTGGCCGTCGCCGAGGAGCGGCTGCGCTTCTCCCGCGACCTGCACGACGTGATGGGGCGCAACCTCACCACCATCGCGTTGAAGAGCGAGCTCGCCGTCCAACTCGCCCGGCGCGGGCGCCCGGAGGCCGCCGAGCAGATGTCCGAGGTGCAGCGGATCGCCCAGGAGTCGCAGCGGGAGGTCCGGGACGTCGTCCGCGGCTACCGCACCGCCGACCTGCGCGCCGAGGCGATCGGCGCCCGGGCGGTGCTGCGCTCCGCCGACATCGCCTGCGAGATCGACCTCGGAGAGAACGCCGACGGGCTGCCGCTGCCGGTGCAGTCGGTGCTCGGCTGGGTGATCCGCGAGGCCACCACCAACGTGCTGCGGCACAGCGAGGCCGCCCACTGCCGGATCCGGCTGCGGCGGGAGCACGGCCGGGCGGTGCTGGAACTGGAGAACGACGGGGTGCCGGAGGTCCCGTCGCCCTCCCAGGGGGCCGGCACCGGGCTGCGCGGCCTGCGCGAGCGGCTGGCCGCCCACGACGGCGAACTGACCGTCCCGACGGCCGTACCGGGCACCTTCCGGATGCTCGCCGCCGTACCGCTCTGACCCCCCTGCCACTGGGGTCCGCAGCCACTGCGGATCCGCTGCCACCGGGGGTCCGCCGCCACTGCGGATCCCGCTGCCGAGGAAGGCCGTCCGATGACCGACACCCCGCCCGTGCGCGTCCTGCTCGCCGACGACGAGCACCTGATCCGCGGCGCCATGGCCGCGCTGCTCTCGCTGGAGGACGACATCGAGGTGGTCGCCCAGGCCGGCTCCGGCCCGGAGGCGCTGGCGATGGCCCGGACGCACCGGCCGGACGTCGCGGTGCTGGACCTCCAGATGCCGGGCAAGGACGGCATCGAGGTGGCCACCGAGCTGCGCCGGCTGCTGCCGGACTGCCGCTGCATGATCGTCACCGGCCACGGCCGCCCCGGCTACCTCAAGCGGGCGCTGGAGGTCGGGGTGCGCGGCTTCCTGCCGAAGACCGTCTCGGCGGCCGACCTGGCCGGCATCATCCGCACCGTGCTCTCCGGCGGCCGGTACGTGGACCCGGAGCTGGCGGCGGACGCGATCAGCGCCGGGGAGACCCCGCTGACCCCGCGCGAGACGGACGTCCTGGAGCTGGCCGCGGACGGCACCCCGATCGCGGAGATCGCCCAGCGGGCCGGGCTGTCCCAGGGCACCGTGCGCAACTACCTGTCCTCGGCGGCCACCAAGCTGGGCGCCGAGAACCGGCACGCGGCGGTGCGGATCGCCCGCGAGCACGGCTGGATCTGACCGATCCCGTGCCCGCGGGCGGCGGGGCTCAGACCCAGCTGGTGCCGGTCAGCCGCTCGTACACCTCGATGTACTTGGCCCGGGTCCGCTCGACCACCTCGGCGGGCAGCTCCGGCGGCGGCTGCTCGCTGTAGCGGTCCCAGCCGGAGGCCGGGGAGACCAGCCAGTCGCGGATCAGCTGCTTGTCGAAGGAGGCCTGCGAGCGGCCCGGCTGGTACTCGTCGGCCGGCCAGTAGCGGGAGGAATCCGGGGTGAGCACCTCGTCGCCGATGATCAGCTCGCCGTCCAGCAGGCCGAACTCGAACTTGGTGTCGGCCAGGATGATGCCGCGGTCGCGGGCGATGTCCCGGGCCCGGGCGTAGACGTCCAGGGTGGTGCGGCGCACCTGGTTGGCGAGCTCGGCGCCGATCCGGCGGGCGGTCTCCTCGTAGGTGACGTTCTCGTCGTGCTCGCCGACCTCGGCCTTGAGGGCCGGGGTGTAGATCGGGGCGGGCAGTTCGGAGCTGTTCTCCAGCCCCTCCGGCAGGGCGATGCCGCAGACCGTCCGGCTCTCCTCGTACTCGGTCAGGCCGGAGCCGGCCAGGTAGCCGCGGGCGACCGCCTCGACCGGGATCATGTCCAGGCTCTTGCAGATCAGCGTGCGGCCCTTCCAGTCGGCGGGGGCGCCGGCCGGGACCTCGGTGGAGATCACGTGGTTGGGGACGATGTCGGCGATCCGCTCGAACCACCAGAGCGAGAGCTGGGTGAGCACCCGGCCCTTGTCCGGGATCTCGTTCGGCAGCACCCAGTCGTGGGCGGACATCCGGTCGCTGGCCACCATCACCAGCTCGCCCGACCCGGTGCGGTACAGGTCGCGCACCTTGCCGGTGTGCAGGTGGACCAGGCCGGGTACCTGGACCGGCTCGGGCTTGGTGACAAATCCGCTCAAGGTGTTCAGTCCTCAGGGGTCGTTCACGGGCGTGGGGCACCGCGAAAGGGGAGGTCACTGCCCCCGCAGTCTTTCACGCCCGCCCGCCCGGGCTCCCGGGGAGCCCGGGGCTCAGTTCTTGCGCAGCCCGGACTCAGTTCTTGCAGAGGCGGTCCAGCAGGTTGGCGGTGGCGCGCTGGACCCGTTCGTCGGTGAGTCCGGGGCGGCCGAGGGCGGGCGACCAGGCGAAGGTCCCGGCCGCGAAGACGTACGCGCCGCTGGGCGCCCGGTACAGCGAGGTCTCCTGGTAGCGGGTCCGGCCGGCCAGGTCCCGGTACGGCGAGTGGGCCAGCAGCACCCGCTCGGTGTGCTCGGGCAGCGCGACCTTCGGGTAGTACCGGTCGGCCTCCCCCGCGACCAGGCCGGGCAGCTCGTCCCCCTCCTGCAGCCCGGTGCCGTCCCAGAGCCAGTGCGCGGTGTGCCGGGCGACCAGCGGGACGGGCGCCGCGACCCGGCCCGAGTACTGCACGCCCAGCAGGTGCTGCTCGGGCTCCCCGGCGTCCCGCCAGAGCGCGCTGGCCGCGCCGGGCACCCCGGCGGCCGGGCTGCCCGGCCCGACCTTCTGCCGCTTGCGGCAGTTGAGCAGCCGGTTCGGTTCGCCGGAGGCCGCGGCGGTCAGCTCGACCCGCCAGTACATGGTGTTGGCGGACAGGAAGACCAGCGAGGTGCCGCCGTCCCTGGCCCGCTCGGCGGTCCGGCGCATCGGCTCGGACCAGTACTCGTCGTGGCCGGGGAAGACCAGCGCGCGGTGCTCGCCCGGGTCGACCAGCCCGGCGTGCAGGTCGGTCGCGGTGGCGTAGGAGAGGTCGTAGCCGTAGCGCTCGGCCCAGCGGATGAAGTCGTACGCGTGGCCGACGTGCAGCGGCAGCCCGGCGGTGGCGTGCGGGCGGTCGAAGGAGACGGTGACGGCCGCCTCGGGCTCGCCGACCAGACCGCCCTGCCCGTCCCAGGCGTGGTAGAGGCTGGCGCCGGTCCGGCCGTCCTCGGGGAACAGGTTGTACGCCTGCCAGGTCACGTCCGGGACCACCAGGAGCAGTTCGGCGGTCCGCCCCTGGTCGGCGAAGTCCCGCACGGTGAACGGGATGTGGCTGCGGTGCAGCATGTCCGCGGTGGTCAGCACGGCGACGTACGCGCCGGGCTGCCAGTGCAGCGGGACCTGCAACCGCCAGGAGTGCCACCAGTGGTGGCAGGAGACCGTCCGCTCGACCACCAGCGGCGCGGGCTGGGCCAGACCGGCGATCAGCGGACTGGACGTCATGTGGCGGGCGCCGTCGCCGCCGTAGTGGCCGATCCGGTAGACGTCCACGGTGAACTCGCGCGGCGGGTTGACGGTGACCCGGAAGTCCACCGAGCCGCCGGGGCGGATCACCCCCGCCGAGGCGAAGCCCTTGATCTGCTGGTCGACGTCGTTGGCGCTCTGCGGGGTGCCGACCGGCGGCTTGGGCCGCACCCCCGCCGACAGCGGCTGCTGGCCGGGCGCGTCCACCGAGACGTACCAGGGCACGGCGCCCTCGGCCCCGGCGAGGTACTGGTCGGGGCTGCGCAGCCAGGGCAGCGGGCCCTGGCCGAAGGGGTCGGAGACGCTGTAAGCGTGCGTGCCCGACTCCCAGCGGCGGTTGAGTTCGGTCCCCACGCGCCCCTCCCAGGTGCACTTCCGTCCGGTGGCACGTGCCCCCCGGATGTGCGTGCGGTCTAATACACCACACAGTGCTGGCGCTCCGTCACCCCACGGTAGCAATTGGTGTCGGGAATCTTCCGCTCCGCCGGGACGGGGCCTCCGGCCTGCGGAGACGGCCGGCGGCCGGGGCCCCCGGGGGCGCGTGCCGGGGTGCCGAGCGCCGCCCGGGGCGGCCGGGGCGGCCGGGGCCTCAGAGGCGGACGGGCTTCTCCAGGCGCACCTCGGCGGCGTCCAGCCAGGCGCGCAGCGGCCCGTCCTGGCCCTGCTCCACCGCCTGGGCGACCGGGCCGGCCAGGTCGGTGCGGCGGACCCCGCCGAGCAGCAGTACCGGGCCGTCCAGCCAGTCCAGGCCGGGCGCGCCGCCCGCGGTGTCCACGGCGGCGCAGCAGACCATCGCGGTGACGTGGTCGACCAGCAGGTCGCGGCCGGTGCGGTCGGGCTCCAGCAGCGGGGCCGGGGTGGTGGTGCGGGCGAGCTGGGCGGCCAGGGCGGCGGCCAGCTGCTCGCCGTCGCCCTCGGCGAGCCGGAGCAGCAGCCGGGTGAGGGTCGGGGCGCCCGGGCGGGACTGCGGGGCGAGCCGGTCCAGGGCGGCCTGCAGGGCGGCGGCCCGGGCCCGCCAGCCGGCGTCCACCACCTCGGCCGGGTACTCGGCCCACTCCAGCTCGTGCCAGGCCCCGGCCGCCGGGCGGCCGAAGAACAGCTCGGCGGCCAGCCGGGAGACCGCGCGGTCCACCGCGCCGGGCTCCTCCAGCAGGTCGCAGGCGGGGCGGTCGCCGAGCCGGTTGCCGTAGCCGTCGGCCAGCCGGTCGCGGCGGGACAGCTCGGTGAGCGCGGCGACCACGCCGGCGTTCAGGTGCGCGGGGTGGCGGCCGAGCCGCCAGGCGGGCAGCGCGACCCGGGTGAGCAGCCGGTCCCAGCCGGCGTAGGCCAGGCCGACCTGCTCCTGGGCGGCGATCCGCAGGCCGTAGTCGACCGTCCTGGCCTGCTCGGAGGCCCAGCTCGCGACGGACCGCTCCAGCTCGGCGGAGTGGCCTCGGCAGGCGCCCAGCAGCCGGCGGGTGATCCGCCGGGTGATCCGGTCGGCGAGCCGGGCCGGGCCCCGGCGGGGCGGGGCCGGCGGGACGGTCAGGGTGCCGCCGCCGAGACCGGGGGCCGCGGCCGGACCGGAGTCCAGACAGGCGTCCAGGGCGCGCAGGAAGCGGCGGGCGGCGGCGATCTCGGGGTCGGCGGAGGCCGCGGTGCCGGCCACCACGGGGGCGAGCAGGGCGCGCAGCTCGCCGGACCGCATCCACCACAGGAAGGGCGAGCCGATCACCAGGACCGGCGCGGCGGGCTCGGGGTGCGGCCGCAGCGGGTGGGGGCGGCGCGGCGGGGCCACGTCCTCCAGCCAGCTGTCGCAGTCCGGGGTGAGCGCCACCGCGGACGGGGCCGGGACGTCCAGCCGCTCGGCCAGTTCGCCGATCAGCCGGTACAGCTCGGGGGCGCCGGCCCGCTCGACCGGCACCGCCGGGATCTGCGGCGGGACGGCCCGGCGCAGCGCCCGGGCGGTCAGCCCGGCCACCAGCAGGGTCAGCGCGGCGACCGCGCAGACCACCCACCGGACGGCGTCCCAGCCGGCGGCGTCGGCGGAGCCGGCGGCCCCGATCCGGCCGGTGAACCGGCCCGCGAGCAGGACCACCGCCACGGCGGAGGGCAGGACGGCCGCGGCCAGGGCGAGGCCCCGGATCCGCAGGACCGCTTGGGCGTGAGCGCGCGCGGTGTCGACGGCCATACGGTGCGGCACCCCCTTCGGAGCCCTCGGGCACCCGCCACGGGCCCTGAGACGACTCGAAACGATCAGTTCCGACCGGGAAGCGGAGGCGTCCGATCCCGGCAGTGCATGCTGTGTGGCGCTACTGACACTTTCGACGCCCCGGTCCGGGCGGGCGTTCCGGATCGCCCAGGTTTCCACTCGTCCCGGTGACACCGCCCGGTCGTCCCGGTGACGCCGCCCGGTCGTCCCGGTGACGCCGCCGTCGGTCCGGCGACGCCGCCCGGAGGCCGCTACCGGTCCGGTACGGAGCACCGGGCGACCACCCGGCCGATCGCCGTCCAGCATCCCCCCGCGGGCGCGCCGCCACCCGGCGGCGACCCCGGCGCACGGCACCGTCGCACGGCGATCCAGCGCACCATAAGGCCGGGCGCCCGGTTACGTCAGCCGGATGCGGGTGGTGTCACCCGATGGGCTGGAATCCGCCCGCCGATCGGTGCGTCGGGCCCCGGAACCGCTCCGACCCCGGAAACGCCGTAGGCGCTGCGCCCTGCGGGTTGTTCCGCTGCTCTCCGGCGCCCGCCCGCCTCCGGAGCCCGGCGCGCCCGCGCGCCGCGTCATGGCCGCGGCCCCCGTGCGAGGGGTTCGCACGGGGGCCGCCGGGGTCGCGGTGGCGTCAGCCGTTGGCCGCCTTGAGCGCGATGTCGGTGCGGTGCTGGCCGCCCTTGAGGGAGACCCTGTCCACGGCCGCGTACGCGCGCTCGCGCGCCTCGGCCAGGTCGGCGCCGGTCGCGGTGACCGACAGCACGCGGCCGCCGGCGCTGAGCACCCGGCCGTCCCCGTCCGCCTTCGTCCCGGCGTGCAGCACGTACGCGGTGCCGTCCGCCTCGGCCTCGGCGAGGCCCTCGATCGGGTCGCCGGTGCGCGGCGCGGCCGGGTAGCCCTCGGAGGCGACGACCACGGTGACGGCCGCCCCCTCGTCCCAGCGCAGCGGCTCCAGCTGGTCCAGGGTGCCGGTGGCGGAGGCGAACAGGACGCCGGCCAGCGGGGTGCGCAGCCGGGCCAGCACGACCTGGGTCTCCGGGTCGCCGAAGCGGGCGTTGAACTCGATCACCCGGGTGCCGCGCGAGGTGAGCGCCAGGCCCGCGTAGAGCAGGCCGGAGAACTCGGTGCCGCGGCGGCGCAGCTCGTCCACGGTCGGCTGCAGGACGGTGTCCAGGACCTCCTGGACCAGCCCGGCGGGCGCCCAGGGCAGCGGCGAGTAGGCGCCCATGCCGCCGGTGTTGGGGCCCTCGTCGCCGTCCAGCGCGCGCTTGAAGTCCTGCGCGGGCTGCAGCGGCAGCACGGTGGTGCCGTCGGTGACGGCGAACAGCGAGACCTCGGGGCCGTCGAGGTACTCCTCGATGACCACGCGCTCGCAGGAGGCGGCGTGCGCCAGCGCGGCCGCGCGGTCGGAGGTGACCACCACGCCCTTGCCGGCCGCCAGGCCGTCGTCCTTGACCACGTAGGGGGCCCCGAAGGCGTCCAGCGCCTCGGCGGCCTCCTCGGCGGTGGTGCAGACGTACGAGCGGGCGGTGGGCACGCCGGCGCCGGCCATCACGTCCTTGGCGAAGGCCTTGGAGCCCTCCAGCTGCGCGGCCGCGCCGGAGGGACCGAAGACCGGGATGCCGGCCGCGCGGACGGCGTCGGCGACGCCGGCCACCAGCGGGGCCTCGGGGCCGACCACCACGAGGTCGGCGCCGAGTTCCGCGGCGAGGGCGGCGACCTGGGCGCCGTCCGACTGGTCGATGGGGTGGACCGTCGCCACCTGGGCGATCCCGGCGTTGCCCGGGGCACAGTGCAGCTCGGTCACGGAGGGATCTTGGGACAGGGAGCGGCACAGGGCGTGTTCGCGGGCGCCGCCGCCGATGACGAGGACCTTCACGCCTGGCAGCGTAGTCGGTGGCCTGTTCCGGCCGCTCTCCGGTCCCGTCGGATCCTCCAGGAGAAGCGGTCCGTACACCGATGAGCTAGGAGGATCCTCCAAACCGGACCGGCTCGGATGCGCTCCGGGTGTCCGGGTCAGGACGGCGGGTCACCGGCGCCTCGCTCGGACGGGTGAAATCTCGCCGGGCCCCGCAACCGCCCCACCTCGCGTTCCCGTGGCCGAAACCGGTAACGATCACCGGGGAAGCGCCCCGCGGTCAGCCATTTGGCGGTAAGAAGTGCTGTTGGACAACCACCGGCGGACGTCGCGTCAGCCGATGCGCCGACAGACCATGCCGCCCGCCCGCCACAGGGAGCCCCACAGGTGAGCCAGCCGGAAATGCAGCCCGAGGAGAGTGCCTGGGGCAAGGACATCGGCGAGGAGGACCAGCCCGCCGCAGCCGTGGCCCGGCGGGCCTCCACCCGGTACCGGACCGATCTGAGCGCCCGCCAGTTCCCGCTCGGGGACTGGGGCGAGCCCGCGGAGCGACTGGAGGAGCTCTACCGCTGGTCCGAGGAGCGGGCGGTCGAGGCGATCGAGTGGTACCGCCGGGACCGGATCTGGAAGCGCCGCTGGGCGCGCCTGCTGCGCTTCGGGTCGGCCGGCTTCGCGGCGGGCGGGGTGACCGCCCCGCTGGTGGGCCTCACCGGCACGCTCGCCCACGGCACCGCCTGGGGCTACGTGGCCTTCGCGCTCTCCGCCGCCTGCTACGGCGCCGACCGGGTCTTCGGCCTCACCTCCGGCTGGATGCGGGACGTCTCCACCGCGCAGGCGCTGCAACGCCGCCTGGAGGCATTCCAGTTCGACTGGGCGTCGGAGTGCGTGCGCGAGGTGCTCGGCCCGACCGAGGGCACCGCGGGCGAGGCCGCCGAGCGCTGCCTGGGCGTGCTGCGCCGGTTCTGCGAGGACGTCTCGGACATGGTCCGCACCGAGACCTCGGAGTGGATGCTGGAGTTCCGCGCCTCGATGACCCATCTGCCCACCCAGTCCGCGGGGGCCTGGGGCGGCCGCACCGAACCCGGGGTGGGCGCCCAGGTGCGGGTGCTGCCGCCGCCGGGGACGAGGCCCACCATGCCGCGGCAGCGGCCGCCGGAGGGCCCGCTGCGCTAGCCGGACGGGCCAGGGGCCTCGGCCCTGGGGCCCGGGCGAAGGCACAGGCGGCGCCGGGGCGTTACGCGAAGACGATCATCGAGCCCTGGCCGAGGCTCCGGGTCGCCGCCGCGTACAGGCCCGACCACGCGTGCCGCTCCCGGGCGAAGGGGTGCAGGTCGTCGATCGGCGGCCCGAACGGCTGCTCCAGGCCGGTCGGGCCGAGCGGTCGGGTCGGGCTCGGCGGGTTGAGCGGGTCGATCCCCAGGGCCGGTGCCACGGCCTGCAGTTCGCGCAGCAGTCCGTGGCTGGAGCCGAGCGGGCCGCCGGCGGCGAGCAGCGTCTCGTCCACCAGCGGGGCCTGGAACTCGATCGGCACGTAGGCGCCGGCGTGGTCGAAGTGCCAGACCAGGTGCGACTGTTCGGCACTGCTCTCGAACATCTCCAGCAGTTGCTCGTAGTCGCTGCCGAGCGCGTCGACCGGGGTGATGTCCAGGCCGGTGAGGCCCAACAGGTAGGCGCGGCGCAGGAAGTGCAGCGAGTCGTAGTCGAAGGCGGCTATCGGCTCGACCGCCCCGCTCAGCCCGGGGACGAACTGGTA
Organism: Kitasatospora sp. NPDC098652; assembly: GCF_044760155.1. Lineage (NCBI taxonomy): Bacteria > Bacillati > Actinomycetota > Actinomycetes > Kitasatosporales > Streptomycetaceae > Kitasatospora > Kitasatospora sp. NPDC098652. The sequence goes on from NZ_JBIWAQ010000010.1 coordinate 180,253, forward strand.
GACCGGCACTTCGGGCAGGCCGCGCGAGGTGAGCACCGCGTTGTAGAGCGCGAGGTCGTCCCGGAAGGGGTTGTCGGGGCTGTGGCTCAGCACGTCCACCAGCGGGACGAGCCAGAGGTCGCAGGCCATGGCCGGCAGTTCCTCTCCGGACGGCGGGATCGCCCGCGGGGCGGGGCGACGACGGGGGCGGGGTCGGTACCCGGACGGCCCGTGCGGGCGGCCGGTCCGACGCCCGCCCACCCTACCGGCCCGGGGCCGGGCGCGGACCGGGCCGTCCCTGCGGAGTCTCGGGGGGCGACTCGGGCAGCCGCCGGCCGAACCTGGTGTGCGGCACCCAGCGCGGTTGCGGCACCAGACCGAGGCCGAGTCCCAGCTCACGGCCCAGTTCACGGCCGACCTCGTCACCCCGTCGGGGCCGCCCGCCCGGGGCCGCCCCGGGCTCCGGCGCAGCCCCGGGCTCCGGCACGGCGTCCGGCGCGGGGTCCGGTGCCGGATGGTTCGCCGGCCGGTCCGCCGGGAGCCGGTGGGACCGGTGCCACGCCGATTGCGGCGCGGGCGGCTCCACCGGGACGGGCAGCGGCTCGCCGTCCGCGACCTCGGTGAGCAGCCCGAGCACCGTCACCGACTCCAGCGGCCGCCCGGCCAGCCCGGCCAGCAGCCGGACGGTGAACAGGTTGTACTCGCAGATGATCCGGTGCGCCCCGTGCAGGTCGTGGGCCCCGATCGCCTCGACCAGGTCCGGGTGGCGGTCCCAGCAGACCCCGCCCAGGGTGGGCATCGCCCGCAGGTAGCGCGCGGCGAACATCCAGGACTGCACCCGCAGCCAGTCCAGGTACTCCGCGATCCGGCGGTTGCCGAGCAGGGCGGAGACCTCCTGCCAGAACCGGCGGTCGCAGCCCACCATCACGTCCAGGTTCCCGGCCCGGGCGGCCCGCACCGCCGCGTCGGCCCGGCGGCTCAGCGAGGGCAGCCTGGTGAGGTCGGGCAGGGACCGGCGGGTGGCGAACTGGCGGTAGAAGCTGTCGGTGAGCAGCACCCTGGCCTCGAAGATCTCCAGGAAGTCCTCCCAGCCCAGCTCCGGCACCGTGAAGCCGCGGTGGTGCTCGGTCCGCAGCAGCCCCTGGGCGCCGAGGTCGACCAGCGCCTCGCGGGCCGGGGTCGCGGAGACGCCGTACAGCTCGGCGATCTCCTTGACGGTGAAGTTGCGGCCTGCCTCCAGCCGGCCGGCCATCATCTCCTCGCGGAGCGCGCCGGCGATCTGCTCGCGCAGGCTGTTGCGCTGGATGACGGGGCGGGGGGTGTCGCCGGCGCCGGTGCCGGACATGCGCGCGACCTCCTGGGGCGGGCCACCGTACCGACCCGCGACGGACCGGCCGACCGGCGGCGGGGAACACGACGAGTGCTCATCTTCTCAAACGGACCCGGAACAGGTACGAACCAACCCTCCCGGACACCGTGCCCCCCGGCCCGTGCCTACCGCTGGACCGGCGCCGGGATGCCGAGCAGGCGGTCCCGCAGCACCGGGAACTCCTCGCGCGCCCGACCCACCTCGGCCGGGTCGAACTCGACGGTCAGCACCTCCTCGGCCGCCCCGGCCTCGGCCAGCACCCGGCCCCACGGGTCCACCACGATGCTGTGCCCGGCCTGCTCGACCCCGGCGTGCGTCCCGGCGGTGTTGCAGGCCAGCACGAAGGCCTGCTCCTCCACCGCCCGGGCCCGGGCCAGCAGCGTCCAGTGCTCGCGCCGCTTGGCCGGCCAGGCCGCCGGGACCACCAGCAGCTGGGCCCCCGCGTCCAGCAGGGCCCGGAACAACTCCGGGAAGCGCAGGTCGTAGCAGGTGGCCAGGCCCAGGGTGCCGAACTCGGTGGGCGCGGTGACGATCTCCTGCCCGGCGCCCATCACCACCGCCTCGCCGCTGTCGAAGCCGAAACGGTGGATCTTGCGGTAGGTGTGCACCAGCTCGCCGTCCGGGGCGAACAGCATCGAGGTGTTGTAGATCGGACCGTCCGGGTCGCGTTCGACGATCGAACCGGCGTGCAGCCAGACCCCGGCGGCCCGGGCGGCGGCCGCCATCGCGTCCGAGGTGGGCCCGTCGAGCGTCTCGGCACCCTCCGACCAGAGGTCGTGGGCGAAGCCGCCGAGCGGCCACAACTCCGGCAGGACCACCAGGTCGGCGCCCTGCTGGGCCCGTACCAAGGACGCGGCCCGGGCCCGCCGTTCGGCGGCCGGCTCGGCGTCGGAGACCGCGAGTTGGATCAATGAAGCGCGCACAGTACCACCGTCCACGGCAAGAGACCTACGATCGTCACCCGAAAGCGCTGCCCAGCTGTCTCCCGGCAGCGTAACGTGCGGTTAGCGTGCGCGCCCGGAAGCCGGACCATCCCGGCCGACCGCGACGGCCGGGCGCCGAGCGTAGGAAAGCTGACGGAGGGCCGGAGATTCCCGTGACGGACAACCAGACCGTGCAGGCTTACACGGAGGCGTGGACCCAGAGCATCGAGTCCATATCGGAGCTGGTCGCCCCCCTCCCCGAAGGCTCCTGGAACCGGGCCACCGAGTGCCCCGGCTGGTCGGTCCGGGACGTCGTCTCGCACGTGATCGCGGTCGAGTCCGAGCTGCTCGGCGACCCCCGCCCGATCCACTCGCTGCCGCGTGACCTTCGCCACGTGACCACCGAATTCGCCCGCTACGTCGAACTGCCCGTCGACAAGCGCCGCTGCCACACCGCGCTGGAGATGACCAGCGAGCTGGAGTACACGATCATCCGCCGCTCCCGCGCGCTGCGGAACGCCAAGCAGACGCCCGGGGAGCCGGTCCGCTGGCCGGCCGGCCCGCTGGCCACGGACGTGCCGTACCACCAGCTGCTGCGGATGCGGGCCTTCGACGTCTGGGTGCACGAGCAGGACCTGCGCCGGGCCCTCGACACCCCCGGCAACCTGGACTCCCCCGGCGCCCTGATCGCCCGGGACGTGCTGCTGGAGCTGCTGCCCAAGGCCGTCGCCCACACCGCCGGCGCCCCGGCCGGGACGGCCCTGGTGCTGGACGTGACCGGCCCGGTGGAGTTCCTGCGCACCGTCCGGGTGGACGCCACCGGGCGCGGCAGCGTGGACGAGTCGATCAGCCTGGCCCCCGACGTCCAGCTCACCATGGACTGGGAGACCTACGTCCGCCTCGCCTGCGGCCGCGGCCGGCCCGGACCGGTGAGCGTCGAGGGCGACAAGGAGCTGGCCGAGCGGGTGCTGGCCAACTTCGCCGTCACCATCTGACGCCCCTCGGCGCACCCGGCCCAACCGGCGCGCACCACCCGGCGTACACGCACGACCGTGCGCCGGGTGGGCACCACTCGTGCACCCATGCGTCAATCCATCACCAGCAACCTCACCTGTTTGGCCTCGTTTCACCGGGCAGCACTGCCATCACCCGGAAGAAGGAGGGGCGTCCGCATGGACGACGAACAGGAACAGCAGGAACAGATGGTGCTGGTGCGGTCGAGCTTCCCGGTCACGGGGCAGCCGATCCGGGTCGTGATGATCGACGGGGAGCCGTGGTTCGCCACCAAGGACGTGTGCGCCGTGCTCGATCGGGGCAGCCCGGGCTGGGCCAGCAAGATGGTCGGCCCCGACGACAAGCGGACCATCGACATGCGCTCGGTATGGGTGAGTTCAACTCACTCATACGACGTTTCCGCAGGTGGGAATGGATCCGTCCGTGGAAATCCATCTCTGAGCCTCATCAGCGAGGCGGGGCTCTATCTCCTCATCATGAGGTCGAGGAAACCCAATGCCCGCCCGTTCCAGGATTGGGTCACCCAGAGCCTCCTCCCCTCCGTCCGCCGAGGGGACACCGACGTCCCAGCCCAGCAGCAGCGGATGGCGGAGACCCTGGCCGAGGCGATCGGGCAACAGGTGCGGATCGTCGCGGAGATCGAGCACGAGGACTGGCCCGGTCTGACCGTCCACTCGGACGGGACGGTCCACTGCCGGCACGGGGAGATGGTGCTCCACCTGCCGGGCCGGGAGGAGGACAGCGGGCCGCCGTTCGGCGCGTACTTCGCCTGCCCGGGCGGGGAGCGGGTCGGCATCCGGGGCAGCCGGATCGTCCCGGGGTGCCCGAAGTTGAAGCTGGTGGACCTGATCCGCCTCCGAAAGGCAGTAGCCAAGCACCCGCAACCGGTGGTCCGCTCGGCTCCGTCACCGACCGTGCCGCCGGAGGGCACGGTTCTCTGCCTCATTGACCGGGTCCAGCTCTACGGTCGCCCACCGGAGATCACTGAGGTTCTCCGCGGCCTCGGGCTGTAGCAACGGCAAACCACCCATCAGATGGGGCCATTCGACATTCCCGCAGGTCGGAAACCCTACGCATCCGTCGCCGCAAGCCTGCGGCGCAGCCGAAGGATCATCGCCGTCCCCAGCGCCAGCGGCACGTACTGCCAGCAGAAGGCCCAGCGGAAGGCGTCGGCCGAGTAGGCGCCGGCGCCGGACGGGGAGAGGGCGTCCAGGAGCACGCCGATGCCGAACAGGGTGATCATCGTGCCGATGAAGCCGCCCATGTTGACGATCCCGGAGGCGGTGCCGAGCCGTTCGGCCGGGTTGCGGGTGCGGGCGTAGTCCAGGCCGACCAGTGAGGCGGGGCCGTTGCTGCCCATCACCAGGATGATCCCGATCAGCAGCCACATCGGCGGGTGCCCGCCGGGCCAGGCGAGCACCAGCGCCCAGCCGGACGCGGTGGTGGCGACGACGGTGAGCACGATGGGCATCCGGGCCCGGGCGGAGCGGGAGAGCAGTCGGCCGAAGAGGAAGCCGAAGGACATGTTGGAGAGCACCAGCAGGGTCAGCAGCCCGCCGGCCTCGCCCCGGGACATGCCCTGGGCCTCGATCAGGTAGGGCATGCCCCAGAGCAGGCCGAAGGCGTTGCCGGGGAACTGGGTGGTGAAGTGGATCCACAGGCCCAGCCGGGTGCCCGGCTCCCGCCAGCAGTCCTGGATCTGCCGTCGGACCTTCGGGCGGGCGGCGGGCTGCTCGACCGGTCGTACGACCGCCGGCGCGTCCCTGAGGAAGAGCGCGACCAGGGCGAACACCGCCACGCCGAGCAGCGCGATCGCGGTGAAGGTGGGCGTCCAGCCCTCGCTGTGCAGCGCCTGGGCGAGCACCACGGTGGTGACCAGGTTGCCGCCCATCCCGGCGAGGCCGGTCAGCTGGGCGACGAACGGGTTCTTCGCCGCAGGGAACCACCGGGCGGCGATCCGCAGCACGCTGATGAAGGTCATCGCGTCGCCGCAGCCGAGCACCGCCCGGGAGGCCAGCGCCGGGGCGAAGGAGGAGCTGAACGCGAAGGCCAGCTGGCCGGTGCTCAGCAGCAGCACGCCGAGCAGCAGCACCCGGCGCGGCCCGAACCGGTCGACCAGCAGGCCGACCGGGACCTGCATGGCCGCGTAGACCAGCACCTGGAGGATCGAGAAGGTGGACAGCGCCGAGGCGCCGATGCCGAAGCGCTCGGCGGCGTCCAGTCCGGCCACGCCGAGGCTGGTGCGGTGGATGACGGCCAGGACGTAGACGCTGACGCCGACGGACCAGGCCAGCCAGGCCGCGCGGCCGCCGGGCGGTACGGGGGCCCCGGCCGTCGGCGGCTCGACGGCGGATCGAGGAGCGGGGACGGACAGGGACGCGGCTGAACGAGCGGGCTCCACGGTCATAGTCCGTCCAGACTAGTCATCCCATGATTGGACGCCCAGCTCCCTGCGGTGTGAGCTCGCGAACCCCGGCCGGTGACCGTCCGCCCTTCGTCCGCCCCTCTGCCGCCCCTCGTCCGCCCCTCGGCCGGCAACCCGCCGACCCTCAGCCGGTGACCGTCCAGGACACCGACCGGGTCATGTAGCGGTCCCGGAAGGCCTCGTCCCGCACCCAGTCCGTGGTGTCCCGGACGGTCGCCGTCACGGTCGCCGTCCGGCCCGGGGCGAGGCCCAGCTGCGCGGTGTCCAGCCGGCCCCCGTCCACGGCCTGCGGGGCGGCCGGGGCGCCGTCCACCTTCCAGTCCACCGTCAGCTGCCGGGCGCCGGTCAGCGGCAGCGGCCGGACGTCCAGCCGGGGGAGCCCGGCGACCTCGCCGGGCGGCGGCGAGGGGGCGTCGGTCGGCCGGACCTTGCGGTACAGCTCCTCGACGATCGCCTCGCGGGAGGGCAGGTTGTAGGCACTGCCCAGGGTGCGCATCACGGAGTCGGGGGTGGGCCGGTAGAGGCCGTTGGCGCTGCGGTACGCCCCGACGACGCCGGCGCCGTCCGGCGAGACGGCGCCCAGCCAGCGCCACCACTTGGTCTGCTTCTTGAGCATGTCCTCGGCGTTGAGGGTGGAGAGGTTCGGGTAGTCGGCGTCGTCCGGGGCGCTGTCGTACTCGTCGCCGAGGTCCCCCACGGTGTGGCCGATCTCGTGCTGGATGATCCGCCCGGCGTCCGGGCTGCCCCCGGCCAGGGTGGTCACCCCGGTGCCCCCGGCGCCGCCGTACTCGACCGAGTTGGCCAGCGCGATCAGGTACTGCGGGCCGGTGCTGTCCCCGGCGTAGCGGGCGGTGGCGCCCTCGTCGGCGCAGAGCAGCCGGGCGGTCCCCTCGCACCAGAAGTGCATGCCCAGCGGGGTGGCGGGGTGGCGGCCGCGGCTCTCGGTCTCGGCTATCCCGGAGGTCGGGGAGACCACCTCGACCCGGCGTATGTTGAAGAACCCCTGGTAGGTGCGGAACGGCTCGATGTCCATCAGCGCGTGCCAGGCCTTGTCGGCCTGCTGGCGGAACGTCTCCTGCTCGTCCGCCGTGTAGCCGTCGCCGAGCAGGACCAGGGTGATCCGGTTGGCCGGGTCCCCGGTGCGGCGTATGTCGAAGGTCGGGGCGGCCGCGAGCGTCCGCTGGTCGGCGCGGAGGGCGGTGTGCGGGGGGACCGCCCGGTCGACGGGGGCGCCCGCCCCGATCACGCCGAACGGCGAGGGGCCGACGAGTTCCAGGGCGGCCGGGAGTACGGCGGTGGACACCAGTACGAGGGCGGCCAGACTCCGGACGAGACGGCCAGGGTTGCCAGCAGGCATACGGGTGCGTCCTCGGGGCTCCGGTCACCCGGTGTCGCCCGGGTGGTGGAGCGGAGACGTACCCGCACCGGCGTGTCGCCCCCACCGGCCGAAGAAAATGTCACCGACCTGGCCGAACGATTCCCGTTGTACCTGTCATACCAATGAATCTCGGCGGCTCACCCCCGGGCTCCCGGCGGGCCTCCCGCAGGGCTCACCGGGCGCGCCCGCCCAGTTCCAGCACCAGGTGCGTCCCGAGCCCGAAGAGCAGCCCCCAGAAGGCCGAGCCGATGCCGAACAGGCTCATCCCCGAGGCGCTCGCCAGGAAGGTCACCACCGCCGCGTCCCGCCCGCGCTCCGCCGAGACCGCCGCCGCCAGGCTGCCCTGCAGCGAGGCCAGCAGCGCGACCCCGGCGATCACCGCGATCAGCTCCTTCGGCAGCCCGGTGAACAGGCTCACCAGCACCCCGCCGAAGCTGCCCACCAGCACGTACAGCACGCCCGAGGACATCCCCGCGACGTACCGGCGGCGCGGGTCCGGGTGGGCCTCCGGGCCGGAGCAGATCGCCGCCGTGATGGCCGCCAGGTTCACGCCCGGCGAGCCGAACGGCGCCACCAGCACCGACATCGCGCCGGTCGCACCGATCAGCAGCCGGTCGTCGGCCCGGTAGCCGAAGGCCCGCATCACCCCGAGTCCGGGCGCGTTCTGCGAGGCCAGGGTGACGATGGTGAGCGGCAGCGCCAGCCCCACCAGGGCCGACCAGGAGAACGCCGGCGCGGTCAGCACCGGCACGGTCGGTCCGCCCGGGCCCAGGTGCAGCGGCAGCCCGACGGTGAGTGCCGCCAGCACCCCGCCGACCACCAGCGCGATCAGCACGGCGTACCGCGGCGTGAACCGCTTGGCCAGCAGGAAGGCCGCGAAGCTGCCCACCACCAGCACCGGAGCACCGTGCACGGCACCGAAGATGCCGGCGCCGAAGGAGAACAGGATGCCCGCGAGCATCGCGTTCACGATCCCCACCGGCACCGCCGCGATCAGCCGGCCGAACCACCCGGTCACCCCGAACAGCGCCACCACGACCGCACTCACCAGGAACGCCCCGATCGCCTCCCGGTACGGGTAGTGGCCCAGGCTGGTCACCAGCAGCGCCGCCCCCGGCGTGGACCAGGCGGTGATCACCGGCGTCCTGGTCCACCAGCTGAGCGCGAAGCCGCTCACCCCGCTGCCGATCGCCACCGCCCAGATCCAGGAGGTGGTGTGCGCCGGGTCCAGCCGCCCGGCGGCAGCCGCCGCGAGCACGACCACCAGCGGCCCGGAGAACGACACCGCGACGCAGACCAGCCCCGCCAGCAGGGCCGGCACCGACACGTCCCGCCGCAGCGACCGACGTTCGCCGTCCCCGGCCGCCGTCTGTTCCGGTCGAATCGTCAGCTCATCCGTCATTCCGGCAGTATCCCGAAACCGCCCTGCGGGAGCCGCCGAAAAAACTTTTCGATCCACCTGCAACCCCCGGCGGGGATGGACGTCTATCAGGGTGAAGGCACGGAGAGCGAGACCGGCGGAGCCGGGGGGCGCTTCCGCTCACCAGGAGCGGAGCCGGTCGTCTTCATCCAACACACCGTCAGGCTCATGACCTTGGGGAGTCACGTCATGCGTACGTCCGTTATCAACCGTTTTGCGAAGAACGACCGCGCCTTCTCCGGCCGCCGCCGCATCGCCGTCCTCGCCGCCACCACCGTCCTCGCCGGCGGCGTCCAGTTCATCGCCGCCGACACCGGCTGGGCCTGAGGGGACGGCGTCGCCACCGCCCCGGTCTCCCAGGAGGTCACCCAGGACAACGACTTCGACCTGCACGGCCCCGGTGCGAAGTCCGCGTTCATCAGCCCCACCCCGGCCACGATCACCATCGGCGGTCCCAAGGCCGAGTTCGGGGTGGAGATCGCGAACTTCAGCAAGGCCGACTTCCACAAGGCCGTTGCCGGCTTCGGGCTCTTCAACCCGAGCGGCGCCACCCCCAAGCCGTCCCAGGTCGGTCGGTCTCGATCTCGGCCGACGCCCCCAAGGACGTCAAGGAACTCCAGGTGTACGGCAACGGCGCCAACTTCTCGGGTGCCATGACGACGGTCAAGGTCGTACGCCAGGCCTCCGCCGAGACCATCGGGCCCGCCGCCCCGGCCGAGCCGGCCGCCGACCGCACCCCCGCCAAGGCCACCGAGCCCGCCAAGGCCCCCACCGCCACCCCGTCCGCCGCACCGGCCACCACCGCGCCCGCCGGCACCCCGGAGCTCGCCCACACCGGCGCCTCCTCCACCAACGCCTTCCTCGCCACCTCCTCCGCCGTGCTGCTCGCGATCGGCGGCGGTGTCCTGCTCGCCGTCCGGCGCCTCCGCCGCCAGCGGTAGTCGCCGGGGCGGGTACGACGAAGGGGCCCTGCTCCGCACGGCGGTGCGGAGCAGGGCCCCTTCGTCATGTCTCCGGGGGCGTCAGCCCCAGGTGATCAGGCGCTTCGGGAACTCCAGCAGCCCGGCCACGTCGGCCAGCACCCGGGAGCCCAACTCCCCGTCCACCAGGCGGTGGTCGAAGGAGAGCGCGAGCGTGGTGACCTGGCGCGGGACCACCTTGCCCTTGTGCACCCACGGCAGTTCCCGGACCGCGCCGAAGGCGAGGATGGCCGCCTCGCCCGGGTTGAGGATCGGGGTGCCGGTGTCGACGCCGAAGACGCCGACGTTGGTGATGGTGACCGTGCCGCCCTGCATGTCGGCCGGCGAGGTCTTGCCCTGGCGGGCGGTCTCGACCAGCTCGCCGAGCGAAGTCGCCAGGCCCGAAAGGGTCTTGGACCCGGCGTCCTTGATGTTCGGGACGATCAGGCCGCGCGGGGTGGCCGCGGCGATGCCGAGGTTCACCTGGCCCTTGACCACGATCTCCTGGGCCGCCTCGTCCCACTGGGCGTTGATCTCCGGGTGCCGCTTGATCGCCACCAGCAGCGCCTTGGCGACCAGCAGCAGCGGGCTGACCCGGACGTCGCGGCCCAGTTCGCCGCTCTCCTTGAGCTTGCGGACGAACTTCATCGTGCGGGTCACGTCGACCTGGACGAACTCGGTGACGTGCGGGGCGGTGAAGGCCGAGGCCACCATCGCCTGCGCGGTCGCCTTGCGGACGCCCTTGATCGGCACCCGGACGTCGCCCGAACCGGACACCGGCACCGGGGCCGAAACGGCCTCGACGGCCTCGGCCACGACCGGCTCGACGGCCGGGACGGCCGGAGCGGCCTGGGCCGCGGCGTGGGCGTGCAGGTCATCGCGGGTGATCACCCCGCCCGCGCCGGTCGGGGTGACGGACCGCAGGTCGATGCCCAGGTCCTTGGCCAGCTTGCGCACCGGCGGCTTCGCCAACGGCCGCTCACCGGCGGGCAGTTCGACGGGCGCGGCCGGAGCGGCCGGAGCCGGGGCGGCAGCCGGAAGGACCGGAGCAGCCGGAGCCGCGGCCTTCGCCGTACCAGCGGCCGTACCGCTGGCCGTGCCGGTCCGCCGGGCCCGGCGCTGGGCGGTGCCGGTGCGCGGGCCGTACCCGACCAGCACCTCCCGCCGCTCCGGCTCGGCCTCGGCGGCCGGCTCCGCCGCCGCGGCGACAGCGGGCGCGGCGGGCGCGGGCACGGCGGCCGGAGCGGCCCCCGCCTCCCCGGCGACCGCCACCGAGATGATCACGGTGCCGACGTCGACCGTCGCGCCCTCGGGGAAGAAGAGCTGCTCGACGACCCCGTTGAACGGGATCGGCAGCTCCACCGCCGCCTTCGCGGTCTCCACCTCGCACACGACCTGCCCGTCGGTGACGGTGTCACCGGGCTTGACGTACCAGCTGAGGATCTCGGCCTCGGTGAGGCCCTCGCCCACGTCGGGCATCTTGAACTCGCGGAGCGAGCGAACTTCGGTGGTCATCTACGCTCCCCGGTATCAGTACGCGAGCGCGCGGTCGACGGCGTCGAGCACGCGGTCCAGGTCGGGGAGGAAGGCCTCCTCGACGCGGGACGGCGGGTACGGCGCGTAGTAGCCGCCGACCCGCAGGACCGGTGCCTCCAGGTGGTAGAAGCACCGCTCGGTGAGCCGGGCGGCCAGCTCGGCGCCCATGCCCAGGAAGACCGGGGCCTCGTGCACCACGACGGCCCGCCCGGTGCGCTTGACCGACTCCTCCAGGGCGGCGAAGTCCACCGGGGAGAGCGAGCGCAGGTCGACGACCTCCAGCCGGCGGCCGTCCTCCTCGGCGGCCGCGGCGGCCTCCAGGCAGACCTTGACCATCGGGCCGTACGCGATCAGCGTCGCGTCGGTGCCGGGGCGGACGATCCGGGCCTGGTGCAGCCCCAGGTCGGCGGCGGCGCCGACCTCGCCCTTGTCCCAGTAACGCCGCTTGGGCTCCAGGAAGATGACCGGGTCGTCGGACTCGATGGCCTGCCGCAGCATCCAGTGCGCGTCGTGCGCGTTGGACGGGGTGACCACCCGCAGACCGGCGGTGTGCGCGAAGTACGCCTCGTGCGACTCGCTGTGGTGCTCGACCGCGCCGATGCCACCCGCGTAGGGGATGCGGACGGTGACCGGCATCTTGACGTGCCCGAGCGCGCGGGCGTGCATCTTCGCCAGCTGGGAGACGATCTGGTCGAAGGCCGGGTAGACGAAACCGTCGAACTGGATCTCCACGACGGGGCGGTAGCCGCGCAGCGCGAGGCCGATCGCGGTGCCCATGATGCCGGACTCGGCCAGCGGGGTGTCGATCACCCGGTCCTCGCCGAAGTCCTTCTGCAGGCCGTCGGTGATCCGGAAGACGCCGCCGAGCTTGCCGATGTCCTCGCCCATCAGGACGGTCTTCGGGTCGTTCTCCAGCGACTTGCGCAGCGCGTCGTTGAGCGCCTTGGCGATGCTCTGACCGGCCATCAGTGGTTCTCCCCCGCCTCGAAGGAGGCCGCGTACTCGACGTATTCGGCCCGTTCCTGATCGACCAGCGCGTGCGGCTCGCTGTACACGTGGTCGAAGATCAGCGTCGGGTCCGGGTCCGGCATGCTGCGCACGCCCTCGCGCACCCGCAGCCCCAGCTGCTCGCTCTCGGCGTCGACGGAGGCGAAGAACTCCTCGTCCGCCAGGCCCTCCTTCTCCAGGAGGGTGCGCAGCCGCAGGATCGGGTCCTTGGCCTTCCAGGCCTCGGTCTCCTCGGTGGCCCGGTAGCGGGTGGGGTCGTCGGAGGTGGTGTGCGCGCCCATCCGGTAGGTGAAGGCCTCGATCAGCACCGGGCCGTTGCCGCTGCGGGCGTGGTCGAGCGCCCAGCGGGTGACCGCGAGGCAGGCCAGCACGTCGTTGCCGTCGACCCGGACGCCGGGGAAGCCGAAGCCGGAGGCGCGGCGGTACAGCGGGATCCTGGTCTGGGTGGTGGTGGGCTCGGAGATCGCCCACTGGTTGTTCTGGCAGAAGAAGACCACCGGCGAGTTGTAGACCGAGGCGAAGGTGAAGGCCTCGTTGACGTCGCCCTGGCTGGACGCGCCGTCGCCGAAGTACGCGATCACCGCGTCGTCGGTGCCGTCCTTGGTGATGCCCATCGCGTAGCCGGTGGCGTGCAGGGTCTGCGCGCCGATCACGATGGTGTAGAGGTGGAAGTTCTTCTCGTTCGGGTCCCAGCCGCCGTGGTTCACGCCGCGGAACATGCCGAGCAGGTTCAGCGGGTCGACGTCACGGCACCAGGCGACGCCGTGCTCGCGGTAGGTCGGGAAGGCGTAGTCACCGGGGCGCATGGCCCGGCCGGAACCGACCTGGGCGGCCTCCTGGCCGAGCAGCGAGGCCCACAGGCCCAGCTCGCCCTGGCGCTGGAGCGAGGTCGCCTCGCCGTCGAACCGGCGCACCAGCACCAGGTCGCGGTAGAGGGAGCGAAGCTCCTCGGGGGTGGTGGTGAGGGGGTAGTCCGGGTGCTCGACCCGCTCGCCTTCCGGCGTGAGCAGCTGGACGAGCTCCGGCTGGGCGTCCGTCCCCGTGGCGCGGAGGGTGTCAGGAACAGCGGGAGCCGCCTTCTTGCGGGTCCTCGCCGTGCTTTTGACGGTCACGTTCACTCCTCGGTCTGTCCGGCCGCCCGGGGTCGCCGGTGACCGGTCCGGTCACCGCCTCGCGGGGCGCGCGTGGGTGTGCGCACCTACTGCGTGGCAGGTGGTGATCCTGTTCCGACGGCGTCCCTCACGAGAACGTTACCCAGCGTCCGCCCTTGGCGCGCTTGCGCTAGGACGTCCTACTTGTTCAGGGCCTACAACCCCGAGGGTGCCGCGTCCGGCTCGCCGTCGGAAGGGTGGGGGTGACGGTCGGCGTGACGCAGCTCTCAATTCGAGCGCCTTCAGGACACCAGCGCACGTTATCCGGGCGGAAGCCCGTGCGTAAGGGGGTTCTCGGTATCGGTTTCGGTCGGGTGTGGCTGGATCACGCCTTTACGGCACTGGGGACGATAGGCCTTTTGTACGGTGATATGGGAGGCTTTGGGCGTGACTGATAACGGACAAATCAGGGTGTTCCTGCTCGACGACCACGAGGTCGTCCGACGGGGCGTGCACGACCTGCTGTCGGTCGAGGACGACATCGAGATCGTCGGCGAGGCCGGCACGGCCGCCGAGGCGCTCACCCGGATCCCCGCGGTCCACCCCGACGTCGCGGTGCTCGACGTCCGGCTGCCGGACGGCAACGGGGTCGAGGTCTGCCGCGAGATCCGGTCCCGGCTGCCCGGGATCAAGTGCCTGATGCTGACCTCGTTCTCCGACGACGAGGCACTGTTCGACTCGATCATGGCCGGCGCCTCCGGCTACGTCCTGAAGGCGATCCGCGGCACCGACCTGATCACCGCCGTCCGGGACGTCGCGGCCGGCCGCTCCCTGCTCGACCCGGTCGCCACCAGCCGGGTCCTCGCCCGACTGCGCGACGGCGGCGGGAAGGAGGACGAGCGGCTGGCCCAACTCACCAAGCAGGAACGGCGGATCCTCGATCTGATCGGCGAGGGGATGACCAACCGTCAGATCGGCAACGAGTTGCACCTGGCCGAGAAGACGGTGAAGAACTACGTCTCCAGTCTGCTCGCCAAGATGGGCATGGAGCGACGCACCCAGGCGGCGGCGTACGTGGCGCGGCACCAGGCCGATCATCAGTACTGATACTTCCCTTCACACATGTGACGGTTTGTCAAGGGCCCCCACCAGGGGGCCATAACCTCTGCACGTGACTTTCAGCCAGACCCTCGCCTGCGCCCCGGCCCGCCCCGACCTCTCCGCACCGCCGATAGGGACCCTCAGCCCACCGGTACCGCGCAGCGCACTCGCCGAGGTCCTGGCCCGCTTCCGGGTGGGGCGGCTGCTCACCGCCGAACCGGTCGCCGAAGGCCTGCTCAACCGGGGTTACCGGGTCACCACCGAAGCCGGCACGTACTTCCTGAAGTGCTACGTCGACGCGGCCACCGCCAACCGCCCGAAGATCCTCGCCCACCACCGCGCCATGACCGACCTGCACGCCCTCGGCCTGCCGGTGGCACCCCCGCTGAGCTGCTCCGACCGCGGCGCGACGGTGGCCGGCCTGAACGGCCGACTGTTCGCCCTGTTCCCCTGGACCGATGGCCGACACCGGCACGGTACGGAGCTGGAACCGCCGCAGTGCGACGCCCTCGGCGCGCTGCTCGGCCGACTGCACGGCGCGCTCGACGACGTCTGCGCCCCCCTCGACCAGCCCGACGGCTACCGCAGCGCCGACCCCCTCGACAGCGCCGAACTGGCCCGCGACCTGCGCCGCCGCGCCCGCGAGCACCGCCCGTACGGCGAGCTGGACGCCCTCGTCGTCCGACGGCTCGACGAACGGCTGGAACTGCTCGCCGAGCACGCCCACCGACGGCCCGACCCGCTCGCCGCCCCGCCCACCGGCTGGACCCACGGCGACTTCCACGGCCTCAACCTGATCCACACCGCGGGCCCGGACGGCGGCGAGCGGGTCACCGCGGTGCTCGACTGGGACAAGCTCGGCCCGCAGCCGCGCGCCGAGGAGGCCGTCCGGGCCGCCACCCTGCTCTTCAACGACCGCACCACCGGCGCCCTCGACCTGGTCCGGGTCCGCCGCTACTCCCAGGCCTACCGGGCCTCCGGCGCGGCCACCCCCGAGCACCTGGCCGCCGCCGTCCACCGGGTCTGGTGGGAGCGACTGAACGACTTCTGGATGCTGCAGTGGCGCTACCAGCGGGCCGACCACCGGGCCGACCCGCTCTACCCCGCCTCGGCGGGCCAGTTGGCGTGGTGGTGCCAGGAGTACGAGCAGGTCCTGGACGCCTTCGCCAACTGATCCGTCAGTTGCCGCCGACCGGCGGCGTCACCGGCGGCTTGACCGGGGTCTGCGACTGCTGCGGCTTCGAGGAGGCCGTACCGTCACCCGAGGGCGCCGACGGCGAGGTGCTCGCCCCACCGGTCGCCGTCGCGGAGGCGCTCGGCGTGTGGGTCGGCGTGGGCGTCGGGGTCGGCGTGTGCTTCCCCGTCGGCGACGGCGACATGTTGTTGCCGCCCCCGCCGCCGTTCCCGCTGTACGTCCCGGGGTCGCTCGGCAGCTGCGGCCGCCGGCTGCCGGAGGTGGACGGCGGCGGGGTCGGCTGGCCGTTCTGGGTCGGCGTGGTCGACTCGACGGTGCTGACCGCCGGCTCGGGTGTGTTGGGCACCACCGGCGTCTTCACGTCAGTGCCGCTGAGCGCGAAGGCGATCCCGGCCCCGGCCGCGACCAGCACGGCGATCCCGCCGGCCACCCAGCCCCAGGGCCCGCGCCGCCGACCGCCGTGGTCACCGTGGTCGTCCTCGCCGCCACCGCCGCCGTACGAGCCGCCGCCCTGGTACGGGGAGGGGGTGTGCGGGCCGCCCGTGGAGTACGGCAGCACCGAGGTCTGGTCACCGGCGCCGACCGCGCCGAAGGCCTGGGTGGCGGCCGCCTGGTCCGGCCGGAGCACCTGGGTGGCCCCGGTGTCCCCGGGCAGCCCGGTGCCCGCGCCGACCCAGCCGGCCCCGCCCGCGCCGTGCATCTCGCGCAGCGCGTGCTGCAGGTGGGCGCGGAACTCGTCCGCGTCCTGGAAGCGGTCGTCCGGGTTCTTGGCGAGCGAGCGCAGCACCAGCGGGTCCAGGCCGACCGGCACCCGGCTGTTGGCCTGCGAGGGCGGCATCGGCGGGTCCTGGACGTGCTGGTAGACCACCGAGAGCGGGGTGTCGCCGGTGAACGGCGGGCGCAGCGTGAGCAGTTCGAAGAGCATGCAGCCGGCCGCGTACAGGTCGGACCGGTGGTCGACCGGCTTGCCGAGCGCCTGCTCGGGCGACAGGTACTGCGGGGTGCCCATGACCATGCCGGTCTGGGTCATCGTGGTGGCCCCGCCGGTCAGCGCCCGGGCGATGCCGAAGTCCATCACCTTGACCGCGCCGGCGTTGGTGATGATCACGTTGGCGGGCTTGATGTCGCGGTGCACGATGCCGTTGCGGTGGCTGTAGGCCAGCGCCTCCAGCACCCCGGCGATGATGATCAGCGCCTGGTCGACCGGCGGCGCCTCCTCGTCCGCCAGCAGCTCGCGGACGGTCCGGCCCTCGACCAGCTCCATCACGATGTACGGCGTGGACTCGTCCCCGACGTACTCCTCGCCGGTGTCGTAGACCGCGACGATCGAATGGTGGTTGAGCGCCGCGACGGCGTGCGCCTCGCGGGTGAAGCGCACCCGGGCGATGTCGTCCTGCGCCAGCTCGCCGCGCAGCAGCTTGACCGCGACGGTGCGGCCCAGCCGCACGTCCTCGGCGGCGAACACCTCGGCCATGCCGCCGCGGCCGAGCCGGTGGGTCAGCCGGTAGCGGCCGTCGCCGACCGTGCCCATCGGCACCCCGCGGCCCGGCGTCTGCGAACCGCCGAACGGCGGCAGCGCGGAGGTCGCGGATTCGCTGCCCGGCTCGGGGATCCTCGGCGCGCCGCCGGTCCGGCCGTTCGCTCGGGCACCCGTCTCGTCGTCCGGCTGCTGCGTCTGTGCCATCGCTCCTCGCCCCGGGCGTTCGCTCGGATTCGCGGTGCCCTGTCGCTTACGTATCCCCGAACGCTACCGCTTCCGGCGCGCAGCCGTGACACGCGCGGAGGAGCGGGAAACCGTCAGAGCAGACCGCCCCGGTCGGCCTGCGGGTCCACCACCACGACCGCGGCCGGGCGCTCGGAGTGGAACTTGCCGTTGGTGTTGTTCTGCGCCTTGTTGACCACGATCGCGATGATGATGCCGGCCAGCACCAGCACGCCGACGATGATCGCGATCACCACGAAGGCCGTGGAGCAGCCGCCGCTGCTGGGCTTCGGCTGCTGGTACGGCGGCATCGGCTGCGGGCCCGGGGTGTGCATCGGCCGCTGGAAGGGCTGCGGCGTGTGCGGGGCCTGCGGGACCGGGGTCTGGTACGCGGGCGGCGGGGTCCGGTACTGCGGCTGGGCCTGCGGGCCGCCCTGCTGGAGGTACTGCGGGTGCGGCGTCCGGTACGCGGGCGGCGGGGTCTGGTACTGCGGCGGCTGCTGCTGGGGGAACGGGTGCGGGGTCTGCGGCGCCTGCGGGGTGGCGTGCACCGAGCGCGGCCCCTCCTTGATCACCAGCGGGGAGCTGGCCTGCAGCGCGTGCCCGGCGCCGCCGCCCTTCAACTCGGCGATCAGCCGCTCCGCCTCGTCCCGCATCGCGGCCGCGCTCTGGAACCGGTGCGCCGGGTCCTTGCGCAGCGCCTGCGCCACGAAGGCGTCCACCACCGGGGTGATCGACCGGTTGAGGCTGGAGGCCGCCGGCGGCTCCTCCTGGACGTGCTTGTAGGCGATCGAGAAGGCCGAGTCGCCGTCGAAGACCAGCTGGCCGGTGAGCATCTCGAAGAGCATCACACCGACCGAGTACAGGTCGGAGCGGGCGTCCACCGGCTTGCCGAGGGCCTGCTCGGGCGACAGGTACTGCGGGGTGCCGACCACCATGCCGGTCTGGGTCATCGACGTGACCCCGGACTCCAGCGCCCGGGCGATGCCGAAGTCCATGACCTTGACGTTGCCCTTGCGGTCGAACATGACGTTGCCGGGCTTGATGTCGCGGTGCACCAGGCCCATGTCGTGCGAGGCCTCCAGCGCGTTCAGCACGCCGACGATGACCTTCAGGGCCTCGTCGGCCGGCATCGCGCCGTACTGGGCGACCGCCTCGTTGATCGCCTCGCGCAGGCCCTTGCCGTCGATCAGCTGCATGACGATGTACGGCGTGCTGGAGCCGTCCGGGGCGACGTCCTCGCCGCTGTCGTACACCGTGACGATGTTCGGGTGCTCCAGCCGGGCCACCGCCTGGGCCTCGCGCCGGAACCGCTCCTTGAACGAGTCGTCCCGGCCCAGCTCGCTGTGCATGCTCTTCAACGCGACCTGCCGGTCCAGCACGCTGTCGTACGCGAGGTGCACGGAGGCCATGCCGCCCTCGCCCAGCAGCCGCTGCAGCACATAGCGGCCGTTGCCCAGGGAGAAGCCCTCGGCCGCCGCGTTGCCGTGCTCGCTCATGGTCCTCTGCTCCCCCTCGGCGCGGTGGTCCTGCCGCAACCGGTGACGTTCGGTCTCGTCCGTGCGTGGTGGCCCGGCCCGCTGGCCCGGCGAACCCCTGTCGCGGCGGCTCCACCGGCCTGCGACAGGGGTCAGGGTATCGGCTCCCGCCGACGGTGATCGGCCCAGGGCCGGTCCCGCCCCCGGACCGTCGGCGCCCGGTCCCCGCGCCCCGGCCCGGGGCGGACCGTCACGGTACGGTCCGGCCCCGGACCGTACCCACGGGCCGACGGGTACGGTCCTGCGGGTCGGGCCCACAGGTACGGTCTGCGGGGTCGGGCCTACAGGTACGGGCCGGAGCGGATGCCGCGGCCCTGGCCCGGCTCCTCCTCGTCCGGCTCGCCGCCGTGCAGGCCGGGCGGCAGCGCGCGCCGCATCTGCTCCAGCTGCGCCCGCGCGGCCATCTGCTGCGCGAACAGGGCGGTCTGGATGCCGTGGAACAGGCCCTCCAGCCACCCCACCAGCTGGGCCTGGGCGATCCGCAGCTCGGCCTCGGTCGGGATGGTGTCGTCGGTGAACGGCAGCGAGAGCCGCTCCAGCTCGGCGACCAGCTCCGGGGCCAGCCCGAGCTCCAGCTCCTTGATCGAGCTGGCGTGGATGTCCTTCAACCGGACCCGGCTGGCCTCGTCGAGGGGCGCCGCCCGGACCTCCTCCAGCAGCTGCTTGATCATGCTGCCGATGCGCATGACCTTGGCGGGCTGCTCGACCATCTCGGTCACCGGGAGCTCCCGCGGCATCTCCGAGTCCTCGTGTCCCTCGATCGGCGCCCCGGCGAACCCCTGTCCCACGGGCAGCCCGTCCGGTCCGACGATCAGCACCTTCTGGCCGTCCTGCGACTGCCCGCCGGCGGCCCGGAAGGGCTCCTGCGACGAGCGCTCGTTCATCGGATTCGTCATGAACAACATTCTCTCTCACTGGGGTTGGTCGGGCGGAAGCCCCCGTGCGTCCCGCCGTCCTGCGCCACCCCGTCACGACGGTACGCCCCCGCGGCCCGGCCGGGAATCCGTACGGATACTCAGTTCCCGCCCCGACCCGACCGTCCGCGCCCGCGCGTGCGCCGTCCCGCGCGCCGCCCGGTCGCACACAGCACCTCCCCGACCACCCCGCGAAACCCACCCCTCACCGCGGGCCCGTCCCCCGCGAACCCGCACCGAACCTCCACCCCCTCAGCCCTTCCGCAGGCGCAGGCCCACCAGCCCCAGGCCGCAGCCGATCAGGCCCAGGCCCACACCCAGCGGCAGCTGGAGGGTGGAGGGGTCCTGCCAGCGGGCGGGGAGGACCCCGCTGGCCGCCGTGGCCGTCAGCGGCTGGGCGGCCGTCGTGACGGTGTCCTGGTCGACGGCCGGGTCCTGGGCGTCCGAGGTGTCCGGGGCCGGGTCCGGCCGGTCGGCCTGGGCGCCCTGGTCCGGGGCCTGCGCGGGCGGCTGCTCGGGGGGCTGCTCGACGGCCTGGTCCGGGGCCTGCGCGGCAGCCTGGTCCGGCGCCTGGTCCGGCACCTGCCCGACGGCCTGGTCGGGCCGTTCCAGGACGGCGGCCGGGTGGTGGCGGTGCGCCCTGAGCTCGGCGAGGTCAGGGCGCGACCGGTCGGGCACCCCGTACTGCGGCGGTGCGGCCTTCGGCGAGGACCAGCCCTGGTCCGCTCCGTCCGCCTGGGCGGACGGATCCACCTGGTCCAGCTGGTCCAGCTGGTCCACCTGGTCCAGCTGATCCGACTGGTCCGACTGATCGGGCTGCGCCGCCCGCTGCGCCTTGCCGCCCGGCACCGGAGCGTCCGCCCGCGCGTCCGCCGGTGCCGAGGCACCCGGCGCGGGGGCCGCCACCGCACCGGTCGCGGCGGCCAGCGGGAGCGTCAGCCCCAGCACGGCCGCCGCGACCAGCCGCCGGGCCCGACCGGTCGGACGGGCTCGGCGGGGACGACGGGCACAGCGGTCGGGACGGTGGTGGAGCGCGGCGGGCAGCGGCCCGAGGACGACGTGCGGGGGTGCGGCCACGGTCGGAGTCCTTCCGACGGCCGACCACGCCCGGAGGCGGGTTCGGCAGCGGGACAGCTCCGCACCAGATTCACACAGTCCGACAATCGCGGCATTTCGGACAGCCTGGCAGCCCCGGCCCGCCGCCCCGGCACCCCGCCTCCACGGCGCCCCGGCGCCCCGCCGCTCAGACCGTCAGCACGACCTTCCCGACCTGCTCCCCCGCCTCCAGCACCCGGTGCGCCTCGCCGACCTCCGTCAGCGGCAGCACCCGGTCCACCACCGGCTTCACCACCCCGGACTCCACCAGCGGCCACACGTGCTCCCGCACCGCCGCCACGATCGCCGCCTTCTCGGCCAGCGGCCGCCCGCGCAGGTTGGTGGCGATCACCGCCGCCCGCTTGCGCAGCAGCGCGTTGAGGTCGAGTTCGCCCTTCACCCCGCCCTGCAGCCCGATGATCACCAGCCGCCCGTTGACGGCCAGCGCGTCCACGTTCCGCTGCAGGTACTTGGCCCCCATGATGTCCAGGATCACGTCCGCCCCGGCCCCGTCGGTGGCCTCCCGGAGCGCCTCGACGAAGTCCTGCTCGCGGTAGTCGATCGCGATGTCCGCGCCCAGCTCGGTGCACCGGGCCAGCTTCGCCGCGCTGCCGGCCGTCACCGCGACCCGGGCGCCGACCGCCTTGGCCAGCTGGATCGCCATCGTCCCGATCCCGCTCGCGCCGCCGTGCAGCAGCACCGTCTCGCCCGGCCGCAGGTGCGCGGTGAGGAAGACGTTGGACCACACGGTGCAGGCCACCTCCGGCAGGGCCGCGGCCTGCTCCGGGCTCAGCCCCTTCGGCAGCGGCAGCAGCTGCCCGCTCGGCACCGCGACCCGCTGGGCGTAGCCGCCGCCGGCCAGCAGCGCGCACACCTCGTCGCCGACGGCCCAGCCGGCCACGCCCGGGCCGAGCGCGACGATCCGCCCGGCGCACTCCAGCCCGGGGTAGGGGGAGGCGCCGGGCGGCGGGTTGTAGAAGCCCTGCCGCTGGAGCAGGTCGGCGCGGTTGACGGCGGTGGCCGCCACCTCGACCAGGACCTCGCCCTCGCCGGGCACCGGGTCGGGGACCTCGGCCCACACCAGTGCCTCGGGGCCGCCGGGTACGGGAATCGTCATCGCATGCATGCCCCGAACCTACTGCGGCGCACGGCGCTCCGGGGCTCAGGCCCCGCCCTGCGCGGCCGACTTGATGACGATCACCCGGTCGGTGAGCTGCAGCACCGCGGCCTCCGGCTCGGTGTAGTTGAGCACCCGCCGGCCCCGCACCACCGCGACCACCAGCTCCGCGCACTCGCGCGGGCTGTGTCCCGCCTCGGCCCGGGTGACCGGACGCTCGACCACGTCCAGCCCGTTCCCGTACGTCAGCAGGTCCTCCATCACCGCCCCGGCGTGCGGGCTGAGCATGGACAGCCCGAGCAGCCGCCCGGCCGAACTGGAGCTGGTGACCACCACGTCAGCGCCGCTCTGCCGCAGCAGGGGTGCGTTCTCGTCCTCCCGGACGGCCGCGACCACGGTGGCGCCCTTGTTCAGCTGCCGCGCCGTCAGGGTGATCAGCACCGCCGTGTCGTCCCGTTCCGGGGCGACCACGATCCGGGCCGCGGCGGGGACGGCGGCCCGCACCAGGGTGTCGGTCCGGGTCGCGTCGCCGACCACCCCGACCAGGCCGTGCTGCGAGGCGTGCTCGATCACCTTGCGCTGGGGGTCGACGACGACGATCTCCTCGGCCTTCACCCCCTGCCCGAGCAGGGTGTCGACGGCGCTGCGCCCCTTCGTCCCGAAGCCGATGACGACGGTGTGCTCGCGCACGGTGGACCTCCAGCGGTTCAACCGCCATTGCAGGCGGGTCCGTTCGGTGAGCACCTCCAGCGTGGTGCCGACCAGGATGATCAGGAACACCACGCGCAGCGGGGTGATCACGAAGATGTTGGTGAGCCGCGCGCCGTCGCTGTACGGGGTGATGTCGCCGTAGCCGGTGGTGGAGAGCGTCACGGTGGCGTAGTACGCCGCGTCCAGGAAGCTGAGTTCGCCGCCCGCGTTGTCGTGGTAGCCGGCCCGGTCCAGGTAGACGATCACCGAGGTGGCGACCAGCACGGCCAGCGCGAGCAGCAGCCGCGAGCCGACCTGCCGGAGGGCGGGCGCGGTACGGCGCGCGGGCAGCACGATCCCGGCGTCCGCCCACGGTTCCGTCCCCGGCGCCGAGATCCGCCGCAACCTGCTCACGGCGCCTCCACCAGCTCGACGGTCTCCCCCGCGGCCGCGCCGCCGGGCGGGACGACGGCCAGGGCCTCGGCCCGGGCCAGGCCCCGCAGCATCGCGGGCCCGTCGAAGGCGAGCGGCACCACGCCCCTGGCGGTGCGCCGCACCGGTTGCAGCCGGGTGTCCACCGGGTGCCCGGGCAGCAGGACGGCCGCCGGGGCGAGCGCGGGCGCGGCGGCGGCCCGGCCGGCGCGGGCGTGCAGCAGCGGCAGCGCCAGGGTGACCATGCCGGCCGTGGCGGCGAGCGGGTTGCCCGGCAGGCCCACCAGGTGGCGCCCGCCGGTGAGTTCGGCCAGCAGCATGGGGTGTCCGGGCCGGACGGCCACGCCGTCCACCAGCAGTCGGGCGCCGGCCTCGGCGAGCGCCCGGTGCAGGAAGTCCACCGGGCCGGCGGCCGTCCCGCCGGTGGTGACCACGACGTCGGCGGTGGAGTGCCGCAGGGCGTCCCGCAAAAGCCCGAAGTCGTCCCGGACGCAACGGACTTCGGCCACCTCAGCACCGGCCGCCCGCAGCCAGGGCGGCAGCAGCGGGCCGAGCGCGTCCCGGACCAGTCCCGGCCCGGGGATCCCGGTGTCGAGCAACTCGTCACCGAGCACCAGTAGTTGGACCACCGGACGGCGGCGCACGGCGAGCCGGTCGTGGCCGCAGGCGGCGGCCAGGCCGAGCACGGCCGGCCCGATCACCGTCCCCGCGGGCAGCAACTCCTCGCCCCGGCGGCACTCCTGGCCGCGCGGGCGGACGTCCTGGCCGGTGGTCAGCTGCTGGGGGCCGCTGTCGCGCAGCAGCGTGCCCTCCGCCCGGCCGTGTTCGCGCCGCAGTACGGCGGTGGCGCCGGGCGGCAGTTGGGCGCCGGTGGCGATCTCGACGGCGTTGCCGTCGGCCAGCGGCGCCACCTCGGTGCGCCCGGCCAGCACCCGGCCGGTGACCCGCCAGGGCCCCGGCCCGGCGACCGCCCAGCCGTCCATCGCGGAGGTGTCGAAGGCGGGCAGGTCGGTGAGCGCGCCGAGCGGTTCGGCGAGGACGTGCCCGAGCGCCTCGGCCAGCGGCAGCCCGATCACCGGCAGCGGCCGCAGTCCGGCCCGGCGCGCGGCCTCCCGGGCACGCGACCAGCTCAGCACGCCGGGGCCGGTGGCGGGAACGGTCACGGTGGTCCGTCCGACCTCGCTCACGGCTCCCCCGGGCCGTCTGCCGGGTTCCACCGCTCGGCGAGCGCCGCGGTCCGCCGGGACGCCTCGGCCACGGCCTGCGCCCCGCCGCCCTGCTGCGCGGCCGCGTAGCCGATCAGGAAGGCGGTCAGCGGCGCCGCGGGCCGGGCCACCCCGTGGGCGACCACCCGGGCCAGGTCGAGCAGTCCCCGGACGTCCACGTCCAGGTCGATGCCCAGGTCGGCCTTGACCTCGGCGATCCAGTCTTCCAGCGTGCGCTCCATGCGCCCATGCTGCCCGATCGACGGTTTCCCCGAGGTGTTCGCCCCGTGTGCGGCGCGCGTCGCTTCCCGCACCACCGGCGGAGCGGCCGGGTGAGGCCCGCCCACCGCCCGGCCCCAGGTCAGGACTTCTCCCGCTCCCGGGCCCGTTCCAGGTCCTCCCAGGTGTCGCAGTCGTACGCGACGTTGTCGGTGTCGGCGACCCGCAGCCCGCTCAGCCCGCCGACCAGGCGGCGCAGCGGCTGCCCGGCCGGGTCGCCGAGCGCGGTGAGCGCGGCGCGCAGCGGGGCGGTGCGGTAGGCGGCGGCGAGCGGCTGGTCACGGCCGCCCGCGTCGACCAGCACGGCGGCGTCGACGTGCGGTCCGGCCCGGTCGAGGGCGGCGACCAGCCGGTCCACCGTGCGGCGGTCCAGGAAGGGCAGGTCGGCGGCGAGCAGCAGCACGGTGTCCGCGGTGACCAGGTCGAGCCCGGCCGCGACGGCGGCGACCGGCCCGCCGCCGGGCGGCTGCTCCCTGGTCCAGCGGACGCCCGGGCCCGCGGTGGGCCGGGCAGGACCGACCACCACGGTGGTCCGGGCGCCGGTGCAGGCGGCGAGCACCCGGTCCAGCAGGGTGGTCTCGCCGACGGTCAGGCCCGGTTTGTCGACTCCGCCCAGCCTCCGGGCCGCGCCGCCCGCCGGAACGATCACGTCGTACGGCGTCGTCATGCGGCCAGTATCCCGCCCTACCGGCCGTCCCCGTCCCGGTCCGTCCCGGCCTCCCCCTCGGTCCCGGCCGTCCCGTCGTCGCCCTCGCCCTCACCCTCGGCCCCGGCCCCGGTCTCCGCCCCAGCCGCCGGAGCGGCGGCGGACCGGGCGGTGTTGGCGGCCGCCCCCAGGTCCAGGAAGGCCGGCAGGGTCAGCTCCCCGTACCGCTCGTTCATCGCCGTGACCAGCGCCTCCGGGTCGTCCGGGTGCTCGGCGAGCAGCCGGTCGAAGTCCCGCAGGTACTCCCCGGTGAAGGCGAGCACCCGGGCCGCGTCGTCGCCCTGCTCGGGGGCGCGGTGCCCGGCGATCACCCGGTCCACGCCGAGGTCGGCGATCCGGCCGAGGTTGTGGCCCCAGGTGGTGCGCTGGGCCGGGGTGGTGTCGGCGGTCCACACGTGGGTGCCGTTGCAGACGAAGTCCCCGGCGATCACGGTCCGGATGCTCGGCACGTGGACGACGGTGGACTCCCCGCAGTCGGCCTGGCCGAGCAGCAGCACCGGGATGACCTGGCGGTCGAGCATCAGCGGCTGCGGCAGCAGCGGGGCGGGCACCAGCGGGTGGTCCGGGATGTCGTCGCCGTAGACCGGCTTCCACTGGGCGACCTTGGCCGCGACGGTGCGCCGGATGCCCTCGACCACGGCCGGGGCGGCCAGCAGCTGGGCGTCCGGGAAGAGCCTCAGCACCTCCTCGGCCCCGAAGTAGTGGTCCGGGTGCTGGTGGGTGACCACGATGGCGAGCAGCCGGCGGCCCTTGCCCGCGACCCATTCGGCCAGTTCGCGCCCGGCGCTGCGGGTGAGCTGGGCGTCGACGAGGATCGCGGTGTGCTCGCCGAGGATCAGCGTGGAGGTGGCGAAGAAGGCCGACTCGGGCCCGGTGAAGACCGCGACCTCCAGCGGCCGGGCGGTCCGCTCGGTGTCGTCGGGGAGTCCGGCCGCGACGGGCTCGGCGTCCACCCGTTCCGCGCCGGCGCTCTCCTCGGGCGGGGACGACGTCACGGGCTGCTCCCTCTGGTCGGCGGTCGGACTTCCTGCGCCCTACAGCATGGGAGTACCGGCGGCCGATTGCGCGGAAGGCGCGCCCGGCGGGGCGCGCCGTCCGGCGCAGGTCACACCGCGGCCCGGGCGGCGAGCTCCTTGCCCCGGGTGGCGGCCAGTTCCAGAGCCCTGGCCTTGGACTCGGCGGCCGCCGGGACGAACTCGGCCAGCGCCGGGACGTTCGGCGCCATGGTGAACTCCGGGACGATGAAGTCGACCTCCAGCCCGAGCCCGCCGGCCAGCACCTTCTCCAGGTAGGTGGTGACGAACTCGAACGGCTCGCGCGGGGCGCCCGGGCCGTACGAGCCGCCGCGGGAGGCGACCACGGTGACCGGGGTGCCCTTGGCGGAGGGCTGCTCGCCGGCGGTGCGGCCCATCAGGATCACCTGGTCCAGCCAGGCCTTGAGGGTCGACGGGATCGTGAAGTTGTACATCGGGGCGCCGATCAGCACCGCGTCGGCGGTCTCCAGCTCGACCATCAGCCGCTCGCGCAGCGCGAAGGCGGCGGCCTGCTCGGCGGTGCGCGCCTCGGCCGGGAGGTATCCGGCGGTGATGCCGGCGGCGTCCAGGTGCGGCAGCGGGTCGGCGGCGAGGTCGTGGTGGACCACCGTGCCACCGGGGTGCTCGGCCTCCCAGGCGGCCCGGAAGGCGGCCGTGACCTCGCGGGAGACGGAGCCGTCGGTGAGCGCCGAGGAGTCGATGTGCAGAAGCGTGGGCATGCCGGTCCTCCAGAGAATAAGTAGCTGCCTTTTCCCTCGCAGCTGTAAGTACGGTAGCAGCTTACTTTTCTACAGTCACTAGTGGCGAGTCGAGTACGCTGGATCCATGGCCGAGCCCGAGGTAGTGACCGACGCAGTACCGACCGGGGTCGACGCGTGCGCCGCCCCTGCCGGCCGCGGCGACCGCGGCGGCTGCGCCAGCGTCGACCTGGCCCTCCACCGGGTGTTCACCCTGCTCGGCAAGCGCTGGACCGGCATGCTGCTGGGCGTGCTCACCAACGGCGGTCCGGCCTACTTCTCCGAGCTGCGCCGCGCCGTCCCGGGCATCAGCGAGCGGATGCTCTCCGACCGGCTGACCGAACTGACCGAGGCCGGGCTGGTGGTCCGCGAGGTCGACCCCGGCCCGCCGCTGCGGGTCAGCTACCGGCTCACCGAGGGCGGCGTCGCCCTGAAACCGGCCCTCAACGAACTGGCCGTCTGGGCCGACCGCTACCTGCCGGAGAGCGCCCTCCGGGGCGGCTGCTGACCGGCCGGCCCCGGCCGCTCACCAGCGGGCCACCGGCCACCGGCCCGCCCCCGGGTACGACGAAGGGTCCGTCCGCCGTATCCCGGCGGACGGACCCTTCACACGATCAGGGGGCGGCTCAGCCCTTCGCGGCACCGCCGCGCGCCCGGGACACCCGGTCGGCGACACCCCAGGAGGTCACCCGCCAGAGCGCCTCGGCCACGATGCCGCGGCTCATCTTGGAGGCGCCGAGCTCGCGCTCGACGAAGGTGATCGGCACCTCGGCGACCTTGAAGCCGGCCTTCACCGTGCGCCAGGCCAGGTCGACCTGGAAGCAGTAGCCGGCCGAGGCCACCTCGTCCATGCCCAGGCCCAGCAGGGTCTCCTTGCGGAAGGCCCGGTAGCCGCCGGTGACGTCCCGGATCGGCACGCCCAGCATCAGCCGCGAGTAGGTCGAGCCGCCGCGGGAGAGCAGCAGGCGCGACTTCGGCCAGTTCACCACCCGGCCGCCCGGCACCCAGCGCGAGCCGAGCACCAGGTCGGCGCCGCGCAGCGCGCTCAGCAGCCGGTCCAGCTCCTCGGGCTGGTGCGAGCCGTCCGCGTCCATCTCGACCAGGACGTCGTAGCCGTTGTCGATGCCCCAGCGGAAGCCCGCGAGGTAGGCGGCGCCCAGGCCCTCCTTGCCCTTGCGGTGCATGACGTGGACGTTGCTGTCCTCGGCGGCCAGCTTGTCGGCCAGCTCGCCGGTGCCGTCGGGGCTGTTGTCGTCGGCGACCAGCACATGGGCCTCGGGCACCGCAGCGCGGACCCGGCCGACGATCCGCTCGACGTTCTCCGCCTCGTTGTAGGTCGGGATGATCACCAGGACCCTGCCGAGATCAGCAAAACTCTGCTGGTTCACGGTCACGTACAAACCTCTCGGCCGATGGCGGGGAGTGTCAGAACACCGTCGCCCGCACTCTGGAACGCGGCCCCGCCGACAGCCCGCCGACGGGATGACCACGGTGGAGAATGCTGCGGGGGGCGGATAATACTGCGTCCTGGCATTCTACTACCGCGCCCGGGAACCACCGCTCGGACCACGGCAGTCCCACCTGATACCCGCCGTTTCCCCGCGGGCGACCCAGGTCAGCTAGGGTCGATGCCCTTGCCCGGGCCCGGACCGCCCGCACCGCCGGGCCCGCACCGCCGACCCGACCCGGGACGTCCGGGGCAGCCCCGTCAGCGAAGGAGTAGGACCGCGCGCATGGACAGGCTCGTCAACACCGTCCGCCCGTACGCCTGGGGGTCGCTCACGGCCCTGCCCGAGCTGCTCGGCCAGGAGCCGACCGGAGAACCGCAGGCCGAGCTGTGGATGGGCGCCCACCCCGGCGACCCGTCCCGGGCCGACCGCGGCGAGGGCCCGCGCCGGCTGGACGAGCTGATCGCGGCCGACCCGGAGGGCGAGCTCGGCGCGGCGAGCGTGGCCCGGTTCGGGCCGAGCCTGCCGTTCCTGTTCAAGGTGCTCGCCGCCGGCATCCCGCTGTCCATCCAGGCCCACCCCACGACGGAGCAGGCCCGGGCCGGCTTCGCCGCCGAGAACGCCCTCGGCATCGCGCCGGACGCCCCCGAGCGGAGCTACCGCGACGACAACCACAAGCCCGAAATGGTGTGCGCGCTGGGCGAGTTCGAGGGTCTGTGCGGCTTCCGCCGGCCCGCCGAGGCGGCCGCGCTGATGGCCGCCCTCGGGGTGCCCGGGCTGGACCCGCTGATCGCCCTGCTGGCGGTCGGCGAGGACGGCGGCGCCGAGGCCGAGGCCGAGGTGCTGCGCCGCACCCTGGCCACCCTGCTCACCATGGACGACGAGACCGCCGGGCGGACCGTCCGGGAGACCGTCGCCGCGCTGGCCGGCACCGACCCGGACGGCCCGCACGCCCCGTACGCCCGGATCGCCAAGGACTTCCCGGACGACCGCGGCGTGATCGCCGGCCTGCTGCTCAACCACGTCCGGCTGCGGGCCGGCGAGGCGCTCTACCTGGGCGCCGGGGTGCCGCACGCCTATCTGTCCGGCGTCTGCGTGGAGCTCCAGGCCAACTCGGACAACGTGCTGCGGGCCGGCCTCACCCCCAAGCACATCGACGTCCCGGAACTGTTGAAGGTCGTGCTCTTTGAACCCGGTGCCCCCGAGGTGGTGCACCCCGTCCCGGTCGAGGGCACCCCCGGCGAGCAGCTCTACCCCGTCCCGATCGACGAGTTCCGGCTGTCCCGCTTCCAACTGGACGGCGTGCGGCGGGAGATCGACGGCCGCACCCCGCAGATCCTGCTCTGCACCGAGGGTGCCGTCCGGCTCACCGCCGCCGACGGCGCCGTGCTGGACCTCGCCCGCGGCCAGTCCGCCTTCCTGCCCGCCACCGGCGCCCCGACCCGGCTCTCCGGCACCGGCGCCACCCTCTTCCGGGCCACCGTCACCGTCTGATCCACCGCCGCACCTGCCCCTCCCCCGCACCGCGTTCGCACCGCCTTCGCACCGGCTTCGCGCCGGCTCGGCCATGGCCGGTCGAAATTCGTTTGCTCCGCCCGCCGGTCACGGCTGGACTGTCCGGCGGCCCACGAAGCGCGGGCCGTACTCAGGGGAGAGCACAGCAACGATGGAAATCCGTTCCACGACCGAGAAGGACCTCGACGTCTTCGTCGACACCGTCCACGCCGCGTTCGGCCGCTTCCCCGAGACCCCGGCCGAGGACGGCGGCGGGCTCTGGTGGTCGGCGATCGAACCGGAGCGCTGCCTGCTCGCGGAGACGGCCGAGGGGCGTCCGGTCGGCACCGCCGGCGCGTACTCCTTCGAGCTCACCCTGCCCGGCGGGGCGCTCACCCCGGTCTCCGGGGTGAGCTTCGTCGGCGTCCTGCCCACCCACCGCCGCCAGGGCGTGCTGACCGCGATGATGCGGCGCCAGCTCGCCGACCTGCGGGCCCGCGGGGAGTTCCTCTCCGTGCTGCTGGCCTCCGAGGCCTCGATCTACGGCCGGTTCGGCTACGGCCCGGCGACGTACACCGGGCGGCTCACGGTGCCGCGCCACCGGGCTGTCCTCGCCGCCCCGCGGGCCGGCGGCACGGACACCGGCTCGGTCGAGGTGCTGCGGCGCGCCGACTGCCGGGACCTCCTGGAGGAGCTCTACGACCGCTACCGCCGTGCCCGGCCCGGCGCGCTCTCCCGGCCGCACCGCTGGTGGGCCCTGAACGCCGGGCAGCCCCCGGTCTCCGCGGCGCCGCGCTACATCGTCCTCCACCGGGACGCCGACGGCACCCCGGACGGCTACGCCAGCTACTCGCTGGACGGGGGCACCCTGATGGTGGACGAGACCATCGCCGTCGACGACGCCGTCACCTCGGCCCTGTCCCGGGTCCTGCTCGGGCACGACCTGGTCGACCAGGTCGTCTTCAAGCACTTCACCGCCGAGCACCCGCTGCGCTGGCAGCTCGCGGACTTCGGCGCCGCCCAGGTGGGCAACAGCACCGAGTGGCTCTGGGTCCGGCTGCTGGACGTCCCCCGGGCGCTGACCGCGCGCGGCTGGTCCGCCGACGGCGAGCTCGTCCTCGACGTGGACGACCCGTTCCTCGGCGAGCGCGCCCGCCACCTGCTGACCGTCCGGGGCGGCGAGGCCACCTGCGTCCCGACCGACCGGGAGCCCGACCTCTCGCTGGACGTGCGGGACCTGGGCGCGGTCTACCTCGGCGGCACCCCGGTGAGCACGCTGGTGCGGGCCGGGCACGTCCGGGCCCACCGCCCGGAGGCGGCCGCCCTGGCCGACGCCCTGTTCCGCACCGAGCGCCCCCCGCACTGCCTGTCCTGGTTCTGACCGGTCGCCCCCGCCCGCCCCGAATCCGGTTCCGCACCGGGAGCGGGCCGGGGGCCGGGGGTCAGTCCCGGGTCATGTCGACGAAGCGCGAGTAGTGGCCCTGGAAGGCGACGGTGATGGTCGCGGTCGGACCGTTACGGTGCTTGGCGACGATCAGGTCGGCCTCGCCCGCGCGCGGGGACTCCTTCTCGTAGGCGTCCTCGCGGTGCAGCAGGATGACCATGTCGGCGTCCTGCTCGATCGAGCCGGACTCGCGCAGGTCGGAGACCATCGGCCGCTTGTCGGTGCGCTGCTCGGGACCACGGTTCAGCTGGGACAGCGCGATGACCGGCACTTCCAGCTCCTTGGCCAGCAGCTTGAGGTTACGGGACATGTCCGAGACCTCCTGCTGACGGTTCTCTGCCCGGCGGGAGCCGCCGGACTGCATCAGCTGGAGGTAGTCGATGACGATCAGCTTGATGTCGTTGCGCTGCTTGAGCCGGCGGCACTTGGCCCGGATCTCCATCATCGACAGGTTCGGCGAGTCGTCGATGAACAGCGGCGCCTCGCTGACATCCGGCATCCGGCGGGCGACCCGCGTCCAGTCGTCGTCCGTCATGTTCCCGGAGCGCATGTGGTGCAGCGCGACCCTGGCCTCGGCGGAGAGCAGGCGCATGGCGATCTCGTTGCGGCCCATTTCGAGCGAGAAGATCACGCTCGGCAGCTTGTGGTGGATCGAGCAGGCCCGGGCGAAGTCCAGCGCCAGGGTCGACTTGCCCATCGCGGGGCGGGCCGCGATGACGATCATCTGGCCGGGGTGCAGCCCGTTGGTGAGCGCGTCGAAGTCGGCGAAGCCGGTCGGCACGCCGGACATCTGGCCGTTGCGGGAGCCGATCGCCTCGATCTCGTCGAGGGCGCCCTCCATGATGTCCGCGAGCGGCGCGTAGTCCTCGTTGGTGCGCTGCTCGGTGACGGCGTAGATCTCCGCCTGGGCGGCGTTGACGATCTCGTCCACGTCGCCCTCGGCGGCGTAGCCCATGCCGGCGATCCGGGTGCCGGCCTCGACCAGCCGGCGCAGCACCCCGCGCTCGGCGACGATCTGGGCGTAGTACTCGGCGTTGGCCGCGGTCGGGACGGAGTTGACCAGGGTGTGCAGGTAGGCGGCACCGCCCACCCGCTGCAGCTCGCCGCGCTTGGTGAGCTCGCCGGCCACGGTGATCGGGTCGGCCGGCTCGCCGCGGGCGTACAGGTCGAGGATCGCGCCGTGCACCATCTCGTGCGCGGGCCGGTAGTAGTCGGCCGGCTTGAGCACCTCGACCACGTCGGCGATGGCGTCCTTGGAGAGCAGCATGCCGCCCAGCACGGACTGCTCGGCGGCGAGGTCCTGCGGGGGGACGCGTTCGAAGCCGTCGACGCCGCCGCGGCCCTCGTCGTCCCGGCGGTCGTCCCGGCCGCCGCCCTTGCCGTTCTTGCCGCCCCTGCCGTTGAAGTCGCCGCCCTTGCGGAAGCCCTCGCCCCGGTTGCCGCCCTGACCGCCGCCGCCACCCTGGCCGCCGCGGTTGCGGGAGACCGGCAGCCGGTCGCCGGGACCGTCCGGGAAGGGGGCGTCGTCGAAGGCGCCGGCCGGAAAGGGGTCCTCGGCGGGCTGCCAGTCCTCCTCCGGCGGCGGGGCGTCGTGGTCGTCGTACTGGGGGCCGGTCACGCGTGTTCCCCGATCAGCGAGTGGTGCGAAGTTGGAGCGGGCCTTGCCGGTGGCTGGGTGGAGCGAGCGGAGCCGCTCCTCTTTGTACGCCACGGCACCGACAAATCGGACGCCGGGGCCGGTGGGAGTGTCGGGTGGAGGGCCCACGCTAAGGCGCCGGACGCCCTTGCGCCAAGGCGGTTATCCACAGGGGGTGTGGACGACTGGCTCCGGGCTGTGGAGAACTGCCGCAAAGCTGTGGACACCCCTGTGGAAGCTCCTGTGGATAACCGGACGATCGATCCGTCGTCAACCTGCTGACCTGCGATTACCTCTTTCGGGACCTGTGCATGAGAAATTCTTCACACACCGCCGAACGACGGTGGGCGCGGACCGGCCGGAGCGCGCCGCCCACAGGTTCGAGTAATGACTGACTGTGCCATTGGCCTATTACCTGTGGATGAGTACCCTGGAGCGCATGAGCACCGCCCCCGCCGAGCCCTCCAGACGCACCCGCGACGCACGCGGCCACGATCGCGAGATCCTCGCCCTGGCGGTGCCCGCCTTCGGCGCCCTGGTCGCCGAACCGCTGTTCCTGATGGCCGACTCCGCGATCGTCGGCCACCTCGGCACCCCCCAGCTCGCCGGGGTCGGCGTCGCCTCCGCCGCCCTCACCACGGCCACCGGGGTGTTCGTCTTCCTCGCCTACGCCACCACCGCCGCGGTGGCCCGCCGGATCGGCGCCGGGGACCGCCGGGGCGCCGTCCAGCAGGGCGTCGACGGGCTCTGGCTCGCCGTCGGCCTGGCCGTCCCGGTGGTCCTGCTCACCCTGCTGCTAGCCCCCCGGGCGGCCGAACTGCTGGGCGCCTCGCCGACCGCGGCGCCGTACGCCGTGACGTACCTGCGGATCAGCTCCCTGGGCATCCCGGCGATGCTGCTGGTGCTGGCCGCCACCGGCGTGCTGCGCGGCCTCCAGGACACCCGTACGCCGCTGCTGGTGGCCGTCGGCGGCTTCACCGCCAACATCGCGCTGAACGCCGGCCTGGTGTACGGCGCCGGACTCGGGGTGGCCGGCTCGGCCTGGGGCACCGTGCTGGCCCAGACCGGGATGGCCGCGGTCTACCTGGTCGTGGTGGTCCGCGGCGCCCGCCGGGAGCGGGCCTCGCTGCGGCCGGACGCGGCGGGCATCCGGGCCGGGGCCAGGGCGGGCGGGCCGCTGCTGGTCCGCACGGTCAGCCTGCGCGCGGTGCTGATGATCGCCACCGCGGTGGCCGCCCGGCTCGGCGACGACCAGGTCGCCGCGCACCAGATCGCCATGACGCTGTTCAGCTTCCTGGCCTTCGCGCTGGACGCCATCGCGATCGCCGGCCAGGCCATCATCGGCCGCTACCTGGGCGCCTCGGACGTCCCGGGCGCCCGCGCGGCCACCCGGCGGATGGTCGAGTGGGGCCTGGGCTCCGGGGTGGTGCTGGGCCTGCTGGTGGTGCTCGCCCGCCCGCTGTACGTCCCGCTGTTCACCCCCGACCCGGTGGTCCAGGGGCAGCTGCACACGGCCCTGCTGCTGCTCGCGCTCAGCCAGCCGGTGGCGGGCCTGGTCTTCGTGCTGGACGGCGTGCTGATGGGCGCCGGGGACGGCCCCTACCTGGCCCGGGCGGCGCTCGCCACCCTGGCGGTGTTCGCCCCGGCCGCGTTCCTGGTGCCGGCCACCGGCACCGGACTGGCCGGGCTGTGGTGGGCGATGAACCTGTTCATGCTGGTCCGCGCGGTCTTCCTGGTGGCCCGCGCCCGCGGCGGCCGCTGGCTGGTCACCGGAGCCGTGCGCGGCTGAGGAGGCCCGGGAACGACCGAGGGGGCCCGGGAACGACCGAGGGGGCCCGGGAACGACCGAGGGCCGGACTCCCCGGGGGGAGTCCGGCCCTCAGCCGGTGCTACGGAACTCAGGCAGCCACGACGGCGACGTCGAGGTTGGCCACGACGTCCGAGTGCAGCTTGACCGAGACCTTGTGGGTGCCCACGGTCTTGATCGGCGAGGCGATCGCGACGGCGCGCTTGTCCACGGCCGGGCCGCCGGCGGCCTTGATGGCCTCGACGACGTCGGCCTGGGTCACCGAGCCGAACAGACGGCCGGCGTCACCCGAGCGAACGGCCAGCTTGACCTGGACGCCCTCGAGCTTGCCCTTGACCTCGTTGGCCGCGTCCAGGGTCTGGATCGCGTGGATCTTGCGGGCGCGACGGATCGCGTCGACGTCCTTCTGGCCGCCCTTGGTCCAGCGGATGGCGAAGCCACGCGGGACCAGGAAGTTGCGGGCGTAGCCGTCCTTGACCTCGACGACCTCGCCGGCGGAGCCGAGACCCGGAACCTCGTGCGTGAGGATGATCTTCATTACTCGGTCACCCTCTCTTAGCGCGCGGTGCTGGTGTAGGGCAGCAGCGCCATCTCACGGCTGTTCTTCACGGCCGTGGCGACGTCACGCTGGTGCTGGGTGCAGTTGCCGGTGACACGGCGGGCACGGATCTTTCCGCGGTCGGAGATGTACTTCCGCAGCAGGTTCGTGTCCTTGTAGTCAACGTAGTTGACCTTGTCCTTGCAGAAGACGCAAACCTTCTTCTTCGGCTTGCGAGCAGGCGGCTTCGCCATGGTGTGCTCCATTTGGGGTTCACGGCCCGACCGGCGTCCGGGGACGCCTGCGGCCGGGCCGCACGAAATCTGTCAGCTCTTAGAACGGGGGCTCTTCCGAGTAGCCGCCACCGGACGGGGCGCCGCCCCAGCCGCCGCCGCCCTGGTTTCCACCGGACGGGGCGCTGGACGCCCACGGGTCGTCGGAGGGGCCGGACTGGCCGCCGCCGGAGTTTCCACCCCAGCTGCCGCCGCCCTGCTGGCCGCCACCGTTGCCACCGCCCCAGCTACCGCCCTGGCCGCCGCCCTGCTGGCCGCCGAAGCCGCCGCCGGGACCGCCGGACCGGTTGGCCCGGGTGACCTTCGCGGTCGCCGAGCGCAGGCTCGGACCCACCTCGTCGACCTCGACCTCGAAGACCGTCCGCTTCTCGCCTTCCTTGGTCTCGTAAGACCGCTGGCGCAGTCGGCCCTGCACGATGACGCGCATGCCGCGCTGCAGCGACTCGGCCACGTTCTCCGCCGGCTGCCGCCAGACGTTGCACGTGAGGAAGAGGCTCTCGCCGTCCTTCCACTCGTTCGTCTGACGGTCGAAGGTGCGGGGGGTGGACGCGATGCGGAACTTCGCGACCGCCGCACCCGACGGGGTGAAGCGCAGCTCGGGGTCGTCGACGAGATTGCCGACGAGGGTGATGACGGTCTCGCCTGCCATGGTGGTGATGACCTCTCGGGAAGATGTCCGTTCACCGCTGTTTCACGTGAAACAGCGGACGCGAGCTACCCGAGACCCGAAGGCCTCAGAGGTGGCTCAGTGGGTGTCCGGGCGCAGGACCTTGGTCCGCAGAACCGACTCGCTCAGGCCCAGCTGGCGGTCGAGCTCCTTGACGACCTCAGGCGTGGCCTTGAGGTCGATGACCGAGTAGATGCCCTCGGACTGCTTGTTGATCTCGTAAGCCAGACGGCGACGACCCCAGGTGTCGACCTTCTCCACCTTGCCGCCGGCGTTGCGGACGACGGCCAGGAAGGACTCGATCAGGGGGGAGACAGCGCGCTCCTCGACCGACGGGTCGAGGATGACCATCAGCTCGTAGTGACGCATGAGTAACCCACCTCCTTTGGACTCAGCGGCCACGGTCTCTCCGTGGCAGGAGGGTTGTGCGTAGCGTCGGCACCGGTGCGGTGACGACTCCGGCCCACGGTAGCGGCCGGGTCGGACAATCGGGCCCCGCACACCCGCCAGGGGTGTCACCCGGAAGAGGGCGCAAGGGGGCACAACTACACCAGTGCAGACGGCACAGCCTACCTGCACCCGGACGGCCGAACAAAACGCACAGGGGTTGTGAGACGGACGAGGCCGCCGCAATCTGGACGGAACGGGATTCCTGCCCGTTCGTCTCCACGCCAGGAGGTGGGACTCATGGCCCAGTCCGTCCACCGCATGCCCGCCCTCACGCTGAACACCGACGGCCACCCGCACCCCCGCGAGAACACCCTGGTGGCCCTGACGGCCGTGCTGGGCGTGATCGCCTTCACCACCTCGTTCTTCTACAACCTGCACCTGCTGACCTCGTGGACCGGCCTGGCCGGGATCGTCACCGGCCTGTGGGGCATGTTCGTCTCGGTCACCACCGCCGAGCGCTTCGTCCTGATGATCACGCTCGGCGCCTCCGCGATCGGCTTCTACCTCGGCATCGCCCGCGGCGGCCTGTGGGGCTGAACACCCGGCTCCAGGAACCCTCGGCGCCCCCGTCGCGTATCTGCATCAGACAGGTACCCGCCGGGGGCGCCGTCGTGCCCGCAGCGCCGGGCGGCCGGGCCCCGGACGATAGGGTCGAGCCCGAGAACCTGGGGCCACCGCAGCCCGACCGACGAGGAGCACCGAGCAATGAGCCTGCGCCTGAGGACGATCACCCGCGAGGAGCACCTCGCCTTCATCAGGAGCCGTGCCTCGGCCAGCCACATGCAGGTGCCGTCCTGGGGCGACGTGAAGGCCGAGTGGCGCTCGGAGTCGATCGGCTGGTTCGACGACGCCAACCGGCTGGTCGGCGCGGGCCTGGTGCTCTACCGCCAGCTGCCCAAGGTCAAGCGCTACCTCGCCTACCTGCCCGAGGGCCCGGTCATCGACTGGTTCGACCGGGACCTCGACCGCTGGCTCTCCCCGATGCTCGCCCACCTGAAGTCGCAGGGCGCGTTCTCGGTGAAGATGGGCCCGCCGATCGTCATCCGCCGCTGGAACGCCCCCACCATCAAGGAGGCCATCGCCGCCAAGCAGGCCAAGCGCCTGCGCGACGTCGAGGCCGACTGGTACGAGGCCCGCGCCTTCGAGGTGGCCGACCGGCTGCGCAAGGCCGGCTGGCTGCAGGGCGAGGACGGCGGCGCCGGCTTCGGCGACGTCCAGCCGCGCTACGTCTTCCAGGTGCCGCTGGCCAACCGCTCGCTGGACGACATCCACAAGAACTTCAACCAGCTCTGGCGCCGCAACATCAAGAAGGCCGAGAAGAGCGGCGTCGAGGTGTACCAGGGCGGCTACGACGAGCTGCCGATCTTCCACCAGCTCTACCTGGTCACCGCCGAGCGCGACAAGTTCACCCCGCGCCCGCTGTCCTACTTCCAGCGGATGTGGCAGGCCCTCACCGCCGAGGACCAGAACCGGATGCGGCTCTACATCGCCTACCACGAGGGCGAGCCGCTGGCCGCGACCACGATGCTGGTGGTCGGCGAGCACGTCTGGTACTCCTACGGCGCCTCGGCCAACCACAAGCGCGAGGTCAAGCCGTCCAACGCGATCCAGTGGCGGATGATGCGCGACGCCTACGCCCTCGGCGGCGGCGTGTACGACCTGCGCGGCATCAGCGACACCCTGGACGAGAACGACCACCTGTTCGGTCTGATCCAGTTCAAGGTCGGCACCGGCGGCCAGGCGGCCGAGTACCTCGGCGAGTGGGACTTCCCGCTCAACAAGCTGCTGCACAAGGCCCTCGACCTCTACATGTCCCGCCGCTGAGGAGGCTGCCCCGATGACGCTGTCGCTCTACCTCGACACCGAACGCTGGCGCGCCCACCAGCGCTCCGTCCTGGCCGAGTTCCCCGGCCTGGTGCCCGTCGCCAAGGGGAACGGCTACGGCCTGGGCAACCACCGGCTGGCCGAGGAGGCGACGCTGCTCGGCACCGGTGTGCTGGCCGTCGGCACCGCCTACGAGGCGGCCGACGCCGCCGAGTGGTACGGCGGCGAGCTGCTGGTGCTCACCCCCTACCGGGTCGGCGAGGAGGTGCTCCCGCTGCCGCACGCCCGGGTGATCCGCACGGTGGCCGGCGTGGACGCGCTGCGCTCGCTGCACGGCGCCCGGGTGGTGGTGGAGTGCATGACCACCATGCGCCGGCACGGCGTGAGCGCCGCCGACCTGCGCACCGTCGCCGCCGAGCTGGACGGCGTCTCCTTCGAGGGCCTCGCCCTGCACCTGCCGATGGACCGGCCGGACGGCTCCAGCCCGGTCGAGGAGGTCGTGTACTGGGTGGACACCGCGCTGGCGGCCGGCATCCCGGTGCACACCGTCTTCGTCAGCCACCTGGGCGCGGCCGGCATGGAACAGCTGGCCCAGCGCTACCCGGGCACGGTGTTCCGGGCCCGGATCGGCACCCGGCTCTGGCTGGGCGACCACGGCGCGCTGGAGGTCCGGGCCACGGTCCTGGACGTCACCCCGCTCAAGAAGGGCGAGCGCTACGGCTACCGCCAGCACCCGGCGCCCACCGACGGGCACATCCTGGTGGTCGCCGGCGGCACCGCGCACGGCATCGGCCTGGAGGCTCCCAAGTACGTGGCCAGCATGGGCGCGCGCGCCAAGGGCAT
The DNA here is from genome assembly GCF_044760155.1 of Kitasatospora sp. NPDC098652. Taxonomy (NCBI): domain Bacteria; kingdom Bacillati; phylum Actinomycetota; class Actinomycetes; order Kitasatosporales; family Streptomycetaceae; genus Kitasatospora; species Kitasatospora sp. NPDC098652. Next base: position 219,544 of record NZ_JBIWAQ010000010.1, read on the forward strand.
CGCCCGGGCCGGTCTGGCGACGGTCAACAAGACCAAGTCGCCGTTCCACTGGGCGGGCAAGCAGCTCTGGTTCGCCGAGCCGCCGCACATGCAGGTCTCGCTGCTGTTCCTGGACGGGGAGACCGCGCCCCCCGCGATCGGCGAGGAGCTGGGCCTCCAGGTCCGGCACACCACCACCCACTTCGACCGGGTGGTGGACCGCTAGGACCCACGGCGGCCCCCGGGCGCTACCGCTGCTTCTCCTCGGCCGGCTCCGACAGCCGTGGCTCGTCCAGCCACTGCTCGAAGGAGCCGGCCGACGCGTGTCCGGCGTAGCTCCGCTCCTCCTCCAGCCGCCGGGCGGTGCCCAGTGCGAAGGCGTCCGGCGCGCCGTCCAGCACCCCGCCGGAGGGGTCGTCGGTGCCGTCCCAGCGGACCGGGTCGCGGTCCGGGTACAGGGCGTCCCGGACCACCAGCACGACCAGGTAGAGCGTGCCGAGCAGGTGCAGCGCGATCGCGAAGTGGTACCAGTTCTCGCCGATGCCGTGCTGCTTGGGCCCGGTGACGAAGCCCAGGTGGGACCAGATGCCCAGGGTGTACAGCACCTCGCAGGCCTGCCAGATCAGCAGGTCGCGCCAGCGCGGCCGGGCCAGCGCCGCGAGCGGCAGCAGCCAGAGCGCGTACTGCGGCGAGTACACCTTGTTGACCAGCACGAACAGCGCGACCACCAAGAAGGCCAGCTGCGCGAACCGCGGCCGGCGCGGCGCCGAGAGGCCGAGCCACGCTATGGCCGCGCAGCCCAGCACCATCAGCACGCCGATGTAGAGGTCGAGGTCGGCCAGCCCCACGCCGCGCTGCTGCATCAGGATCAGCCAGAAGGAGCCGTAGTCCTCGCCGCGGTGCTTGCTGAACACGTAGAACGTCGACCAGCCCTGCCAGTTGGCCAGCATGATCGGCAGGTTGACCACCAGCCAGGCCCCCACCGCGCCGCCGAGCACCACCCGGAACTCGCGCCACTTGCCGGCCCGCCAGCAGAGCACCAGCAGCGGGCCGATCAGCAGCAGCGGGTAGAGCTTGGCCGCGGTGGCCAGGCCGATGAAGACCCCGGCCCAACCCGGCCGGGAGCCGGCCCACCAGGCCATCGCCACGGCGGCCAGGGCGACCGCGAGCAGGTCCCAGTTGATCGTGCCGTTGAGCAGCAGGACCGGCGAGAGCGCGAACAGCATCGCGTCCCAGGGGCGGCGGCGGTGGGTGCGCGAGAGCGCGACCGCGGCGACCACCGCGCAGGCCATCAGCAGCCCGGCGTTGATCGCCCAGAACCACTGCTCCTGGGCCTGCTCGGTGCCGCCGCCGGGCGTCAGCCAGGCCGCGACCTGCATGAACAGGCCGGTCAGCACCGGGTACTCCAGGTACTGGAGGTCCCCCGTGGTGCCGGGGATGCGGTCCACGTACGGGTGCAGCCCGGCCGCGAAACCGCGACCGGAGAACAGGTGCGGGACGTCGCTGTAGCAGGCGTGGATGTACTGCGGCGAGCCCGGCTGGAACCAGGCCTGGTCGTAGCAGGGCAGGTTGTGCACCATGCCGAGCGCGGAGACCACGATCACCACCAGGGCCAGCACCCGCACCGGGATCCACCAGGAGACGCCGAGCAGCGCCCGTCGGCCGGGCGGGCCGCCGAACACCTCGCTGCCGGCTGCCGCCACCCGGTCCTCGTCGGCCGGGACGACCACGGTGTTGGCCGGCGGCGCGGCCGTGGCGACGGCTGCCGGGGTGGTCCCTGCGGCGGCGCCGGGCCCGTCCGGGCCGCCGGTTTCGTCACGATCGCTCGACGTCATGCCGGACATCCTGCCGCACCGGATGCGCCGGGACGAGGAGGACCCCGCGATGGTCCGGCGGTGCGGGAGGGGCGCGCGCGGCGAATCGTGACGAAACGGCGGTGGCGGTCCTCCGAGGAGGACCGCCACCGCCGTTCTCGGCTTCTCACCGGTCGGACCGGTCGGACGGGGCTACTACCCGGCCGCTCCGCCGCCGCCCTGCATGCCGCCGCCGGTGCTGGTCGGGGTCGGCTTGCCGCCGGTGCCGCCGTTGCCGCCGGCGCCACCCCCGTTGCCACCTCCGGTGTTCCCGGTCGGCGTCGGCGACTGGCAGATCCCCAGGAAGCAGGAGCCCGTCGGCGTGGGCTGGTGGGGGGTCCGCGACGGCGGCGCGGTCGGCGGGCAGTCCACGCCCTGCACGCAGCCGCTGCTCTGGGTCGGCTGCGGGGGCTGCGGCTGGTTGGGCTGCTGGGTCGGCTGCTGGGTCTCCACCGTGGTCGGCGTGGAGCTCGCGCTCTGGGTGGGCGTCGCGCTGACCGTGGACGGCGCGCCGGAGGAGTCCACCTCGGTGCCGACCGGCTGCGGGGTCGGGAAGTCCATCTTCTTCTCGTTGGCCAGGGCGGCCTTCATGTACCGGGTGAAGATGTCGGTGGGGATGTCACCACCGTGGATGGACTCCTTGCCGCCGGTGCCGTTGAGGGACTCCCGGTCGTGCTTGCTCGGGTCCTCGCGCCACATCGCGACGCTGGTCACCAGCTGCGGGGTGTAGCCGACCCACCAGGCCGACTTGTTCTGGTCGGTGGTACCGGTCTTGCCGGCCACCGGGCGGCCCAGGCTGTTGGTCTTGGTACCGGTACCGTTCTTGGCCACGTTCACCAGTACGTCGGTGACGTTGTCCGCGACGGCCGGCTCCAGCGCCACCTTGACGTCCTTCTTGCCGAAGCCCGGACGCTCCTTGCCGTCCACCTCGACCTTGGTGACCGAGTAGGGCTCGGCCTCCTTGCCGCTGGCGGCCAGGGTGCCGTAGCCGGTGGCCATCCGGATCGGGCTGATGGTCGAGGTGCCGAGCGGGAAGGTCGCGGTCTTCGGGTCGGCCAGGCTCTCCCGCTTGATGCCCATCTGCACGGCCATGTCGGCCACGGCGGGGCCGCCGACGTCCTGGTTGAGCTGGACGAACGGCACGTTGTACGACCACTGCATGGCCTGCCGCAGCGAGACGTAGCCGCGCTTGCCGGCGTCCTCGTTCTTCTGCCGGTAGGGCTTGCCGTCGTCGCCGATCACCAGCGAGCCGTCCGGCTTGCGGATCTCGGACATGTCGTCGGCGAGGTAGCGGCTGTCGGCGTTGATCCGCTTCGGCTTGCCGTCCGTGTCCTTCGCGGTCTGCACACCGGTCTGCATCGCGGTGGCCAGCACGAAGGGCTTGAAGGTCGAGCCGACCTGGACACCGCCGGCGTTGGCGTTGTTGTCGAAGTGGCCGTTCTCCACGCCGTCGCCGCCGTAGATGGCGACCATCGCCCCGTCACCGGGCCTGATGCTGGCGGCGCCGAACTGGACGAAGGTGTCGTTGTTGGGCCGCTTCTGCGGGTCGAGGTTCTCGCCCTTGACGTCGTCGACGGCCTTCTTGAGGGCGTCGACCTTGTCCTTCTCGAAGGTGGTGTAGATCTTCAGGCCACCCTTGTCGATCATCTGCTGGGTGACCGACTTGTCGGTGGCCATCACGTACTGGTTGGCGGTGTCGACCAGGTAGCTGATCTCACCGTTCATGTTGGAGCTGGGCTTCAACGCGATCGGCTCGGGGAAGGTGGTGCACTTCGCCCGCTCCTCCGCAGTGGCGTTGTGGGTGGTCACCATCCGGTCCAGGATCCACTTCCAGCGCTCCACCGCGCGTTCGTGGTTGGCCGGCTTGGAGGGGTCGTAGTAGTTGGCCCCCTTCAACAGACCGGCCAGCATGGCGCTCTGGCAGAGGTTCAGGTCCTTGGCGTTGACCCCGTAGTACGCCTGCGCCGCGGCCTGGGCGCCGTTGGCGTTGCGACCGAACCAGCTGGTGTTGAGGTACCCCTTGAGGATGTCGTCCTTGGACTTCTGCTGGTTGATCTTGAGCGTGATGAAGAATTCCTTCACCTTGCGGTCGATGGTCTGTTCCTGGCTCAGGTAGGCGTTCTTGACGTACTGCTGGGTGATCGTCGAAGCGCCCTGGGTCTCGCCGCCCTTCGCCATGTTGTAGACGGCGCGCAGCATGCCCTTGGGGTCGATGCCGCTGTCGGTGCGGAAGGTCTCGTTCTCGGCCGAGATGACGGCGTTCTGCAGGTTGGGGCTGATGTCGCTGAGTTCGACGATCTGCCGGTTGGTGTCGCCCTTGCGGGTCATCTCCGAGCCGTCGGCCCAGTAGTAGATGGTGTTCTGGTTGTTCACCAGGGCCTTGAGGTCGGGGACCTCGGTGGTCTGGTAGAGGTAGAACACGCCGCCCACGCCCATGGCGAAGAACAGCAGGAAGACGCTGAACACCAGTTTCCAGGAGGGCAGCCAGCGCCGGAAGCCGGTCTTGCCGAACCGCGGGTAGTCGATGAAGCGCTTCTTGCCGGGGCCGGCCGCGGCAGCGGCGGAGGCGGCGGCGGCACCGCGCCGGCCACCGCCCTTGCCCTTCTTCTGGGCGGCCTTGCGCATCTCGGCACGGGTCATCCGGGGTTGCTGGGCGGTCTCCCGGACACCGGGCGGGCGTCGACGGCCGATCCCTTCCGAGCCCAGTTCGTCGGGACCGGGGCCGCCCCGACGGCCGCCGCCTCCCGGCGGCTGCTGCCCGTCACCGCCCGAATTGGGCGTCCTTCGCCGTCGCTCGCTCATGTTTCCAGCCGCTCCTCGCCAGGCCCGGTCGACCTGTTGGCAGGGTTCCTGTCCGATGCCCGGACCGCCCTAACCCCGGAGGTTGGTCCTCGTGCACACGCGACAGCGTACGCAGCGGGAAATCCCTCCTAATCGGGCATCAGGTGCTAATACCCGCAAAACGGCAGCAGATCATTACACGCCCGTTGCCAACCCCACCCGCGCGTCGGCTTGTGATCACATTCACGCGTGCCCCCCTTGCTCGTTCCGGGGGTCGGGTTTACTGTTCTCGATATATCGAGCCGATACATCGAAGCGGCATACCGCCGATGCAGCGGCCGGAGCGAGGGTCGAGAGGGAGGAGGACGACGGCAGTGGGCAGGCGCTCAGGAGTGCTGGAGTTCGCCGTCCTCGGGCTGCTCCACGACGCCCCGATGCACGGCTACGAACTGCGCAAACGGCTCAACATCCTGCTCGGGGCACTGCGGGCGCTCTCCTACGGAACGCTCTACCCGTGCTTGAAGAGCCTGGTCGCCCAGGGCTTCCTGGTCGAGGACAACCCGGACGTCGAGTACGTCCCGGCCACCGCGCTCAACGGCAAGCGGTCGAAGATCGTCTACCGGCTCTCCCCCGAGGGCAAGCAGCGCTTCGAGGAGCTGCTCGCCGACTCCGGCCCGGAGGCCTGGGAGGACGAGCGCTTCGGCGTCCACTTCGCCTTCTTCGGTCAGACCGACCGAGCGGTCCGGATGCGCGTCCTGGAAGGCCGCCGCAGCCGGCTGGAGGAGCGCCTGGAGCGGATGCGCAACGCGCTGGCCCGCGCCCGCGAACGGTTCGACGACTACACCGTCGAACTCCAGCGGCACGGCCTGGAATCGGTGGAGCGCGAGGTCCGGTGGCTCAACGAGCTGATCGAGACCGAGCGGGCCAACCGCACCGGCCGGACCGGGCCCGCCACCGGCGCCCCCACCGGGACCGCCGGAACCACCGCCGTACCCCACACGACTTCGGACGGCCGTGGCCAGGAGACCGGGTCCCCCGACCCGTCCGGGCCACCGTACGACCGCCCGGGGCGCTCCGCCCAGGAGCGCTGACACCGCGTCAGCCCTGTGCCACGCGGCAGGAGTGGGCGCCTCGCGCCCGTACAAGCAGTCATTCGAAGAAGCAGGACGAGTGCCGTCGGTTCCGACGGCACTCATGAGATCACAGGGAGCAACCGGAATGGGTTCGGTTCGCGTAGCCATCGTGGGCGTGGGCAACTGCGCCGCGTCGCTGGTGCAGGGTGTCGAGTACTACAAGGACGCCGACCCGGCCGGCAAGGTCCCCGGGCTGATGCACGTCCAGTTCGGTGACTACCACGTCCGTGACGTGGAGTTCGTCGCCGCCTTCGACGTCGACGCCAAGAAGGTCGGCTTCGACCTGGCCGACGCCATCGGCAACAGCGAGAACAACACCATCAAGATCTGCGACGTCCCGCCGACCGGCGTGACCGTCCAGCGCGGCCACACCCTCGACGGCCTGGGCAAGTACTACCGGGAGACCATCGAGGAGTCGGACGAGGCCCCGGTCGACGTCGTCCAGGTCCTCAAGGACCAGCAGGTCGACGTCCTGGTCTGCTACCTGCCCGTCGGTTCCGAGCAGGCCGCCAAGTTCTACGCCCAGTGCGCCATCGACGCCAAGGTCGCCTTCGTGAACGCCCTGCCGGTGTTCATCGCGGGCACCAAGGAGTGGGCGGACAAGTTCACCGAGGCCGGCGTGCCGATCGTCGGTGACGACATCAAGTCCCAGGTCGGCGCCACCATCACGCACCGCGTGATGGCCAAGCTGTTCGAGGACCGCGGTGTCATCCTCGAGCGCACCATGCAGCTGAACGTCGGCGGCAACATGGACTTCAAGAACATGCTCGAGCGCGAGCGCCTGGAGTCCAAGAAGATCTCCAAGACCCAGGCCGTCACCTCGCAGATCCGCGACCGCGAGCTGGGCGCCAAGAACGTCCACATCGGTCCCTCGGACTACGTGGCCTGGCTGGACGACCGCAAGTGGGCCTACGTCCGCCTGGAGGGTCGCGCGTTCGGCGACGTCCCGCTGAACCTGGAGTACAAGCTCGAGGTCTGGGACTCCCCGAACTCGGCCGGTGTCATCATCGACGCCGTCCGCGCCGCGAAGATCGCCAAGGACCGCGGCATCGGCGGCCCGATCCTGTCGGCCTCCTCGTACTTCATGAAGTCCCCGCCGGTCCAGTACTTCGACGACGAGGCCAAGGAGAACGTCGAGAAGTTCATCCGCGGCGAGGTCGAGCGCTGAACGCAGTTCGGTTCGCGACTGTCGAGCACCGAGCGCTGAACGCAGCTCGGTTCGCGACTGTCGAGCACCGCGCGCTGAACGCAGTTCGGTTCGCGACTGTCGAGCACTGAGCGCTGAGCTGACCGCTCGTGACGCGCCAGAAGGGCTCACGACCACCCGGTCGTGAGCCCTTCACGTTCGCGCAGCGAATGTTTCACGTGAAACGGCGCCCGGTTCCGTGGCACCCTGGGCGGGTGGCGATCACCGAGAACGGCAGCACCCACCAGTCCGCGCACCGCGCCACGCTCCTCGGTCTGCTCCGCGGCCGGGACTTCCGCCGACTGCTCACCGCCCGGGTGCTCTCCCAGCTCTCGGACGGCGTCTTCCAGGTCTCGCTCGCCGCCTACGTGGTCTTCTCCCCCGAGAAGCAGTCCTCCCCCGCCGACATCGCCTCGGTGCTGGCCGTGATGCTGCTGCCGTTCTCGGTGATCGGCCCGTTCGCCGGGGTGCTGCTGGACCGCTGGCGCCGGCGCCAGGTGCTCTACTTCGGCAACCTGGCCCGCTTCGGGCTGGGCCTGGCCACCGGCGCGCTGCTCCTGGTCGAGGCGCCGACCTGGCTGTTCTTCGCCTCGGCGCTGCTGGTCACCGCGCTCAACCGGTTCATCCTGGCCGGGCTGTCGGCCGCGCTCCCCCGGGTGGTCGAGCAGGACCGGCTGGTCACCGCCAACGCCCTCTCCCCCACCCTCGGGACCGTGGCCGCCGCCTCGGGCGGAGGCATCGGCTTCCTGCTGCACCAGCTGATGGCCCCCGGGCCGAAGGCGGACGCCGCGCTGGTCACCGTGGCCTCGCTGCTCTACCTCTCGGCCGCGCTGGCCGCCCGCCGGATGGACCGCGACCTGCTCGGCCCGGACCAGCACGGCGAGCGCCCCGCGCTCCGCCAGGCACTGGTGCGGGCCGCCGTCGGGCTCGGCGCCGCCGTCCGCCACCTGGTGCGGGACTGCCGCCCGGCCGTGCACGCGCTGGCCGCCGTGACGGCGGCCCGGTTCTGCTACGGCGTGCTGATCGTGGTCGTGGTGATGCTCGCCCGCTACACCTTCAACGCCCCGACCGACAGCGCGGCCGGGCTGGCCACCCTCGGCCAGGCGGTCGGGCTGTCGGCCGCCGGGTTCTTCGTCGCCGCGGTGGTCAGCCCCTGGTGCACCCGTCGGCTCGGCCTGGCCGGCTGGATGACGGTCTGCCTGCTCGCCCCGGTGGTCTTCGTCCCCGCGCTGGGCCTGTTCTTCGCCCCGGTGCCCACCCTGGCCGCCGCGCTGCTGCTCGGGGTGGTCACCCAGGGAACCAAGATCTGCGCCGACACCGTGGTGCAGGAGTCGGTCGAGGACGAGTACCGCGGCCGCGTCTTCGCCATCTACGACGTGCTGTTCAACGTCGCCTTCGTGGCCGCCGCCCTGGTGACGGCGCTGGTGCTGCCGCTGTCCGGCCGCTCGGTCACGGTGGTGGTCGGGGTGGCGGTGGTGTACGGGCTGACCGCGGTGGGCTACCTGCGGGCCGCCCGGCGGTCCGGTCCCCTGCCCGGCGAGGCCCACTGACCGCGGCAAGGCCCACTGACACCGCGCGGTACCGGAATCGAAACCACTTCGTCCCGGAGTCCGGCTGCGGCCACCGGACCGATTGCGTCCGACCCAGTCGCTAAGGTACGTAAACCTGTCGGAAAGACAGCACTCTGCCACGGGGGGCGAACTGATGAGCACACCGACCGGTCCGTACGGGCCGCCGCCACCCGCGGCGCCCGGCTTCGGTCCGCCCCCACCCGGGTACGCCCAGGCGCCGTACGGCGGGCCACCCGCCCAGCAGCCGTACGCCCCGAGCCCGTACGGCGGCCCGCCGCCGGGCCCCCAACCCCCGTACGGCCAGGCCCCGTACCCCCAGCCTCCCCACGGGCAGGCGCCGTACGGGCCGCCGCCGCCCGCCGGGCCGTACGGCTACCCGCAGCCCGGTGCGGCCCCCACGGCGCCGCCCGCCAAGCGCGGTGCCCGCGCCAAGCTGCGGATCGCCGGGGCGGTCGGCGGCTGCGTCGTGCTCGCGGGCGCGTACTTCTTCAGCGGCCCGAACGTCAGCAGCGCCAAGCCCGGGGACTGTGTCCGGGTGAGCGGCTCCCGTGACGTCGAGATCGTCAAGTGCACTGATTCCAAAGCGAATTACAAGGTGCTGTCGAAGTTCACCGGCACCACCGACGTGACCCGCTGCCGGCAGACCCCGCAGACCACCAGCGCCGTCTCGGGCAAGAGCGGCCGCCGCTGGAACAAGACGCGGTACGTGCTCTGCCTCGGCCCCCTGACCCCCACCACCACCGGCTACCCGCCGGTGAAGAAGTCCTGACCCTTCCACCGACGTCCTTGTTCCGGGGGATCCCTTGTCCGCTCCGCCTCCTCCCCAGCTGCCCTACGGCCCGCCACCCGGTGACGGCAACCCGTACGCCGGCGGCCCGTACGGCGCCCCGCCTCCGCCGCCCCCGCCGGGGTACGGCTACCCGAGCGCCCCGCCGCCGCCGGAGCAGCCGTACGGCGCCCAGCCGCCCGGCTACGGCTACGGCTACCCGCCACCGGCCCCGACGGACGGGGAGCACTGCCGCTTCTGCGGCGGCTTCCCGGCCGTGCGCGCCACCGTCCGCGGCCACCAGGGCCTGCTGATCGCGTTCCGGATGCTGCGGATGCACGGCCCGTTCTGCCGCACCTGCGGCACGGCCACCGTGCGCGACATGTCCGCCAGGACGCTGGTCCAGGGCTGGTGGAGCTGGGTCTCGCCGATCCTGACCGTGATCACCCTGCTGATGAACCTCGGCGCCCACAACCGGATCAAGCGGCTGCCGCCGCCCATGCCGGGCACCCACGGCCCGCAGCTGGACCCGGGCACCCCGCTGGGCAGCCGTCCGCACGTCGCCATGCTGCTGGTGCCGGTCTCGCTGCTGGTCACCGGGGTTCTGCTGGCCACCGGCGTGATCGGCCCGAAGCAGGACTCCGGGCCCGTGGCGGGACCGAAGCCGACCGACACGGTGACCTTCTCGCCGTCGCCGCGGCCGTCGCCCACGTTCAGCTACACCCCGCCGCCGATCCCGATGCCCACCTTCTCCCTGCCGAGCATCACCCTGCCGCCGCCCGCCACCAAGGACGACGTCGACAGCGCCGGCATCGGCGACTGCCTGCGCAACGAGAACTCCAACAGCGCGACCGCGGACGACCACCCGAACATCACCGTGCTGCCCTGCACCGACCCCAAGGCCCAGTACAAGGTGGTCTACAAGTACTTCGCCACCTCGGACGAGAAGGTCTGCGAGAAGCAGCCGAAGTCGGACAGCTCCTACACCCGCACCTACACCAAGCTCCCCTCGCTGAACTACGTGCTCTGCCTCAAGCACGTCAACGGCTGACCGGACGCGAGCGCGGCGGTCACCGTCCCGAAGGGGATGGTGACCGCCGCGCGGTGCGTCCGGGGCGTCGCCCGGGTCAGCCCTGCTGCTGCTCGGCCCACCAGGCCCGCAGCGCCGCGACCGCCTCGTCGGGCTCCATCGGGCCGTGCTCCAGCCGCAGTTCGAGCATGTGCTTGTACGCCTTGCCGACCTGCGGGCCGGGCCCCAGGCCGAGCAGCTCCATGATCTGGTTGCCGTCCAGGGCCGGGCGGATGGCGTCCAGCTCCTCCTTGGCCTGCAGTTCGGCGATCCGCTCCTCCAGGCCGTCGTAGGTGCGCGACAGCGCGGCCGCCTTCTTCTTGTTGCGGGTGGTGCAGTCGGAGCGGGTCAGCTTGTGCAGGCGCTCCAGCAGCGGCCCGGCGTCGGTGACGTAGCGGCGCACCGCGGAGTCGGTCCACTCGCCGCCGCCGTAGCCGTGGAAGCGCAGGTGCAGCTCGACCAGGCGCGAGACGTCCTCGGTGAGCTCCTTGGAGTACTTGAGCTCCCGCATCCGCTTGCGGGTCATCTTGGCCCCGACCACCTCGTGGTGGTGGAAGGAGACCCGGCCGTCCGACTCGAAGCGGCGGGTGCGCGGCTTGCCGATGTCGTGCAGCAGCGCGGCCAGCCGCAGGGTGAGGTCCGGGCCGTCCTGCTCCAGGTCGATGGCCTGCTCCAGGACGGTCAGCGAGTGCTCGTAGACGTCCTTGTGCCGGTGGTGCTCGTCGCTCTCCAGCTGCAGCGCGGGCAGCTCCGGCAGCACGTGCCCGGCCAGGCCGGTGTCGACCAGCAGCCGCAGGCCCTTCACCGGGTGGGCGGCCAGCAGCAGCTTGTTCAGCTCGGCCTGCACCCGCTCCGCCGAGACGATGGTGATCCGCTCGGCCATCGCGGTCATCGCGGCGACCACCTCGGGCGCCGGGTCGAAGTCCAGCTGGGCGGCGAAGCGGGCGGCCCGCATCATCCGCAGCGGGTCGTCGGAGAAGGACTCCTCGGGGGTGGCGGGGGTGCGCAGCACCCGGGCCTCCAGGTCCTCCAGGCCGTGGTGCGGGTCGACGAAGCCGCGGCCGGGCAGGTCGACGGCCATCGCGTTGACCGTGAAGTCGCGGCGGACCAGGTCCTGCTCGATGGTGTCGCCGTAGGTCACCTCGGGCTTGCGGGAGGTGCGGTCGTACGCCTCGGAGCGGTAGGTGGTGATCTCGATCAGGAAGGAGCCCTCGGGGGTGTCCTTGCGGGCACCGACGGTGCCGAAGGCGATGCCGACGTCCCAGACCGCGTCCGCCCAGCCCTTGACCAGCTTGAGCACCTGCTGCGGCCGGGCGTCGGTGGTGAAGTCCAGGTCGTTGCCGAGCCGGCCGAGCAGCGCGTCCCGCACCGAGCCGCCGACCAGGGCCAGCCGGTGCCCGGCCGCCTGGAAGCGGCGGGCGATCTCGTCGGCGACCGGCGAGACCCGCAGCAGCTCTTGCAGCCCCATCGTCTGGGCCTCGCTCAGGCCTGGGACGACCTGGAGGGCGGTGCTGGAACGGTCGATACGCGCGGTGGGCTCATTGGCAGTGGACACGGCTCACAAGGGTACGTGCCCCGGAAGGTCAACCGCCCGCGCGTTTTGGGCGTCTCACCCCACAGCCCGCAACACTGCACGCCAGGCTGGATCGTTACCATGCCGGTGGACGAAGCGCGGACACCGGAACCGGGGATGCGGTGTCGCGTGCCGCCGTGCCGACGGATCCCTCCGCGGCAGCGGGGTGGCGTACGTCGTCGAGCGAAGAACGTCGAACGAAGAACGTCGAGCGGGGAACGTCGGGCGACCGTGCCGGACGGACAGCATCAGCAGCGAGCGAGCGAACAGAACGGCGAGGGCGAAACGAGTGAGTGAGCCGGCACGGCACTCGGGCCTGGGGGCGCACCGACGACCTGGACGGGCCGACGGCCCGACCGAACCCCGCACCGGGGAACGGCGCACCGGCGGCCGCGCGCGCCGCTTCGCCGCCGCCTGCGGCGCGCTCCTGGCACTGGTCGCGGCCGCCCCCGCCGCGGCCCTGCCGGCCGGCGGCAACGTCCGCCCGACCGTCGACTCGACGGCCACCGCGGAGTACCCGGTGGTGCTGACCATCGAGACGGTCACCCCGCAGCTGGCCGTCCAGAACGGCACCGTGTCCATCACCGGTCACGTCACCAACTCCGGCAAGTCGGCCCTCAAGGGCGCCCACGCCGCGGTCCGCAAGCCGGTCTCCAGCAAGCCCCTGCAGCGGCGCAGCGAGCTCCAGGGCGTGGCCGCCCGGACCAGCCCGCGGGGCGACGACGGGACGGAACTGGACAGCCCGCAGTACGCCCTGCCGGAGCTCAACCCGGGCCAGAGCCTGCCGTACACCCTGAGCGTCGCGGTGAGCGACCTCGGCTTCTCCGAGAGCGGCGTCTACGAGCTCGCGGTGGACGCCTGGGGCTCGACCGCCGACAACCCGCGCGACCGGGCCCTGGGCATCGCCCGCACCTTCCTGCCCTACTCCCAGGGCAGCAGTGAGGCCCAGCCGACCAAGGTCGCCACCCTCTGGCCGCTGGTGCACGCGCCGGTGCTGGCCGCGCAGACCTACGCCGAGGGCGACCAGAGCCTCTCCGTGCTGCGCGACGACAGCCTGGCCGCCGACCTCGCGCCGGGCGGCCGGCTGTACGAGCTGGTCGACACCGGCGCCAAGCTGAACGGGCTGACCTGGGTGGTCGACCCGGACCTGCTGGACGCCGCGTTCGCGATGACCAAGCCGTACCGGGTGCAGAAGCCGGGCAACGAGTCCTCCGGAAAGTCCGCCAAGGACGAGAACACCGTCGGCCGCCCCGCCTCGGCCGCCGCCGACGCCTGGCTGAACAAGCTGCGGGCGGCCGTCGCCAAGTCGGGCAGCCAGGTCGTCGCGCTGCCGTACGCCGACCCGGACCTCGCCTCGATCGCGCACAACGGCGCCGACCTGAGCGGCATGGGCACCGCCCTGAGCAAGGCCGCCACCGCCGGCCGGCTGACCGTCGAGGGCCGGCTCTCGGTGGACACCCGCTCCGACGTGGCCTGGCCGTACCAGGGCTACCTCGACCAGCAGATCGCCGGCATCGCCCGGCAGGCGGGCAGCAGCCTGGTGCTGGTCAACGGCGCGAGCATGCCCGACCCGGACTCGGTCAACTACACCCCGACCGCGGTGCGCCCGATCGGCAACGGCCAGAACGCGGTGGTCGCCGACGACCCGGTCTCCGCGCCCTTCCAGAAGGACCTGAGCACCCCGAAGGACCAGACCGACGCGACCCAGCGCTTCCTCGCCGAGACCTACGCGATCACCCACGAGCAGCCGCAGAACCAGCGCGGCCTGCTGGTGATGCCGCCGCGCGAGCTGACCGCCAACACCGCCAAGGCGCTGGCCGGCGCCCTGCAGACGGCCGGGGACAAGTGGCTGACCCCGGTGAAGCTGGACGTGCTGGCCCAGGCCGCGCCGGACCCGAAGGCCAACACCGGCGTCCCGTCGCCGGCCGACTACCCGACCCAGGCCCGCGCCTCCGAGCTGCCGGCCTCCGCCCTGAGCGGCACCGACGATCTCCAGCAGAAGCTGGACACCCTGATGCGGGTGCTCACCCTGCCGCAGCGGGTGCGCGGCCCGTTCAGCGCCGCGATGGTCCGCTCGCTGTCCACCGAGTGGCGGGCCCAGGCGCCGTCCGGTGACGCCTACCGCACCGGCGTCACCAACTACCTGAACGAGCTCACGACCGCCGTCCAGGTCCCGAGGAAGAACGTGGTCACCCTGGCCGGGAACACCGGCCAGCTCCAGGTCAGCGTGCGCAACGACCTCACCCAGACGGTCACCAACCTGCAGCTGCGGCTCACCTCGAACCAGCCGAACAGGCTGCGGGTCGGCCTGCCGGAGCAGCTCGTCCTCCCCGCCTCGCAGAGCGTCACCCTGCGCTTCAACGCCGAGGCCCGCAGCAACGGCCCGGTCACCATGGTCGCCCAGCTGTGGACCACCGGCCCCGATTCCCGGCCCTACGGCCAGCCCCAGACCTTCACCGTCGAGGTCACCTCGGTGACCAACGGGGTGCTGTACGTCTTCGCCGGCGCCGCCGTGCTGCTGGTGCTGGCCGCGCTGCGCTTCGTCCGCCAGCGCAAGCGGCGCGGCGGGCAGCCGCACGAGGACGGCGACCAGCCGGTCGGGGACGGCCCGGCGGACGGCGACCCGGCGGGCGCCGCCGCGGCCGAGCCCACCGATCCCGCCGAGCCCACCCAGCCGACCGACCCGGACGCCAGCACGGCGGGCCGGTCGGCGGACCAGGCGGCGGGCCGGCCGGAGAACGGTGCCGCGGACGGGGGTCCCACGCAGACACCGCGCGCCAGCAGCCCGGATGGCCGGGATCGGACCGCCAGTGATGAGAAGGTTGGTCCTTGACACCGCCGACCCCCCGCAACCCCGGGCCGGTCTCCCCCCACAACAGCGAAGAGGTGACATGACCGGGCGCAGCGAGGAGCGGCCGCCGGGCCGCGGTGAGAGCCGGCCGGGCGCCGAGTCGCCCTCCGGCGACTGGTACGTGGCCGACACCTACGCCCAGGACCCGTACGCCGCACAGGCGTACGGGACGGCGCAGGACGGTCAGGACCCGTACGGCCTCCAGGCCGGACGGCCCGCCGCGGCGCCGCCGCCGGCCACCGCGTACGACGTGCCGCCGCAACTGCCGCCGCAGGGCGGCGGCTACCCGACGCCGGTGCCGTCGACACCGTTCTCGCCCCCCGTGCCCCCCGTGCAGCCCGGCTGGGACACCCCGGTGCAGCCCGGCTGGCCGCAGCAGGCCGCCCCCGCGGCACCGGTCTCCGCTCCGGCCCCCGGGGCGTGGAGCCAGCCGCAGCCGCAGTGGGAGCCGGGCCCGGCATCCGCCTGGAACACCGAGACCACCGAGTACGTCGGGGTGGACGCGCTGTTCGGCGGCGGTCAGCCGGAGGCCGCGGCCCAGCCGCCCGCCCCCCAGCCCGCCCCTGTGCCCCCGGCCTCGGCGGTGCCGCCGGGCGCGCCCGCGCCGTACCCGCCGATGGGCGGCTACCCGGGGCAGCCGCAGCACGGCGGCCACGACGGGCAGCGGCCGTTCGTGCCGCCGATCGAGTTCGACCCGCCGCTCTCCGAGGAGGAGGCCACCATGCAGGTGGCCGCCGTGGCGGTGCCCCCGGCGGTCGAGCCGCTGGCGGACCTCGCCGAGGAGCAGGCCGCCCCCGCGGCCGAGCCCGCCCCGGCCCCCGGCGGCGGTGGCGGCAAGGTCGCCGGCCTGCTGAGCTCCAGCGCGATCATGGCGGCCGGCACCCTGGTCTCCCGCGGCACCGGCTTCCTGCGGACCATGGTGATCGCCGGCGCGATCGGCATCGCGGTCATGGGTGACTCGTACAACGCGGCGAACACCCTGCCCACCCTGCTGTACATCCTGATCGGCGGCGGCGCGCTGAACGCGGTCTTCGTGCCGCAGCTGGTGCGCAGCATGAAGAACGACGAGGACGGCGGGACGGCCTACGCCAACCGGCTGCTCACCCTGGTGATGGTCGGACTCGGCGGCGTGGTCTTCCTGGCCGTGCTCGGGGCGCCCCTGCTGGTCCAGCTGATCGCCCACCCGATGATGACCAACCCGGCCCGCGCCGACACCACGGTGGCCCTGGCCCGCTACTGCCTGCCGACCATCTTCTTCATGGGCGTCCACGTGGTGATGGGCCAGATCCTCAACGCCCGGGGCCGGTTCGGCGCGATGATGTGGACCCCGGTCCTCAACAACATCGTGGTGATCTTCACCTTCGGCGCCTACATCTGGGTCTACGGCGGCTTCAACGGCACCCAGATCACCCCGGAGAACATCACCCCGGAGGGCGTCCGGCTGCTCGGCCTGGGCACCCTGCTCGGCCTGGTGGTCCAGTCGCTGGCGATGATCCCGTACCTGCGGGCCGCCGACTTCCGCTTCCGGCCGCGCTTCGACTGGCGCGGCCACGGCCTGGGCAAGGCCGCCCGGCTGGCCAAGTGGACCTTCTTCTTCGTGCTCGCCAACCAGGCCGGCTACCTGGTCATCACCCAGCTGGCGACCGCCGCCGGCAGTGCCGCCGAACAGGGCGGGCACGGCGGTGTCGGCCTCTCGGCCTTCTCCAACGCCCTGCTGATCTGGCAGCTCCCGCAGGCCGTCATCACCGTCTCGATCATGAGCGCGGTGCTCCCCCGGCTCTCCCGCGCGGCCGCCGACGAGGACGCCGGCGCCGTCCGGGACGACCTGTCGTACGGGCTGCGCACCACCGCGGTGGCGGTCGTCCCGGCGGCCTTCCTGTTCCTGGCGCTCGGCCCGGCCATCGGCCGCTCGATCTACGCGGTCGGCGGCGGCGGGACGGCCCTGGACAACGCGACCAACGTCGGCCTGATGCTCTCGGCCTTCGCGCTCGGGCTGATCCCGTACTCGGCCCAGTACGTGATGCTGCGCGGCTTCTACGCCTACGAGGACACCCGGACGCCGTTCTCCAACACCGTCTGGGTGGCGGTCTGCCAGGCCGGCTTCTCGCTGATCTGCTGGGTCGCGCTGCCCGCGCAGTGGACGGTGACCGGCATGGCCTTCGGCTACGGCCTCGCCTACGCCGTCGGAGTGACGGTCGCGGTGCCCAAGCTCAAGAAGAAGATCGGCGGGCTGGACACCAAGCGGATCGGCAAGACCTACAGCCGGCTGGCCACCGCCTGCGTCCCGGCCGCGGTGGTCGGCCTCGGCGTCAGCCTGGCGGTCCAGCAGGTGCTCGGCGGCTGGCCGGGCAGCGTGCTGTCGGTCCTGCTGGGCGGCGGTCTCCAGCTGCTGGTGTTCGTGTTCATCGCGAAGCGCCTGCGGATCGAGGAGATGAACGCCATGCTGGGCATGGTCCGCGGCCGACTGGGCCGCTGAGTCCGAGTACAACCGGCCGGACGAGCGGGCGCCCTGACCGGGCGTCGACCGGGGCCGACACCGCCCCCGCCCGTCCGGCCGCAGCACGGGCCGCCACCCACCA
This sequence comes from Kitasatospora sp. NPDC098652, assembly GCF_044760155.1. Lineage (NCBI taxonomy): Bacteria > Bacillati > Actinomycetota > Actinomycetes > Kitasatosporales > Streptomycetaceae > Kitasatospora > Kitasatospora sp. NPDC098652. The sequence goes on from NZ_JBIWAQ010000010.1 coordinate 236,885, forward strand.
CCGGACCCGCCCGGGCCGCCACGTGGCGGCCCGGTGTCGGATCTGCACCACATCTCTCCACCGCCATGCAACCGAGCGGACCCTTCAGCGGTCGTACCCGGTGGTGAAGAGTGGGCACAATTGTCCTGGAGCACAGGGCGGCCAATCCGCGGGCTCCAGCGACTCTCTCAGGCCGGGGCGACACAAGGGGAGGCAGGACCACGGTGGCTGATGGCACCAAGGCGGTCGTCGACACGTCAACAGCTGACGCGGCGGCGGACGAGGCCGCGCTGGCTGCGGCGATCGACGAGCTCGGGAGCGGGGACACCGCCCCGGCGGACTCCGCCGACGCCTCCTCCACGAACGCCCCCGGGAACTCCTCCGCGGCCTCCGCCGAGGCCCCCACCAAGGCCGGCGGCAAGGCCAAGGCCGAGTCCCCCGCCGAGCCCGACAGCGGGGGCGACGAAGAGGTCGGCGACGAGGAGGGCCCGACCCCCGGGACGGCGGTGAGCGAGGAGACCTCGGAGATCACCGCCCCGCTCTCCGTCCACGAGATCGCCGCCGAACTGGCGGCCGGCTCCCCACGGAAGAAGCCCGCTCCCGCCCCGCAGCCCGCCTCCGAGAAGCGCCGCCCCACCGACCCCCAGCCCACCGTCGACCCGCGCGACACCGCCACCCTCCCGCGCACCCTCCCCGCGCCGATGCGGCACAGCGGCGACAAGATCGGCCACCGGTACCTGCTGGAAGAGTGCATCTCCCAGACCGAGACCTTCAGCAGCTGGCGCGCCGTCGACGAGAAGCTGCGCCGGGCCGTCGGCGTCCACCTGATGGCCTCCGGCCACCAGCGCGCCCGCAAGGTGCTGGCCGCCGCCAAGTCCGCGGCCCTGCTCGGCGACCCGCGCTTCGTCCAGGTGCTGGACGCCGTCCAGGAGAACGAGCTGGTGTACGTCGTGCGGGAGTGGCTGCCGCACGCCTCCGACCTCGCCAAGCTGCTCGCCGACGGGCCGATGGAGCCGCACGAGGCGTACCAGATGGTCCGCCAGGTCGCCGACGCCGTCGCCGCCGCGCACCGCCGCGGCAAGGCACACCTGCGGCTCACCCCGCGCTGCGTCCTGCGCACCGACAGCGGCCAGTACCGGATCAACGGCATCGCGGTGGACGCCGCCCTGCGCGGGCTGCCCGCCGAGGACTCCACCGAGGACGCCCAGCGCACCGACACCCGGGCCATCGGCGCGCTGCTCTTCGCCGCGCTCACCCACCGCTGGCCGTACCCCGAGGACCGCTACGACCTCAAGGGACTGCCCAAGGACCTGCAGAACGCCGCGCCGGACCAGGTCCGCGCGGGCGTCCACAAGGGCCTGTCCGAGCTCGCGGCGCGCGCCCTGTTCGACCACCCGCCGCACCACGCCGAACCGATCACCACCCCGGAGGAGCTGGTCCGGGCGATCGCGAAGCTGCCCCGGATCCGCCAGCCCGAGCCCGAGCTGCCGGCCTTCCCGACCCCGCCCCGGCACAACACCCACGCCCTCCCGACCGCGCCCAACCCCACCCGGGTGGCCGACCCGGCGGTCGCCCCGCTGCCGGCCTCCTCCCGGCCCACCGCCGCCCGGCGCACCAAGCGCCGGCTGCGCCGGGTGGTCAAGGCCACCGCCTGGACGGTCGCCCTGGGCGCGATCGGCGTCGCCTCCTGGCAGTTCGTCGGCAGCCTGCGCAACAACAACCAGGCCGTCGCCACCCCGCAGACCTCGATCAGCAGCACCGCCGCGAGCGCCCGCCCGACGGCCCACCCGCCGGTGCCGATCCAGATCAAGGAAGCCTTCTCCTACAACCCGCGGGGCGACTCCCCGGAGTCCCTCTGGCTGCTCCCGAAGGTCTTCGACGGGGACCCGAACACCGCCTGGGTGACCAAGAGCTACAACGACCCCTTCGGCCCCAAGCCGCCGTTCAAGGACGGCACCGGCCTGCTGATCGACCTCGGCTCGGTGCAGTCGGTCAGCTCGGTGAGCGTCCAGTTCACCGGCACCCACACGGCCGAGCTCCGGGTGCCGAACGCCCAGGCCGCCGCGAAGCCGCAGGACGCCCAGCCCGAGGCCTTCAACGTGCTGGACAAGCAGACCGGCTCCACCACCGACTTCACCCTGAGCAGCCCGACGAACACGCGTTACCTCTTGATCTGGATGACCAGCCTGCCGAAGGATACGAGCGGCGGCGGTTATCGCGGTCAGGTCAACGAGGTGAAGGTCTTCGGCTGACCGCCCGCCCGCGCAGACCGGACGACGGCGACAAGGGGTAGCAGTGGCGGACGACGACGCGGCGCTGCTCGCCCGGCACGTCGCCGGCGACCAGGAGGCCTTCGGCCTGCTGGTGAACCGCCACCGGGACCGCCTCTGGGCGGTCGCCCTGCGCACCCTGGGCGACCGCGAGGAGGCCGCGGACGCCCTCCAGGACGCCCTGGTCTCCGCCTTCCGGGCCGCCGCCGGCTTCCAGGGCCGCTCGGCGGTCACCACCTGGCTGCACCGGATCGTGGTCAACGCCTGCCTGGACCGCGCCCGGCGCAGCGCCACCCGGCGCACCACCCCGCTGGACGAGGACCCGCAGCGGCTGGACCGCCTGGTCGGCACGGCCGAGCCGGCCGACTCCCCGGTGGTCCGGGCCGAGGTGCAGCGCGAGCTGACCGCGGCGCTCGCCGAACTGCCCCCCGAGCAGCGGGCCGCGCTGGTCCTGGTCGACATGCAGGGCTACCCGGTCGCCGAGGCCGCCGAGCTGCTGGGCGTCCCGGTGGGCACCGTGAAGAGCCGCTGCGCCCGCGGCCGGGCCCGGCTGCTCCCCCTGGTCCGGCACCTGCGCGAGACCGACGGCGAGACCAAGGGCGGGACCGACAGCGGGACCGACGGCGGGAACGGCGACGGGAACGGCGACGGACGGCACGTTTCACGTGAAACACCGGCCGGCCGGCCCCCGGGGCGCCCCGCCCCCGACCCGTCCGGAACCGCCCCGCCCCCGCCGGACGGGACCAGGGGGAACCCGACAGGCCCCCGCACCGTCACAGGGACAGGCCCGAGCACCGGCCGCACGATGCTGGAAGGAGACGCGAGCACACGATGACCGCCCCCCTCTCCTCCCCCGGACCCACCGACGCCCACCCCTCGGTCGACGAGCTGGCCGACCTCGCCGAGGGCCTGGTCGAGCCCGCCGGGGCCGCCGAGGCCCTGCACCGGCACCTGGACGGCTGCGCCGAGTGCCGCGGCACCGTCGAGGCGCTGGCCGAGGTGCAGACGCTGCTCGGCACCGTCGAGCCCGAACCGATGCCCGCCGACGTCGCCGCCCGGCTGGACGCCGCCCTCGCCGAGGCCGCCCGCGCCGACCACCTCTCCCCGGCGGAGTCCACCGGGCCCACCGGTGCCGCCGGACGCCCCGGGCGGGCCCCCGCCACCGCCCGCCGGACGGAGTTCCCCGCCACGCCCGTACGGGCCGCCGCGGCGCCCTCCGCGCCCCCGGCCCGCCCGTCCTCGACCTCCGGCCCCGGCCGCCCCCGCCCGCGCCGCCGCCGGTTCGCCCTGCTGCTCGGGGCGGCCGCCGCGCTGGCCGCCGTCGGGCTCGGCAGCGCCCTGCTGCTGCACCAGGACGACTCCCCCGCCCGCACCACCGCCTCCGCCGCCTCGGCGGGCACGGTGGGCTCCCCCGGCGAGCAGAGCGCCCGCACCCCGCACCTGACGGGCCCCGGCACCGTCTACCAGGAGGACCGGCTCGCCGACCAGGTGCAGCAACTGCTGGACCGCTCCGGCTCCCAGCCCGGACTGCGCGCCACCGGGCCCGGCAAGTCCGGCGCCGCGCCCGCCGACGGTTCCCGACCGGAGCTCTCCGGCCCCGCCTCGCCCACCGCACCGGTCTCCCCCGCCGACTGCCGCGCCCCCGCCCCGGGCCCCCCGCTGGCCACCGACCGGGGCAGCTACCAGGGCTCCCCGGTGGACGTCCTGGTCTACCCCGCCCCCGGTCGGCCCGGATTCGTGGACGTCTTCCTGCGCTCCCCCGACTGCGGCCCGGTCGTCCTGCAACGGACCGTCCCCGGCCACTGAGCAGCCCTTCCCAGCCACCGGACGGCCGTTCCCATGCGATCGACGACCGGGGCGGCACGCCACTTCCGGAGTTCGGGCGCCTGGTACTGATCCGCCTGGGAATGCGAGAGACTGGTCAGTCGTTGTCCCGGGCGGCGGAGCAGGACCGCCCTCCCCGCAGCAAACGCGGGTCGCGATGCGAACCAGGAGAAGCAGTGAGCGACGTCCGTAACGTGATCATCATCGGTTCCGGCCCGGCCGGGTACACGGCCGCGCTCTACACGGCCCGTGCCTCCCTCAAGCCGCTGGTCTTCGAGGGAGCCGTCACCGCCGGTGGTGCGCTCATGAACACCACCGAGGTCGAGAACTTCCCCGGCTTCCGGGACGGCATCATGGGCCCCGAGCTGATGGACAACATGCGGGCGCAGGCGGAGCGCTTCGGCGCCGAGCTGATCCCCGACGACATCGTCGCGGTGGACCTCACCGGTGAGGTCAAGACCGTCACCGACTCCGAGGGCAACGTGCACAAGGCCCGCGCCGTGATCGTCACCACCGGCTCCCAGCACCGCAAGCTCGGCCTGCCCAACGAGGACAAGCTCTCCGGCCGCGGCGTCTCCTGGTGCGCGACCTGCGACGGCTTCTTCTTCCGCGACCAGGACATCGCGGTGGTCGGCGGCGGTGACACCGCCCTGGAGGAGGCCACCTTCCTCTCCCGCTTCGCCAGGAGCGTCACGATCATCCACCGCCGGGACAGCCTGCGTGCCTCCAAGGCGATGCAGGAGCGCGCCTTCGCCGACCCGAAGATCCGCTTCGAGTGGGACAGCGCCGTCGACGCCATCCACGGCGACCCCAAGCTGACCGGCGTCACCCTGCGCGACACCAGCACCGGTGAGACCCGCGAGCTGCCCGTCACCGGCCTGTTCATCGCGATCGGCCACGACCCGCGCACCGAGCTGTTCAAGGGCCAGCTCGACCTCGACGCCGAGGGCTACCTCAAGGTCGACGCCCCCTCGACCCGGACCAACATCGAGGGCGTGTTCGGCGCCGGCGACGTCGTCGACCACACCTACCGCCAGGCCATCACCGCCGCCGGCACCGGCTGCTCCGCCGCACTGGACGCCGAGCGCTACCTGGCCGCCCTGGACGACGCCGAGAACAAGACCGCCGTCGCGGTCTGACCTCCCCGCCACCGACCGAACCCCGCGGGGGTGTTCCACGTGAAACACCCCCGCCCCGGCCAGGCAGAAACAGAACGGGCCCGCCCGTTGTTCACCTGGCAGCAGCCCCCTCCGTCCTAACCCGAGGAGTCCCCGTGGCCGGCGCCACCACCACCGTCACCGACACGACCTTCAAGACCGACGTCCTGGACAGCGACAAGCCCGTCCTGGTCGACTTCTGGGCCACCTGGTGCGGCCCGTGCCGCCAGGTCGCCCCGCTCCTGGAGGAGATCGCGGCCGAGCACGGCGACAAGCTGACCGTCGCCAAGCTCGACGTGGACGCCAACCAGGTGACCGCCGCCGAGTACAACGTGATCTCGATCCCGACCCTGATCCTCTTCAAGGGCGGCCAGCCGGTGAAGCAGATCACCGGTGCCCGTCCGAAGGCCGCGCTGCTGCGCGAGCTGGACGGCCTGTTCTAGGCCTCTTCCAGGCCTCCCGGGCATCTCCGGTCAACCCGGACCCGACGGCGGCGGGGCTCCCCCTTCGAGGGGAGCCCCGCCGCCGTCGTCGTACCGCTCAGAACGGCCGCAGGGCCGGCTCCTTCCGCGCACCGCCGAGCAGCCGCTCCAGCGCCCCCTCCACGTCGCCGCGCCAGGAGAGCGTGGTGCGCGCCTCCAGCCGCAGCCTCGGGTAGCGCGGGTGCGGCCGTACGGTCTTGAAGCCGACCGCGAGCAGGTGGTCGGCCGGCAGCACGCAGCTGGTGGGCACCCGGCCCGCCCAGCCGAAGGCCTCGATCGCCCGCACCCCGCGCCCCAGCAGGTCCTTGGCGACGGTCTGCACCAGCACCCGGCCCAGCCCCTGGCGCTGGTAGCCCGGCAGCACCCGGCTGACCATCAGCTGAACGGCGTCCGGCGCGACCGGGCTGGTCGGGAAGGACTGCGAGCGGGGGACGTACGCGGGCGGCGCGTAGAGCACGAAGCCGGCCGGCCGGTCGTCCACGTAGACGATCCGACCGCAGGACCCCCACTCCAGCAGCACCGCGGAGATCCACCCCTCCTTCTCCAGCTCCGGCTTCCCCGACTCCACCGCCTCCTTCGCGCTGACCGGGTCCAGCTCCCAGAACACGCAGGAACGGCAGCCCGTCGGCAGGTCCGCGAGGTTGTCCAGCGTCAGCGGAGCGATCCGGCGTCCCATGGCCCGCACCTCCTCCTCCCTTTCACGGTCGAGCATGCCCCCACCAACGCCGATGGGTGCATGTTTCACGTGAAACAGCGCTCACGTGGCACATGCACCCATCGGGTCGTCGCCCCTAGGGCGTGTCTGACAATTCGCGTCGGATCAGCGCGCGGCGTTGGGGTGCGTGCATCGCAAGGCGGAGGAGGGAGTCCATGCGGTGGGGGCACCTCCCGGCCGAAGGCTGGGGGCCATCGGCGACTGACGACAACGCGGCGAGGTGCGCTTGTGCCCTGGGGGTACCTCCCGGCCGAAGGCTGGGGGAGCGTCGCGCGCCCGGCGGGAATTGTCAGACACGCCCTAGGTCCGGCCGACCGGCTCAGCCCTGCGACAGCCGCAGACCGTCCTCGCCCGGGGCCATGCTGTCCAGGATCCGGTTCAGGTCCTCGACCGAACCGAACTCCAGCACCACCTTGCCCTTGCCCAGCTTCCCGCCGCGCTGCGACACCTCGACCTTGACCCGGGTGTCGAAGCGGTCCGACAGCCGGCTCGCCAGGTCGTTGAACGCCGGGGAGATGATCCTCCCCGCCTTCGGCGCCGGGCGCTTCTCCCCCTTCGGCTCCTCCGAGCGCAGCAGGACGACGAGCTCCTCGACGTTGCGCACCGTGAGGCCCTCGGCGATGATCCGCGCGGCCAGCTTCTCCTGCGCCTCGGGATCCGTCAGCGGCAGCAGCGCCCGGGCGTGCCCGGCCGTCAGCGTGCCGGCCGCCAGCCGACGCTGGACGGACGCCGGGAGCCTCAGCAGCCGCAGGGTGTTGGAGACGTGCGGACGCGAGCGGCCGATCCGGTCGGCCAGCTCCTCGTGGGTGCAGGAGAAGTCCCGCATCAGCTGGTCGTAGGCGGCCGCCTCCTCCAGCGGGTTCAGCTCGGCCCGGTGGAGGTTCTCCAGGAGGGCGTCCAGCAGCAGCTTGTCGTCCTCGGTGGCCCGGACGATCGCCGGGATCCGCTCCAGCCCCGCCTCGCGGGAGGCGCGCCAGCGGCGCTCGCCCATGATCAGCTCGTAGCGCTCGGCCGCGACCTGGCGCACCACGATCGGCTGGAGCAGGCCGACCTCCTTGATGGAGGCCACCAGCTCGGCCAGCTTGTCCTCGTCGAACACCTCGCGCGGCTGGCGCGGGTTGGGGGTGATCGCGTCCAGCGGAAGCTCGGCGAAGGAGGCACCGGGCACCGGCGCCGGCACCGGCTGCTCCGCCTGCCGCCCGACGGCCGCGCGGGCCGCCACCGTGGCGCGGCCGCCCGGCAGCACCGGCACCGAGGCCGGTGACGTCGTGCCGGTCGCCACCACCGAGGTCGGCGCGGACGTGGCGGCGGCGGGCTGCGCCGCCCCGCCGTCGGCCGGTACTGCGGGGCCGATCAGCGCCCCGAGCCCTCGTCCCAGACCCCTGCGACCACTCACTGATGACCCTCCGTCGTACCGTGCTGTGCCATCGGGGCGCCGTGCCCCGTACCGCTGCCGTCCCGCTGCTGACCGACCGACGAGCCGCCGCCCTGGCCCACCGCGCGCAGCGCGAGCTCGCGGGCGGCCTCCAGGTACGAGAGCGCCCCGGTGGAGCCCGGGTCGTAGGTCAGCACCGTCTGCCCGTAGCTGGGCGCCTCCGAGATGCGGACCGAGCGCGGGATCGCCGTGCTCAGCACCTCGGCCTGGAAGTGGGTCCGGACCTCCTCGGCCACCTGGGCGGCCAGCCTGGTCCGGGCGTCGTACATGGTGAGCAGGATGGTCGAGACGTGCAGCGTGGGGTTGAGGTGGGCGCGCACCAGCTCGACGTTGCGCAGCAGCTGGCCGAGGCCCTCCAGCGCGTAGTACTCGCACTGGATCGGGATCAGCACCTCCTGACCGGCCACCAGGGCGTTGACGGTCAGCAGGCCCAGCGAGGGCGGACAGTCGATCAGGATGTAGTCCAGCGGCTGCTCGTAGGCGGCGATGGCGCGCTGCAGCCGGCTCTCCCGGGCCACCAGCGAGACCAGCTCGATCTCGGCGCCGGCCAGGTCGATGGTGGCGGGGACGCAGAAGAGCCCCTCGACGTCCACGACCGGCTGGACCACGTCGGCCAGGGGCTTGCCCTCGACCAGGACGTCGTAGATGGACGGCACCTCGGCGTGGTGGTCGATGCCGAGGGCGGTGGAGGCGTTGCCCTGGGGGTCGAGGTCGACCACCAGGACGCGCAGTCCGTGCATGGCCAGCGAGGCGGCCATGTTCACGGTGGTGGTGGTCTTGCCCACCCCGCCCTTCTGGTTGGCGACCACGATCACCCGGGTGGCGGCGGGCCGCGGCAGCCCCTCCCCCGCCCGGCCGATCGCCTGAACCGCAGCCTGGGCAGCCCGTGCGATGGGCGTGTCATCGATCTGGTCGATGGTCTCCGAGTCCTGCATGGGGCTCAGTGTTTCACGTGAAACCGGAGCGGCAACAGTCGCGGCCCGAAAGCGGCTGAGCCCGAGGCGGAGCCGGAAATCGAGACCGTCGGAGAGCAGAGAGCGACGTTTCACGTGAAACACCATGCCCGCTATGCCGGAAATCTGACGTTGCGACACTCCGGTGTTCCACCGGAGGCCCACCCGTCACCTGAACGACGACGGGCGGACGGTTCCCCCCTTCCGAGGGGAGCCGTCCGCCCGTCGTTCCGAACCGAGGACCTCAGCGGGTGCCGCGGCGGCGCCCGCCCCGGGCGCGGTCACCGGTCTTGGCACCGGCGTTGCGCCCGGCCCGGGCCGCCTTGGCCCGCTTGGTCGCGGCCTTCACCCCGCCGGGGCTCTCCCCCGCCTTGACCTGCACCACCCGGGTGGAGGTCTCCAGGGTGCCCTCGCCGACCGAGATGACGGTCCACTCGACGGCGCCCAGCTTGGCCAGCCCGGCGCGCGAGTCGGCCAGCTCCTGCTCGGCGCTGTCGCCCTTGAGCGCCAGCATCTGCCCGTGCGGGCGCAGCAGCGGCATGCCCCAGCCGGCCAGCCGGTCCAGCGGTGCCACGGCCCGGGCGGTCACCACGTCCACCGCGAGCTTGCCGATCATCTCCTCGGCGCGGCCGCGCAGCACCGTGACGTTCTCCAGCCCCAGCTCCCGGACGACCTCCTCCAGGAAGGTGGTCCGGCGCAGCAGCGGCTCCAGCAGGGTCACCGAGACGTCCGGGCGGGCCAGCGCCACCGGGATGCCGGGCAGGCCGGCGCCGGAGCCGACGTCGCACAGGGTGGAGCCGGTGGGCAGCAGCTCGGCCAGCACCGCGCAGTTCAGGACGTGCCGGTCCCACAGCCGGGGCACCTCGCGGGGCCCGATCAGCCCGCGCCGGACGCCCGCCGTGGCCAGCAGCTCGGTGTAGCGGACGGCGGCGTCGAAGCGGTCGCCGAAGACCTCCCGGGCAGCGGCCGGCGCCTCGGCCAACACGTCCAGCTCGGGCAGCTCGGCCCGCTCCTCCGCGTCAGGGTTCACGTCCGCCCCCGGACGGCCGGTGGCCGCGTTCTCCGTGTCCATCTCGACCTCTCCGATCTCCGGATCCACCGACCCGCTCAACGCACTGTTTCACGTGAAACATCCCAGAAGGAACAACGACCCCGCCCGCACGAGGCGGACGGGGTCGCGTTCGACAAGACTCACCGGTCACCGAGGCGACCGGTCATCGTCCCGACGGCCTCAGGCCGGCAGCACGACCACGCACCGCTGGGGCTCCTCGCCCTCCGACTCGCTGCGCAGACCGGCGGCCGCGACCGCGTCGTGGACGACCTTGCGCTCGAAGGGCGTCATCGGCCGCAGCTTGACCTGCTCGCCGCTGCTCTTCGCCTGCTCGGCGGCCTTGGCGCCGAGGGCGGCCAGCTCCTCGCGCTTGCGGGCCCGGAAGCCGGCGATGTCCAGCATCAGACGGCTGCGCTCGCCGGTCTCCCGGTGGACGGCCAGCCGGGTCAGCTCCTGCAGGGCTTCCAGCACCTCGCCGTCCTGGCCGACCAGGCGCTGCAGCGCGCGGTCGTTGCCGTCGCTGACGATGGACACCAGGGCGCGGTCACCCTCGACGTCCATGTCGATGTCACCGTCGAGGTCCGCGATGTCGAGCAGACCCTCCAGGTAGTCCGCCGCGATGTCGCCCTCCTGCTCCAGGCGGGTGATGATGACGCTCTCGTCGGTGCTGGCGACGTCCTCGGCCTCGACGGCGGAGGTGGTGCCTTCCGTCACTGATGGACTCCTTCGGAGATGGGGCCCGGCTGGCGGGCGGGGAACGAAGCTCTTCGCAGAAGCCGGGTCAGGACTTCTTCTTCGGCCGCTGGCCGCCGCGCTTGGGCTGCTGCCGGGTGCCCTGCTTGGTGCCGCCGGGCTTGGCCGCGGTCTGCTTGGCAGCCGTCGTCTTGGCGCCGGAGTCCGCCGGGACGGCGTCCTCGGCGGCCTGCTCGACCTGGGTGGCCTCGCTCGCCTCGGTCGCCTGGCCGGCACCGGCCTGCTGGCGCTGGGCCTTGCTCTGGCGGCGGGGCTGCTGGCGGCTCGCCCGGACCGACTCCTCCACCACGGCGGCGGCGGAGGCCGCCTCGGCGATGGCCGTCTTGGACGGGGGCAGCATGCCCCAGAGCGCGCCCTTGATCTCCGTACCGTCCGAACGCAGTCGGCCGGCCTTCTTGAGCCGCGCCTGGCGCTCCTCGAAGGCCTTGCTGCCCGGGGTCGGGTTGTTGTGGATGACGACCAGCTGCTGGCCCATCGACCAGACGTTGGTGGTCAGCCAGTAGACCAGGACACCGACCGGGAAGTTGATGCCCATCACGGCGAACATGACCGGGAAGACGTACATCAGCATCTTCTGCTGCTGCATGAACGGCGTCTTGACCGTGAGGTCGACGTTCTTGGTCATCAGCTGGCGCTGGGTGACGAACTGCGACAGCGACATCATGACGATCATCACCGCGGTGACGATCTTGACGCTGGTCTCCGGGCTGCCGAGGAAGGTCGCGGACAGCGGGGCGCCGAAGATGTGCGCCTTGCCGGCGCTCACCAGCAGGCCGCCGTGGATCACGCCGATGTCGTGGCCCTTGGCGACGTTGGACAGCACGCCGTAGAGGGCGGTGAAGAAGGGCGCCTGGACGATGATGGGAAGGCAGCTGGAGAACGGGTTGGTACCCGCATCCTTGTACAGCTTCATCATCTCTTCGGACTGGCGCTGCCGGTCGTTCTTGTAGCGCTCCTGGATGGCCTTCATCTTCGGCTGGATCGCCTGCATGGCCCGGGTCGCCTTGATCTGCTTCACGAAGAGCGGGATCAGGCAGATCCGGATGACGACCACCATCGACGCGATGGCCAGACCCCAGGCCCAGCCACCGTCCGGGTCGAAGACGTTGCTGTACAGCGAGTGGAACTGGACGATGATCCAGGACACCGCTGTGTAGAGGGGACTCAGAAAACCGAAGGTCACCGGTCAGACTCCTTGGGCATCGGGCTTCGCCACCGGCTCCGGCTCGGCGGTCCCGCTCTTGGGGCTCAGCAGATCACGCAGCCGGCGGTGCCACACCGGGTGCTTGCGGGGCGGTACGTGGTCCACCCCGCCAGGTGACCAGGGGTTGCAACGGAGGATGCGCCACACGGTCAGTCCGCCGCCCTTGACCGCCCCGTGCACCTTCACGGCTTCGTAGCCGTAGTGCGAGCACGAGGGGTAGTAACGGCAGACCGGACCGAGCAGTGGGCTGATCGTCCACTGGTACACCCTGATCAGACCCATCAGCAGGTACTTCATCGCCCTGCTCCCGTCGGCGCCGTGGCGGCGGGCTCGGCCCTCAGCAACCGCTTGAGCGCCGCGTCCAGGTCGCGTTCCAGCTCCTGGTACGAGGCGGTCGCGGCCTGGGGCAGCGCACGCACCACTATCAGGCTACCGGCGGGCAGCCTGGACAGACGATCACGAACGAGATGGCGCAACCGGCGCTTCACCAGGTTGCGGACGACCGCCGGGCCAACGGCCTTGCTCACGACGAAACCCGCACGCGCCGAAGGAGTCCCCTCGGCGACGTGCGGGCGGAAGTCGCTGGTCCGGTCGGTCTGCCCCTGCGGGTCACCGTCTCTGCTGAGATGGACGACCAGAAGGGGCCGGCCGGCCCGACGACCGCGTTTCACCGCGGTCGCGAAGTCCTGGCGCCGCCGCAGCCGATTCTCGGAGGGCAGCACAACAGACTCTGGTGCGGATCAGGCGGACAGGCTGGCGCGGCCCTTGCCACGGCGGGCAGCCAGGATGGCGCGGCCGGCGCGGGTACGCATCCGCAGCCGGAAGCCGTGGGTCTTCGCGCGACGACGGTTGTTCGGCTGGAAGGTGCGCTTGCTCACTCGGGGGCTCCTGAGGTGAATCGTAGGATGACGGGGTGTCGCTTGGCCGTCACCGTGCGTCCGCGTGATCTCCCTGGAATTCGGAAATCCGGCCCATCGCCCCAGTTCGGCTGGGGTCTGAGGCAATCCACGGCGCCCGTGCTGCGCGCCTTATGGAGCGGGTGGACCCGCGGACATGCGGCAGCGGCCATCGACAACTCGACCTGGTTACGGTACGCGGGACGGGCGCCGAGGGTCAAACCAGCTGCTTCGGGACGCCGTTTACCCACAGCCTGTGGACAACGACTTGATCCGTCTCTGTTCGCTGACTACCGTTGCAGGACTTGTCTGGTTTGTTCTTCGAAAGCGTGCACCAGTGGCTGATGGCAACAGCGACCTCGTCCCGGTCTGGGCGAGGGTCGTCGAGCGGCTGGTCAACGACCCCGACGTCGGGGAGATGGACAAGCAGTGGGTGCAGCGCACCCAGCCCATGTGGATGATGCACGACACCGCCCTGCTGGCGACCCCGAACGAGCGGGCCAAGCAGGTGCTGGAGGGTCGGCTGCTGCCCCAGCTGACCGACGCGCTCAGCCGCGAGCTCAGCCGACCCGTCCGGATCGCCGTGATGGTCGACGCCAACGCGGTGCCCACCACCCCCGCGCCGGCCCCCCAGGCCCCCGTCGAGCCCTACCCGGGCCCGGCCGAGGAGGACTCCGGCTACGGCGACCAGGGCTACCAGCAGCCGTACGAGCAGGACTACGAGCGCCCCCGCTACGACACCGGCGGCTACGAGCAGCGCCCCGCGCCCTACGGCGGCGGCCAGCCCGCCCAGCCCTGGCCCGGCTACCAGGAGCCGCAGGCGCCGTACCACGAGCCCGAGGAGCCCTCGCCCCGCCCGGCGCCGCGGCACCTCCCCAGCCCGCCCGCCACGACCCAGGGCGACCTCTTCGGCGGCGCGTACGGCCCCGGCCCCGGCGAGCAGCCCCGCACCGGCGCCGGGCGCCGCGGACACGGCTCCCGGCCCTCCGGCGGACGCCCGGCCGAGAAGTCGGCCGCGGAGCCGCCGACCGAGCGCCCCGCCGTCCCCGGGGTGCCCGCCCCGCCCGGCGCTCCCCCGGCCGGCGGCTCCCGCAAGGACGAGCCGGCCGCCCGGCTGAACCCCAAGTACCTGTTCGACACCTTCGTCATCGGCGCCAGCAACCGCTTCGCCCACGCGGCGGCGGTGGCCGTCGCCGAGGCCCCGGCCAAGGCGTACAACCCGCTCTTCATCTACGGCGAGTCCGGGCTGGGCAAGACCCACCTGCTGCACGCCATCGGGCACTACTCGCGCAGCCTCTTCCCGGGCACCCGGGTGCGGTACGTGTCCTCGGAGGAGTTCACCAACGAGTTCATCAACTCGATCCGGGACGGCAAGGCGGACACCTTCCGCCGCCGCTACCGGGACATGGACATCCTGCTGGTGGACGACATCCAGTTCCTGGCGAGCAAGGAGTCCACCCAGGAGGAGTTCTTCCACACCTTCAACACCCTCCACAACGCGAACAAGCAGATCGTGCTGTCCTCGGACCGGCCGCCCAAGCTGCTGACCACGCTGGAGGACCGGCTGCGCAACCGCTTCGAGTGGGGCCTGATCACCGACGTCACCCCGCCGGAGCTGGAGACCCGGATCGCGATCCTGCGCAAGAAGGCGATCCAGGAACAACTCAACGCCCCCGCCGACGTGTTGGAGTTCATCGCCTCCCGGATCACCCGCAACATCCGGGAGTTGGAGGGCGCGCTGATCCGGGTGACCGCCTTCGCCAACCTCAACCGGGCGCCGGTGGACCTGGAGTTGGCGGGGATCGTCCTCAAGGACCTGATCCCCGGCGGGGACGAGGACGCCGGCCCGGAGATCACCGCGCAGGTCATCATGCAGCAGACCGCCGCCTACTTCGGCCTCGGCGTGGACGACCTCTGCGGCTCCTCGCGCAGCCGGGTGCTGGTGACGGCCCGGCAGATCGCCATGTACCTGTGCCGGGAGCTCACCGACCTCTCGCTGCCGAAGATCGGCGCCCAGTTCGGCGGCCGCGACCACACCACGGTGATGCACGCGGACCGGAAGATCCGCTCGCTGATGGCCGAGCGGCGCTCGATCTACAACCAGGTCACCGAACTGACCAACCGCATCAAGAGCTAGCCGTCCCGCGCGAGTTGGGGCGCGGACCGGAGCACCCCCGGAAGGGCGTCAGGAGCGATCCTGACGCCCTTTTGCCATATCCACAGGTGTGCACCGGGCCGCCGCCGGGCAGGTATCCGCGCGACGGACGTCCCACCGGTCCACAGCCCGCGCCGAACAACTGCCCGGTGATTCGAAAACCGGGGGCGCGCACGGCAGTTGTCCACAGGCCGGGCCCCTTCCGCGCCGTCCACAGGCCGAGGAGTCCGGAGTTATCCAGAATTCGTCCACAGGCCCGGCGCCGCTACGCTCTTCCGCGCAGGTCAGGTGCCTGTGGACTTGTGCACAACCGTTGTCCACAGGGTGTGGACAATTGACGGGCCACCAGTGGGCCGTCCGGGTTATCCACCGGTTGTCCCCAGGGCGGGGGCGGTTATCCCCAGGTTGTCCACAGCGGGGTCCACAGTTCGACAACCTTGGGCAGCCGTTCATACCCTGGTGTGAAAGGCGTCACGTAAAGTTGACCGGGGCCCGTGGATAACCGGTCCCGGATCTGGGGACAGTCCTGGGGATAACCTGTGGATACGCAGCGTGCCCTGTGGGTAACGCTCGGCTGTCCACAGCGCGGCCTGCCCGTCCACAGCCGCCGTCCACACCCACTGTGGACAAAATCCGGGCGCTGACCTGCGGAAACAGGGTTATCCACGGTTTCCACAGGCCCTACTACTACCGCTACACAGTTAGACCGTGAACCTGCTTTCAAAGTGGGTGGTCCCGAAATCTGTGGACAACCGCGCCCCGACATCTGTTCGGCCTCGCTTCCGCCCGTCTGCCCCGTCTGTCGGCGGAGTACGTCAGACTGTCCTCTGCGACTGGAAGCGGAGTGGTAGAGCTCGGCGGACAGGCGGACCCACGATCAAGATCAGACGAACCAGAGTGCGAGCGGGAGCGCTCGATCCAGGAGGCGGTTACCGGTGAAGTTCCGGGTGGAGCGTGACGTCCTCGCGGAGGCGGTGGCCTGGGCTGCCCGCAGCCTCCCGGCACGGCCGCCGGTGCCGGTGCTGGCCGGCCTGCTGCTGACCGCGCAGGAGGGCAGCCTGGCGCTGTCCGGCTTCGACTACGAGGTCTCGGCCCGGGTCGAGCTGGAGGCGGACGTCGAGGAGGCCGGCACCGTCCTGGTCTCCGGTCGCCTGCTCAACGACATCTCGCGCAACCTCCCCAACAGGCCGGTGGAGATCTCCACCGACGGCCAGCGGGTCAGCGTGGTCTGCGGCAGCTCCCGCTTCACCCTCCCCACCCTCCCGGTGGACGAGTACCCGGCGCTGCCCCAGATGCCGACCGCCACCGGCACCGTCTCCGGGGACGTCTTCGCCTCCGCGGTCAGCCAGGCCGCCGTCGCGGCCGGCCGGGACGACACCCTGCCGGTGCTCACCGGCGTCCGGGTCGAGATCGAGGGCGACCGGATCACCCTGGCCGCCACCGACCGCTACCGCTTCGCCGTCCGCGACCTGCTGTGGAAGCCCGAGCAGTCGGACATCTCCGCGGTCGCCCTGGTGCCCGCCAAGACCCTCCAGGACATCGCCAAGTCCCTGGGCAGCGGCGACACCGTCTCCATCGCGCTCTCCTCGGGCGGCGCGGGCGAGGGCCTGATCGGCTTCGAGGGCGCCGGCCGCCGCACCACCACCCGGCTGCTGGAGGGCGAGTTCCCCAAGTTCCGCAGCCTCTTCCCGACCGAGTTCAGCGCGGTCGCCGCGATCCAGACCCAGCCCTTCCTGGAGGCGCTCAAGCGCGTCTCGCTGGTCGCCGAGCGCAACACCCCGGTCCGGCTCAACTTCGAGCAGGGCGTGCTGACCCTGGAGGCCGGCTCGGGCGACGACGCTCAGGCCACCGAGCGGATCGAGGCCGACCTGGAGGGCGACGACATCTCGATCGCCTTCAACCCGGGCTACCTGGAGGAGGGCCTCAAGGCCATCGACTCCCCGTTCGCCCAGCTCAGCTTCACCACCCCGACCAAGCCGGCCCTGCTCAGCGGCAAGGTCTCGGTGGACGCCGAGGAGGACAAGGCCTACCAGTACCTGATCATGCCGGTCCGCCTCTCCGGCTGACGGCAGGCCTCGGCCGGCGATCTGCTCCGGCCGACCCCGGCCGGTCCGGTCACCCACAGGCTGTGCACACCCGTTGTGCACAGCCTGTGGACGTCCCGACCCCGTCGACCCGGTCGGCCCGACCACGCGGAGTCCGGATGCCCCGGAAGCGTAGGCTCGGGGATGCGGCAACGGCGCCGCCGCCAGCACGTCCCCACAGTAAGGATTTGGTCATGGAGCTCGGCCTCATCGGTCTCGGCAAGATGGGCGGCAACATGCGCGAGCGGATCCGCCGCGCCGGCCACACCGTCATCGGATACGACCGCAACCCGGAGATCTCCGACGTCGAGACCCTGCAGGAGCTCGTCTCCAAGCTCCAGGGCCCGCGCGTGGTCTGGGTGATGGTCCCGGCCGGTGCCGCGACCCAGGCGACCGTGGACGAGCTCGCCGAGCTGCTCTCCCCCGGCGACGTCGTGGTGGACGGCGGCAACTCCCGCTGGACCGACGACATCAAGCACGCCGAGGCGCTGGCGGCCAAGGGCATCGGCTTCGTCGACTGCGGCGTCTCCGGCGGCGTCTGGGGCCTGGAGAACGGCTACGCGCTGATGTACGGCGGCGACGCCGAGCACGTCGCCCTGGTCCAGCCGGTCTTCGATGCGCTCAAGCCCGAGGGCGACTTCGGCTCGGTGCACGCGGGCGCGGTCGGCGCCGGCCACTTCGCCAAGATGGTCCACAACGGCATCGAGTACGCGATGATGCAGGCCTTCGCCGAGGGCTGGGAGCTGCTGGAGGCCGCCCCCGAGGTCACCGACGTGCGCGAGGTCTTCCGCAGCTGGCAGGAGGGCACCGTCATCCGCTCCTGGCTGCTGGACCTGGCCGTCCGCGCCCTGGACGACGACGAGCACCTGGACAAGCTGCGCGGCTGGGCCGCCGACTCCGGCGAGGGCCGCTGGACCGTCGAGGCCGCGATCGACCACGCCGTGCCGCTGCCGGCGATCACCGCCTCGCTGTTCGCCCGCTTCGCCTCCCGCCAGGACGACTCGCCGCAGATGAAGATGATCGCCGCGCTGCGCAACCAGTTCGGCGGCCACGCGGTCGAGTCCAAGTAACCGAGAACCGGCCGGGGCCCCGGGGGCCGTTCCCCGGGTAGCCCCGGCCGGGTAGCCCCAGACACAGAAGGCGGGCGCAGTCCACAGCCATGCACGTCGCGCACCTGTCGCTCGCCGACTTCCGGTCGTACGCCCGGGCCGAGGTTCCCCTCGACCCGGGCGTGACGGCCTTCGTCGGGCCCAACGGCCAGGGCAAGACCAACCTGGTCGAGGCGATCGGCTACGTCGCCACCCTGGGCAGCCACCGGGTCGCCACCGACGCCCCGCTGATCCGGCTGGGCGCCGAGCGGGCGGTCATCCGCACCTCGGTGGTGGACCGCGGCCGCTCCACCCTGATCGAGCTGGAGCTCACGGCGGGCAAGGCCAACCGGGCCCGGATCAACCGCTCCGACAACGTCCGCCCGCGCGACGTGCTGGGCCTGCTGCGCACCGTGCTGTTCGCCCCCGAGGACCTCAGCCTGGTCAAGGGCGATCCGGGTGAGCGCCGGCGCTTCCTGGACGAGCTGCTGACCGCCCGGGCACCCCGGCTTGCCGGGGTCCGACAGGACTACGAACGGGTGCTCAAGCAGCGCAACGCCCTGCTCAAGACCGCCGCGATGGCCCGCCGGGCCGGCGGCGGCAAGGGGGCCGACCTGTCCACCCTGGAGGTCTGGGACGGCCACCTGGCCCGGGCCGGGGCCGAGCTGACGGCCTTCCGGATCCAGCTGGTGGCCGCCCTGCAACCGCTGGTGACGGCGGCGTACGGCCGGGTGGCCCCGGGCGGCGGGGAGACCGTCCTGGAGTACCGCAGCTCCTTCGAGGGCGAGCTGCCGAGCAGCCGGGAGCAGGCCGAGGAACAGCTGCTGGCGGCGTTGCAGGCGGTCCGCAAGCAGGAGGTCGAGCGGGGGATCACCCTGGTCGGCCCGCACCGCGACGAGCTGGTGCTCAAGCTGGGCCCGCTGCCGGCCAAGGGCTACGCCAGCCACGGCGAGTCCTGGTCGTTCGCGCTGGCGCTGCGGCTGGCCTCGTACGAGCTGTTGCGCGCCGACGGCGGCGAACCGGTGCTGGTGCTGGACGACGTGTTCGCCGAGCTGGACGCCGCCCGCCGGGACCGGCTGGCCGAGCTGGTGGCCGACGGCGAGCAGGTGCTGGTGACCGCGGCGGTGGCCGAGGACGTGCCGAAGGCGCTGGTCGGCGCCCGCTTCGCGGTCTCCGACGGCGCCGTGCGCCGGATCGACGCCTGAGCCCCCCACGCGTACCGGCCCGACCCTTACCGAACCGATGCGTTGCCTTCGGCACCCGCACCGCGGCGGGTGCCGACGTCCGGCGTGCGCGCGCTCCCGTAGGCTGGACGGCTCATCGGGTTGTCCACAGGCTGGGGAAAGGAGATCGCCGTGAGCGATTCGGCGGAGACCTCCCCCGGCCCCGGCACCGCCGAGCCCACCGGCGCCGACCTCGCCCGCTCCGCGCTGCGGGCGGCCCGGGCCCAGGCCCGTCAGCGCGGTGAGCAGGTCCAGCAGAAGCGCGAGGCGAAGCGGCACGGGCTGCGCAGCGGCGCCCGCTCGGACGACCGCGACCCGGTGCCGCTGGGGGCGGCGCTGAACCGGCTGCTGACCGAGCGCGGCTGGGAGTCCTCGGCCGCGGTCGGCGGGGTGATGGGCCGTTGGCCGCAGATCGTCGGCCCGGACATCGCCGCGCACTGCCACCCCTCCTCCTACGACGAGGCCGCCGCGGTGCTCACCGTGCAGTGCGACTCCACCGCGTGGGCCACCCAACTGCGCTGGCTGGCACGGCAGTTGGTGGCCCGTCTGAACCACGAGCTGGGCCACGGCACGGTCCGCACCATCAAGGTGCTCGGCCCGGCCGCGCCGGCCCGCGGCTACGGCCGGCTGCGCGCGCCGGGCAGCAAGGGCCCGGGCGACACCTGGGGCTGAGCCCGGCCGGCGGCGATCGGCCCCGGTCGGGATCGGACCGCGATCTTCCGGAACCCCTGACGGCCCTTCCAGGGGCCTCCGGCCCCCGGGTCGAGTATCGGGACACGTCCCGAGGGGATTCAGGGCGGCATATCTGCCTTCAAGGGCTGCCAAACGCCCATCTCTGTCAGTCGTACCGGTAGACTGAGAGCCAAACACTGTTGCTAGTGGCAACCGAGTCGAAACGCCGTGGTCGCACGCCCGCCCGCACGGGGCTGGAATGCGGCCCGCGCTGTGCCAGAGAGGGCGCTTCGTGGCCGATTCCGGCAACCCCAGCCAGACCCCAGACCAGACCGACCAGGCTTCCTACACCGGTAGCAACATCCAGGTGCTGGAAGGCCTCGACGCCGTCCGCAAGCGCCCCGGCATGTATATCGGTTCCACCGGTGAGCGCGGCCTGCACCACCTGGTGCAGGAGGTCGTGGACAACTCCGTCGACGAGGCGATGGCGGGGTACGCCGACACCATCGACGTGACGATCATGGCCGACGGCGCCATCCGCTGCGTCGACAACGGCCGCGGCATCCCGGTGGACATCGTCCCCGGCCAGGACAAGCCGGCCGTCGAGGTCGTGCTCACCGTCCTGCACGCGGGCGGCAAGTTCGGCGGCGGCGGCTACGCCGTCTCCGGCGGTCTGCACGGCGTCGGCGTCTCGGTGGTGAACGCGCTGTCCACCCGGCTCTCGGTGGAGATCCACAAGGACGGCCACATCTGGACCCAGGACTACAAGATGGGCGCGCCGACCGCCCCCCTGGTCAAGGGCGCCGAGACCGACCGCACCGGCACCACGGTGACCTTCTGGGCCGACCCCGACATCTTCGAGACCACCGTCTACTCCTTCGAGACGCTCTCCCGGCGCTTCCAGGAGATGGCCTTCCTCAACAAGGGCCTGTCGATCTCGCTGACCGACGAGCGCCCCGAGCACGTGGACGAGGAGGGCAAGCCGCTCACCGTCACGTACAAGTACGACGGCGGCATCGCCGACTTCGTCGCCCACCTCAACTCCCGCAAGGGCGAGGTCATCCACCCCTCGGTGATCGACTTCGAGGCGGAGGACAAGGACAAGGCGATCTCGGTGGAGATCGCGATGCAGTGGAACTCCTCCTACACCGAGGGGGTCTACAGCTTCGCCAACACCATCCACACCCACGGCGGCGGCACCCACGAGGAGGGCTTCCGCGCCGCGCTGACCGGCCTGGTCAACCGCTACGCGCGGGACAAGAAGCTGCTCCGCGAGAAGGACGACAACCTCTCCGGCGAGGACATCCGCGAGGGCCTGACCGCGATCATCTCGGTCAAGCTCGGCGAGCCGCAGTTCGAGGGCCAGACCAAGGACAAGCTCGGCAACACCGAGGCGAAGACCTTCGTCCAGAAGGTCGTCCACGAGCAGCTCAACGACTGGCTGGACCGCAACCCCAACGAGGCCTCGGACATCATCCGCAAGTCCATCCAGGCCGCCACCGCGCGCGTCGCCGCCCGCAAGGCCCGCGACCTGACCCGCCGCAAGGGCCTGCTGGAGTCCGCCTCGCTGCCGGGCAAGCTCTCGGACTGCCAGTCCAAGGACCCGTCCGAGTGCGAGATCTTCATCGTCGAGGGTGACTCCGCCGGCGGCTCGGCCAAGCAGGGCCGCGACCCGCGCACCCAGGCCATCCTGCCGATCCGCGGCAAGATCCTGAACGTCGAGAAGGCCCGGATCGACAAGGTGCTGCAGAACACCGAGGTCCAGGCGCTGATCTCGGCCTTCGGCTGCGGCATCCAGGAGGACTACGACGAGTCCAAGCTGCGGTACCACAAGATCGTCCTGATGGCCGACGCCGACGTCGACGGACAGCACATCCGCACCCTGCTGCTCACCCTGCTGTTCCGCTTCATGCGGCCGCTGGTCGAGTCCGGGTACGTCTACCTCGCCATGCCGCCGCTGTACAAGATCAAGTGGGGCAAGGACGACTTCGAGTACGCCTACTCCGACCGCGAGCGCGACGCGCTGATCGCGGCCGGCGTGGAGGCCGGGCGCCGGCTGCCCAAGGACGACGCGATCCAGCGCTTCAAGGGTCTCGGCGAGATGAACGCCGAGGAGCTCCGGGTCACCACCATGGACGCCGAGCACCGCCTGCTGCTCCAGGTCACCCTGGAGGACGCCGCCCGCGCCGACGAGCTGTTCTCCGTGCTGATGGGCGAGGACGTCGAGGCCCGCCGCTCCTTCATCCAGCGCAACGCCAAGGACGTCCGCTTCCTGGACGTGTGACGCCTGCGAACCAGGCCCCGCACGTACCAGTCCGCGTGAAAGGAAACTGACCACCAGTGGTCGACGACAACCGTCCCGAAGGCGACCAGCCCGAGACCCCCGAGTCCCCCGCCGCCGAGGCCACCACCCAGGTGACCATGCGGATCGAGCCGGTCGAGCTCGAGACCGAGATGCAGCGCTCGTACCTCGACTACGCGATGAGCGTGATCGTCAGCCGGGCGCTCCCCGAGGTCCGCGACGGCCTCAAGCCGGTGCACCGCCGCGTGCTCTACGCGATGTACGACGGCGGGTACCGGCCCGAGAAGGGCTACTACAAGTGCGCCCGCGTCGTCGGCGACGTGATGGGCAACTACCACCCGCACGGTGACACCTCGATCTACGACACCGTGGTCCGCCTGGCCCAGCCGTGGTCGATGCGGATGCCGCTGGTGGACGGCAACGGCAACTTCGGCTCCCCGGGCAACGACCCGGCGGCGGCCATGCGCTACACCGAGTGCAAGATGATGCCGCTGGCCATGGAGATGATGCGCGACATCGACGAGGAGACCGTCGACTTCGCGCCCAACTACGACGGCCGCTCCCAGGAGCCGACCGTCCTGCCCGCGCGCATCCCCAACCTGCTGGTCAACGGTGCCACCGGCATCGCGGTCGGCATGGCCACCAACATCCCGCCGCACAACCTGCGCGAGGTCGCCTCCGGCGCGCTCTGGTACCTGGAGAACCCGGAGGCCTCCGCCGAGGAGCTGCTGGAGGCCCTGATCGAGCGGATCAAGGGCCCCGACTTCCCCACCGGCGCGCTGATCGTCGGCCGCCGCGGGATCGACGACTACTACCGCACCGGCCGGGGCTCGGTCACCATGCGGGCCGTGGTCGAGGTCGAGGAGATCCAGGGCCGCCAGTGCCTGGTGATCACCGAGCTGCCGTACCAGGTCAACCCGGACAACCTCGCGCTCAAGATCGCCGACCTGGTCAAGGACGGCAAGATCGCCGGCATCGCCGACGTCCGGGACGAGTCCTCCTCCCGCACCGGCCAGCGCCTGGTGGTCGTGCTCAAGCGCGACGCGGTCGCCAAGGTCGTGCTCAACAACCTGTACAAGCACACCGAGCTGCAGACCAACTTCGGCGCCAACATGCTGGCCCTGGTCGACGGCGTGCCGCGCACGCTGTCGCTCGACGCCTTCATCCGGCACTGGGTCAACCACCAGGTCGAGGTCATCGTCCGGCGCACCAGGTTCCGGCTGCGCAAGGCCGAGGAGCGCGCCCACATCCTGCGCGCGCTGCTCAAGGCCCTGGACCTGATCGACGAGGTCATCGCGCTGATCCGGGCCTCGGCCAGCGCCGACGCCGCCCGCACCGGCCTGATGGGCCTGCTGGACATCGACGAGCTCCAGGCCAACGCGATCCTGGAGATGCAGCTGCGCCGGCTGGCCGCCCTGGAGCGCCAGCGGATCACCGACGAGCACGACGAGCTGCAGCGCAAGATCGACGAGTACAACGCCATCCTGGCCTCGCCGACCCGCCAGCGCGAGATCATCTCCGAGGAGCTCGCCGCGATCGTCGAGAAGTACGGCGACGAGCGCCGCTCGACCCTGATCCCCTCGGACGGTGACCTCTCCATCGAGGACCTCATCGCCGAGGAGGACATCGTCGTCACGATCACCCGTGGCGGCTACGTCAAGCGGACCCGCTCCGACCTCTACCGCTCGCAGAAGCGCGGCGGCAAGGGCGTGCGCGGTGCCCAGCTCAAGCAGGACGACATCGTCGACCACTTCTTCGTGACGACGACCCACAACTGGATCCTGTTCTTCACCAACAAGGGCCGGGTCTACCGCGCCAAGGGCTACGAGCTGCCGGACGCCGGCCGCGACGCCCGCGGCCAGCACGTGGCCAACCTGCTGGCCTTCCAGCCGGGGGAGCACATCGCCCAGGTGATGGCCGTCCGCACCTACGAGGACAAGCCGTACCTGGTCCTCGCCACCCGGGCCGGCCTGGTGAAGAAGTCCCCGCTCAAGGACTACGACTCCCCGCGCTCCGGCGGCCTGATCGCGATCAACCTGCGCCAGGACGAGGAGGGCCGGGACGACGAGCTGATCGGCGCCGAGCTGGTCTCCTCCGAGGACGACCTGCTGCTGGTCTCCAAGAAGGCCCAGTCGATCCGCTTCACCGCGACCGACGACGCCCTGCGGCCCACCGGCCGCGCCACCTCCGGCGTCAAGGGCATGGCCTTCCGCGAGGACGACGAGCTGCTCTCGATGAACGTCGTCCGTCCCGGGACGTACGTCTTCACCGCCACGGACGGCGGCTACGCCAAGCGGACCGGGGTGGACGAGTACCGTGTCCAGGGACGCGGCGGCTACGGCACCAAGGCGGCGAAGATCGTCGAGGGCCGGGGCTCGCTGGTCGGCGCACTGGTGGTGGACGACACCGACGAGATCATGGCGATCACCCTGTCGGGCGGGGTGATCCGCACGAGGGTTTCCGAGGTTCGTGAAACCGGACGTGACACCATGGGCGTCCAACTGATCAACCTCGGAAAGCGCGACGCGGTGGTGGGCATGGCCCGCAACGCGGAGGCCGAGGACGAGGAGACGGCGGAGGACGAGGTCACCGGCACCGAGTCCACCGAGACGACCGAAGGAACGGGGACGGCGGTCGGCGGCGACGCCGAGGTCTGAACCGAACCGCAGACCGGTGCCGCCGCGTCCAGAGAGTGGGCACGGCGGCACCGGACGCCGACCAGTACCGGGCAATCCCGCCGGGCGCTGGATGACGAGTGACGGATCAGGGCGGCGCCGCCCTGGTGGGAAGTGCGGGAGGACCAGGTGAGTGGAGCCACGGGTGCTGCGGGAGGACCCTCCGGCGGCCGTCCGGGCGCGCAGGGCGGGGGGTCGTACGGCGTGCCGGGGCAGCCGCCGACCGAGCACTCGGCCGCGTCCACCTCGCTGATGCCGCCGGTCGGCGGAGCGGGCCAGGCCGGACAGAGCGGCTTCTCGCAGCCGACGACGTACACCAAGGGGCAGCCGACCCCGGCCCGGGGCACCCGGACCGGCGGCAACACCCCGGCCGGCGGCACCCCGGTGCCCGGCGCGCCGCGCCGCCCCGCCGCGGGCCCGGCGACCGTCGGGGGCGGCCTCGGCCGGACCCGCAAGGCCCGGCTGCGGGTGACCAAGGTCGACCCGTGGTCGGTGATGAAGGTCAGCTTCCTGCTGTCGCTGGCCGTCGGCATCATCATCATCGTGGCCTCGGCCGTGCTGTGGATGACCCTGGACTCGCTCGGCGTCTTCGACTCGCTGACCAAGACCCTCAAGGACGTCACCGGCGGCGGCGCGGACAACGCCAGCAGCCAGCTGAACCTGATGGACTACATCGGCTTCGGCAAGGTCATGATGTTCACCACGCTGATCGCGGTGGTCGACGTGGTGCTGCTGACCGCGCTCTCCACGCTGTCGGCCTTCATCTACAACGCGGCGGCCGGCTTCACCGGCGGCGTCGAGCTCACCCTGGCCGAAGAGGACTGATCCGGCCGGATCCTGACCCCTGGTCAGTTCACCGTCCGCGGACGGAATGTACGGGCCCCGCAGGCTGTTGCAGCCTGCGGGGCCCGTCGGCATTTCGGGTGACTGCCGGCTCCCGCGGCGTGCCGCCCGGAAACGGGTCGGCCGCGGTGGGATTAGCTGGACGCCGCCCGTTCCCACCCGTGGGAGTGCCGCAGGCCGCCCCGGTCGGGCGACCGGGTCAGGAAGGTTTCCGCAGGAAGGCTGGACGGAGGCGCGCGGTGGCGAAGCTCGCAGATCAACTGGTCGAGGCCCTGGACGGGCTGTTGGGCATCCCGATCCCCCTGCGGGTGCAGGCCTGGGACGGCAGTGTCGCCGGGCCGCCCGGGGCGCCCACGGTGGTCCTGCGCAACCGCCGGGCGCTGCGCCGGCTGCTGTGGCAGCCGGGCGAGCTGGGCCTGGCCCGGGCCTACGTCTCGGGGGACCTCGACCTCGCCCCCGGCACCGACCTCTACGAGACGCTCTCCGCGGTCGCCCAGTTCGCCGAACTCCCCGAGATCCGCACCATGGCCCTCGGGCCGCGCGACGTCCTCGGCGCCGCGGGCCGCCGGGTGGTCGCCGCCGCCCTCCGGGCCGGGGCGATCGGCCCGGAGCCCACCCCGCCCCCGGAGGAGGTCCGCCGGGCCCAGGGGCGGCTGCACAGCCGCGGCCGGGACCGCGCCGCCATCAGCCACCACTACGACGTCGGGAACGACTTCTACGGCCTCGTGCTGGGCTCCTCCATGGTCTACTCGTGCGCCTACTGGACGCCCGAGGCGAAGAGCCTGGAGGCCGCCCAGGAGGCCAAGCTCGACCTGATCTGCCGGAAGCTCGGCCTGCGGCCCGGGATGCGGCTGCTGGACGTCGGCTGCGGCTGGGGCTCGCTGCTGCTGCACGCGGCCGAGCACTACGGGGTCACCGCGGTCGGCGTCTCGATCTCCACCGAGCAGGTCGCGCTGGCCCGCACCCGGATCGAGGAGGCCGGCCTGGCCGACCGGGTGGAGGTCCGGCTCCAGGACTACCGGGAGATCACCGACGGCCCCTTCGACGCGATCTCCAGCGTCGGGATGGCCGAGCACGTCGGTGCCGAGCAGTACCGGGTGTACGCCGACGGCCTGTTCCGGCTGCTGGCGCCCGGCGGCCGGCTGCTCAACCACCAGATCGCCCGGCGCCCCGACCACCCCGGCGAACCGCACCGCACCAGCCCCTTCATCGACCGCTACGTCTTCCCGGACGGCGAGCTCTCCCCGGTCGGTTCCACGGTGGCCCGGCTGGAGGAGGCCGGCTTCGAGGTCCGGGACGTCGAGGCGCTGCGCGAGCACTACGGGCTGACCCTGCGCGAGTGGGTGGCCAACCTGGAGGCGCACTGGACGGAGGCGGTCCGGCTGGTCGGCCTCGGCCGCGCCCGGGTCTGGCGGCTCTACATGGCCGCCTCCGCGCTGGCCTTCGAGCAGAACCGGATCGGGGTGAACCAGATCCTCGCGGTCCGCAGCACCGAGCAGGGCGGCTCGGGCCTGCCGCCGACCCGTGAGGAGTGGCTGGTGCGCCCGGCCGCCGAGGTCACTGCCGCGACCCCGGCCGGAACGGATTTGGGAGATCGGCGGTCGGTCCGCTAATCTTTCAGTGCGGCAAGGGCCTATAGCTCAGACGGTTAGAGCGCTTCCCTGATAAGGAAGAGGCCACAGGTTCAAGTCCTGTTAGGCCCACCACCGCGAAGGGCCCGGAGTGATCACTCCGGGCCCTTCGGCGTTTTCGCGGATCGGGCGGCTTCCGGTACGCTCTATGTGCAGCGAGGGCCTATAGCTCAGACGGTTAGAGCGCTTCCCTGATAAGGAAGAGGCCACAGGTTCAAGTCCTGTTAGGCCCACCGCCCCGAAGGGCCCGGAGTGATCACTCCGGGCCCTTCGGCGTTCCCCGGCGGACCGCCCCTGACGAGGGCTTCCCGGTCGGACCGGGTGCGGACGATCCGTACGGCATGAGGTGCGGCGTCAATCCTCGGACCGGACCGCCGGGTTGACGGTGCCGGTGGCTGGTCACGATTGGGACACCGGTGTGTATCATCGGCCGCAAGGGCAGTCCGGCACCCGACCGCCCGTTCGCGCTCGAAACACATCTGGACTCGTCGGCCCGGTCGGTCCGGCCGGAGCAACGGCTCCTGAGTCCACCAACGCTAGAAGGACGAGGTCCCGCGGTGAAGAAGCTTCTCCTGGTCGCCCTGGTCGCCCTCGGCGGCTTCTTTGTCTACCGTCAGGTCCAGGCGGACCGCGCCGAGCAGGACCTGTGGACCGAGGCCACCGACCCGGTTCCGGCCGGTCGCTGAGCCCCGGACGATCTGACGATCGACGGTCTTCGGAGGCGCTCTCCGGCGCCTCCCCATCGGCCGGTCCGGTCACTCGATCGGACCGGCCGCCCAGGAGTCGGAACCGCCCCAGGGGGACGGCTCTCGGAAACACGCCGGAACCCGGTACGCTAGTGCCCGTTGGCACGAGCCGTGCCGTCGAGGGGCATTAGCTCAGTTGGTAGAGCGCTGCCTTTGCAAGGCAGATGTCAGGAGTTCGAGTCTCCTATGCTCCACAGCGCCTGAACGGCGGTCGACCCTTCCGGGTCGGCCGCCGTTCGGCGTTTCCGTGGTTCTAGGGGGTGTCGTCCTCGGTGGGCTCGGCGGCCTCGGCCGCGTCCTCGGGGGTGAGGCCGTTCACCGGGGAGGTGGCGGCGGTCGCGCCGGCCGGCCGGTGGGACTCCGGCGCCGGGGGCTCGACCAGCCACTCCGGGTTGCTGTGCCGGCGCCACCACTGCCAGGCGACCAGCCCGCCGCCCACCGCCAGCACCCCGGCGAGCAGCAGCCCGGCGGCCGTCCGGCCGCCGCACCGCTGCTGCCGCTTCGCGTTCCGGGCGGCCAGCTCGTTGATCTCGGCCGAGCTGACGTGGCCCTGGAGGGCGGTCAGCGCGGCGGCGCCGCGGGACTGGGCCTCGTGCGCGACCGGGGAGACCGCGGCCCGGGCCTCCTCGACGGCCTGGGCGACCCTGGGGCCGACCGTGCTGCGGGCCTGGTCGGCGGCGCGGGCGGCGGACAGCCGGGCCGCCAGGGCGGCCTCCTGGGCCCGGTGGAGGGCCCGCAGGGCGTTCTGCTGGGCCTCGGGCGGCAGGTTGGCGAAGGCCTGGCCGAACTGCGGGGCGAGGTGCCGGTCGTACTGGACGCGGAGGTGGTGGGCGGCCTGGGTGGCCTTGGGACCGAGGGCGTCCAGGGCGGGCCCGAGGCGCTGCCTGGCGCCGTCCGCGAACTGTGCGGCGGAGTCCCGGGTCCTGGTGGCGGTGTCACGGGCCGAGTCCGAAAAGCTCACGAGTCTCTCCTCCTGGTGGCGTCCTTATATGCACATATCCACCTGAATGCTGATCATGCATCCGGATTCGCCCACCGGCACGCCGGGGTGGGCCGTACGCGGGCCCGGCGGGGCCGTTCGGGGGCCGTGCGGGGCACGGGCCGCAGTAGGCTGGCGGTTTCGGTGGTCGGTCAGGGGAAGGGGTAGCCGCTGATGCTCCCGGACGAGCCGCGAGGGTCCACGGACCGGTCCCCCGGGGCCGGGCAGCCCGACTGCTACCGGCACCCGGGGACGGCCACCGGGATCTCCTGCACCCGCTGCGAACGGCCGATCTGCCCGCAGTGCATGGTGGCCGCCGCGGTGGGCTTCCAGTGCCCCGAGTGCGCCGGCCAGGGGCACGCCGGGGCGCGACGGGCCACCACCCGCTTCGGCGGGGTGCCGGCCCTGGACGGTGGGCTGGTGACCCGGACGCTGGTCGGGATCAACCTGGTGGTCTGGGTGCTGGCCGCGTACGTCCTCAACCCGCGCCTGGGCGAGGTCTGGTCGCTGGCCAGCGCCGGCCGGTCGTACCCCGGGGGGCCGTACGGCGTCGCCGACGGCCCGGACCAGTGGTACCGGCTGCTGACCGCCACCTTCCTGCACCTGGAGTGGTGGCACATCGGGCTGAACATGCTGGTGCTGCTGTGGCTCGGCCCGCCGCTGGAGGAGGCGCTCGGGCGGCTGCGCTTCCTGGCCCTGTACCTGCTCGCCGGGCTGGGCGGCAGCACCTTCGCCTTCCTGGTGGCGGGTGACCGGATGAACTCGGTGGGGGCCTCCGGGGCGATCTTCGGCCTGATCTCCGCCACGATCCTGATGCAGCTGCGGGACCGGGGCCCGGTCGCCCCGGCGGTGGCCTTCCTGGTCTTCAGCCTGGTGGTGACCTTCGCCCGCCCGAACATCGACTGGCGGGCGCACATCGGCGGCCTGGTGTTCGGCGGCCTGGTCGCCTTCGGCCTGATGTACGCCCCGCGTGAGCGGCGCGCCCTGGTCCAGTGGCTGACGCTGGCCGGCGCGGTGGCGCTGGAGGCGGCGCTGCTGTTGACCGGGATGGCCTGGTACGGGGCGTGACTCCCTGCACGTTTGTCCACAGCGGGTGCGGAGTTCTGCACAGGCTGTGCGGCGGGCGGGCTGTGGACTGTTGTTCTACGCGTGTCCTGCTGTGCGGTTCGCACGCGCCCCGGGAGTTGTGCACAGCTGTGGACGGTGTCGCGGCACGGAGTTATCCACAGGCGGCGGGGACTTTTCCCCAGTGTGGATAACCATGTGGATAAGCCTGACGGTCCGATGGTGGGACCGTCGGATGATGGGCGGGCGGACGGCACCGCGACCGGTCGCGGGCACACCGAACCGCCGCTCCGGGACCGTGGTCCGAAGCGGCGGGGAGGACTCGGGACCGAGCCTCAGGACGCGCGGAGCGTCACTTCCACTGGGTGGAGACGCCGAAGCCGGCCGCGATGAACCCGAAGCCGACCAGGATGTTCCAGTTCCGCCAGCTCTCCACCGGGTAGCTGCCGCTGGTCACGTAGTAGGTGACGATCCACACCAGGCCGATCAGGAACAGTGCCAGCATCAGCGGTGCGACCCAACTACGGCCCGAACTGATCTTCACCGCGGTCGTCGCCGGCGGGGTGTAGTCGGACTTCTTGCGGAGTCGAGACTTCGGCACGAGGAGCTCTCCTGTCGATGCGCTGTGAGACCGCGCAGGGGTGCAGCGGGCGAGACGCCGACGGACGGTCGAGGAGAGCGCTCTGGGACCACTCCCACGCCTGCCACCGGCGTCCGTTAGCGTAGTGGTTCGGCGGGTCTCAAGGAGATAAGGGTACGGTGACTAATTTGTCGATTCCCCCCGGGAAGGCCGTCACCCCCCGTTCCGGTATCCGAATTGTCGGACGTGCCCTGACCTGCACCGTGTTCGCGCTCGCCGGTCTGCTCTTCTACATCAGCGCCCAGACCGCCCGCGGCACCGACCTGCGGACCGACAACTCGCTGCTGAGCCTCGGCGACGTGATCCGCCAGCGCAGCGCGCAGAACCAGCAGGCGCAGTCCCAGCTGGCCGACCTCCAGTCCCGGGCGCAGGAGCTCACCGAGCAGCAGGGCCACGACCCCGCCGACTCGGCCCGGCTGGACGGCCTGCGGCTCGGCGCGGCCCTGGAGCCGCTCCAGGGCGGCGGATTGACCGTCACCCTCAACGACGCCCCGCCGAACGCCACCGCGCGCATCCCCGGGGTCCCGGAGCCCGGCGTCAACGACCTGGTCATCCACCAGCAGGACATCCAGGCCGTGGTCAACGCGCTGTGGCGGGGCGGCGCGGCCGGCGTCCAGGTGATGGACCAGCGGCTGATCTCCACCAGCGCCGTCCGCTGCGTCGGCAACACCCTGCTGCTCCAGGGCCGGGTCTACTCCCCGCCGTACGTGGTCAAGGCGGTGGGCAGGACCGACGCCCTGCGCTCGGCCGTCGAGGGGGACCCGACGATCCGCAACTACCTGCAGTACGTCCAGGCGTACGGCCTGGGCTGGAAGGTCCAGGACAGCGGGGACCTCACGCTGCCCGGGTACTCCGGCACGACCGAGCTCCGGTCGGCGGGCGGCCAGCCGTAGCCCGGCGGCGGGGCAGTGCCGGACCGGCCTCACGGCCGTGGATCCCGGGTCTACTCTTGATCCCAGTCCGCTACCTAGAGGGAGCACCATGTACGGCTGGATCTGGCGCCATCTGCCGGGGAACACCCTGGTCCGGGCCGTCATCTCGCTGCTCCTGATCCTGGGGATCGTCTACCTCCTCTTCACCTACGTCTTCCCGTGGGCGGAACCGCTGCTCCCCTTCGGCGACGTCACAGTGGACGGCGGCGACGGCGCCCCGGCCGGCTGACCCGTCGGGCCCGGAACTTCCCCCCAGCACCGCACCCCACGGAGACCACGCGCGCATGACCACCCAGTCGACCCCGCCCCGCATCCTGGTCGTGGACAACTACGACAGCTTCGTGTTCAACCTGGTCCAGTACCTGTACCAGCTCGGCGCCACCTGCGAGGTGGTGCGCAACGACGAGGTGACCGTCGAGCACGCCGTCCGCCGGGCGGGGGAGGAGGGCTTCGACGGGGTGCTGCTCTCCCCCGGCCCCGGGGCGCCCGAGGAGGCCGGGGTCTGCATCGCGATGGTGCACCACTGCGCGGCGATCGGGTTGCCGGTGTTCGGCGTGTGCCTGGGCCTCCAGTCGATCGCGGTGGCGTACGGCGCGGTGGTCGGCCGGGCGCCCGAACTGCTGCACGGCAAGACCTCGCCGGTCGAGCACGAGGACGGCGGGGTGTTCGAGGGCCTGCCCTCGCCGCTGACCGCGACCCGCTACCACTCGCTGGCCGTCGACCCGGCCACCGTGCCGGACGAGCTGGTGGTCACCGCCCGGACCGGCAGCGGCGTGATCATGGGCCTGCGGCACCGCGAACTGCCGGTCGAGGGCGTGCAGTTCCACCCCGAGTCGGTGCTGACCGAGGGCGGGCACCGGATGCTCGCCAACTGGCTGGCGGAGTGCGGCTTCCCGCAGGCCGTGGACCGGTCGGCCGGGCTCGCCCCGGTGATCGGCCGGGGCTGAGCGGCGTGACCGCGGTACGTCCGGAGGGGCGTTACCAGCCGGAGCCGGGCCCGTACGGCGGCCCGCCGCAGTACGCCGGCGGCCCGTACCAGGGCGCGGAGTCCGGTGCCCCCCAGTACGGCGTCCCGCAGTACGGCGAGGCGCAGTACGGCGCCCCGCAGTACGGCGCGGCGGCGCAGGCCCGGCCGTACCCGGGGGAGCAGGACGCCCAGGCCGCGCCCGAGGACGGCTGGGGCGTCTACGAGCAGGCCGAGCGGCCGGTGGAGGGCGGGCCCGAGTACCCGTGGCTGCCCGACCAGACCCTCCAACTGCGGCTGCCCGTCGAGGACGGGGAGCCGGCGGCCGAGCCCGTCGCGCCCACCGGCGGCCGGGCCGAGCGTCGTCGGGCCGCCCAGGGCCGGACCGCCGTCCGTACCGGCGGTGGCCGGCGCCGGGCCAAGGGCCGGGCGGCCGGGGGGCCCCGCCCCAAGGAGTCCGCGGTCGTGGTGGCCGCCCGCCTGGTCGGCGAACTGTGCATCACCCTCGGCGTGGTGATGCTGCTGTTCGTCGCCTACCAGCTCTGGTGGACCAACGTGCAGGCCGACGCGGCCGCCAGCAGCGCCCGGGACCAGCTGGAGCAGCAGTTCGACGCCCAGCCGTCCGGTCCGGGGCAGCCCGCCGCCGACCCGAACAAGCCCGAGGCGTTCGCGCCCGGCAAGGGCTTCGCCATCATCTACCTGCCCAAGCTGGGGTTGAAGTTCCCGATCGCCGAGGGCACCGACAAGGCGGCGGTGCTCGACAAGGGCCTGGTCGGCCACTACCCCGGCACCGCGATGCCGGGCGACCAGGCGGGCAACTTCGCGCTGGCCGCGCACCGCAACACCCACGGCGAGCCGTTCCGGTACATCAACGAGCTGGGCAAGGGCGACAAGGTCGTGGTGGAGACCGCCACCGGGTACTACACCTACGAGATCACCGGGGGGATCCCGCAGACCTCCCCCAGCAACGTGAGCGTGATCAAGCCGGTGCCGAACGGCTCCGGGTACGCCGGGCCCGGCCGCTACATCACGCTGACCACCTGCACTCCGGAGTTCACCTCCAAGTTCCGGCTCATCGTCTTTGGCAAGATGATCGAGGAGCGGCCGCGCAGCCAGGGCAAGCCGGCCGCGATCACGGGTGGGTAGCCGCCCGCCGACCGGCTCCGGAGGGGGAACACCACAGATGCAGGACGACGGGACCGCGGGGTCGGCCGGTACGACCGGTGCGGCCGGTACGACCGGTGCGGCCGAGGAGGCCTTCCCCCCGCCCGGACGGGAGGGCCGGCGGGGCCGCAGCCGGGCACTGGCCGCGCTCGGGGTGTTCGGCGAACTGCTGATCACCGTGGGCCTGGTGCTCGGCCTGTTCGTGGCCTACTCGCTCTGGTGGACCAACGTGCAGGCGGACGCCTCCGCCGCGCACGCCGCGGACCGGCTGCGCGGCTCCTGGTCGGCCGGTCCGACCGCCGGCCCCCCGGGCGGGAGCAGCGCGGCGCCCGCGCCCGCCGCGGTCCCCGCGTTCGGGGACGACGTGGGCTTCCTGCACGTCCCGGCGATGGGCCGGGGCTTCCAGGTGCTGATCCGGATGGGCACCTCCACCGCCGTGCTGGACGAGGGCGTGGCGGGCGTCTACGAGCAGCCCTACCGGTCGGCGATGCCCTGGGACCAGGCGGGCAACTTCGCGCTGGCCGCCCACCGGGACGGGCACGGCGCCAAGTTCCACGACCTGGACGCCGTCCACCGGGGCGACGCGGTCGTGGTGGAGACCAGGGACAAGTGGTACGTCTACAAGGTCGACAACACCCTGCCGGAGACCTCCAAGTACGACACCGGCATCGTCGCGCCCGTCCCGGTGAGCTCCGGGTACACCGGCCCCGGCCGGTACATCACCCTGACCACCTGCACGCCGGTGTACACCTCGCGCTACCGGATGGCCGTCTGGGGGAGCCTGGTGCGGGTGGACGCCATGGACGCCAACCGCACCCCGCCGCCGGAGCTGCGCTGACCGTCCGACGGCCCGGCCGAACGGAACGCCGAACGGGACGCCGGAACAGAACGCCGGAACAGAACGCCCGAGGGCCCGTCGCGATCTCCGCGACGGGCCCTCGGGCGTTTCACCGGTCCCGCTCCCCGGCGTCAGAACCAGGGGAAGAAGGGCGGCTTAGTTGGTGCCCCCTCTGCCGGGGGGTGTGGTGTTGGGGTCCCCCCCTTTGGTCGGATCGGCCGGCCGGGTGATCAGCTGGACCTGGGTGTTCGGGTCCACCTGGGTGCCGGCGCCCGGGTTGCTCTGCACCACGACCGCGTTCGGGTCCTGCGGACCGGCGATCACGGTGTAGGTCAGGCCGAGCTTCGCCAGCTTGTCGCCGGCGTCCGACAGCTTGACGTTCTGCAGCGGCGGGATCTGGGGCTTGTCCGGCGCCTTGTAGATCGTCAGGGTGATCTTCGTGCCGGCCGGGACCTTGGTGTTGGGCGCGACCGACTGCTGGGCCACGAGGTTGGCCTTGGTCGGGTCGTTGGTCGTCGTGGTCTTCGAGGCGTCGACCTGGAAGCCGGCGGCCTGCAGCGTGTTCTGCGCGTCGTCCTTCTGCGCGCCGACCACGTTCGGGACGGTCTGCTTGGTCTTGCCCTGGGAGATCGTCAGCTTGACCGGGGCGCTCGGGTCGGCGGAGGCGCCGGCCGCCGGGTCCTGGGAGAGCACGGTGTCCTGCGGCGCGGTGTCGTCGTCCTTGTAGTCCGGCGCGGCGACGTTGGTGAAGCCGGCCGCCGTCAGGGCCTGCATCGCCTGGTCCTTGGTCTTGCCGGTCACGGTCGGCATCTGGGCCTTGGCCGGACCGGAGGAGACCTGGACGGTGATGTGGGCGTCCTCGGAGACCGAGGTGCCCGCCGTCGGGGTCTGGGTGCAGACCTGGTCCTTCTTGACGTTGGTGTCCGGGCAGGCGATCTTGTCGCCCTCGGTCACCACCAGCTTGGAGCCGGCCGCGGCCGCGGCGGTCCTGGCCTCCGCCAGGCTCTTGCCGACCAGGTTCGGCGCCGTGACCTTCGGGGTGTCCTTGGTGCCCTTGTCGCTGAACATGGCCTGGGCCACGAAGAAGGTGCCGACCAGGACCAGCACGGCGGCCACCGCCAGGACGATCCAGGAGGTGTTGCTCTTCTTCTGCCGGTCGTCGCCGCGCCGGCCGCCGCCCTGGCCGTAGCCGTCGTCGTAGCCGTCGCGGCCGCCCGCGCCACCGGCGGAGGTCTGGCCGTAGCCGTCGTCCTGGTAGCCGGAGGCCTGCGGCAGCATGGTGGTCGGGCCGCCGGGCTGCTGCGGCAGCACGTTGGTCTGGCCGTACGGGTCGTGCTGCTGCGGGTAGCCGTTCTGGTCGTAGCCGTACCCGGCGGCGCCCAAGCCGTAGGCGGCCTGCTGGGCGGCGGCGACCGGGAGGCCGTCGAGGAAGCGTTCGATGTCGTCACGCATCTCGTCGGCGCTCTGGTACCGGTAGTCGCGGTCCTTGGCGAGCGCCTTGAGCACGATCGCGTCGATCTCCGGGCGGACCTCGGGGTCGAAGGCCGACGGCGGCTGCGGCTCCTCCCGCACGTGCTGGTAGGCCACCGCGACCGGGGAGTCGCCGACGAACGGCGGCCGGACGGTCAGCAGCTCGTAGAGCAGGCAGCCGGTGGAGTAGAGGTCGGAGCGGGCGTCGACCTGCTCGCCCTTGGCCTGCTCGGGGGAGAGGTACTGGGCGGTGCCGATCACGGCCGAGGTCTGGGTCATGGTCATCCCGGCGTCGCCCATCGCGCGGGCGATGCCGAAGTCCATGACCTTGACGTTGCCCTGCCGGGTCAGCATCACGTTGGCCGGCTTGATGTCGCGGTGCACGATCCCGGCCCGGTGCGAGTACTCCAGGGCCTGGAGGATGCCGATGGTCATCTCCAGCGCCCGCTCGGGCAGCAGCCGGCGGCCGGAGTGCAGCAACTCGCGCAGCGTCGACCCCTCGACGTACTCCATCACGATGTACGGGATGGAGATGCCGTCGATGTAGTCCTCGCCGGTGTCGTACACGGCGACGATCGCGGGGTGGTTCAGGGACGCCGCCGACTGTGCCTCGCGGCGGAAGCGGGCCTGGAACGACGGATCCCGCGCCATGTCGGCCCGGAGCGTCTTCACTGCGACGGAACGGCCGAGCCGGGTGTCATGGCCGAGGTACACCTCGGCCATGCCGCCGCGTCCGAGGACGCCGCCGAGCTCGTACCTGCCGCCGAGGCGACGAGGCTCTTCCATAGTTCCGACCCTCTCCCTCACCCGCCGGTGAGGTTGTGACGTAGGTGTCCCCGCACGCTCTGGGTGACGCCGCGCGGGCCGAGACCGGTTCTCCGGCCGGGCCGTGCACCGCCTCGCGGGCGGCAACGGGCACACCCGCTGCTGGCGGATACGCTACCGGTCGCACCGCACCGGACCGGAGTCAGCCGTCGGCCGATATCAGACCGGTATCCGGACGGGGGTGCCGATCGTGACTTTCGCCTCACCGCCGCTCTACTTGCCGAGCGCGGCCTGCATCACCGCCTTGGCGATCGGGGCCGCGAGGCGGCCGCCGCTGATGCCGTCGCGGTTCTGGGAGCCGTCCTCGACCACCACCGCGACCGCGACCGACTGGCCGTCCGAGGTCTTGGCCCAGGAGGTGAACCAGGCGAACGGCAGGCCGGCGTTGTCCTCGCCGTGCTGGGCGGTGCCGGTCTTGCCGCCGACCTGGAGGCCGGGGATCTTGGCGTTGGTGCCGGTGCCGTTCTCGACCACCGAGACCATCAGGTCCTGCATCTTCTGCGCGGTGGCCGGGCTCATCGCCTGGGAGAACTGCTTCTCGGTGTGCTTGGAGATGGTGGTCAGCGAGGCCGAGCGCTCCTGGTCGACCAGGTACGGCTGCATCAGGCTGCCGTTGTTGGCGATCGCCGCGGAGACCATGGCCATCTGCAGCGGGGTGGCGCGGGTGTCGTGCTGGCCGATCGAGTCCTGGGCGGTGCCGTCCAGGCTGGGGCTGTCCGGGAAGATGCTCTTCTCGGAGCGGACCGGGGTGTCCACCGTGCTGTTGAAGCCGAACTTCTCGGCCTGCGCCCGCATCTTGTCCTTGCCGAGGTCGGCGCCCATCTTGGCGAAGACCGTGTTGCAGGACTGGTCCATCCCGGACTCGACGGTGGCGTTCTCGCAGCGCTCGTTGGGGCTCTCGTTCTTGAGCACCGTCTGGGTGCCGGGCAGGGTGTACGGGTCCGGCGTCCTGGTGGCGTCGTTGACGCCCTGGTAGAGGCCGTTCTCGAACGCGGCGGTGGCGGTGACCAGCTTGAAGGTCGAGCCGGGCGGGTAGGTCTCGCGCAGCGCCCGGTTGAGCATCGGCTTGTTCGGGTCCGCGTTGAGGTCCTGCCAGGCCTTGGTGTCGCCGCTCTCGCCGCCGGCGAAGGCGCTCGGGTCGTAGGACGGGGTGGAGACCAGGGCCAGGATCGCACCGGTCTTCGGGTCGAGCGCGACCACCGCGCCCTTCTTGTCGCCCAGGCCGTCGAAGGCGGCCTTCTGCACCTTGGCGTTGATCGTCGTGACGACGTCGCCGCCGCGCTTCTGCTCGCCGGTCAGCATGTCCAGGGTGTTGCGGAAGAACAGCCGGTCGTCGGTGCCCGAGAGGATGCCGTCCTCCAGGTTCTCCAGCCCGCTGGAGCCGTAGGCCTGCGAGGAGTAGCCGGTGACCGGCGCGTACATCGCGCCGTCCTTCCAGGAGCGCTTGTACTTGTAGCGCAGGCCGTTGACGAAGTCGGAGTTGGTGACCGGCTGGCCGCTGACGATGATGTTGCCGCGCGGGTGGGCGTAGCGGTCGTACAGCTGGCGCTTGTTGTTCTTGTCGGAGGCCAGCGCGTCGGCCTGGACGCCCTGCACCCAGTTGGTGCGCACCATCAGTGCCAGGATCAGCACCAGGCAGAAGATCGAGACCCGTCGGATCGGCTTGTTCATCGGGCGGGTCCTCCCTGGCCCTCGGGGACCGGGGCCGGTTCGACCCCGGGACGGCGGGCGCTGTCGCTGATCTTGAGCAGGATCGCGACCAGCGCCCAGTTGGCGACCACGGACGAACCGCCCTGCGCGAGGAACGGCATGGTCATACCGGTCAGCGGGATCAGTCCGGTGACCCCGCCGGCCACCACGAACACCTGCAGCGCCATCGCCGAGGCCAGCCCGACGGCGAACAGCTTGCCGAAGGGGTCGCGGGCGGCGAGGGCGGTACGCAGGCCGCGCTGCACCAGCAGGGCGTACAGCAGGAAGATCGCCATCAGGCCGGTCAGTCCGAGCTCCTCGCCGAAGGAGCCCAGGATGAAGTCGCTCTTGGCGGCGAAGTTGATCAGCCAGGAGCGGCCCTGGCCGAGGCCGGAGCCGGTCACCCCGCCGGAGCCGAGCGCCATCAGCGACTGGCCGATCTGCTCGGTGGCGCCCTTGGGCGGGGTCGGCGAGAAGGCGGCCATCGGGTCGAGCCAGGCGTCGATGCGGACCTTGACGTGGCTGGTGGTCATGGCCACCGCGACCGCGCCGCCGACCGACATCAGCAGGCCGAACAGGATCCAGCTGGTCCGCTCGGTGGCGACGTAGAGCATCACCACGAACAGGCCGAAGAACAGGAAGGACGTGCCGAGGTCGTTCTCGAAGACCAGGATCAGCAGGCTGAGCAGCCAGATCACGACGATCGGGCCGAGGTCGCGGCCGCGCGGCAGGTACAGGCCCATGAAGCGGCGGCTGGCCAGCGCCAGGGCGTCCCGCTTGACCATCAGGTAGCCGGCGAAGAACACGGTCAGGACGATCTTGGCGAACTCGCCGGGCTGGATGGAGAAGCTGCCCATCCGGATCCAGATCTTCGCGCCGAAGTCCTCCGCCCGGGCCGGGAAGAAGGCCGGCGCGGCCAGCAGCACCAGCGCCACCACCATCGAGATGTAGGTGTAGCGCTGCAGCACCCGGTGGTCCTTCAGGAAGACCATCACGCCGATGAACAGGGTGACCCCGAGGGCCGACCACATCAACTGGTTGCGGGCCGCCGGGAAGTTGCCGCTGAGCAGGTGGCCCGCCTTGTCCAGGCGCCAGATCATCACCACGCCCAGCCCGTTCAGCAGGGTGGCGATCGGCAGCATCAGCGGGTCCGCGTACGGCGCGAAGCGGCGCACCAGCAGGTGCGCGACCAGGGCCAGCGAGCCCATCCCGAGGCCGTAGCCGAGCATCCCGGCCGGCAGCCGGGAGTCCATCGCCAGGCCCACGTTGGCGTACGCCAGGATCGGCAGCAGCACGGCGAAGACCAGCAGGGCCAGTTCGGTGTTGCGGCGGTTCGGCGCGCCCTGGAGCGAGATGGTGGTGTTGCCGCGGCGTCGCGGCACGACACGCCCGCCCGCCGCCCGGCGTCGGGAGCCGGTGCGGCCGGTATCGCCGCTCAGGTCGTAGCTGCTCACGTGGTGACCGCTCCCTGACGGCCGGCGGGCCCGTTCCGGGCGGACCTATGTCGGATCACGGACGTCACTGCTTCGGGCAGGCTTCGGCCCGGCTGCGCTCGTCGTCGGACAGGGCGGGTTGCTGGGGCGGCTGGGCCTGCTCGCTCGGAACGGCCGCCGGGGGGGTGGCGTTCGGCGTCGGGGCGGCGGTGCCGGGGGCGGACGGGGTCGTCGTGGCGGACGGCGCGGCCGCGCCCGGGGAGCGGGGCTTCTCCCGCTCGCCCGGGGTGGTCGGGGTGGCGGCCACGAACGCGGTCTTGGTGGCCGTGGTGCCCTGGGCGCCCTGGGTGCCCTGCGGGGCCGCGGCGTTCGCGGTGGCGGCCTTCTGGCACAGCTTGGCCCAGTCCACGAGGGTGCCCATGGTCTTCTGGGCGTCCGACAGGCTGCCGACCGAGATGGTCCGGCTCACCTGGGCGCGCTGGTCCTGCGGCAGCCACCTCAACGGCGCGTCGCTGCGCGACTCGTGCACCGAGGACAGGCTCAGCCCGGCCAGGTTCTGGTTGACGCCCTGGTAGATGGCGACGTGGTCGCCGTCCTCGCCGATGTAGTACTGGTCCTGGGTCCACTGGTAGCCGAAGTACCCGGCGCCGCCGAGCAGGCCGAGCGTGACCAGGACGGCCAGCGAGACGGTCAGGCCCCGGCGCTTGCGCTTGGGGGGCTGCTCCTCGTCGAACTCCTCGGTGCCGTACACCGAGGGCTCGGCCGGGTAGCCGTAGCCGCCCTCGCCCTCGTAGCCCTCGGCGGGGCCGAAGCCGTTCCCGGCCGCGTCGTAGCCCTCGGCCGGGCCGAAGGCGCCCTGCGGGCCGCGGCCCAGGCCGGCGGCGCGGCCGGCCGGGGTGTCCGCGATCGAGCGGTCGGCGGCGGCCGAGGACGGCGGGGTCTCGGCGACCGCGCCGACGACCACCGGGATGTCGTTGAACTGGCCGCTCATGGTGTCCGTGGCGCCGACGTCGATGACGTCCGCCACGATGCAGGTGATGTTGTCCGGACCGCCGCCGCGCAGCGCGAGCTGGATCAGCTCCTGCACGGTCTGCTCGGGCGAGTAGTAGCTGCCCAGGGTGTCCTGGAGGGTCTGGTGGCTGACCGGGCCGGAGAGTCCGTCCGAGCAGATCAGGTAGCGGTCGCCGGCCCGGACCTCGCGGATCGAGAGGTCGGGCTCGACCTGGCCGCGGCCGTCCAGGGCCCGCATCAGCAGCGAGCGCTGCGGGTGGGTCTCGGCCTCCTCGGGCGTGATCCGGCCCTCGTCGACCAGGCGCTGCACCCAGGTGTGGTCCTGGGTGATCTGCACCAGCGAGCCGTCGCGCAGCAGGTAGGCGCGGGAGTCGCCGACGTGCACCAGGCCCATCCGCTGGCCGGTCCAGAGCATGGCCGTCAGGGTGCAGCCCATGCCCTCCAGCTGCGGGTCCTCCTCGACCATCTGCCGGAGCCGGTCGTTGGCGCCCTGGACGGCGTCGCCCAGCAGGGTCAGCAGGTCCGCGCCCGGCACGTCCTCGTCCAGCCGGACGATCGAGCCGAGCACCTCGGAGGAAGCGACCTCGCCGGCCGCGGCGCCGCCCATGCCGTCGGCCACGGCCAGCAGCCGCGGCCCGGCGTAGCCGGAGTCCTCGTTCCCCTCCCGGATCAGTCCCTTGTGGGAGCCGGCGGCGAAGCGCAGCACCAGGGTCATGCGACCTGTGCCCCCCTCTGGGTCTTGGACGGGATGCTGTCCCTCATGCGCTACTACTTCCGCAGTTCGATGACGGTCCTGCCGATACGGATCGGCGTCCCCGGCTGGAGCGGAGTGGGCGCGGTCAGGCGCTGCCGGTCCAGATAGGTGCCGTTGGTGGAGCCTAGATCCTCGACCGTCCACTGCCCAGTCTGATCCGGATAGATCCTGGCATGCCGGGAGGACGCGTAGTCGTCGTCCAGCACGATGGTCGAGTCGTGCGCGCGGCCCAGCGTGATGGTCTGGCCCTGCAGCGCGACCGTCGTCCCGGCGAGCGAGCCCTGGACGACCACCAGCTGGGTCGGGGCGCCGCGGCGGCGGCCGCCGCCGCCCTGGGTCGGGGCCGCCGGGGCGCTGTTGCCGGGGGCAGGGGCCGCGGGACGTCCGGGTGCCGTGGCGGTCGCCGCGGCACCGCCGGACGCGGTGGCGGCACCGCCGCCGCGACGGGAGCTGCGGGGGTTCACCTTGGTACCGAACAGGTCGCTGCGGATCACCTGGATCGCGACGATGACGAACAGCCACAGCACGGCCAGGAAGCCCAGCCGCATGACCGTGAGGGTCAGTTCTGACATGGCCGTCCCGCCAGTCGGTGAGCGAGGCGCGCGAACAACTCGGACACTACCCTTCGACCTGCCGGTAGACGATGGTGGTG
This sequence comes from Kitasatospora sp. NPDC098652, assembly GCF_044760155.1. Lineage (NCBI taxonomy): Bacteria > Bacillati > Actinomycetota > Actinomycetes > Kitasatosporales > Streptomycetaceae > Kitasatospora > Kitasatospora sp. NPDC098652. Next base: position 279,439 of record NZ_JBIWAQ010000010.1, read on the forward strand.
GAGCCCACGACGATTCGGGAGCCGTCGCGGAGCGTAGCGCGCTGGGTGTGCTGCCCGTCCACCACGATGCCGTTGGTGGAGCCCAGGTCGAGGACCATCGAAGGGGTGCCCGGGCGGATCTCGGCGTGCTTGCGGGAGACCCCGGGGTCGTCGATCCGCACGTCCGCCTCGGTCGAGCGGCCGAGCACGCAGGCCGCGCCGGTGATCTGGTGGCGGGCGCCGTTCACCTCGATCCAGCGGCGGACCGAGGTGCCGTGGCCGGCACCGGGGAAGGCGCGGACGTTGCCGCCGGCCGGAGGGCCCGGGGGCATCGCGGGGGGCGCGGCCGGCGGCGGGGGCGCGTTGTACTGCCCGGCGCCGCCCTGCTGCCACGGTGCGCCGGGGGCCGGTGCGGCCGGCTGGCGGTCGTAGCCGGGCTGCTGCGGGGCGAACTGCTGGGGCTCCTCGGAGGCCAGGGTGCGGCTGCGCACCCGGTAGAGGCCGGTGTCCAGGTCGTCGGCCTTCTCCAGGTTCACCTGGAGCGGGCCCATGAAGGAGTACCGCTGGGCCTCGGCGTACTCGCGGACCATGCCGGCCAGCTCGGTGCCGAGCTGCCCCGAGTAGGGGCTGAGCCGCTCGTGGTCGTGCGGGCTGAGCTCGACGATGAAGTCGTTCGGCACGACGGTGCGGTCGCGGTTCCAGATGCTCGCGTTGTTGTCGCACTCGCGCTGCAGAGCGCCGGCGATCTCCACGGGCTGGACCTCGGACTTGAACACCTTGGCGAAGGTGCCGTTGACGAGACCCTCCAGCCGCTGCTCGAACTTCTTCATCATCCCCATGGGGCACCCCCTTCCAGGGTTCGTTCGCCTGCCTGCCGACCGGGGCCCGCCGGGGAGGTGTCCTCGGGGGAGTCGGTCGTGCCTACTTGCGGTACTTCCGTACTGATCGTATCCACGCCGGGCCCTTCCGTACGGTTCCCGGACCGCGTGGTGCCGGGGGGTGGGCTCGGACACACAGGGTGACGCATTCCGGGTACGGCACGCCAGGTCTGCCCGTCGGAGCGGTGCACCGCGCTTCGCCCGCCCGTTCGTCGCGCGGCCGTTCGGACGTGGTCGGTCTCCCCGGGAAACGGATTCGGAGCAGCCCCCCAGGTCGTGCTACTGTTTTCCACGTCGGAAGGGCCGCCCGGAAGGGAGCCGGACCGGGGAAACGCGAAGACCACATGGTACCGAGCGGCTCCGCGGAACGGACGGCAGTGAAGACAACACCCATGCGCGGGTGGCGGAATAGGCAGACGCGCTGGATTCAGGTTCCAGTGCCCGAAAGGGCGTGGGGGTTCAACTCCCCCCTCGCGCACAGCGAAGCCCCGCAGATCTTCGGATCTGCGGGGCTTTTTTGTTGCCCCGGAGGTCCCGCCCCGGCCCGGCCCCGTGCGGCCCCGGAGGGCCGGGCCGGCGGGCCGTCAGGACTGGCCGGCCGGGAGGTCGGCGCGGACCTCGAAGCCGCCGTCCTGGGTCGGACCGGCGGTGAGGGTGCCGCCCAGCAGCTGGGCCCGCTCGCGCAGCCCGACCAGGCCGTGGCCGCCGCCCGGCAGGGTCTCGGCCGGGCGGACCGGCGGCGCCTCGTTGCGGACCTCGACCCGCAGCCGGCGGCCCTTCGCCCGCACCCGCACGTGCACCACCGCCTCCGGGGCGTACTTGGTGATGTTGGTGAGCGCCTCCTGGACGGTGCGGTAGGCGGCGCGTTCGACCGCCTCCGGCCACGGGCGGTCGCCGGGGTTCAGCTCGGAGTCGGCGGTCAGGCCGCTCTCCGCGATCAGCCGGGGCAGGTCGGCCAGCCGGGGCTGCGGGGCGAGCGGGGCGTCCGGGCGGGGGCCGCCGGTGCTGCGCAGCACCCCGACCATCTGGCGCAGCTCGTCCAGGGTCCGGACGGACAGTTCGCGGATGGTGCGGGCGGTCGTCGCGGCGGCCGGGTCGGTGGTGCTCACCTGGAGCGCGCCGGCCTGGATGCTGATCAGGCTGACCTGGTGCGAGACCACGTCGTGCATCTCCCGGGCCAGCCGGCCGCGCTCGCTGATCAGCACCCGCTCGGCGAGCAGCCGGCTCTCCCGCTCCTGGCCGCGGGTCAGTTCGTCCAGACGGGCGGCCAGCTCCCGCCGGGTGCGGGAGAGCAGTCCGGTGGCGGCCGGGCCGGCCGAGAGCATCACGGCCTGGATGGCGTCCAGGGCGGTGTTCCGGCTGAGCTCGATCACCGGGTTCGGCAGCGGCCAGTGGAAGAAGTCGACCAGGGTGAACAGGGCCGCGCAGGGAAACAGCACCTTGGCCCTGGGGCGTTCGGTGGCGACCGTGTAGACGGCCGTGATCGGGGCCAGCCAGATCGCCTCCACCCAGGTGCCCGGCATGGTGAGCAGCAGCACCGTGACCGGGAAGCGGCGCCGCCAGAACAGCGCCACGGCGGCCAGTACGGAGAGCGTCACCTGCCACCAGGTGGAGTCCCGGGACACCAGGGCGGCGTCCATCAGGGAGTAGAGGACGGGCAGCAGCACCATCAGCCAGGGGGCGGTGCACCAGGCCGGCAGCCGTCGGGGCGGCAGCTGGTCGGCGGCCGTCATGCCCCGTCGCCGGGCTTGGGCCGCACCAGGCCGGCCCGGTGGGCGAGCACGGCGGCCTGTACCCGGTTGGCGGCGCCGAGCTTGCCGAGGATCGCGCTGATGTGGTCCTTGACCGTGCCGGTGCCGAGGAAGAGCCGGTCGGCGATCTCGGCGTTGGACAGGCCCTCGCCGAGCAGGGCGAGCACGTCCAGCTCGCGGCCGGTCAGGGTGCGGGCCAGCGCGGTGGCCCCGGCGTCCGGGCCGCCGCCGTCCACGTAGCCGCCGATCACGGTGCGGGTGACGGTCGGGGAGAGGATGTTGCCGCCCGCGGCGAGCACCCGGACGGCGTGCACCAGCTGCTCGGGGGCGGTGTCCTTGAGCAGGAAGCCGGTCGCGCCGGCCCGCAGCGCGGTGCCGATGTACTCGTCGGTGTCGAAGGTGGTGAGCATCGCGACGGCCGGCGGGTCGGGCAGGGCGCGCAGCCGGCGCAGTACGGAGATGCCGTCGAGGTCGGGCATCCGGATGTCGAGCAGCACCACGTGCGGGCGCAGGCGCTGGACGTGCTCCTCGGCCTGTCCGCCGGAGCAGTCGCCGACCACCTCCAGGTCGGGGGCGGAACCGACGATCAGGCCGAGGCCGGAGCGGACCAGGATCTCGTCGTCGACGATCAGCACGCGGGTGGTGGTGATGGGGGCCTCCTCGGTTCGGGCGGCCGGGTTCGGTCGGTCCGCGGGGGTCGCTTTTGAGAGTAGGGGTAGCCGGGGCGGGGCGCCGAACCCATGGGGGTAAGAACCCCCGCCGTTCGGCGGGGGTGTGAATCCGCTACCCGGTTCACGCAATTTTCAGGAATGGTGCGGAACCATGGAGTTGGCTGCCCTTTCTCCGGTCGGCCGCTCGACGCGGGCGGCCGGTGGGCAGGGGTGGCCGGTCAGCCCGTCGGGCCTGTGCCGGCGCCCGGCGCCGGGCCGCGTGCGGATGCGCCCCACCATCTGATCGTTTGGAATTGAGCTGTGTCGTCCACTGTGAAGTCGGAGCCGTCCGCCACCTCTGCCGGGCCCCGGCCCGACGGACCGCTCGACCGCTGGCGCCCGCGGGCCGCGGCAGCCTCGGTCTGGTACCTCAGGCTGCTGGCGCTGCTGAACCTGGCGACCGTGCTGCTGGTGCCCTGGGGGAACCAGGTCAGCGAGCACAACGAGGGCGAGTACTTCACCCCGTACCTGATGACCTCCGGCCTGGCGGCCGCGGTGCTGTCGGTCTTCCTGGCGGTCGCGATGCGGCGGCGCAAGCGGGCCGCGTGGATCTTCAATGCGGCGCTCAGCAGCGTCTTCGCGCTGCTGTACCTGGCGGCCATGGTGCTGCCCGGCGAGCGCTTCAACAAGCACCCGCTCAACTACGTCTCCACGGTGCTGACCTGCCTGTTCGTGCTGGCGCTGCTGATCGGGCGCAAGGAGTTCACCTCCAAGGGCGACCGCTCCAACCCGAAGACCGCGGCGGCCACCTTCGTCGGCGGGCTGTTCTTCGGCGGTGCCGTCGGCGCGCTGCTGGTCTGGATCACCAACCAGCTGAACGGGGCCGGCTGGTGGGACCTCTTCCGCTACTCGGTCGGTCGGATGATCACCATCAACCCGTCCGAGCACCTGCGCTCCGTGATCATGGCCCCGACCTGGGTGAACGCGGCGATCAACGCGATGGGCGCGGCGCTGTTCCTGCTGGTGCTGTACGTGGCCTTCCGCAGCCCGCGCGGCAAGGAGCTGCTCAACCCCGAGGACGAGGCGAAGCTGCGCGGCCTGCTGGACAAGCAGGGCGAGCGGGACTCGCTCGGCTACTTCGCGCTGCGCCGGGACAAGGCGGTGATCTTCTCCCCCAGCGGCAAGGCGGCGGTGACCTACCGGGTGATCGGCGGGGTCTCGCTGGCCTCGGGCGACCCGATCGGCGACCCGGAGGCCTGGCCGGGTGCGATCGAGGCCTGGCTGTCCGAGGCCCGCGAGCACGCCTGGGCGCCCGCCGTGATGGGCGCCTCCGAGGAGGCCGGGGTGATCTACGCCCGGCACGGGCTGGACGCGCTGGAGCTGGGCGACGAGGCGATCGTCGAGCTGGACGAGTTCTCGCTGGACGGCCGGGCGATGCGGGTGGTCCGGCAGGCGTACAACCGGGTCAAGCGGGCCGGGTACACCGTGCGGATCCGCCGGCACGAGGACATCTCCGAGCAGGAGATGGCGCGGCTGGTGTCCAAGGCCGACGAGTGGCGCGACGGGGCGACCGAGCGCGGCTTCTCGATGGCGCTGGGCCGGCTCGGCGACCCCGGCGACGGCCGCTGCGTGATGCTCGAGTGCAGTGACGGGGACGGCGAGCTCAAGGCGTTGCTGAGCTTCGTCCCGTGGGGCCCGGACGGGCTCTCGCTGGACCTGATGCGCCGGGCCCGGGACACCGAGAACGGCCTGATGGAGTTCATGGTCATCGAGCTGCTGCAGCGCGCCGAGGAGGTCGGGCTCAAGCGGGTCTCGCTGAACTTCGCGATGTTCCGCTCGGTCTTCGAGCGCGGGTCCCGGCTCGGTGCCGGTCCGGTGCTGCGGCTGTGGCGCTCCGTCCTCGGCTTCTTCTCGCGCTGGTGGCAGATCGAGTCGCTGTACCGCGCGAATGCCAAGTACCGGCCGATCTGGGAGCCGCGCTACCTGCTGTTCGAGAAGAGCAGCGAGATTCCGCGGATCGGTATCGCGAGCGCGCGCGCCGAGGGCTTCATCGTCGCGCCGAGCCTGCCCGCCCTGTTCCGGCGCCGGCACGCCGGGCCCACCGTGGTGGCGCCCCGGCTGCCGGTGACGGCCCGGGACGGGAAGGGGTAGCCCTCCGTCGGGGGGCGGAGGGGGGCCGGGGGCGGAGAACGCCATCGGTCGTACGGGGGGTCCGGAGGGGGGATCCGTCTCCCTCCTGAGGATGACGTCGATCCCCATCCATGCCGATGTGGATTTGTTAACAGGCTTCTAATGTGGGAGTAGCTGACAAGTCCGGGGATTCGGGAGAAACGGTTGTGATTCACAGAACCCACGCGGGGGGCGTGCGAAAGGGGCCGCTGGCGCTAGCCAGAAAGGCCGCTGTCGCCGAGTGGGGAGCGTTGTACCTGACGGTCCGCGGCGCGGTGGTGCGCAAGAAGTTCGCCGCCTTCCCGCTGGCCACGGCGGCGACGTTTCTGATCCTGCTGTTCAGCATCGTCCAGCACCTGCCGGGCGGCGAGCGGTTCGTCAACCACATCGGGGTGGTGCGGGCCTCGCTGCCGCTGGAGGTCTCGCTGCTGCGGACGCCGCTGTCGCTGTACGTGCCGGCCCTCGACCTGCCGGTGTGGGGAGCACTGGCCCAGGTCTTCGTGGTCTTCGCGATCGCCGAGGTCGTGCTCGGCCGGCGGATGACGCTGGTGGTCGCCTACGCGTGCACCCTGACGGGCACGCTGTTCGCCCGGGTCGGCGTCGCGATGGGGCCGAGCCACCTGTTCGGCTTCCCGAAGTGGGTCGCCTACGTGCGGGACACCGGGCCCTCGGCCGCGGTGGTGGCGCTGGCGATCTGCATCGCGTTCCGCACCCGGGCCTGGTTCACCGCCGCCACGGTGGTGGTGCTGATGGTCGGCGAGGCGGTCGTGCTGCCGAACCTGGCGGGCCTGGAGCACGTCGTCGCGGTGATCACCGCGCTGCTGATCGCCGTCTCGGTCGAGGTCTTCGGGGACTTCTGGCCGCGGGTGCTGGCCGGGGTCGGCGCCGCCACCTCGGTGGCCACCTCGGCCTCCCGGGAGGTCGCGGTGGAGGCCCGGCGCCGTTCGGCGGGGGCGCTCATCCCCTGAGGGACGCTTCACCTTTCCTGTCGGCCGCGTACGGGGCGTTGCCCGTACGCGGCCGTCATGCGTGCGGGAGGGGCAGCTCGAACCAGACGACCTTGCCCACCGCCTTGCGGGCGGTGCCCCAGTGTTCGGCGAGTTTGGTGACCAGGGTGAGGCCGCGGCCGGTCTCGCCGAGCTGCTCGGCCGGTTCCAGCGAGGGCAGGTTGTGGTTGTCGTCGCTGACCTCGACCAGCAGCTTGTCCACCCGGATCAGCTGGAGCTGCACCCGGTCCCGGGCGACCCGTACGGCGTTCGTGACCAGTTCGCTGACCAGTAGCTCGGTGGTGTCGCTGAGCGCCTCCAGGTGCCAGGCGGCCAGCTGCTCGCGGACCAGCGAACGGGCCCGGCGGACCTCGCGCTGGTCCACGGTGAGGTCCCAGGTGGCCACCTCGGACGGGGCGACCCCGTCGAAACGGGCCACCAGCAGGGCGACGTCGTCCTTGCGGTCGTCCGAGTGCAGCCGGCGCAGCACCTCGTCGCAGGCCTGCTCGGGGCTCTGCTGCGGGTCGATCAGGTTGCCGCACAGCGCGGCCAGGCCCGCCCCTATGTCCCCGCCCCGGACCTCGACCAGTCCGTCGGTGCACAGCACCAGCATCGAGCCGTCCGAGACGTCGATGGTCTTGGCGACGAACGGCACCCCGCCGACGCCGATCGGCGCGCCGGCCGGGATCTCCAGCAGTTCCCCGCTGCCGTCCGGGTGCACCAGGACGGGTGGGACGTGGCCGGCGCTGGCCAGCTCGCAGGTCCGGTTGATCGGGTCGTAGACCGCGTACAGGCAGGTGGCGAGGTGGTCGTCGCCGAGCTTCTGGGCCAGGTTGTCCAGGTGCCGGAGCAGCTGACCGGGCGGCAGGTCCAGGGCGGCGAGGGTCTGCATCGCGGTGCGGAAGCGGCCCATCGCGGCGGCCGAGTGGATGCCGTGGCCCATCACGTCGCCGACCACCAGGGCGACCCGGCTGCCGGGCAGCTGGATCGCGTCGAACCAGTCGCCGCCGACCTCGGCCTTCGGATCGCCGGGCAGGTAGCGGTGGGCGATCTGCACACCGGGGATCTGCGGTGGGCGGGTCGGGATCATCGAGCGCTGGAGGGTGGTGGCGACCCTCGCCTCGGCGCGGTGCAGCCGGGCGTTGTCCAGCGACAGCGCGGCCCGTACCGCCAGCTCCTTGAGGGTGGCGGCGTCGCTCTCGTCGAAGGGGGCGCGGTCCGGCAGCCGGAGCAGCTTGAGGATGCCCAGCACGGTGCCCCGGGCGGACAGCGGGACCACCAGCATCGAGCGGCCGGAGACCACCGGGGCCAGCCGGGCGCCGCCGAGCGCGATCGCGTAGTCCACCGCGACGTCCGCGCTGACCACCGGGACCAGCACCGGCTGGTTCAGTTGCAGGGCCATCCCGGGCGGGGTCCGGCGCGGCATGCTGACCAGCGAGCCCTCGGAGAGCACGTGGTCCCAGGCGCCGCCGGTCTGGTTGAAGACCAGGGCCACCCGGCGCAGCATGGTGTCGTCGTCGGGGCGGGAGACCGGCAGCTCGGAGTCCGAGATCAGGCCGTCCACGAGGTCCACGCAGGCGAAGTCGGCGACCCGGGGGACCAGCACCTGGCACAGCTCGTGGGCGGTGAAGCCGAGGTCCAGGGTGGTGCCGACCTTGCCGCCGACCTCGTTCAGCAGGGCCAGCTGTTCGCCGGCCTGGCCGTTGGTGAGGAACGGGCCCAGCCGGCCGCTCGATGGTCCCTCGCCGCCGGCGGGGGCGGGGACGGCGCCGGGCGGGGCCTGGTCGGGGCGGCGCGGCGGGAGGCCGTGGGCGGACGACTCGACGGCGGCCTGCGGCTCGATGGTGGCTCCTCCTCCGGTGCGTGGGGGTGCTGCCTCCCGGCCGGGGGCCGGGAGCGGGGCGGGCGGGGCACCGACGGCCGCGGTGGGCCGCTCGCCGGGGGCGTAAGGGGCGGGGTCGCGCCGGGCCGGGCCGTGGGGCGCCGGTTCGCGGTGGACCGGTTCGCGCTGGACCGGTTCGCGCTGGGCGGGCAGCGGGCCCTGGGGACGGCGGCCGGACGCGGACTGGTCGCCCTGCGGCGGCGCACCGAGCCGGGCCGCGCGCTGCTGGGGCGTCGGGTAGCGGCGGCCCAGGCCGGCGGCCACGTGGGCGGTGCCGGTCTGCGGATCGGAGGGCAGCACCGGCAGTACGGTGGTCGCGTCCAGCCGCAGCGCGGGCAGCCCGCCCAGGGCGGCGGCCTCGCGCAGCGGGGCCCGGAGGGCGACGGGCAGCAGCCGAGCCAGCGGCTCGGGCAGCTCGGCGGCGGGCGGGGTGAGGGCGGCGGTCAGCCCGTGGAAGCCGCCCCGGGCGCCGGGCGTCGCGGTGAAGGGCAGCAGGCGCTCGCCGAGGGCGAGCCGCGGCCCGGTGGTGCGCAGCGGGCGGGCGTCGGTGGCGAGCGCGAGCAGTCCGCCGGCCGGGCCGGGCAGCGGGTAGGCCCACCAGAGCACGTCGCGCTGGTGCTCCTCCCGGTCGGTCACGGTGAGCCGCCCGGCCCAGGGGCGGCCGGCCGCGGTCAGCTCGGCCAGGGTGTCGAGGGCGTCGCAGCGGCGGCGCACCGCGCAGCGGCCGAGCACCCGGGACTCCAGGGCCGGCAGCAGGCCCGAGGCCGGGCGGTCGGTGGCGGCCTCGGCGCGGTGCCCGAACAGTTCCTCGGCGGCCCGGCTCCACTGGGCGATCCGGCCGGCCCGGTCGACCACGACGAGGGCGAGCCGGACCAGGGCGGCCACGCCCGGAGGGTGGTCGCCCGGCGCGGTCTCGGCGCCCGCCGGAAGCGGTGTGGAGTTGGACTCGGCCACCATGGATTCGGTCTGCTCCCGCCTGGCCGCCGCGCCCGGGGCGGCCGTTTCTCCGGAGGAAGGCACGCTGTGCGGATACCAGCGAAGCACGGACCGGGCCGGGCCCGACACCGAAACGGGGAGATTCATCAGGATCGGTTGCGTGTCACGCGCCGCGCGCCGGTTCGTACGCCCGCTTCACCCGGACGGCGGCGCGGACCGCGACGGTAGGGTGGCAGGCCGGGCCGCCCGCGCGGTGGCTCCGAAGGAAGCCGGCCGGACGGACGAGACAGAGGTGAGATCGTGACCGCGCAGAGCCCTGCCCGCTGGACGGACCCGGAGCAGCAGGAGCTGGAGGAGCGGGTCGCCGCCGCCGAGCTGGCCTGGCTCAGCATGGACGTGGACGTCCAGACGCTGCGGGTCGAGATCGACAACTTCGCGCTGATCCACCACCAGCTGCTCGGCCCGCTCTACGCCCGGCTGGACGAGCTCGACGCGCTGGTCGCCGAGGCCGTCGCGGCCCGCACCGGCCACCCCGACGACCTGCGCCGGGCCGCCGAGGCGCGGCAGCAGGTCGAGGACCTGCCCGACCTGGACGCGCTGTTCGACTCGGTGCGCTCGGAGCGGGAGAGGACGGGCGAGGGCGCGGACGAGGCCGTCCCGCCGCCGCCCGCCGCGCCGGCCCGGGTGCGGCCCGGGAAGGAGGCCCAGCGGATCTACCGCGAGCTGGTCCGCCGCGCCCACCCGGACCTCACCACCGACCCCGGCGAGCAGCAGCGCCGGGCGGACTTCCTGGTCCGGGTCAACGAGGCCTACGCCTACGGGGACACCGTCGCGCTGGAGGGCCTCGCCGCCGAGTGGTCCACCGCGCCGGAGGCCGCGCCCGCCGTCGACTCCCCCGACCGGCTGGGCTGGCTGCGCCGCCGGCTGGACTGGCTGACCGCCAAGATCACCGAGACCGCCACCGAGCAGGTCCGGCTGGAGCAGACCCCGATGGGCCAGCTGCTGGCCCTCGCCCCGCAGGACCCGGACCGGCTGCTGGAACAGCTCGCCGAGGAGCTGCTCGCCAAGGCCGCCGCGCAGCAGGCCGAGCTGGAGCGGCTGCTCGGCACCCCGGATCCGGCCCGCCGGCCGACGGCGGTGGGCGACAATGGCACCCGCCCCACCGACTCCACCGACCCGTACCGAGCTCAGGAGAGCCCCACGATGTTCGCGCAGATCCCCTCCACCGACGCCGCCTCCGTGCCGGCCGACGCCGCCCTGCTGGACGTGCGCGAGCAGGACGAGTTCGACGCCGGCCACGTGGACGGCGCGCTGCACATCCCGATCGGCGAGGTGATCGCCCGGATCGACGAGCTGCCGGAGGACAGGCTGTACGTGCTCTGCCGGGTCGGCGGCCGCTCCGCGCAGGTCGTCCAGTACCTGGTGCAGCAGGGCCGGGACGCCGTGAACGTGGACGGCGGGATGTACGCCTGGGAGGGGGCCGGCCGTCCGATGGTCAGCAGCACCGGACAGGCCGCCTTCGTCCTGTAGGACCTGTAGGACCTGGAGGACCTCTGCGACCTCCAGGACCTCCGGAACCTCCGGTGCCCGCCCGGTGACGGGTAGGGCAGGATGGGCGCGCGACGCGCCGGTACCGGCCGGCGGCGCGCCGACCGGGCGGGGAGGCCATGACGGGGACCACGGACCGGGCCGCCCCGGGGAGGGTCTGGTCGACGCCCGCGCAGCTCGTCCTCGGCCTGGCCGCCGCGGTGCTGGTCAGCGGCACCGGGCTGTTCCTCGCTGCGGTGTTCCTGCACGTCGCCCCCGCCAACACGCTGTCCCGGCAGTACCGGGACGAGGTCGACGGGATCGTCTACCCGGAGTTCGAGCAGAACTGGAAGCTGTTCGCCCCCAACCCGCTGCAGCAGAACGTCAGCGTGGACGCCCGGGTGCGCACCGTCGCGGACGGCGGCGCCACCCGCACCCGGGACTGGACCGGGCTGACCGCGCAGGACATCGCGGCGATCCGGGGCAACCCGGCGCCCAGCCACGTCGACCAGAACCTGCTGCGCCGCGCCTGGGACTTCTACGACGGCTCGCACGACGCCCAGGACGGGAAGCCGACCGGCTCGCGCGGCAGGCTCGCCGAGCAGTACCTCAAGCGGATCGCGTTGCAGCGGATCGGCCGGGAGGTGGACGGCGAGCGGGTGCTGGAGATCCAGTTCCGGGCGACCACGGCCACCGTGCCGCCGCCGTCCTGGAGCGGTGAGTCCGCGCCGCCCGCGCCCAGGGTGCGGGAGCTGCCGTGGTGGCCGGTCGGGGACGAGGACTACCGGGGGCTGGGGTGAACGAGGGAGCGGTGGAGCCCGTGGCGCCGGCCGGGGAGGCCGGGCCGGTGGAGCCGCTGCTGGACGGCGTGCCGCGGCAGGGTGGACCGCCCGGCGCCCCGGCGGGCCCCGGGCCGGTCGCGGTGGCACGCGGGCCGGTCGCGGCCCTCGGGCGGGCGATGGAGGCTTTCAGCGGGCGGACGCTCGGACGGCACCAGGCCGCGGTGGTGCGGATCGGCTTCGGGCTGGTCTGGCTCGCCTACCTGCTGCGCGAGTGGCCCAACCGGCGGGTGCTGTACGGCGACCGCTCGCCCTGGTCGATGGAGCTGGCCCAGCGGCTACTGGCCGACGACGGGGCGTTCACCGTGCTGCCCTGGTTCGGCGGGCGGCTCTGGTTCGAGCTGGTCTACCACCTGGCCCTGCTGGCCGCCCTGGCGGTGCTGCTGGGCTGGCGGACCAGGGCGAGCACCGTGCTGTTCCTGGTCACCGTGCTGTCGCTGCAGAACCGCGACGTCCTCCTCGGCGACGGCGGCGACAACGTCGTCCACCTGATGGCCGTCTACCTGGTCTTCACCCGGTGCGCCGAGGTCTGGTCGCTGGACGCGCGCCGGGCCCGGCCCGGGCGGGGCGGGGTGGTGCTCTGGGCCCTGCTCGGCGCGGCGCTGGCGGTCTGTCAGGCCGGCGACTTCTCCGGGGACAGCCTCACCTGGACCGGGCCGGCCTTTCCGTACCTCGGCTGGGCGCCGCTGTTCTGGGGGCTCTGGGCGGTCGCCGGGATCTGGTGGACGCTCGGCCGGCTGCGGCCGGCGGGCGAGCCGCGGGCCGTGCTCGACGCGCTGGCGAACATGGTGCACAACTGCGCGATGCTGGTGATCGCCACCGAGGTGGCGCTGGTCTACGCCACGGCCGGCTGGTACAAGGTGCAGGGCTCGCGCTGGCAGGACGGCACGGCGCTGTACTACCCGCTGCACCTGGACTACTTCGCGCCCTGGCCGGGGCTGTCCGCGCTGGTCGGCTCGGCGCTGCTGCCGGTCTTCCTGATCTCGTACGGCACGGTGATCCTCCAGGTCGCGTTCCCGTTCACGCTGCTCAACCGGCGGGTCAAGAACGTGCTGCTGGCGGTGCTGATGGTGGAGCACCTGGGGATCGCGGTGGTGCTCGGGCTGCCGGTGTTCTCGCTCGCGATGGTCGCGGCGGACGCGGTGTTCCTGCCGACGGGTGCCCTGCTGTGGGTGGCGGCGCGGCTGGGGCGGCTCGGGCGGCGGTGGCGCAGGGCCACGGTGGCGTAGGGCAGCGGTGGCGGAGGCTGATGGCGGGGTAGGGCAGCGGTGGCGGAGGCTGATGGCGGGGTAGGGCGTGTCTAGGATGGCGGTATGTCCTGGTTCGCCGCCCTTCGTGACACCGCGCGGACCGGACTCACCCTCGACCGGGCGCTCACCGACCCCAAGCGCGCGCTGCGCGGGGCGGTCGCCGTGGCGCTGGTGCTCTTCCCCACGCTCGCCCTCGGCGGGGTCGGGCTCGCCACCTCGGCCGCGATGGGCGCGTTCATCGCCGGCTCGGCCACCTTCCAGCGCAGCTTCCGGCCCCGCGCCAGCCTGGCCGTCGCGGCCGGGGTCGGGCTCGGGATCAGCACCTTCCTCGGCTACCTCGCCGCCGGGGTGTACGGCCTGTTTCCGGTGCTGCTCGCGGTGTGGGCCTTCGGCGCGGGACTCGCCTGGGCGATCGGCCCCACCGCCGGAGTGGTCACCGCGAACACCCTCTCGGTGATGCTGATCGTGGTCCAACTCCCGGTCAGCGCGGCCGCCGCACTCGGCCACGGGCTGGTCGCCGCGCTCGGCGGCGTCGTCCAGGCCGTCGTCATCACCCTGTGGCCGATCGGCAGTTGGAGCGCCCAACGGGCCGCGCTCGCCGACACCTACGCCGAACTCGCCGACTACGCACGCCGGTTGCGTCAGGACCCGACCGCGCACGTGGACCCGGAACCGTTCATGACCGCCCGGCGCGCCTCTGCCGTCACCCCCTGGCAGGACCGCCACCGGCCGCCCGAACTGCGCGGCCTGCGCGGCATCGCCGAACGCATCCGCCCCACCCTCGCCGCGCTCGCCGACCCCAAGGTCGGCGCCCCCGAGGAGGGGCCGGAACGCGACCGGGCCCGGGAGGTGCTGGCGGCCGCCGCCGAGGTGATGGACGCCCTCGCCCGGGCCGTCCGCACCGGCGACCCCGTCCGGCTCCCCCGGTCGGCGCCCGCGCTGACCCTGGTGCGGCCGGACCAGGGGGTGCAGCTGCGAGGAGCGGCCCGGCGGTCCGCCCGGCGGCTCGGCGGGCTGCTGCGGAAGGCGGCGGACACCCTGGACCGCAACGACGAGGACACCATCACCACGCCCGTGGTCGGCGCGGGCGGGGCGCTGCACAAGCCGTCGATCTCGCGGATGCTGCCGGTCGCGCTGCGGGCCGTACGGCGGCAGCTGCGGCCGCGATCGGCGATCTTCCAGCACGCCGTCCGGCTCGCCGGGGTGGTCACCGCCGCCTACCTGCTGGCCCGGCTGGCCGGGTTCCACCACGGGTACTGGGCGCCGATGACCGCGGCCATGGTGATGCGGCCCGACTTCGCCCAGACCTACAGCCGGGGGGTCGCCCGGCTGGCCGGGACCGTGGTCGGGGTCGCGGTCTCGACGCTGGTGGTGCAGTTGGCCCACCCCGGGGAGTGGGTGCTGGCTTCGCTGGCGGTGCTGTGCATCGGTGGGGCCTATCTGGCGTTCCGGACGGGGTACGCGCTGACCACCGTCGGGATCTCCTCGTACGTGGTGTTCCTGCTCGGGCTGCAGGCCGGGGATCCGCTGGTCACGGCCTTCGAGCGGGTGGGGCTGACGCTGCTCGGGGGGTCGCTGGCGCTGCTGACGTACGCGCTGTTCCCGACCTGGCAGACCGCGCGGCTCGGGGAGCGGCTCGCCGAATGGCTGGCGGCGGCCGGGCGGTACGCGGCGGAGGTGGTCGCCTGCTACGAGGATCCGGCGGCGCCGCGGGGGCGGGCGGTGCGGGCGGCGCTGCTGGACTCGCGGGAGGCGCGGTCGGAGCTGTTGCAGGCGATGCAGCGGGCCGATGCGGAGCCGGGGCGGCATGAGTCGGGGCTTGATGGGGTGAGTCGGCGTCAGATCGAGCGGGCGCGGGCGGCGGTGGGGCACTTGGGGCGGGCGGCGGTGTTGTTGGAGGCGCATTTGCCGGGGGCCGATGCGGAGCCCGTGCCGGGGACGGCGGAGTACGCGGAGGAGTTGCGGTTGGCGACGGCGTTGGCGGCGGGGGCGTTGTTGACGGGGCGGGCGGTGGAGTTCTCGGGGGTGCGGGAGGCGCAGGTGCGGTTGGAGGAGGGGTTGGGGGAGGGGGGTGCGGCGGGGGTGCAGGGGGATGTGGTGCGGGCGGGGACTCGGTTGGTGGGGGTGGCTTTGCGGGATCTGGAGAGGGCTTTGCGGGGGGCGGGGGGCTAGGGGTGAGGGGGCCGCTGCGCGGGGCTGGGGTGTGGGGGTGGGCTTTCGGGAGGGTGGGTGGGTCCGGGGGCGGGTCCGGGGGTGGGCGCTCCGGGGGCTGGGTGATTTTCGGACCGCCGACCCTCATCGATGAGTGCTGGGCGCCGTTGGCGGTCTGAAAATCACCCGTCACGCCCCTCTCCGCACCCACCCCCTCCACCGCCCCCTCCCGCAGCGCGTCCCTCTCGCCTGGGTCGG